>NZ_JANFNU010000006.1:2877-154516 GCF_024437575.1 Vogesella sp. AC12
GCGGAATTGGTAGACGCACTAGGTTCAGGTCCTAGCGCCCGCAAGGGTGTGGAAGTTCGAGTCTTCTCTTGGGCACCAAAACAAAAACACCGTTGAGACATCTCAACGGTGTTTTTGCATTTTCACAGCAAAAACTGCAGCAATCCGTATCGCCCCCTCGCGCCGACCAGCCGGTCACACCCCACACCGCCATCGTTGGCGCCACGCATCACCCACCAAGCCTTGCCTTACCCCCTGCTGCCACGCGGGTAGCCAACCATCAAGCAACACTGCAACGTAGCTGCCGCACCCAAGCCCGGCACTGCGGCCAACCTTTGCTAGTCGCCACACCGTTTGCCGCAGGCGCAAAAAAGCCCGCCGAAGCGGGCTCTTGCATGAAGCATGCAACCTTACAGACCGTAAGGATGGCGCAGCACGATGGTCTCTTCGCGATCCGGGCCGGTCGATACAATGTCCACCGGTGCGCCGCACACTTCGGCGATGCGGGTCAGGTAGGCTTGCGCATTGGCAGGCAGGTCTTCCCAGCGCTTGGTACCGAAGGTGGACTCGCTCCAGCCTGGCAGCGTCTCGTACACCGGCTGGCACTTGGTTACCGCATCGGAGCCGAAGGGCAGGATATCAACCTGCTTGCCATCCAGGGTGTAACCAACACACAGCTTGATCTCTTCCAGCCCGTCCATCACGTCCAGCTTGGTCACGCACAGGCCGGAGACGCCGTTGATCTGGATCGAGCGCTTCAGTGCCGCGGCATCGAACCAGCCACAGCGACGCGGACGGCCAGTGACCGAACCGAACTCGTTACCGCGCTTGGCCAGGAAGGCACCGATCTCGTTGTCCTGCTCGGTCGGGAACGGGCCGGAACCGACACGGGTGGTGTAACCCTTCACGATGCCCAGCACGTAGTTGAGCATCTGCGGTGCCACACCGGCGCCAGGCGCAGCGGCACCAGCCACACAGTTGGACGAGGTCACGAACGGGTAGGTACCGTGGTCGATATCCAGCAGCGTGCCTTGCGCGCCTTCGAACAGCAGTGGCACGTCGGCCTGGTTCAGGTCGTACAGCGTGCGCGACACATCGGCCACCATCGGCTTGATGCGCTCGGCCAGCAGCATGGTCTGCTCCAGGATCGCTTCGTAGCTTACCGGCTCAACCTTGAAGTACTCGGTCAACTGGAAGTTGTAGTAGTCGACGTTTTCCTTCAGCTTGGCGGCAAAGGCTTCGCGATCGAACAGGTCGATCACGCGCAGCGCACGGCGCGCCACCTTGTCTTCGTAAGCCGGGCCGATGCCACGACCGGTGGTACCGATCTTGCCGGCACCCTTGGCCGCTTCGCGTGCCAGATCCAGCGCCACGTGGTATGGCAGGATCAACGGGCAGGCTTCGGCGATCTTCAGGCGGCTGGCGACATTGACACCGGCGGTTTCCAGCTCGTCGATTTCCTTGAGCAGCGCCTCCGGCGACAGCACCACGCCGTTACCGATGAAGCACTCGACGCCGGCACGCAGAATGCCCGACGGGATCAAGCGCAACACGGTCTTCTTGCCATTCACAACCAGAGTATGACCAGCGTTGTGACCACCCTGGAAGCGGACAACACCGCGAGCATGGTCTGTCAGCCAGTCAACAATCTTGCCCTTGCCCTCGTCACCCCACTGGGTGCCGATTACGACGACATTCTTGGACATTGGTAAACCTCTTCTCTTCAGAAATCAAATTACTTAAACGGTACAAGCTGCCAGTTTTCACCAGCCTTGACCAGTTCACGATCACAATTCAGGGCGGCAGCAGACTCGCCCAGATAATCCACAATGACCTTCTCGCCGCGCGCACGCAGTTCGGCCACTTTTATTGTCGCTTGCGGCAACAGGTTGGCCGCAAGCTTGATTCCCTTGGCACTTTCGTTCTGCGGCAGGATACGGATCAGGTCGCGCAGGTCGAGACTAAAACCGGTCGCCGGACGGGCACGGCCGAAGCGGCGGCCAACGTTGTCGTAACGGCCGCCACGCGCCAGCTCTTCCGCCCAGCCAGGGGCGTAGGCGGCAAACATCAGGCCGTTGTGGTAGTGGGTGCCGCGCAATTCGGTGAGGTCAAAGTTGAGCTCGACCTCGCCTTCCAGCGAGTTCGCCACTGCAGCCAGCTGCATCAGGCCGAGCTCGACTTCCGGCAGCGACGGCAAGTGGGTACGCGCCCTGTCCAGCACTGCGCGCGAACCATACAGCTCCGGCAGCGCGAGGAAGGCGCTGCGATACGGTTCGGCAACATCAACCAGCAACTCGCGCAGCGTCGACAGGTCCTTGGCCTGCAGTACCGAGAACACCTCGGCAGACAGTTCGTGGCCAAGACCGGCGGCCTGCACCAGACCGCGGAACAGGCCCATATGGCCGACATCCAGGCGCAGACCTTCAACGCCGATCTGGCGCAGCGAGGTCAGCATCAAGCGGATGATTTCCAGGTCGGCCTCAATGCCGGCATAGCCGTACAGTTCCGCCCCCACCTGCAGCGGCTCGCGCGAGCTCATCAGCCCGTCCGGGCGCGAATGCACCACGCTGCCGGCGTAGCACAGCCGGGTCACGCCGGTGCGCTGCGACAGCAGATGGGCATCGATACGCGCCACCTGTGGCGTGATGTCGGCACGCAGCCCCAGCTGGCGACCGGAGAAATGGTCATCCAGCTTGAAGGTCTTGATCGCCAGCGCGCCGTCTTCCGGGGTCACCAGTGCATCGTAGTATTCAATCAGCGGTGGCAGGACCAGTTCGTAGCCAGAGGTACGAAACAGCTCAAGCATCGATGCCTTGGCAGACTCAACCTGACGGGCGGTGGCCGGCAGGATGTCCGCAACATATTCGGGTAACAGCCAATTACGCATCTATCTCTACACACAATAAAAGGCGGGATTCGCGATCCCGCCTTGTTGATAAGCTTGCCGTCTATCCCCGGCTCGTTGCCCGCGCTTACTTGGCCGCGGGCTTGGTGCTCTTGAAGTACTTGAAGAACTCGGAGCTCGGATCCAGCACCAGCACATCGCTCTTGCTTCGCATCGTCTGCTTGTAGGCATCCATGCTGCGCCAGAAAGCGTAGAACTCCGGATTCTTGCCGTAGGCCTGCGCGTAAATCGCGCCGGCACGGGCATCGCCCTCGCCCTTCATCGTCTGCGCCTTGCGATAGGCCTCGGCCAGCAGCACTTCGCGCTGGCGGTCGGCATCGGCACGGATACGCTCGGCCTCGGCCGCGCCTTCGCTGCGCAACTGGCTGGCCACGGTGCGACGCTCGGAGTTCATCCGTTCAAAAACCGAAGCACTGATTTTATCCGGAAAGTCGACTCTTTTTAAGCGCACATCCAGTATTTCCATACCAATTTTTTGCGCGTCGAGGTTGGCCTTCTTGCGGACATCCTCCATGACTTGGTCGCGCTGGCCGGATACGACATCGGCAACACTCTTCTGGCCGAATTCGGCGCGCAGGCCATCGTTGATAGTTTGCTTCAGACGAGCCACTGCGGCCAGCTCGTTGCCGCCGACGCTCTTGTAAAACTGCTCGACATCACGCACGCGCCACTTGACGAAGCTGTCCACCAGCACGTTTTTCTTTTCGCGGGTGTTGAACAGCTCCGGCTCTTCCGGATCGATCGTCTGGATGCGGCGATCGTAGTAACGCACATTCTGCAACACCGGCACCTTGAACTGGATGCCAGGCTGCTCGATGACCCGCACCACCTCGCCAAACTGGAACACCATCGCGAACTGGCGCTGGTCTACGGTAAACAGCGACGATGAGGCAATCAGCAACAGAACTGCCACACCGATCAAAGAAGGAAGAAGTCGTTCCATGGGGGCTCCTGTTATTAGTTACGCCCGCGAGTCACATCGCGGCTGGTGGAACCGGACGAAGACGGCGCGACGGGGGCCACCACCGGCGGCACCTCGGCAGGCTGTGTAGCGCTGCCGGACTGGAGCGACGGCGCGGCGACACTGGACTGCTGGATCAGCTTGTCCAGCGGCAGGTACAGCAGGTTGTTGCCACCCTTCTGGTCAACCAGCACCTTGGTGGTATTGCTCATCACCTGTTGCATCATGTCGAAGTACAGGCGGTCACGCATCACCTTCGGCGCCTTGGCGTATTCCGACAGCACGCTGTTGAAACGCGCGGCGTCACCCTCGGCGGTGGCCACCACATTCTGGCGATAGCCCTCGGCCTCTTCCAGCAGGCGCGCGGCCATACCCTTGGCCTTCGGCACCACGTCGTTGGCGTAAGCGACACCGTCGTTACGCAGCTTTTCCTTGTCCTGGCCCGCCTTTACCGCGTCATCGAACGCCGCCAGCACCGGCTCCGGCGGTTGCACGCCGTTGATGTTGACCTTGGCCACGCGCACGCCCAGCTTGTAGCGATCCAGAATCGACTGAATGATGCGCTGGGTATCGGCCGCAATCTGGGCTCGGCCCTCGTTGAGCACGAAATCGACCTTGTTGCGGCCAACCACTTCGCGAATCGCCGTTTCCGTCGCCTGCTTCACCACGTCGCGGGCATCCGCCTCGGTAGCCAGGTTGTTGAACAGGAAGTCGCGCGCATCCTTGACGTCGTACTGCACCGACAGCTGCACATCGATGATGTTCTGGTCTTCGGTGAGCATCAGCGACTCTTCATTGATGCGGTTCTTGGCACTGCCACGGTAGCCGACCTCGATGCTGCGCACCTCGGTCAGGTTGACGATCTCCACCGTTTCAAACGGATACGGTGCGCGCCACTGCAGGCCGGAGTCGGTCGTGCGGTTGAAGCTGCCCATGCGCAGCACCACACCCTGTTCGCGGGCATCGACGATGTAGAAACCACTCAGCAGCCACAGGCCGGCCAGTGCCGCCAGTACACCCGCAGCGCCAAAGCGCATGCCGCGTGGCGACTCGCCGCTGCCGTTGCCATTACCAACCGGCGGCTCTTCATCCGGACCACGATTACCCAGCAGGCGCGACAGGCGCTGGTTCAGCTTGCGGAAAATTTCGTCCAGATCCGGCGGGCCATCGTTCGGACGTTTACCACCCCAGTTAGGATCATTCTGTGCCATAGCGGTCTCGATCTTCTATGTTATGGTCATTATTAAAGCCGTGCAGCCGTTCGGCAATCGCCTGCCGCAAGAGTTCCAGCCCTTCGCCGGTCAGCGCCGAAACGCGGACCGCGACCGGCTCGCCATGCTCGCCGCGTTCGATCTGCGGCGGCAAACCGCGCAAGTCGGTCTTGTTCCACACCAGTAACTGAGGCGTGCTGCTGGCACCGATCTCGGCCAGCACCTTGTCCACTTCCTCGATCTGGCGATCCTTGTCCGGCGACGCCGAGTCGACCACATGCAGCAGCATGTCGGCCTGGATCGTCTCCTCCAGCGTGGCACGGAACGCCGCCACCAGCGAGTGCGGCAGGTCGCGGATGAAGCCCACGGTATCGGACAGCACGATGGACAACTCCGGGCTGAGGTAAAGCTTGCGGCTGGTGGTATCCAGTGTCGCAAACAGCTGATCCGCAGCATAGGCCTGCGCCTTGGTCATCGCATTGAACAAGGTGGACTTGCCTGCATTGGTATAGCCGACAATCGATACCGACTGCAATCCGGAGCGCTCGCGGCTGCGGCGCTGTGTCTTGCGCTGACGGGCAACGGCAGCCAGACGATCCTTCAGCATTTTCACGCGCAAGCCGAGCAGGCGGCGGTCGGTTTCCAGCTGCGTCTCGCCCGGTCCGCGCAGGCCGATGCCCCCCTTTTGCCGCTCGAGGTGGGTCCAGCCGCGCACGAGGCGGGTCGACAGGTGGGACAACTGTGCCAGCTCGACCTGCAGCTTGCCTTCATGGCTGCGGGCGCGCTGGGCAAAGATATCCAGTATCAGGGTGACGCGATCGACAACGCGGCACTGCAGCACGCGCTCCAGATTGCGTTCCTGCCCGGGCCCCAGAGCGTGATTGAAGATCACCACGTTGGCCGCCACCGCATTGACCAGGGCGGCGATCTCCTCGACCTTGCCTTTGCCGGCGAACAGCGCGGCATCGGGACGCTGGCGTTTGCCATGGATGGTACCGGCCACGGTGACACCGGCACTGCGCACCAGGTCAACGCATTCCTGTACACCCTCGTCATAGTCGGGCGCACCAAAGTCGAGACAGACCAGTACGGCGATGTCTCCTAGATCCGGGCGATCAAACACGAAAGATCTTTCTGAGGGGGAAAACCGGTCGGCAATCGCTTGCCGGACCGGCATTCAGGCGGAACAGGCAGTGACTCAAGCGTCGGCAGCGTCGGACTTGGCGCCGTGATTGTCATGCGGAATGTTTACCGGGCGCGCTGGCACCACGGTAGAAATGGCATGCTTGTAAACCATCTGGGTTACCGTGTTTTTCAGCAGCACCACATACTGGTCGAACGACTCGATCTGGCCTTGCAACTTGATACCGTTGACGAGGTAGATGGAAACCGGCACATGCTCCTTACGCAGGATATTAAGGAACGGGTCTTGTAACATTTGCCCTTTAGAGCTCATTTTGTTCTCCGATTTCGTGGAATTGTAATTTCGTTACTAGCAAGCGGCGCTAAGACTCTTTTTAGCATAAAAAAAACCGCCGTACTATTTTCGGCCCTTGTGAACCAGCAAACTCGGCTTGGTGCCTGTTGCTTCCTTCTCAAAGGGGTTGGTATTGGACTTGTATTGTACCCGCAGCGGCGTGCCTTGCAGCTGAAAAGCTTTGCGGAACATGTTTTCCAGATAACGGGTGTAGCTGTCCGGAATCTTGCTCAGCGCATTGCCGTGTACCACGATGATCGGCGGGTTCATGCCGCCCTGGTGGGCGTAGCGTAGCTTCGGACGAATCGGGCCGGTCCGCGGTGGCAGCTGGCGCTCGACGGCCAGTTGCAGGATGCGGGTCAGCTTCGGCGTCTGCAGCTTGGTCATGGCCGCGCGGTAGGCGTCGTCGATCGACTTGAACAGGTCGGCAACCCCCTTGCGCTCCAGCGCCGAGATGTAGTGGAACTTGGCGAAATCAAGGAAACCGAGCTTGCGCGCGATCTCGTGCTTGATGGTTTCCTTCTGGTGATTGTCGAGGTTGTCCCACTTGTTCACCGCGACCACCAGCGCCCGGCCGGCCTCCAGCGCAAAACCGGCGATGGTGGCGTCCTGCTCGGAAATGTCGAGCTGCGCGTCCAGCACCAGCACGGCCACGTTGGCGTCTTCGATCGCCTGCATGGTCTTGATCACCGAGAACTTCTCGATCGCCTCGTCCACCTTGCCGCGACGACGCACGCCGGCGGTGTCGATGATGGTGTACTGGCGGCCTTCACGCTCGAAATCGATGTAGATACTGTCGCGGGTGGTGCCGGCCTGGTCAAAGGCGATCACGCGATCTTCCCCCAGCACCGCATTCACCAGCGTCGACTTGCCGACGTTGGGGCGGCCGATGATGACGAACTTGGGATGGTTGACCTTCGGCTCTTCCTCGGCATCCGGGAAGTGCTCCAGCACCATCTCCATCAGTTCGCGCACGCCGTCACCGTGCGAGGCGGAGATCGACAGCGGCTCGCCCAGCGCCAGCTCGTGGAATTCGGCGGTGGCGACTGCGCTGCGCATGCCTTCGGCCTTGTTCACCACCAGGTAAACCGGCTGGTTGCTGCGGCGCAGGCGGTTGGCGATGATCTTGTCCTGCGGCGTGATGCCGGTACGGCCATCCACCAGGAACACGATGGCGTCCGCCTCGTCCACGGCCTGCAGCGTCTGCTTGGCCATTTCGAACAGGATGCCCTCGTCCACCACCGGCTCAAAGCCGCCGGTATCGATCACCAGATACGGCTTGCTGCCGACACGGCCGTGGCCGTAGTGACGGTCACGGGTAAGACCCGGCTGATCCGCTACCAGCGCATCGCGCGAACGGGTCAGACGGTTGAACAGGGTCGATTTGCCCACATTGGGGCGCCCTACCAGGGCAATAGTCGGTTTCATTCAGCACTGCTTTTAGAGTGTGACCGCCGACAAGGTGCCGTTGGTGTCGAGAACGTAGGCAATATTGCCGAGCACGAGCGGGCGTGCAATGGTTCCTTCCACCTTCAGCTGGCTGCGGCCAACGATTTGTCCATCAACAGGCGAGAGCAAATGTGCATAGCCCTCACCATCTACTGCCAGTAAGTTATTACCCAGCTTTACCGGGGCGGTCACGTTGCGATAACGCAGTGCGTCCTGTTTCCACAGATTGCGGCCGGTATCCGGGTCGAACGCCCAGATCGAGCCGTCATCGGCAGTGGAATACACGCCCTTGGCATCCATCGACAGGCCGCGGCTGCTGGCCAGCTCGCGCGCCCACGCCTGCTCGCCGCCACGGGCCTCGAAGCAGCCGATCCGCCCCTGATAGGCCACGGCGCAAACGCGGCGGCCATCAAAAACCGGCTGACTGACCACGTCAGTCACCCGTTCCAGTTCACTGGCGCCACGCGGCGAAGCGACTACCGCCTCCCACAGCATGCGCCCCTGTTCCAGTGCATACACCGCCAGCTTGCCGGAGGCGGAGCCGACCAGCAGCACGTCGTCACCTTCCACCTTCAACTGCGGCGTGGTCTGTTTGACGGTCAGCGCCGGCAATGGTTGCCATTCGGTCCACAACTGACGACCGCTCTGGATGTCAAAAGCGCTGATACGACCGTCGTTGCTGCGCGTCACCACCGCCTTGCCGCCGACCTGCGGCGGCTCGGCCAGCACGCTGGTCAGCGTCTGTTCCCACACGATCTTGCCGGTATCAAGGTTGGCCGCAATCAGCTTGCCCTGGTCGTTGCCGGCAAAAATCAGTTTGTCGGCGATGGCGACACCGGCACTGAGCTTCTGTTCGAAGTCGAACCAGCGGCTCTGGCTGCCGTTCAGCACGTTGATGGCGCTGACCTTGCCATCACCACCGGCCACCCACAGCAGGCCCTGGTCGTAGAACGGCGTGAACAGGCCGCCCTCCGCTGCCGGCACGCTGGCCTGCCACTGCACTTTCAGCGCGCTTTGCTGCGCAACCGGCTGCAACGGCGTCGGCTCGAAACCGACCGAACCTTCAAACCAGCTGGCGCAGCCGCTCAGCAACGGCAAAACAAGGGCGGCACAAATGAGACGTCGCTTCATGATCAATTTCCCAGGGAGTCGAGCTTGGTCTGGATAAAGTCGCGCAAAGTTGCATCCGGCGACGCCTTGGCCAGTGCGGCCTTGTAGCTGTCACGGGCACCGGACACATCGCCGCGCGCCACCAGCACATCACCCTTCAGGTCCAGGAACAACGTGTCAAAGCTGGCCGGATGCGCCTGTGCCAGCTCGGCCAGTGCCGCGTCGTACTGCTTTTCGTCGAGCAGCACGGTCGCCAGACGCAGGCGGGCGACCGCCTGCAACGATTCGTCCTGCTGGCCGCTGGCCAGCAGCCACTTCAGCTGGGCACGGGCAAAGGCGAGATCGCCCTTGTCGAAGGCGGCCTTGGCCGCCAGCAGTGCCGCATTGGCGGCATAGGCGGAGCCGGGATGCGCGCTCTGCAGCGCGGCAGCGGTGGCCTTGACCTTGTCGAGCGTGCCGGCCTGAACCTGCTGTTCCAGCTGCGAATAGATGGTGGCCGCCTTGGCGCTTTCCGCCGCGCGGTACATCTGCCAGCCCTTGTAACCCAGATAGGACAGCAACACCGCCAGCACGACTGTGGAAAGCAGCTTGCCCCACTGTGCCCAGAAGGTCTTGATCCAGTCAATCTGTTCCTGTTCCTGCAAATCGAAAGCCATGCATCCCCCTCGTCAAGACTTGAAGCGGGAAACCGCCGCGGCCACGTCGGCTGCGGCAACGGTTTCCTGCGCGGCGTCGGCACGCAATGGCTTGATCACCACCTGCGCCGTCGCCACTTCGTTTTCACCGATGATCAGCGCCACTGCGGCGCCGCTGCCATCGGCCTTTTTCATTTGCGACTTGAAGCTGGCGTCCCCCATGTGCTGGATCACGCTGTGACCGGCCATGCGCAGCGACTGGGCCAGCTGCATGGCGTAGGCGGTGGCGCCCTGCCCCTGGTTGACGATGAACACGTCGACGCTGCGACGTGCCGGCAACAAACCCTTTTCGGCCAGCAACAGCAGCACGCGCTCCATGCCCATGCCAAAACCGATGCCCGGCGCCGGCTTGCCGCCCAGCTGCTCGATCAGGCCGTCGTAGCGACCGCCGGCACACACCGTGCCCTGCGCGCCCAGCTCGGTGGTCACCCACTCGAAGACCGACTGGTTGTAGTAGTCCAGACCGCGCACCAGGCGCGGGTTTTCCACGTAAGGGATGCCCAGCGCGTCGATCAGCGCCTTCCAGCCCTCGTAGTGCGCGCGGGAGGCGTCACCGAGGTAGTCGCTCAGCCGCGGCGCGGCGTTGGCCATCTCCTGCAATGCCGGATTCTTGGTGTCCAGCACCCGCAGCGGGTTACTGTACAGGCGGCGCTTGCCGTCTTCATCCAGGATGGCGACGTGCTGTTCGAGATAGGCGATCAGCGCCTCGCGATGCGCGGCACGCTCTTCCTTGTTGCCCAGAGTGTTGATTTCCAGCTGCACGCTGTCGGCCAGGCCCAGGCGACGCCACAGCTCGGCGGTCATCGCGATGATCTCGGCATCGATGTCCGGGCCGTTCATGCCCAGCGCCTCGACACCGATCTGGTGGAACTGGCGGTAGCGGCCTTTCTGCGGCCGTTCGTGGCGGAACATCGGGCCCATGTACCACAGCTTCTGCGTGGTGTTGTACAGCAGGTTGTGCTCGACCACCGCGCGCAGGGTGCCAGCGGTGCCTTCCGGGCGCAGCGTCAGCGAATCGCCGTTCAGGCTGTCGGTGAAGGAGTACATCTCCTTCTCGACGATGTCGGTCACTTCGCCGATGGAGCGCACGAACAGTGGCGTGCTTTCCACAATAGGGGTGCGGATATTCTGGTAGCCGTAGTCTGCCAGCCAGCCGCGCAGCGTGTTTTCAAAATACTCCCACTGGTGCGACTCGGCCGGCAGCACATCATTCATGCCGCGAATCGCTTGCAACTTTTGAGCCATTACGATTGTTCTTCCGAAATTCTCTGGATTCGATTCTAAGGTTGGCCGCAAGCCCTACACGGACTTGATCGGGATAGTGCGCGCCACCACTTCGCGGCGCTTGGCACCACCCTCGCCATAACGGGTCTGCACGTACTGATCGACGATGGCCTTGAACTCGGTGGCGATGTGATCGCCCTTCAGCGTCACGTCCTTGTGACCGTCGACGTATACCGGCGCCACCGGCACTTCGCCGGTGCCAGGCAGGCTGATGCCGATGTCGGCGAGCTTGGACTCGCCCGGGCCGTTGACCACACAGCCCATCACCGCCACCTTCATGTCTTCCACCCCCGGATACTGCAGGCGCCAGATCGGCATCTGCTCGCGCAGGTAGGTCTGGATGCTGTCCGCCAGTTCCTGGAAAAAGGTGCTGGTGGTACGGCCACAGCCGGGACAGGCGGTGACCAGCGGCGTGAACGAGCGCAGGCCCATGGTCTGCAGCAGCTCCTGCGCCACCACCACTTCCTTGGTGCGCGCCTCGCCCGGCTGCGGGGTCAGCGAAATACGGATGGTATCGCCGATGCCTTCCTGCAGCAGCACCGCCAGCGCCGCGCTGGAGGCGACGATGCCCTTGCTGCCCATACCGGCCTCGGTCAGGCCCAGATGCAGCGGAAAATCACAGCGACTGCCCAGATCGCGATACACGGTGATCAGGTCCTGCACGTTGCTGACCTTGCACGACAGCAGGATACGGTCGGAGGCCAGCCCCAGTTCCATCGCCTTGTCGGCCGACTCCAGCGCCGACACGATCAGCGCCTCGCGCATCACCACGTCCAGCGCCTTGGGGTTGGCTGCATGATTATTGGCGTCCAGCATCCGCGCCAGCAGCGCCTGGTCCAGGCTGCCCCAGTTGACGCCGATGCGCACCGGCTTGTCGTACTCGATGGCGGTGCGGATCATGAACGCGAACTTGTCGTCGCCCTTGGCCCCCTTGCCGACGTTGCCGGGGTTGATGCGGTACTTGCCAAGCGCACGCGCGCAGTCGGGGTAGTCTTTCAGCAGACGGTCGCCGTTGAAATGGAAGTCGCCGACCAGCGGCACGTCGCAACCGAGGTCGTCCAGCCGCTGGCGGATTTCCGCCACGCGGGCCGCGGCCTCCGGGCTGTTGACGGTAATGCGCACCACCTCGGAGCCGGCCTGCGCCAGCGCCTGCACCTGCTGCACGGTGGCAGCGGCATCGGCGGTGTCGGTATTGGTCATCGACTGCACCATCACCGGGTGCGCGGAACCCACCATCACGTGGCCAATGGCCACCTGCTGGGTTTGACGGCGTTTGATCGTTGCGTCCATCTGCGTGTTAGTTCAGTTCCAGTTTGGCGGTGGTCCCGCGAATCTTGCTGCCAAGGTCGACCGGCTGGCCGTTATAGGCCAGCTCGGCGTTGGCCGCATTGCCGATCACCACGCGGAATGGCGGCCGGCCCTGCAGCTGCCGGCTGTCGTTGGCAGCCAGCGTGGCGTACACCAGTTTCTTGCCGTCGGCATCAGTAATCGACACCCAGGCTTCCTGGCGCACACGCAATTCGATACGGCCCTGCCCGGCGACCGGCGCGGTGGCACTTGGCGCCGAGGCCGCCACGGCGAGCGGCGCCGTCACCGGTGGTGCGGCCGGCTGCGGCGCCGAGGCAGGCACCACCGGCGGTGTGACCGCCACCACGTCGGAGGTGGTCGGCTGCAAGGCGCTGGCGTCGGGATCGGCCACCGTCGGTACCAGTGCCAGCGGCACCGAAGACTGCACTTCCGGCTCCGCCGCGCCCGGCAGCAGGAACCAGCCGCCGGCGATCACCAGCAGCGCACCCAGCGACAACGGCAAGGCCAGCGAGGCCTTGGCCGGCGCGTCGTTGACCGGCACCAGTGCCGCCGGTGGCGTATCCAGCGGCACGCACTGGTCCAGACGCGCCACCAGCGCATCGGCATTCATTTCCATGTAACGGGCATAGCTGCGCACGAAGCCGCGGGCGAAGGTCGCCCCCGGCAGGCTGGCGAAATCGCCGCGCTCGATGGCATTCAACTGCTTGACCGACAATTTCAGGCGATCGGCCACCTCGCCGATGCTCAGGCCCTTGCCCTCGCGGGCAGCACGCAATTCCTGCCCGATTGCCACGGCAGTGCTGTCTTGTTGTTGGTTATCCGCTTCCATGCTTTTTCAGTTTCCGCTAAGCAACATCTGGGCTTCCCCGGTATCGGGAAAACGCGTTTTCAGATAATCGGCCAGGCGTGTCTCCATCGCCCGATCCTGTTTTAAACGTGCCAGACGAATCCCCATCATCAATTCCGCTGGCGACATGCGACGCTCGTCAAACTTCAGGCGTTCGTAATAAAAGGTCGCCAGCGTGACATTTTTATCCAACAAAGACAAGTTCAGCAGTTCGCGCAACGCGGCGCTGTCATTCGGTGCGCGGCGCAGCGCGGCCAGCAGCCACTGGTTGGCCAGCGGGCGCTGGTCCATGCGCACCAGGCAGGCCGCCTTGTTCACCATCGCCGACTGCGGCGACTGGTACAGCGGATCGGCCAGCGCGCGGTCGAAGCGCGCGATCGCCTCTTCGTAGCGGCCGCGGCTGCACAGGTACCAGCCGAAATTATTGTTGACCTCGGGGTTGGCCGCATCCAGCTTCAGCGCACGGTTGAAGGCGGCTTCCGCCTCGGTGTCGACACCCAGTTGCATGTAGATCAGGGCGCGGGCGAGGTAGCCGGCCTGAAAGGTAGGATCAAACTTGATGGACTGATCGGCATTTTCCAGCGCCACGCGCATGTTGCCGATCTTCATGTACTCGATTGCCAACAGGGCCCGTGTCTGTGCCAGCTCGCGCGGGGTGGCGCCGTCGGCAAATGTCAGCGTACTGGCCAGCAGGGTGGCCAACAGGACGACGACACGGGCTAGCTTCATTGGTCTTTTTCCTCGGCGATGCGTATCCACTTTTCCTGGCGCCGGGTCTTGTCCTGCACTTGGCCGGCCAGCTGGCCGCAGGCGGCGTCGATGTCGTCGCCGCGCGTCTTGCGCACGGTGACGATGAAGCCGGCTTCCTGCAGGATTTCGCGGAAATTGCGGATCGCGTTGTTGCTGGAACGCTCGTAACCGGAATTCGGGAACGGGTTGAACGGAATCAGGTTGAACTTGCACGGCACGTCGCGCACCAGCGCGATCAGCTCCCGCGCATGTTCCGGTCTGTCGTTGACCCCGTCAAGCATCACGTACTCGAAGGTGATGAAGTCGCGCGGCGCCTTCACCAGATAGCGCTGGCAGGCCGCCATCAGCTCTTTCAGCGGGTACTTCTTGTTCAGCGGCACGATCTCGTCGCGGATGCGGTCGTTGGAAGCGTGCAGGCTCACCGCCAGCGCCACCGGACAGGCCTCTTTCAGTCTGTCCATCTGCGGCACCATGCCGGAGGTCGACACCGTCACGCGGCGGCGGCTCAGGCCGTAGCCGTGATCGTCGAGCATGATCTGCAGCGCCGACACCACGTTGTCGAAGTTGGCCAGCGGCTCGCCCATGCCCATCATCACCACGTTGGACACCACGCGCTCGTTCTTCGGCGTCACGCCCATCGCCTTGTTCGCCCACCACAGCTGGCCGATGATCTCGGCGGTGCTGAGGTTGCGGTTGAAGCCCTGACGGCCGGTGGAGCAGAAGGTGCACTCCAGCGCACAGCCGACCTGAGATGATATGCACAAGGTGCCGCGGTCATCCTCGGGGATGAACACGGTTTCGACGCCGTTGCCGGTGCCGACGTCGAGCAGCCACTTGCGGGTACCATCTTCCGATTCCTGCGACACCATCAGATCGGGCACACCGACAATGGCGCAGTCGTGCAGCTTGGCACGCAGGCTCTTGGCGATGTCGGTCATGGCGTCGAAGTCGGCTTCGCCCATCTGGTGCATCCAGCGCATGATCTGCTTGGCGCGGAACGGCTTTTCGCCCATCGCGGCAAAGTGGTCGGTGAGCTGGGGAAGGTTGAAGTCGAGCAGGTTGGTCTTCATGTCAATCTCTGGAAATGGCGGCCGCCACAGGCAGCCGCCGGGTACAGCTTAGCGTGCGCAGATCTCGGTTGCAGCGAAGAAGTAGGCTACTTCGATCGCGGCGTTTTCGAGGCTGTCGGAGCCGTGAACGGCGTTGGCATCGATGGAATCAGCGAAATCGGCGCGGATGGTACCGGCTTCGGCTTTCTTCGGATCGGTCGCGCCCATCAGTTCGCGGTTTTTCAGGACGGCGTTTTCGCCTTCCAGCGCTTGGATCATCACCGGACCGGAGATCATGAAGCTCACCAGGTCGTTGAAGAAAGGACGCTCTTTGTGCACGGCGTAGAAGCCTTCGGCTTCGGCGCGCGACAGTTGCTTCAGCTTGGCGGCCACGACTTTCAGGCCGGCGGATTCAAAACGGTCGTAGATCTTGCCGATAACGTTCTTGGCGACTGCGTCTGGCTTGATGATGGACAGCGTACGTTCGATTGCCATATAAATTCTCCCTGTTTACAAGCGAAATGGTTACACTTGCCAAGCTATTTTCAAGCTTGACGGGTTACCCAATTTTGAGGAACCCGGTATTTTACCAGTGTTCACCAGCGTTTGCTGCACAGAATGTAAACCGAGATGAATCCAACGCCACAAGAGCGCGCCCCCGGCGGCGACAGCGGGCTGTCGCCCCAGATCAAGAAACGGATTGCGATTGCCAGCGGCCTGGTTCTGGTGGCACTGGCGGCGATACCGATCATCGACAGTTTCAATCCACCGGCGACACCGCCAACCCCGGCCAGCACCCCGATCAGCTCCGGCCGCATCATCCAGAAAGACAGCAGCGACAGCGCCTCGCTGAGCCTCAGCGCCATCGACAGCAGCGCGCCGCTGGAAGCCAGCGCCGCCGTCAGCGCCAGTGCGCCAGCCGGCAGCTCGCCACTGGCACCAGCGCCCGGCAGCCCGGCCGGCGTCACCCCCCTCACCCCGCCTCAGATCCAGACACCACCGCCGCGCACGCCGGCCGTCGCCAGCAGCAAGGTGCTACCGGACAGCGCCGCCAAGAGCAGCAGCACGACCGCAGCACCGCGCAGCGTGCCGGCACCGGGCGTTATCGCCGCCCCGGCGCCCGCGCCCGCCATCCGCGTGCCGCTGGCCAACACGCCGCCGACCGCGCTGCCGCGCCTGCCGCCCCCCGGCATCGCTCCGCAAGGCAGCTCCTTCGGCTACCAGGTGCAGCTGGGCCTGTTCTCCAGCCCGGACAATGCCGAGAAGCTGGTGGCGGACCTGAAAAAGCGCGGCATCACCGCGCGCACCGAAACCCGCGTCCAGCTGGGCCCGTTCCGCACCCGTGCCGAGGCGGAAGAGGCGATGCAGCGCTTGCGCGCCCTCGGCTACCAGCCACTGCTGATTCCGGCCGGCCAGCGCTAAGCGCTCGCTCGCGAGAGCGTGAACATGCTGTAGACACCGTCCCGCAACGCAAAAAGGTTGGCCGCAACACTGCGGCCAACCTTTTTTCATGGCGCGCGGCAAGCGCGGCTCAGGTCTCGGTAATGCCGTCGGCGATCTTGAAGTCGTCCACCAGGTGCGGCAGCTCCAGATAGGTGCGCGACTGCATCTCGGTGAGGCGGCTGGCGGTGCGGAAAAACTCGCTGGCCTGCGGCCCCTCGGTATAGATCAGCTCCGGCGCCACCGCGCAGGATGCCACCAGCTTGACGCGATGGTCGTAGAACACGTCCACCAGCCAGGTAAAACGCCGCGCCATCGACGCGTCGCGCACCGCCAGCTGCGGAATATCGGACACGAATACGGTGTGGTATTCGCTGGCGATTTCCAGATAGTCGGTCTGCGCCCGCGGCCCGTCGCAGATGGCGTGGAAATCGAACCAGATCACCCCCGGCGCATGGCGCTTGAGCGGGATGTCGCGCCCCAGCACCGTCAGCGAGTGTTCCAGCTCGCCGGAGGCACCGGCCAGCCGCTCGAACATGTCCTGCATCTTCGCCTCGGCGTCGGCATCGGCCGGCACGTGGAACAGCGGCTCGCGCGTCAACTCGCGCAGGCGGTAGTCGTTGCCGCCATCGACGTTGATCACCTCCAGATGCTGCTGCAGCAAGGCGATGGTAGGCAGGAAGTTGCTGCGCATCAGGCCGTTCGGATACAGGTTTTCCGGCGGGTAGTTGGAAGTCATCACGCAGATGATGCCCTGCTCGAACAGCGCAGCGAACAGGCGGCCGAGGATCATCGCATCGGCGATGTCGCTGACGTGGAATTCGTCAAAGCACAGCAGGCGCACGTCGCGGGCGATTCGGGCCGCCACCGTTTTCAGCGGGTCGGCCTCGTTCGACACCGTGCGCAGCTGCTTGTGGATTTCCGCCATGAAGTGGTGGAAGTGCACGCGGCGCTTGCGGTTGTAGGGCACGCAGCCGAAGAAGGCATCCATCAGGAAGCTCTTGCCACGGCCGACGCCACCCCAGAAATACAGGCCGCGCGGCACTTCCGGCTTGCGCAGGCTGCGACCGAGGAAGCGGTTGCGCTTGTCCTTGAATTCCACCAGCGTCTGCCACAGCTCGTCCAGCCGCTCGATGGCGGCGGCCTGGGCTGCGTCGTGGATAAAGCCTGGCTGCTGGCTGGCCGCCTGGTACCAGGTCTTGGGGCTCATCGAGCCGTCGCTCGGCGGCGAAAAAACGTGTTGGGACATAATCGCTTCGGTTCAGGGTTGGCCGCAGCGTGCGGCCAACGTTGGCTCAGGAAAACAGGCCGGTGGACAGGTAGCGGTCACCACGGTCGCAGACGATGGACACGATCACCGCGTTCTCCAGCTGCTGGTTGAGGCGCAGCGCCACCGCCAGCGCGCCGCCGGACGACGGCCCGGCGAGGATGCCCTCTTCGCGCGCCAGCTGGCGCGCGGTGTCTTCCGCGGTCTGCTGGTCGACCAGCAGCAGCTCGTCAATGCGCGAGAAATCGCAGATCTTGGGCAGGTATTCGTCTTCCCACTTGCGGATGCCGGGGATCTGGCTGCCAACCTGCGGCTGCACGCCGATGATGCGGATCACCGGATTCTGCTGCTTGAGGTAGGCACTGGTGCCCATGATGGTGCCGGTGGTGCCCATGCTGGACACGAAGTGGGTGACCGTGCCGGCGGTGTCGCGCCAGATCTCCGGCCCGGTGCCCTCGAGGTGCGCCAGCGGATTGTCCGGGTTGCCGAACTGGTCGAGGATGCGGCCAACCCCGGCCGCCTCCAGGCGCCGCGCCTCGTCGATGGCACCGGGCATCGACGCCGCCTTCGGCGTCAGGATCACCTCGGCGCCGTAGGCGCGCATGGTGTCTATGCGCTCCTGGCTGGAGTTTTCCGGCATCACCAGGATCATCCTGTAGCCCATCATGGTCGCCGCCATCGCCAGCGCGATGCCGGTGTTGCCGCTGGTCGGCTCGATCAGGGTGTCACCGGGCTTGATCTCGCCGCGCGCCTCGGCGTGGCGGATCATCGACAGTGCCGGCCTGTCCTTCACCGAACCGGCCGGGTTGTTACCCTCCAGCTTGACCAGCACCACGTTGCTGCTGTTGCCCGGCATGCGCTTGAGGCGCACTAGCGGGGTGTTACCGACGAAATCTTCGAGATGTTTGAATACGGGCAGGGTCATTGGCGTCTCCTAGTGCGCCGCATTATACCGGCTTGCACCCCGCTGTCGCCGCCCCGCGGCCAAGCCTGCCGCGCCAGCATCAATAATCACGATACGGATCAAGCACTTGCTATCAGCGTGGCTTTTGGAATTTTGGCTACCTTGAATATAACCAGATGCACCATGTCGCCGGCAGCAGCCGCAAAAAAACCCGCACCAGGGGTACGGGTTTTTTGCGTTCACGCCGCGGCGCGCTCAGGGCAGCGCGTGCAGTGGCTTCTGCAGCGTGATCAGCCACAGCTCGGTGGCCTCGCGATTGGGCGCGATGGCGACACGGGCGCCATCCTGGCGCTGGCCCGCCAGATTCTGCAGCTGGCCAGCGGCGACCTGCAGCTGCGCCAGCTTGGCGACACTGCCCTGCACTTCGCTACGCACGCCGAAATCGTTGTCGTTGATCAGCGCCAGCTGGTTGTTCTCCACCAGCGTCAGCCCTTCCGCCTTTTCCGCGGTCCAGCCCAGCGCGCGCAGGTCCAGCGCCAGTGTCCGCCGCGCCAGCTGGATGCCGGCCGCCGCCAGCATCGCGTCGTCGCCATATTCCAGCGCGCGGCCGTCGGCAAGCGTCTTGCCGTCCAGTGCCGTGGCCGTGGCGAGGTCGATCAGCGTGATGTCGTTGTGCATCCGCTTGTCCTGATCCTTGCCCTGCTCGATCACCGCGAAGCGGCTGTCGGACAGTGCCACGATGTCGCCCAGCTTCATGTCGCCGGCCTTGTTGTAGTGCGCCGGTACCGGATAGCCGAACTGGCGCACCGCGCCGCTGACCGGGTCCAGCTCGACGATACGGCTGAAGCGCGCGCCGTGGCGGGTGCGACCATCGACATCCAGCGTGCTCTGCACGATGGCAACCACCTTGCCGGACGGCGTCACGGTGACACCCTCAAAGCCGCGGTTGGGCTGCCGCGCGGCAAGAATGGCCGGCAGGCCGCTGCCCGGCGCATAGCGCTGCCGGATCTCGCCGCTGGCGGCATCGACCCGGGCCAGGAACGGGCCATACTCGTCCACCAGCCACAGGTTGCCCTGCTTGTCGGCGGCGATGCCCTCCGGATCGAAGCCCAGCTTGTCGTAAGGCAGCGGCTGCAGCTTTTCATCGAGGCCGATTTCACCGCTGGCGCCCACCGCCCCCTGCGGCAACGGCAAGCCGCTGATGGTGCGCCCGGCTTCGCGCAGCGGCAGCATGCGGCCAACGGTGGCCGCCTCCGCCAGCGACACACGCAGTTGCACCACCGTCGGCACAAAGGCCGGCACCGGGAACAGCTTGCTGGCGTAGCGCGAGCCGCCGTTCAGCACCTCCGGCGAATCGGCATTCGGGCCGCGATCGGTCACTGCCCAGAATTCCAGCGCCGCACTGCCTTTTTCATAACCCTTGAAGCTCAGCGCCGAACCCACCGCCAGCGGCAGGCTGCCAGCGAAGGCCGCGGCATCGGCACCGCGATAGGCGAGCGCCGGTGCGCTGACCTCGTAGCGCTCCACCGCCGCCACCGCCGGATGCGACACCGGCAACAGGGTGAACGGCGCGGCCAGCGCCGGCATGGCCAGCCCGGCAAACAGCACAGCAAGAGAACGGCGCATAAGGAATCCCATCCGGTATCGTCAGAAAGACGTCACGCTAGCCCAGTGTCGTGACAGCACCGTGACAGCCGCAAATGACAAAGCCCCGTCCGGGGACGGGGCTTGCGGGCGGCAAGGCACAAGACTCAGCCCTGGCGCGCGATCAGCCAGTCCACGTAGCGGTCGACCCCCTGCTCCACGGTCAGCATCGGTGCGTCGTAGCCCGCTTCACGCAGCTTACCGATATCGGCCTGGGTGAAGCTCTGGTACTTGCCCTTCAGCGCTTCCGGGAATTCGATGTATTCCAGGATGCCCTGCTCCACCAGTTCGGCCAGCGTCAGCGCCGGCTTGCCTTCGTGACGGCGGCAGGCGTTGACGGTGGCCACCGCCACGTCGTTGAACGGCTGCGCGCGGCCGGAGCCGAGGTTGAAGATGCCGGACTTGTCCGGATTATCGAGGAAGAACAGGTTGACGTTGACCACGTCCTCCACCGACACGAAGTCGCGGCTCTGGCTGCCGTTGTCCCAGCCGTCGTAGCCGCCGAACAGCTTGACCTTGCCGGATTCGCGGTACTGGTTGAAGTTGTGGAACGCCACCGACGCCATGCGCCCCTTGTGCTGCTCCTGCGGGCCGTAGACGTTGAAGTAGCGGAAGCCGGCCACTTGCGCGGTGAGGCCTTCCTTCATGCGGCGGCGCAGCACCTGGTCGAACAGGAACTTGGAATAGCCGTAGACGTTGAGCGGGCCTTCATGCTGGCGCTCTTCCTTGAACACGCTGCCCTTGCCGTAGGTGGCGGCGCTGGAGGCGTACAGGAACGGGATTTCTTCCGCCTGGCAGAATTCGAACAGCTCCAGCGTGTACTGGTAGTTGTTCTCCATCATGTACTTGCCGTCGTGGTTCATGGTGTCGGAGCAGGCACCCTGGTGCAGGATGGCGCGGATCTCGCCGTCGAAATCGCCACTGCCGATCAGGCTGATGAAGTCCTGCTTGTCGAGGTAGTCGCTGATCTCGCAGTCCACCAGGTTGACGAACTTGTCGCCACGAGTGAGGTTGTCGACGGCGATGATGTCGGTTTCGCCGCGCGCATTGAGCGCCTTGACGATGTTGGAGCCGATAAAGCCGGCAGCGCCGGTCACCACGATGGTCATAGCATTTCCTTTAGGAAGTCAGAACGAGCTGCCCGGCTGCGCCAGAAACTGCAGCTCGTCCGCGGTAGAGGGGCGCCCCAGCGCGGCATTGCGGTGGGGGAAACGGCCAAAGCGGGCGATGATGGCCCGATGCTTTTCGGCGTAGTCGACGACACCGGCGCGGTCGGGACTGTCCGGCGGCAGGCTTTCAAAGCGGCGGACGGATTCATCCTGGTCGGCCAGCGCCTCGCTGTGTTCCAGCGGCAGGTAGAAGAACCAGCGCGCCACTGGCGGCAATTGTTGTTCCAGCCCGCTGGCCAACGCCGACTTCGCCACCGTCCGCGCCGCCGCATCCAGCGCAAACGCCTGCGCCTCGCCGCGGAACAGGTTGCGCGAGAACTGGTCGGCCACGATCAGCCACGCCAGCACCGCGTGCGCGTCGGTCGGGTCCGGCAGCAACTCGCCGGCGGCGACGCGCTGCCACAGCGGCAGGAAGCGCTGGCGGATGGCGTCGTCGAAGGCGGCATCCTTGCGGAACCAAGCGCTGCGGCTCGCAGCCAGCTGCGCGTCCGTGCCGTCAAACCAGAACTGCACTACCTGCGTCGCCCACTCCGTCATCGCCGCCTCACCTCAAGTCACAGTGCAAACAGTTCGCGCTGATGGCACACCGCGGTGCCCAGCTTGGCCACCACGATACCGGCGGCGGCGTTGGCCAGCCGCATCGCCACGGGCAGTTCCAGCCCGGCGGCCAGCATCAGCCCCAGGGTGCCGATCACGGTATCGCCGGCACCGGATACGTCGTATACCTCCTGCGCCAGTGTCGGCTCGTGCACCGCGCCGTCGGCACGGTACAGCGTCATACCCTCTTCGCTGCGTGTCACCAGCAGCGCGGTCAGATCCAGCTCGGCACGCAGCGCCTCGGCCTTGGCCGACAGTTGTGCCTCGGTCTGCCAGCTGCCGGCCACCTGCTTGAATTCGCTGCGGTTCGGCGTCAGCAGCGTGGCGCCGGCGTACTTGCTGTAATCGTCGCCTTTCGGGTCGATCAGCACCGGCTTGCCGGCCTCCCGCGCCAGTTCGATCATGCGCGCGACGTGGGTCAGGCCGCCCTTGCCGTAGTCGGACAGGATCACCACGTCGTGTTCGGCGACGATGGCGGCATACTCGTCCAGCTTGTCGGCGAGGATTTCATGGCTCGGCGCGTCCTCGAAATCGAGGCGGATCAGCTGCTGCTGCCGCGCCACCACCCGCAGTTTCACCGTGGTGGCAATGCCGGCATCGCGCTTGAACGAGGCACGGATGCCGTCATTGGCCAGCAGCCGCTCCAGCGCGGTCGCGGCCTCGTCGTCGCCGACCACCGACAGGATGGTGGCCTGACCGCCAAGGCTGGCGATATTGCGCGCCACGTTGGCCGCACCGCCGGCACGCTCTTCCATGCGGCTGATCTTGGCCACCGGCACCGGCGCCTCCGGCGAGATGCGGCTGACGTCGCCGAACCAGTAACGGTCCAGCATCACGTCGCCGACCACCAGCACCTTGGCTGCGGCCAGCTGTGCGGCCAACGTTGCGGGCGCGAGGCCCAGCGTGTTCAACAGGTTCATGCTCACCTCAACGGCCGATGGCGTGGTATTCGAAGCCCTGCGCGCGCAGCCAGGCCGGATCGTACATATTGCGGCCGTCGAAAATCAGCGGCTGCAGCAGCAGGCGTTTCAGCTCGGCAAAGTCCGGGCTGCGGAACGCCTTCCATTCGGTGGCGATCAGCAGCGCATCGGCACCGTGCAGCGGGCTCATCATGTCGTCGGCAAAGGCAAAGCCGGCGATGTCGACCATGGTGCGCGACGCTTCGTGCATCGCCACCGGATCAAAGGCGAGCACTTGTGCGCCGCGGCGGGTCAGCTCGTCGACGATCACGCGGCTCGGCGCCTCGCGCATGTCGTCGGTGTTGGGCTTGAACGCCAGCCCCCACAGCGCGAAACGGCGACCTCTCAGGTCGGCGCCGAACTTGGCGACCACTTTTTCCACCAGTCGCAGCTTCTGCGCGTCGTTGGCTGCTTCCACCGCCGTCAGCACGCGCATCGCGTGGCCGTTGTCGCGGCCGGTGGCGACCAGCGCCTTCACGTCTTTCGGGAAGCAGGAGCCGCCGTAACCGGTGCCCGGATACAGGAAGTGGTAGCCGATGCGCGGATCGGAGCCGATGCCCTTGCGCACCAGCTCGATGTCGGCGCCCAGCGTTTCCGCGAGGTTAGCCAGCTCGTTCATGAACGAGATGCGGGTCGCCAGCATTGCATTGGCGGCGTACTTGGTCAGCTCGGCGGAGCGCACGTCCATGAACAGGATGCGCTCGTGGTTGCGCTGGAAAGGCTCGTACAGGCGGCGCATCATGTCGATGGCACGCTCGTCCCCGGCGCCGACCACGATGCGATCCGGCTTCATGAAGTCCTCGATCGCGGCACCCTCTTTCAGGAATTCCGGATTGGACACCACGCTGTAGTCGATGCCCACATCGCGTGCGGCCAACGTTGCAGCGATCGCGGCGTTGACCTTGTCGGCGGTGCCGACCGGTACCGTCGACTTGTCGACGATGACCTTGTAACCGTTCATGTGCTGGCCGATATTGCGCGCGGCGGCCAGTACGTACTGTAGGTCGGCAGAGCCGTCCTCATCCGGCGGCGTACCGACGGCGATGAACTGGATGTCACCGAATGCCACCGACGCGGCAACGTCGGTGGTGAAGCTGAGGCGGCCGGCGGCGACGTTGCGCTTGACCATCTCGTCCAGCCCCGGCTCGTAGATCGGGATGCCGCCAGCCTGCAGCATGGCGATCTTGGCCGGATCCACGTCCAGGCACAGCACGTGATTGCCCACTTCGGCAAGGCAGGTGCCGGTGACCAGGCCGACATAGCCCGATCCGATTACGGTAATTTTCATGCTTGTGTCGCCATATAGGATTGAATGTCGGCATTGATCGCCGCCAGCGCGGCTAGCGGATCGGCGGCCTGGGTGATCGGACGGCCGATCACCAAGTAGTCGGCACCGGCCTGCAGCGCGGCCACCGGGGTCATCACCCGGCGCTGGTCGTCGTCGGCGCTGTCGGCTAGGCGGATGCCCGGCGTCACCAGCTTGAAGTCGCGACCCAGCTCGGCCTTCAGCAGCGGTGCTTCCTGCGCCGAGCACACCACGCCGTCCAAGCCGCTGTCGCGCGTCAGCCGTGCCAGGCGCAACACCTGCTCCTGCGGTGGCACGGTGATGCCGATCTCGGCCAGATCGCTGGCCTCCATGCTGGTCAAGACCGTGACCGCGATCAGCAGCGGGCGCTGGCTGTACTGCGCCAGCGCCTCGGCGGCGGCGGTCATCATGCGGCGGCCGCCGGAGGCGTGCACGTTGACCATCCACACCCCAGCTTCGGCCGCCATCTTGCAGGCGTGCGCCACGGTGTTGGGGATGTCGTGGAATTTCAGGTCCAGGAACACCTGGAAGCCGCGCGCCTGCAACTGCTGCAGCAGCTGCGGGCCGGCGGCGGTAAACAGCTCCTTGCCGACCTTCAGCCGGCACTGCAGCGGGTCAAGACGGGAGGCAAAGGCCAGCGCGGCATCGGCGGTGGCAAAATCCAGTGCCACCAGCACCGGCGAGGTAACGTTGGCCGCAAGGCCAGGCGCCATCAAGGGATTCATGTTGTTCCAGTCTTCAATGCTTGAAATCAATGGGTTTCCGAGCGGTTGGGGGTGAAGCTCTCCCACTCGCCGCAGGCCGGGCAGTGCCAGAAGAAGGCCCGCGAGCGGAAATTGCAGCGTTTGCAGCGGTGCACGGTCAGGCGCTGCGCGTGCTTCATGATCAGCGCGCGCGCCACTTCGGCGTCCATGCGCCCTTCCGGACTCAGCTCGTCCATCTGCGCTTCCACCAGGCGGTAGACGCCGAGCAGGTTCGGCCGCGCGTGTACCGCTTCGCGCACCGCCTCCAGCGCCTTGGCCTCGCCTTCGTAGGTGGCTACCTTCTGGTACAGCAGGTCGGTCAGTTCCAGCTGCGAAAAGGTGCGCTGGTAGCCGCGCAACAGCGCAATGCCTTCCGCCGCCTTGCCCAGCGACTCGTAGGCGTCGAACAGGCGCTCGGCGACCATCGCCAGGTATTCGTAGTTCTGCTTCTCGATCGCCTGCCACGCGGCGATGGCGGCTTCCGGCTGGCCGGTGGCGACCTCGATGTCACCCAGCAAAATGCTGGCGCGCACGCACTTGCGGTTGGCGGCAAACGCTTCCTGCACGTAGCGGCGCGCCTTGTCGTAGTCGGACTGGTATAGCGCACCCTGTGCCAGCTCGCAGAAAAACTGCGCCACCTCGTGCTGGAAGGAGTGGGCGTCGCTGCGCAGCTCGCGCGCGGTGGCGACCGCCTTTTCCCAGTCGCGGTCCTGTTGGTAGATGCTCAGCAGCTGTTCGCGCGCGGCACGGCCCATGGTCTGGCTGGGCAGCAGCTTGACCAGGATTTCCTCGGCGCGATCGACCAGCCCGGCCTTGTGAAAGTCCTGCGACAGCTCGAAACGCACCTGCGCCTTTTGCTCGTTGCTGAGATCGGGCAGTTCCAGCACCTGCTGGTGCAGACGGATGGCGCGGTCGTTCTCGCCGCGGCGGCGGTACAGCTTGCCCAGGCTCAGCTGCACTTCCAGTGCCTGCGGATGGGCGCGCGCCACTTCCGCCAGCGAGCGGGCGGCGACGTCGGTCTTGTCATCGACCAGCGCGTCCAACCCCTTGTAAAAACCGGCCGGCACTTCGCGCGCCTGTTTCAGTACTGCGCGCATGTCGACGCGCGCGGCCAGCCAGCCCAGACCGAAAAATGCCGGGAACAGCAACAGCCACCACAGATCAATATCCAAAATCCAACCTCGGTACGGGAATGCCGGCAAACGGCAGAAGCAAATCAGTCAGCCAGTGCGTCGCTCGGGTCTTTGGTCACCCGGCTGCTGGCCTGTCTGGAGCGCAATTCCTTCTTGAGCTGCGACAGCTCGCGACGGACACGCAGGGAATAGGTAAAGGTAGCCAGCATCGCAGTCAGCACACCGGCAACAAAGAACACCAGCAACAGCAGGATCAGCGGCGCATTCCAGCTTTGTCCAAAAAACAGCTTGAACTCGACGATGGCACTGTTCTGCACGGTTACCGCCACCAGCAGCACCAGCAGCACCAGCTCCAGCAAGCGAACGAGGTAACGCATAACGACTCCGGCCTGATCAAAAATTATCGCAAGTTTAAACGAAAGCGTGCGCCCCCCCAAGCCGGAAGCGGAATAAAAAAACGCTGCGGTAAACCGCAGCGTTTTGCAGACAGGCACATCGGAGGCTTACTCGGAAGCCCCCGGGGCAAGATCCACGCGTTCGCGCAGCTCTTTGCCCGCCTTGAAGTGAGGCACGTATTTCTCAGGAACGACAACGCTGGAGCCGGACTTGGGGTTGCGGCCAACCCGCGGCGGACGGTAGTTCAGATCGAAGCTACCGAAGCCGCGAATCTCGATTCGCTGCCCTTTTGCCAGGCTGCCGGCCATCGCATCCAGAATGGTTTTGACGGCCAGTTCAGCATCTTTGGCGACCAACTGAGGATAACGCTCGGCAAGCCTCGCAATAAGCTCAGATTTGGTCATATCCATCACTTATTCGTTGCCGCCGGACAGTTTAGCCTTGAGCAGGGCGCCCAGGCTGGTAGTACCGGCAGACACGTTCGCGCTGGCATCAGCAGAGATCGCGCCCATGGCGGCTTTCTCTTCCTGCATGTCTTTCGCCTTGATCGACAGGCTGATGGAGCGAGCCTTGCGGTCAACAGCGATGATCACGGTTTCAACTTCGTCACCCTCTTTAACGTGGGTGCGGATGTCTTCAACGCGGTCACGCGACACTTCGGAAGCACGCAGGTAACCTTCAACGTCGCTATCCAGCTGGATCACGGCGCCTTTGGCATCAGCAGACTTCACTACGCCCTTAACCAGCGCGCCCTTGTCGTTCATGGCAACGTAGTTGTTGAACGGATCGCCTTCCAGCTGCTTGATGCCGAGGGAGATGCGCTCTTTCTCAACGTCGATGGACATAACCACGGCATCAACTTCGTCGCCCTTCTTGAAGCGGCGAACGGCTTCTTCGCCGGTCTCGTTCCAGGACAGGTCGGACAGGTGAACCAGGCCGTCGATGCCGCCTGGCAGACCAACGAACACGCCGAAGTCGGTGATCGACTTGATGGCGCCCTTGATCTTGTCACCCTTTTTGAAGTCGTCAGCGAAGGCGTTCCATGGGTTGGCCTGGCACTGCTTCATGCCCAGGCTGATACGACGACGGTCTTCGTCGATCTCGAGGATCATGACTTCAACTTCGTCGCCCACCTGAACTACCTTGGATGGGTGTACGTTCTTGTTGGTCCAGTCCATTTCGGACACGTGAACCAGACCTTCGATACCCTGTTCGATTTCAACAAAGCCACCGTAGTCGGTCAGGTTGGTTACCTTGCCGAACAGGCGGGTGCCGGCAGGGTAACGGCGGGACAGGCCCACCCACGGATCTTCGCCCAGCTGCTTGAGACCCAGCGAAACGCGGTTCTTGTCCTGGTCGAACTTGAGAACCTTGGCTTCAACTTCGTCACCAACGGCCAGTACTTCGGACGGGTGCTTGACACGGCGCCATGCCAGGTCGGTGATGTGCAGCAGGCCATCGATACCGCCCAGGTCAACGAACGCACCGTAGTCGGTGATGTTCTTGACGATACCCTTAACCACCAGGCCTTCACGCAGGGTTTCCAGCAGTGCCTTGCGCTCTTCGCCCAGGGTTTCTTCCAGAACCGCACGGCGCGAAACAACCACGTTGTTGCGCTTGCGATCCAGCTTGATAACCTTGAACTCAACTTCCTTACCTTCGTAAGGAGTGGTGTCTTTCACCGGACGTACATCTACCAGCGAACCCGGCAGGAAGGCGCGGATGCCGTTAACCATAACGGTCAGACCACCCTTGACTTTACCGCTGATCACGCCAGACAGGATCTTGCCAGCTTCCAGAGCCTCTTCCAGGTCAATCCACGCAGCCAGACGCTTGGCTTTTTCGCGGGACAGCTTGGTTTCGCCAAAGCCGTTTTCCAGGGAGTCGATGGCAACAGTGACGAAATCGCCAATTGCTACTTCAACCTGGCCATTGTCACCCTTGAATTCTTCAACAGGGATCAGCGACTCGGACTTCAGACCGGCGTTAACGGTAACGAAGTTGGAGTCGATGGACACGACTTCAGCAGTGATTACTTCACCGGCGCGCATTTCTTGCAGAGCCAGGCTCTCTTCAAACAGGGCGGCGAAGCTATCCATTACGAGGTTAGTCATCAGATTTACTCTTGTTGCATGCCTTGCGTCACGCGGGGTTAGGTTTGAGGGCTGCCGGTGCAAGGAAACCGAAGCAGCGTGCTACAAAAATGAACAACCGGGCGCCTTTATCGTTCGCGAAACCACTGCAGCACCTGCTTGACCGCCTGGTCAATGGTGAGCGCGGAGGTATCCAGCAAACGGGCATCCGGTTCTTGTCTCAACGGGGCAACGCTCCGTGCCGCGTCACGCGCGTCACGGTCACAAATATCCTGCTGAATCTGCGGGAGGTTAGCAGATTCCCCTTTTGCGATCAACTGCTTATAGCGTCGCGCGGCACGTTCTTCGGCACTGGCGGTCAGGAAAACCTTGAGCTCGGCGCGCGGAAACACCACCGAACCCATGTCGCGGCCGTCGGCCACCAGCCCCGGTGTCTGCTGGTAGGCACGCTGGCGCTCGAGCAGCGCGGCGCGCACGCTTGGCAGCGCGGCGATTCTGGAGGCGCCCATCCCGATATCCTCGGCGCGGATCGCGGCGCTGACATCGTGGCCATCCAGCCACACCTTGTCGTCGGTAAAGGCCGCCGGCAGCTGTGCGGCCAACCTGGCGACCTGGTTTTCGTCTTCCCAGCTCACGCCTTCGCGCAGCGCGTACAGCGCGGCCAGCCGGTACAGCGCACCGGAATCGAGATAATGGAAGCCCAGCTCGCGGGCAACGAGTGCCG
This sequence comes from Vogesella sp. AC12, assembly GCF_024437575.1. NCBI lineage: Bacteria > Pseudomonadati > Pseudomonadota > Betaproteobacteria > Neisseriales > Chromobacteriaceae > Vogesella > Vogesella sp. AC12. Next base: position 32,278 of record NZ_JANFNU010000006.1, read on the forward strand.
CCACGGTGCCTTTGCCGGAGGCGGACGGGCCATCGATGGTAATAACGGGGCGGAGCATGACCATGGGAAGAAAGCCTGACTGAAAACCCGATATTGTAACGCAGCTGCCGCCGCAGCGGATGTTTGCGCGGCAATGCACAATAACGGTACAGTCGGTACAGAGATCACCCGATGCCGGCGCGCCGCACGCGCGACCGGCGCAGACAGCGGCCAGCGCCGCGCCCCGAACAAAATCAACGAGCAAGACCGCCATGGAACAACTGACGCTACACCCGATTCCCCGCCTTGCCGGCACCGTCAAACTGCCCGGCTCGAAGAGCATTTCCAACCGCACCCTGCTGCTGGCCGCGCTGGCCGACGGCCAGACCCTGGTGCGCGACCTGCTCGATTCCGACGACATCAGCCGCATGCTGGAAGCCCTGGCCACACTCGGCGTCAGCGTCCAGCAGCAAGGCGACAGCCGCGACTTCCTGGTGCACGGCACCGGCGGCATGTTTGCGGTCAAGGAAGCCGACCTGTTCCTCGGCAACGCCGGCACCGCCTTCCGCCCGCTGACCGCGGCACTGGCGCTGATGCAGGGTCACTATCACCTGCACGGCGTGGCGCGTATGCACGAGCGCCCGATCGGTGACCTGGTCGATGCGCTGCGCGTGGCCGGTGCCGATATCGCCTACCTCGGCAACGACGGCTACCCGCCGCTGCAGATCAAGCCGGCCGGCGTCAACAGCGGCAAGGTCATTCCGGTGAAGGGCAACGTCTCCAGCCAGTTCCTCACCGCGCTCCTGATGGCGCTGCCGCTGACCGGCGAGGCAGTCACCATCGAGGTGGTCGGCGAGCTGATCTCCAAGCCCTATATCGAGATCACCCTCAACCTGATGGCGCGCTTCGGCGTGCAGGTGCAGCGTGACGGCTGGCAGCGCTTCAGCATTGCCGCCGGCCAGCGCTACCGCTCGCCGGGCGAGATCCACGTCGAGGGCGATGCCTCCAGCGCCTCCTACTTCCTCGCCGCCGGCGCGCTGGCCGGTGGCCCGGTACGGGTGGAAGGGGTTGGCCGCAGCAGCATCCAGGGCGACGTGAAATTCGCCGACGCGCTGGCGCTGATGGGCGCCGAGATCAGCATCGGCGACAACTGGATCGAAGCGCGCGCGCCGGCCGGTGGCCTGCAGGCCATCGACGTCGACCTCAACCACATCCCGGACGCGGCGATGACCATCGCGGTGGCGGCGCTGGCCGCCAACGGCACCACCACTATCCGCAACGTGGAAAGCTGGCGCGTGAAGGAAACCGACCGCCTGGCGGCGATGGCCACCGAACTGCGCAAGGTCGGTGCCACGGTGGTGGAAACGCAGGACAGCATCAGCGTCACCCCGCCGGCGACGCTGACGCCCAATGCCGAGATCGACACCTACGACGACCACCGCATGGCGATGTGCTTCTCGCTGGTGGCCCTGCTCGGTACCCCGGTAATCATCAACGACCCGAAGTGCGTGGCGAAGACCTTCCCCGACTACTTCGAGGTGCTGGGCCAGCTGGCAAACCGCTGAACGTTGGCCGCAAGCCAAAAGCCGCTGCAAATGCAGCGGCTTTTTTCATGGCCGGCACTTGCCAGCAGCGGGCACAAAACACAAAATATTGCGTCAATAAACCACACTTAACACAAGATGAGCAACCCGTTCACCCTGCGCCGCGATTTCATGGCGCGCTTCGACATGAGCCTGCCGGCCACGCCGCAATTCGACGCCGCCGCCCTCGCGATGTGGCACACCATGCTGCAGGAAGAGTGGCAGGAGTTTTCCGTCGCACTGCAGGACTACCAGCGCATCCAGCAGGCCGAGCCGGCAGAGCAGACGCGGCTGCGCGCCGAGCTGGCGGCGGAAGGCGTGGACGTGCTCAACGTGCTGCTCGGCCTGCTGCTGTCGCAAGGGCTGCCAGTGGAAAAGATGTTCGATGCGATCCACGCGGCCAACCTCGCCAAGTGCGTCGACGGCAAGGTGGAGCGTCGGGCAGACGGCAAGATCCTGAAACCGGCCGGCTGGCAGCCGGCGGACAAGGAAGGGGTGATCCGCCAGCACGGCGGCTAAACGCCGCCCTCCCCTGATGCTGGGTTGTGCCGCCTTGTCGTGAGGCCTGCTGCGGTCCTCGGCGGCGCGCCTTGGTTCAGCTACGCGGTGAGGCTGTGTTCGCACAGGCTGGCCGTGACCGCGGCGATGGATCAGCGGCGGCGTGCGGCCAACTTGTGCAGCAGCTTGTCCAGCTGCGCGGCGAAGTTGGCGCGGTCGCGCTGGCTGAACGCCCCCGGGCCGCCGGTCTGCACCCCGCTGTCGCGCAGCTCGGTCATGAAATTGCGCAGCGTCAGCGCCTCGCGGATGGTGGCGTCGCTGTACAGCTCGCCGCGTGGATTGAGCGCCAGCGCGCCCTTGGCCACCACCTGCGCCGCCAGCGGAATGTCGGCGGTGACCACGATGTCGCCCGGCTGCGCCTGCTGCGCGATGTGGTTGTCGGCAACGTCGAAGCCGGCCGGCACCTGCTGTGCGCGGATGTGTGGCGACGGCGGCACGCGCAGCAGCTGGTTGGCGACCAGTACGGTGCGGGTGGCGGTGCGGTCGGCGGCGCGGAACAGGATGTCCTTGATCACCGCCGGGCAGGCGTCGGCGTCGACCCAGATGGTGGTGGCGTGCGGCGCGCTCATGCATTGCCCCGCAGGAACTTCTGGTGCCAGCCGTGGCGCGCCTCGCGCGCGCGCTCGAAACGCGCGGTCAGCGCCGCGGCATCGCCGCTGGCCAGCTCATCGCGCAGGCTGTCCAGCGCCGCGCGGTAGCCGTCCAGCTCGGCCAGCAGCGCGTCGCGGTTGGCCAGCGCGATATCGCGCCACATCTCCGGATGGCTGCCGGCGATGCGGGTGAAATCGCGAAAACCGGTGGCGGCAAAATCGAAACAGCGCTCACCGTCGGCCTTGCCAACAATCATGTCGACATAGGCGAAGGCCAGCAGATGCGGCAGGTGGCTGACGGTGGCGAACACCGCGTCGTGCTCGGCGGCGCTCATCTCGTAGACCCGCGCGCCGCAGGCCTGCCACAGCTCACGCACCAGAGCGGCGGCGGCCTGCGCCGTTTCCGGCAGCGGCGTCACCACGATGCGGCGGTTGTCGTACAGGCCGTACTGCGCGGCGACGGCGCCGGACAGGTCGGAGCCGGCAATCGGGTGCGCCGGCACGCACTGCGCCAGCTGCCGCGGCAGCTGCGTGCGCATCAGCGCCACCACGTCGCTCTTGGTGCTGCCGCCGTCGGTGACCACGCAGTGTGCCGGCAGCTGCGGTGCAATGTCGGCGAACACGCGCGCCATCTGCCCCACCGGCGTCGCCACCAGCACGATGTCGGCGTGGCGCACCGCGTCGGCGGCGCTGTGGCTGGCCTCGTCGATGACGCCCAGCTCGACGGCGCGCTCCAGGTTGGCCGCCGAGCGGCCGACCCCGATCACGCGGCCAACCTTGCCGGCACGCTTCAGTGCCAGCGCAAACGAACCGCCAATCAGGCCGACGCCGATCACCACCAGGGTCAACTTGCCCTCACCCGCCTGCATGCTACCGTCCCGTTCTGTCGCTATCGAAGCGGCTATCATAACCTTATTTTTGCAGTGCAAAAGGAGTAAACATGGCCGCCGCGCTTTACATCTACTACCGCGTGCAGGACAACATTCTGCCAATCCGGCAACAGGCAGAAACGCTACTGGCAGAAATCGAGAAAACAACCAACATCAAGAGCAGATTATTGCAACGCCGCGACGATGCGCAGACCTGGATGGAGGTGTACGAGCCGGTGGCCGACACCGCCGCGCTGCAGCAGGCGCTGCAAGGTGCGCTGGCGGCACGGCCGTTGCTGGCCGCGCTGGCGCGGCACGAGGAGTGGTTCGTGCCGCTGGCCTGAGGCTGGAGAAGGCCGCCGGACTGCAGGCAGCGAGCGGTGCCGGGCCAGCCGGCACAAGGTTGGCCGCAACGCCAACCGTCAACTACCGCCAGCGGCGCAGCAGCAGCGAGTTGCTGACCACCGACACCGAGCTCAGCGCCATCGCCGCGCCGGCGATCACCGGATTGAGCAGCCCCAGTGCCGCCAGCGGGATGCCGAGCACGTTGTAGATGAAGGCGAAGAACAGGTTCTGGCGGATCTTGCGCAGCGTGGCGCGCGACAGGCGGATGGCGTCGACCAGGTGCAGCAGGTCGCCGGCCATCAGCGTCACGTCGGCGGTGTCGATGGCGACATCGGAGCCGGCGCCCATGGCAAAGCTGACGTTGGCCGCGGCCAGCGCCGGTGCGTCGTTGACGCCGTCGCCAACCATCGCCACCACCTGCCCCTGCGCCTGCCACGCCTTGACCAGTGCCGCCTTGTCCTCCGGCCGCAACGCGGCGTGCACCTCGGCGATGCCGGCCTGCGCGGCGATGTGTTCGGCGCTGGCCAGCTTGTCGCCGGTCAGCATCACCACGCGGATACCCTGCGCCTGCAGCGCGCCCACCGCCTGCGCCGAGCTGGCGCGCAGCTGGTCGGCCAGCGCAATCATCCCCAGCGCCACGCCGTCGCGGCTGACCGCCAGCACCGTCTTGCCCTGCGCGTACCACGGCTGCGCCGCCGCCGGCACGCTGCCCAGCGCCCAGTCCGGCACCCCGACCCGCAGCGTGCTGCCGGCCAGCGTGACGCTGACGCCCTGCCCGACGTGCGCCTGGAAGGCGCTCACCGCCGGCAGGGACAGGCCGCGGGCGCTGGCGGCGGCTACCACCGCACGCCCCAGCGGGTGTTCGGAGCCGGCCTCGGCGGCGGCGGCCAGCGCCAGCAGGCCGTTCTCGTCCACCTCCGCCAGCGGCAGCAGGTCGCTGACCTGCGGCTTGCCTTCGGTGAGGGTACCGGTCTTGTCCACCACCAGCAGCCGGATCGCCGCCGCATGCTCCAGCGCCGCGGCATTGCGGAACAGCACGCCGCGACGTGCGCCGTTGCCCATGCCGACCATCACGGCGGTCGGCGTCGCCAGCCCCAGCGCGCAAGGACAGGCGATCACCAGCACCGCCACCGCGTGGATCAGCGCCTGTTGCCAGTCGCCGGTGAGCAGTCCGGTGGCGGCAAAAGTCAGCGTGGCGATAGCGACCACCACCGGCACGAATACCCCCGAGATACGGTCGGCCAGCTGCTGGATCGGCGCCTTGCTGCCCTGCGCCTCGGCGACGCGGCGCACGATGGCGGCGAGTTGGGTGCGGTTGCCGACCGCGGTGGCGCTCACCTTCAGCATGCCGCCCTGGTTGTGGGTGCCGGCGTAGACGCTGTCGCCCGCGCGGCGCTCCACCGGCAGGCTTTCGCCGGTGAGCAGGCTCTCGTCCAGCACCGCCGCGCCGTCGATCACGGTGCCGTCCACCGCCACCCGTTCGCCGTGCTGCACCAGCACCACGTCGCCGGTTTGCAGTGCCGACAGCGGTTTCTCCAGCACCACGCCACCCTGCTCGACGCGGGCGGTTTTCGGGGTCAGCGCCAGCAGGCTGCGGATGGCGCCGGCGGTGCGGCCCTTGGCACGCGCCTCCAGCAGCTTGCCCAGCAACACCAGCGTGATCACCGCCGCGCTGGCCTCGAAATAGACGTGCTGCTGCGACCAGCCGGCCACCGTCACCCACGCCGACCACGCCCACGCCATGCCGGTACCCAGCGCCACCAGCACGTCCATATTGGCACCGCCGCCGCGCAGCGCGTGCCAGGCGCCGCGGTAGAAACGCCAGCCGGCCAGCCATTGCACCGGGGTAGCCAGCAGCAGCTGCCAGTAGCGCGGCAGATAGCCGTGATGGCTGCCCAGCAGCATCGGCACCATTTCCAGCAGGAAGGGCAGCGTCAGTGCCGCCGCCAGCCAGAACCAGCGCAGCTCCTGCCGGTAGCGCGCAGCGGCGCGCTGCTCACGGCTGTCGCCGCCCTGTTCCTCGGCGATGCGGGCGCCGTAGCCGGCCTGGCTCACCGCCGCCAGCAGCTGCGCGGTGTCGGGTGCGCCCGGCGCCAGCTGCAGCCGTGCCGTCTCGCTGGCGAAATTGACCGTCGCGCTCACCCCCGGCTGGCGGTTGAGTACCTTTTCGATGCGCGTGGCGCAGGCGGCGCAGGTCATGCCCTCAATCTCCAGCTGCAGTATTTGCGGCGGCACGCTGAAGCCGGCCTGCCCGATCGCCGCCACCAGCTGTTCGACATTGCGTTGCTGCGGGTCATAACTGATCTGCGCGCTCTCGCTGGCAAAACTGACGCTGGCGCTGACCCCCGGTTGCCGCGACAGCACTTTTTCGATGCGCAGCGCGCAGGCGGCGCAGGTCATGCCTTCGACAGGCAGGGTGATGCGGGTAGCAGACATGGCACGGCTCCGGGAATGGTCAACGCTAAGCCATCATATACCCCACTAGGGTATATGGCAAGTTCCCGCCGGCACCCCGGTTGCGTGCCGCGACCTACCAAACACTGCGGCCAACCTTGAGACAAGGTTGGCCGCAATGGCGACGACAGAGGCGAGGCTACACGGTGACGGCGGCTAGCCCATCACCCGGTTGCGCCCGCCCTGCTTCGCCAGGTACAGCTGGGTATCGGCGCGGTTGAGCAGGCTCTCCACGTCCTCCCCGCTCTGGAACGCGGCCACCCCCAGGCTGGCGGTGATCTGCACCGTGCGGCCGTCGGCGAGGATCACCGAGGTGCTGATCGCCGCGCGCAGTCGCTCCGCCGTCACCAGCGCCGCGGCAAGATCGGTTTCCGGCAGCACGATGACGAACTCCTCGCCGCCGAAGCGCACCACCCAGTCGATGTCCTGCCGCAGCTGGCTGCCGATGCGCAGCGCGATGGCACGCAGCACCTCGTCGCCGGCGAGGTGGCCGAAACGGTCGTTGACCGGCTTGAAGTGGTCGGCGTCGCAAAACACCACCGCCAGCGGCCGCTGGTAGCGCTGCGCGCGCTCCAGCTCCGACGGCAGCCGCTCGCTGAGCAGCGCGCGGTTGTAGCAGCCGGTCAGCCCGTCGCGGATCGACAGCTCGCGGATGTCGCTGAGCGCGGCATCCAGCTGCCGGGTGCGCTCCTCCACCTGCTGGTCGAGGGTATCGATGTGGCGACTGATCGCCGCCTGCAGCGTGGCAAAACCGCGCGCCACCAGGTCGATCTCGTCGTGATGCGGCCGCGCCGGCCGCGACAGCTGCAGCGGCACGGTCAGCGACGACGGCGCCAGCCGGCCGGCAAACTCGGCCATGCCGCGCAGCGGGTGCTCCACCTCGCGGCGCAGCACGTAGGCGACCAGGCTGCAGATCAGCAGCGTCAGCAGCAGGTAGCCGAGGAAGATGGCGAGCAGCGCCTGCGTCAGCGCCTGGTACAGCAGTGCCGGCTGCACCACGATCAGCAGCGTGCCCAGCGCCTCGCCGCTGCCGCGCGGCGGCGGAATCTCGAAGCGGCGGCCCGGCTGCTGCCGCAGCAGCGCGGCGTCGCCGGCCTCGAACACCTGGCCGGTGGCGACATTCAGCCGCGCATAGCCGATCTCCGGCTTGGCGACGATGGTTTCCACCTGACGGCGCACCGCCTCGGCCTCGATGTCCCAGATGCCCACCGACAGCATCGGCAGGTTGCTGCTGACGATGTCCTGCAGCGTGGCCTCGAAGCGCTGCTGCACCTGGCGGTAGGTCAGCACGCCCTGCACCGCGCTGAGCAGCAGCGCACAGGCGGTCGCCAGCAGCACGATGCGGCGGATCAGCACATGGGCGAGCGGACGGTAGGCAGCGGTCACCATGACTCCTCGTGCATTACAGCAGCTGGCGGAAATCGAAGTTGTAGCGACGCAGCCCGGGGTTGTGCTGCTTGCTGTAACGGCGGAAATCGACGCGACTGAAATCCAGCTTGCCGTAGCGTTGCATGAACTGCGCCGCGCTGCGGTCGTTGAACAGGGTGAACATCGGCCGCACCAGCTCCAGCCCCTCGTCGGCAAAGTCGCGTCCATGATGGTAATCGTAGAGCATCACCAGCGACCAGGCACCGGCAATGAAGTGGCCGCCGGCCAGCACGCTGAGGCTGTCGTCGCGCAGTGCCGCCAGCGCCTGCGCCGAGGTATTGATGCCGCTGAAGAAGGCGTCCTTGCCCGGCTGACCGCCGCGCTGACGCCAGGCATCCATCGCGCCGAAGGCCATCAGGTCGTTGCCGGCCCACAGCAGCCGCGCCTGCGGGTAGCGCCGGAACAGCCAGCCGCCCTGCTCCTCTGCGCGCTGCTGGCTCCAGCCGGCGTACACCTCCTGCAGCAGCACCACGTCGCCGGCCTCGGTCACCGCACGGCGCATGCCTTCGCTGCGCAGCAGGGAACTGGGCGTGGACCGGTCGCCGCCGATAGCCAGCAGCGGCAGCTTGCCATTGATACGCGGCAGGCCGGCGCGGCGGCCGCGCTCGATCAGCGCCCGCGCGGTGAGGTAGCCGGCGTCCTCGGCGCGCGGCTCCAGCGAGCCGAGCCAGTGGCGGAAGTGCATGCGCGGCAGACCGATTGCCGGCTGGCCCGGCTGGTCGTCGCGGCCGCTGAACGCCATGAAACTGTGGATGCCGGCCGCCTCGAACAGGCGCAGCAGCTCCGGCGCGGTGCCGTAGTCGTTGCTGAACACCACGTAATCCGGCCGCTGCGCCGCCGGCTGCGCGATGATCTGCCGTGCCAGCGCCAGCGCGCGCGGGTGCTCGCGCTCGGCGTACAGCACCTGCAGCCGGATGCCGAGATCGCTTGCTGCCGCCTCCATCGCCCGCGTCGCGGTCAGCCAGTACACCTCGTCGTGCTTGCCGGGATTGATGAAGGTCACCGACAGCGCCATCGCGGGCAGGCTGAGGCAACACAGTAGCAGGGCAAGCATTCGGCGCATGGGGGAGGACCTGTGGCGGGACGATGGCGATTGCATTGCCGCCCCGCGACAACGCGGGGACGGCAACGCCGGCGAACCGCCGATTATGGCGCGCACACCGGCCAGCGCCAACCCTGCTACCGACAGGGTTGCCGCCGGCATGGCCTGCGACCAGGCTTGCGTGGCGTTTCAGTCGAGCAAGGCCGTGACCGCTGCCAGCGCGGGCACGTTGGCGCCGGCCAGCAGGCAGGCCGCGCTGCCGCTGGCCACGGCCTGCTGCAGGTGCTGTTGCGCCGTCGCCTGCGGCCGGGTGATCAGGCTGTACAGCAGCCCGGCCATGCTGGCATCGCCGGCGCCCACGGTATCGACCACCCGCAGCGAGGGCGGCACGCAACGCGCCAGGCAGGCACCGCCCTGCCACAGCTCCGCCCCTGTCGCGCCCCGGGTCAGCATGATCAGCGCCTGCGGCTGCCACTGCTGCAGCGTGGCCAGCGCCGCAGCCACGTCGTGGTGACGAAACAGGCCGTGCAGGTCCTCATCCGATACCTTGATCACGTCGGCCAGTCCGGCCATGGTCCGCAACAGCGGATCGTAGCGCTCGTCCATCAGCACCCGGAAATTCGGGTCGTAACACAGGCGCACACCCTGCCGCTTCAGCGCTTGCGCCACCTGCAGCAGTCGCGCGGCCAGCGGCGGCCGCGCCAGGCTGATGCCGCCGAACAGCGCCCACTGCGCGTGTTGCGGCCAACCTTGCGGCAGCAAAGCCGGATCGAAGTACAAATCGGCGCTGTCGTCGCCGACAAAGAAGTAGCGCGGCGGCTGCGTGCCGTAGACCATCGCCAGCAGCGGCGACTGGTCGTACTGCTGCAAGAAGCGCAGGTCCAGGCCGGCGTCGCGGCTGGCCGCGAGGAGGCGCTCGCCGAAGCAGTCGCGGCTGACCGCGCCGGCAAAGGCACTGCCCACGCCCCACTGCGCCATGATGCGCGCCACATTCCACGGCGCCCCGCCGCAGCGCTCCAGCCAGCGGCCATCGCCATCGTCGATCAGGTCGGTCAGCGCCTCGCCCAGCGCGACCAGTTGCGGCCATTCCGTTTTCATCGTGTTGTCCTTCCTGGCCGGACAGGATGCCGGCCGTTGCCAAATGAAAAACGCCTGCCAGCAACGGCAGGCGTTGTTGCCGTACGGCGTCGCTCAAAAGCCGATGTGCACGCCGGCGATCAGGTCGCGATTGCGCGGGCCGCCGTCCAGCTTGTCCGATCTCGCCTCCACGAACAGGCTGGTCTGGAAGCGGCTGTTCTTGGCAGACAGATCGTAGTCCATCCCCAGCAAGGCCGTACGCTGCCGGCTGCCGGCCACGAAGCCGGCGTCGCTGGCGGTCAGGTAACCGGCACGCAGCCCCAGCCGCGCCGGCTTGTATTCCGCATAGGTGGCGCTGGCCAGCTGGCGCTGCCCCGACTCGTTGCGGGCACGATCCAGCTCAAGCGACAGCGTGAGGCCCGGCGTGGGCAGCAGCTTGAAGGCCAGCAGGGTGTCCTGCTTGCTGCGGCCATTGACGCTGCTTTGCCCGGCCTGCGACAGGCGCACGCCGAAGCGGCCCTTTTCGTAGGTGCCGCTGACCGCCCAGGCGTCGGTGGCGCGGGTGCTCTCGGTCTTGTCCTTGCCCGGCGCGTAGCTCAGCGACAGCGCCAGGCCGTCCAGCACCGGCGCTTCGTACTTGAAGGCGCCACGGTTGTCGCCGCCACCGGACGGAATGCCGGCACTGGCCGGGCTGATGTCGTACTTGTAGAAATTGGCCTTGAAGTAGCCGTCGCCGTAGGCATTGATGCCGCGTCCCAGCTTGACGGTGCCGAAGTCGCCGCGCAGGCCGACAAAGGTATCGCCGTTGGCGAAATGGTCGCTGCCCTTGCTGTTGTCGAGCTTGACGTCGGTATTGACCTGCAGCAAGGCGGTCAGGCCGTTGCCAATGTCGGCCTGGCCGACGACATTCAGTTCGGAGCCGGCATCCTGGAATTCGCGTTTCGAGACGCCGTTTTCCTCGAAGGCGTGAAAACCGATTTCCGCCTTGCCGGTCAGTTTAATGAAATCCTCCGCCATCGCGGCAGAAGAAAAGGCGCCCATCATCGCCATTGCGATAAAAGTATGTTTCATGTTGTCTCTCTCTGTTGTGTTTTATTTTGCAGCCTGTCGGCTGAGAGACATTAAAAACAATATAAAACCCGCAGCCAATTCATTACCGTAAAAATTGATTCAATATTAAAAATGAATTGGTTAAACACAACAAAATTTAAATAACAAAATTAACGCCTGATTAATATTTGAAATAAAGCGGATAAAACAAAAGGCGCACTGCGCCTTTTGCCTGTTTGATGCCCTTCATCAGGCTACCGCACTGACCGCCCGCATTGCCGCCGGCGGCAATGCGGCCAACCTTGGCAGCGCCTCGCCATCGGCGACAAAGGCGTGCAGTTGCCCGGCAGGCAGTGCGAAGCGCAGCGTGTCGCCGATCGCCAGTGCCGACTGCATCACCTTCACCACCAGCGGCGCCGGGGACAGCGCGCAGTCGAGATAGGCGTAGCTGTGCTCGCCCAGGTGCTCCAGGTGGGTGACGCGGCCCAGATGCGGGCCTTCGCCGCACAGCACGTGCTCCGGGCGCACGCCCAGCGTCAGCGTGCTGCCGATAGCGCAATGGCGACCGTTCACCGCCGCGTCCAGGACCTGGCCACCGGCGCGGCACTGCACGCCGTCGCCGCTGGCGGCCAGCACCTCGGCATCGAAGACGTTCATCCCCGGGGAGCCGATGAAGCTGGCGACAAAACGGCTGCGCGGATGGTGATACAGCTCCAGCGGATGGCCGACCTGGGCGATGCTGGGCATGCCCTCCTGCCCGGCCAGCGGCTTGAGCAGCACGATCTTGTCGGCCAGCGTCATCGCCTCGGTCTGGTCGTGGGTGACGTAGATCATGCTGACATTGCCCAGCTCGCGGTGCAGGCGGGCGATTTCCACCCGCGTCTTGACCCGCAGCGAGGCGTCGAGGTTGGACAGCGGCTCGTCGAACAGGAACACCTTGGGCTGGCGCACGATGGCGCGGCCGATGGCCACGCGCTGCCGCTGGCCGCCGGACAGCGCGCCGGGCTTGCGCGCGAGCAGCGGCGTGAGGTGCAGCGATTCGGCGGCGACGCGCACGCGGCGCTCGATCTCGGCCTCGCCCAGCTTCAGGTGGCGCAGGCCGAAGGCCAGGTTGTCGTACACCGTCATGTGCGGATACAGCGCGTAGCTCTGGAACACCATGGCCACGTCGCGCCGGGCCGGCGGCAGATCGTTAACGCGCACGCCGTCGATGTGGATGTCGCCGCCGCTGGCGTCGTCCAGCCCGGCGATCAGGCGCAGCAGCGTGGACTTGCCGCAGCCGGAGGGGCCGATGAACACGCAGAACTCGCCGCGTTCAATGGTGAGGTCGATATCGGCGAGGATGGGGTTGTCGCCGAAGCGTTTCTGGATGTGCTGCAAGCGGATCTGGCTCATGCTGCGTACTCCTGTGGCAGGGAAACAAAGACGGCCGACATGGCCGGCAGCGGCTGGCCATCTTCGACCCGGCCGGCGTCCGGATGGCTGGCCGCCAGCACGCGGGCGCCGGCCGGCAGTACAAGGTTGGCCGCAGTGGCGGACAGGTTGAAGACGCAGCGCACGCGTGCCTCCGGCAGCACGCGGTCAAAACACAGGAGCTGCGCATCGGCCGGCTGCAATTGCAGCTCGCCGTGCCGCAGCGCCGGCTGCGTCCCGCGCCAAGCCAGCAGCCGGCGCCAGTAGCTCAGCGTGCTGTCCGCCTCCGCCTGTTGCCGCGCCACAGCCTGCGCGCGGTGCGCGGGCGCCAGCGGCAGCCACGGTGCGGCGCTGCCAAAGCCGCCGTCGGCGCCGTCGTCCCACGCCATCGGCGTGCGGCAGCCGTCGCGGCCCTTGTACTCGGGCCACAGCACCTTGGCGTACGGGTCTTGCAGCTGCTCGTAGCTCACCTCGGCCTCGGGCCAGCCCAATTCCTCGCCCTGGTACAGGCACACCGGCCCCGGCAGGCTCAGCAGCAGCGCGGCAAACACGCGCGCGCGCGCCGCCTCGCTGCCGCCCAGCGCCGCCCAGCGGCTGACCACGCGGCTATTGTCGTGATTGGACAGCGCCCAGCACACGGTGGCGTCGCCGGCCTCGCGCAGGTACTCGGCCAGCACCTCGTGCAGGTAGGGCGGATCGCAGCGCTCGGTCAGCAGGGTGAACACGTAGGCCATGTGCAGCAGCTCGCTGCCGGCGGTGTAGTCGCGCAGGGTCTGGTACTGCTGGTCGTCGCCGATCTCGCCCACGGTGATGGCGCCGAATTCGTCGCACAGCGCGCGCAGGCGGCGGATGAACGGCAGGTTTTCCGGCTGCGTCTTGTCGTACAGGTGGCGCTGGAAGGCGTAGGGATTGCTCCGCGGCACGCCGCCGGCATAGCTGCCCGCCGGCTGCGGCGGGTTGTCGCGCAGCTGCGCGTCGTGGGTGTAGAAGTTGACGGTGTCGAGACGGAAGCCGTCCACACCCAGCTGCAGCCAGAAGCGCGCCACGTCCAGCACCGCATCCTGCACCGCCGGCTGGTGGAAGTTGAGGTCGGGCTGGCTGGTGAGGAAGTTGTGCAGGTAGTACTGGCCGCGGCGCGCATCCCACTGCCAGGCGCTGCCGCCGAAGATGCTGAGCCAGTTATTCGGCGGCGAGCCTTCCGCTTTGGCATCCGCCCACACGTACCAGTCGGCGCGCGCGTTGTCGCGGCTGGTGCGGCTTTCGGCAAACCACGGGTGCTGGTCGGAGGTGTGGCTCAGCACCAGGTCGATCAGCACCTTCAGGCCCAGTTCGTGGGCGCGGCCGACCAGCGTGCGGAAATCGTCCAGCGTGCCGAACATCGGGTCCACGTCGCAGTAGTCGGACACGTCGTAGCCGAAATCGGCCATCGGCGAGGTAAAGAACGGTGAAATCCAGATCGCCTCGGCGCCCAGCTCGGCAATATGCGGCAGGCGGCGGGTAATCCCCGGCAAGTCGCCGATACCGTCGCCATTGCTGTCCTGGAAACTGCGCGGATAAATCTGGTAAATAACGGTATTGCGCCACCAGTCTTTATTTGTTTGCATAGTAAAAACCTTTCGCCACGAAATCCACAAAACCCACGAAATCAGGACACGGCCATTCCAGAGGTGAAACGACCGCTATCCATTACCCAGAAAAAACCACGCAATTCTTAAGAAAATTTATCCCGCTTTTATTCCGTGTTTTTCGTGGGTTTCGTGGCCAATTGAAAATCAGCCCTTCACCGCACCGGCGGTGAGGCCCGACACGATATGACGCTGGAAGATCAGCACCAGCACGATCAGCGGTACGGTCACGATCACCGAGGCGGCCATGATGTTGCCCCACGGCAGCTCGTAGCTGCTGGCGCCGGAAATCAGCGCGATGGCCACCGGCACGGTGCGCTGCTCGCCGGACAGGGTGAAGGTGAGCGCGAACAGGAACTCGTTCCACGCCGCGATGAAGGCCAAGAGCGAGGTGGCCGCCACCGCCGGCCACAGCAGCGGCAGGAAGATGCGGAAGATCACGGTCAGCACCCCGGCACCGTCCATCAGCGCCGCCTCTTCCAGTTCCTTCGGCAGCTCGCGCATGAAGGTCACCAGCACCCACACCGTGAACGGCAGCGTGAAGATCAGGTCGGACAGCACCAGCGCCCACAGGCTGTCGTACAGGCCCAGCCAGGTAATCAGCTCGAACAGGCCGGACAGGATGGCCACCTGCGGAAACATCGACACGCCGAGGATGGTCATCATCAGCAGGCCGCGGCCGCGGAACGTCACCCGCCCCAGCGCGTAGGCGGCCAGCAGCGATACGGAGAGCGACAGCAGCACCACGCCGCCGGCGACCAGCACCGAGTTGAGTAGGTTCTGGCCGAACGGCTGCTCGGCGAACACCGCCACATAGTTGGCCGCACTCCATGTCTGCGGCCAGAAATCGCTGGAGAACAGCGCATTGCCGCGCTTGAACGAGCTGGCGATGGCGTACACAAAGGGAAACAGCGCAAACAGCAACACCAGCGGTAGCGCCAGCCAGTACAGCACGTCGGTCCATGCCATTCTTTTCATTTCAGTGTCCTTCCATGCGGCGGCGCGCCAGCGCCATGTAGGCCAGCGTGATCAGCGCGATGATCAGGAACAGCAGCGTCGCTGCCGCCGAGCCATAGCCGACCAGCTGGAAATCGATCATCTGCTCGCGCACGTAGACCGACATGCTCTTGGTCGTGCGGCTGTTGGAGGTCATCACGTAGATCAGGTCGAACACGCGCAGCGCGTCGAGGGTGCGGAAAATCATCGCCACCAGCACCGCCGGGGTGATCAGCGGCAGGGTGAGATGGAGGAACACCGACCATTTCGGCACGCCGTCCACCCGCGCCGCCTCGTAGCAGTCAGAGGGCACCATCTGCAGCGCGGCCAGGATCAGGAGCGCCATGAAGGGCGTGGTTTTCCACACGTCGACCAGCACGATGGTGACAAAGGCGAGGTCCGGATCGGCGGTCCACGCCAGTGGCTCGCCGATGAGGCCGAGCGCCAGCAGCATGGCGTTGATGACGCCGAACTGGTCGTGCAGCATCCAGCTCCACATCTTGGCCGACACCACGGTGGGAATGGCCCACGGCACCAGCACCGCTGCCCGCAGCAGCGTCTTCAGCCGCGACGGGTGATTGAGCATCAGGGCGATACCGAGTCCGAGCACGGTTTCCATGCCCACCGACATCAGCGCGAACCACAGCGTGTTGCGCACCGCGCCCCACCACTCCGGATCGCTGAGCACACCGCTGTCGCCGATGTAGTTGGCCAGCCCGACAAACTGGCGGCTGGACAAGTCCGCCAGCTGCGCATCGCTGAGGCTCATCCAGAAGGTACGCAGCAGCGGCAGGCCGGCAATCGCCAGCAACACCAGCAGGGACGGCGCCACCAGCAGCCAGGCCATGCGCTGGCGCGAGCGCTGCAGCGAAGAGACCGCCCGGGGCGGCAGGCACAACGGCGGGGCGAGGGTTTCACTCGACATGAGCGTGACTCCAGCAGGTCGCCACGCCGCGGCCAACGTTGGCGGGCAACCGCAAGGTTGGCCGCACGCCGGAACACGGGTTGGACGACAGGTTCAACAGGGGAAGACGTCCCGGCGCTGCCGACGGCAGGCCGGGATGGCGGCTTACTGCGCGCGGCCGAAGCCGGCCGGCGCCAGCCGCTTCAGCGAGGCGTCCAGCCGCGCGAGAGCCGAGGCGGCATCGGACTTGCCGGACAGCACGTCGTGGGTGGCATTCCAGAACTGGTTGCTGACCTGGTTGTAGCGGGTGCCGGTGATCGAGGATGGCCGTCCCACCGCACTGGTGAAGGTGTTGTACAACTCGCCGAAGAAGGGGTTGGCTTTCAGCACCGCCGGATCGCGGTACAGTGCGCCGATGGTCGGGTTGTAGGCGCCGTTGATGGCGCGCTGCTTCTGCACCTCGCTGCCGGTCAGGAACAGCACCAGCTCGGCGGCCAGTTGCGGGTTCTTGGTGTACTTCGACACCGCCAGCTGCCAGCCGCCCAGGGTGGCGGCGTTGCGGCCGTCCGCCCCGCCCCTGGGCAGGGCCATCACGCCGACCTTGCCCCTGACCGCGCTGTCGTCCTTCTGGGTCAGCGCCCAGGCGTAAGGCCAGTTGCGCATGAAAACGGCATTGCCGGCCTGGAACACGCCGCGCGCCTCTTCCTCGCCGTAGTTCAGCACCGCCTTGGGCGTGATGGTGCCCACCCAGCCGGCGGCGGTCTGCAATGCCTTCACCGCTTGCGGATTGTTGATGGTGGGCTTGCCGCTGGCATTGTCGATGATGGTGCCGCCCTTGTAGCTGACCAGCCACTCCAGCGCGTCGCAGCTCAGACCCTCGTAGGCGCGGCCCTGCCACACATAGCCCCACATCCTGTCGTTGCCGGCGGCGCGCTCGCCGTCCTGTATCTTTTTGGCACTGGCGGTCAGCTCTTCCCAGGTTTTCGGTGCCGGCAGCCGGTACTTGGCCAGCAGGTCCTTGCGGTAGTACAGCAGGCCGGCGTCGGTAAACCACGGCATCGCCACCAGGCGGCCGGCCACGGTGTTATTGCTGACGATGCCGGCGAAGTGCTGCTTCTCGGCGCCCCTGGCCAGCGGTTTCAGGTCGGCAAGGTGGTTGGCGAGGATGCCGGGCCAGACCACGTCGATCTGGAAGACGTCGATCTTGTCCGAGCCGCTGCCCAGGATCTGCTGGTACAGCGCCAGCCGTTCGTTGGAGTCGTTGGGGGTGGCCACCACCTGCACATCGTGGCCGGTCTTCTTGCTCCATTGCGCCACCGCCTGCTTGCACAGTTCCAGCTCCTGGCCGACGGCACCACAGGAAATCTTCAGGCTGGCAGCCTGTGCCGAGGCGGCAACACCCAGCAAGACGGCAACACTGATCAGGCTACGTTTCATCACTTTGTCTCTCCTCGTTAGCGTGGCAACAGCGTGGCCCGGCGCTCTCTGTATCGTGGCTCACGTTGTGTTGCTGCCATCTAAACGCGGCGAAGTTAATGACGGATTTCAGATGCGGCACGCGGCGGTTAACAATTGCAACAAGCCCGTCCGCTCAGCGCCTGGCCGCCGGCAGTTGCTGCAACAGCCGGGCAAGGTCTGCCAGGCTGTACGGCTTGGCGAGAAAGATCGCCTGCCCGGGCCAGTCCCGGCGGCTGGCGTGGTGCTCCGGCGGCAGGCCGGAGGCGAGCACCACCGGCAGTTGCGGCCAACCTTGCTGCAGACGGCGGTACAGGTGCACGCCGTCGCCCCCGTCACCGAGCATGATGTCCGACAGCACCATGTCCGCCACGCCGCCGGCCTGCAGCCACTGCAACGCCGCCTCTTCCCCCGCTACCGCGCTGACCTCGGCACCCAGCTGCTGCAGCAGCGCCAGCGAGGTGTCGCGCACGTCGGCGTCGTCCTCCACCAGTAGCACGCGCAGGCCGCGCGGCACCGGGGGGAGCGGTACCGGATCGGCGCCCGCCCCGGCCTGTGCGGCGCAGGCCGGCAGCCAGATGCGGATGGTGGTGCCCTGCCCCTGCCGGCTGCTGATTTCCAGTTCACCGCCGCTCTGGCGCACGAAGCCGTAGACGATGGACAAGCCCAGACCGCTGCCCTTGCCGTGCTCCTTGGTGGTAAAGAACGGCTCCAGCACGTGCGGCAGCACTTCCGGTGGAATGCCGGGGCCGTTGTCGTTCACGCTGAGGCAGATGGCGTCGCCCGCCGGCAAGGGGTGACCGTGCGCACAACGCTCGGCCCGCAGTTGCAGCCGGCCGCGATCGCCCATCGCCTGCGAGCCGTTCAGTGCCAGATTGAGAATGGCGTTTTCCAGCTGGCCGCGATCGACGCACACCGTCAACCCCGGCTCTGCCTCGATCCCGACTTGGATGCCCTCGCTGACGCTGTATTCGATCAGGTCCAGCATCTCGTGCAGCATGTCGCTGCAATCGACCAGCTCGTTGCTCAGCGGCTGGCGGCGGGCAAAGGCCAGCAGTCGTCGCGTCAACGCCGCCGCCTTGTTGGCGGCGGCATGGGCGCGTTCCAGCCGGCGACGGGCCTCCGGCGGCAGGTCGTCGCGCTTTTCCAGCAGCTCCAGGTTGCCGAGGATGGCCACCAGGATATTGTTGAAGTCGTGCGCCACCCCGCCGGTCAGCTGGCCCAGCACCTCCATTTTCTGCATCTGCCGCACCTGGTTTTCCGCGGCGCGACGGGCGGAAACATCGCGGCACACGGCCACCCAGCCCCCTTCCGGCATCGCGCGGCTGAAAAACTCCAGCACCCGGCCATCGGGCAGGTGCAATTCGGCATTGCTGGCAATCCGTTCGCGACCGTCGCCGATATAGGTGACGGCGTCGTTGCCCAGCACCTGCCAGCGCGTGCCCGGCGCCATGCTGCCGCGCAGCGTCGCCAACGGCATGCCCACCGACAGCTGTCCCTCGCTGATGCCCAGCATGGCCGGGAAGCGCGGGTTCCACACCATCAGGCCGCCCTGGGCGTCGTAGACCGACAAGCCGTCATTCATGCTGAGGAAGACCGTCTGCAGCAGCCGCTGCTGCACCTCCATGCCCTGGGCCAGACGCTGCTTTTCCAGCAGCACGTCGCGGAACACCTGGAAGGCACGCGCCAGCTCGCCGATCTCGTCGCGACGCTCGGTGGCCGGTGTCGCCTGGCGCAGGTCACCGGCGGCCAGCTTGCTCATGACCGAGGCGATGGACTGGATCTGCCCGGCTACCCGCCGCACATAGCCGGCAGCCAGCAAGGCAATGACGACCCCCACCGCCGCCAGCAGCATCAGGCCACTGATACCGGAACGGATGGTGGCCTGCACCTGTGCGCTGCGCTGATCGGCGCGTGCCCGCAGCGCCTTGACGTAATGGGCGCTGCGCAGGCTGAGGTGTTCGGCATTGCCGCGATACAGCTGCAGCAAGGCCGCCATGCGGTCATTGATCTCGACGATGCGCCGGCGCTGCTCGAAGATGTTCTGCTCTGAGGCGAGCATCACCTCCAGTTCGATCGCCAGCCACGGCGGCAGCGCCTTCAGCTCCCCGCGCCGCTGCATCGCCAGCATCAGCGCCTCGGCATCGGCCTCCAGCCCCCCCAGCCGGGCGCGATCACGTGCCAGCGGCACCGCCAGCAGTGTCTGCCACAGGGGCAGCAGGGTTGGCGCCTGCTGCGCACGGGCATGGTCGCGGCTGGCCAGCTGCGCCCCCAGCCAATCCAGCCGCTGCAGGTAGATGTCGAGAATGTCCTGATGACGACGCTTGTCGCTGGACAACAGCAGCAACTGCTGCAGGTCCCGCTCGGCGCCCTCCAGCATGGTGCTGACCGCCAGCTCGGCGTCGGCCTGCGCCGGCAGCGTGCGAGACAGGCGGCGAATGTCGCTCATCAGGAATTGCAGCCGGCGAATATCGTTACCCAGCGAACCGGGCGCGTAGGTATCGGCCAGGTTCGGTGCCACGGCCGCCACCTGCGACACCTTTTCGGCCAGCTCCAGCACCTGGGCCAGCTCCGGCATCACTTCTTCGCGAAAGCCCGTCAGCGTGCGCAGGGTGACGCGCATGCCGTCGACCCCGACCACGGTCAGCAGCAGCATCAGCACGAACAGCACCACGAACGCCGCCTGCAGCCGGATACGGATTTGCTGCGCCGGCGGCCACAGGCCAAGCCTGCTTGCAAACGGCATCATCGCCTCAGCTGCGGCTGACGCCGGCCTTGAACTGGTAGCCGAGGCCACGCTCGGTACAGATCAGTTGCGGGCAGCGCGGATTGGGTTCGATCTTGCGCCGCAGGCGCAGGATCAGCACATCGATGGTACGGTCGAACACCTCGGTATCCAGACCGCGGGTGTGCTCCAGCAACTGTTCGCGACTCCAGACGCGGCCAGGGTGCTGCACCAGCGTCGCCAACAGCGAAAACTCGCCCTGCGTCAGCGCACAGTCCTGCCCGTCCGGCTGCTGCAAGGTCCGCGCGGTCATGTCCAGTGTCCAGCCGGCAAAGTGGTAGCACTCGTGCGCCTCGTCCAGCCTGGGCAGGGCCGGGCGCGACAGCTCGGTGGTGCGGCGCAGTGCGGCGCGGACCCGCGCCAGGAACTCGCGTCCGGAGAACGGCTTGGTCAGATAGTCGTCCGCGGCCATTTCCAGCCCGACCACGCGGTCGGTTTCGTCGCCCTTGCCGCTCATCATGATGATGGGAATGGCCGACTTCTGCCGCCACTCGCGCGCCAGTTGCAGGCCGTCCTCGCCACGCAGCCGCAAATCCAGCACCAGCAGCGCATACGCCCGCTCGGCCAGCGCCATGCGCATGGCCTTGCCGTCGGCCACGCCGTCCACGGCAAAGCCCGCATCCTGCAACAGGCTTTGCAACCAGTCGCGCACGTCCGCCTCGTCATCCACCACCAGAATCCGGTGCACCGCCTCCATTGCCTGTCTCCCTGTTTTTTCGACCTTCTTATCAGATAAATCCGGTTTGCGTGTTTCAATTATTACAAAAGGCCACACGCAAACAAAAACGCCCGTACCGGCAGGTACGGGCGTGGCAGCAACAAAACCCCAGGATCAGTGTTCGACTGCGGTACGCATCTTCTCGGCACGGCCGCGCAGCCACTCCAGCGTCAGCAGCAGCGCGATGGAGAACAGGATCAGCACCGTGGCCGCGGCGGCGATCGCCGGGCTGATGTTTTCCTTGATGCCGCCGAACATCTGCCGTGGCAGCGTCGCCTGCTCCGGACCGGCCAGGAACAGGGTGACCACCACTTCGTCGAACGAGGTGGCGAAGGCAAACAGGCCACCGGAGATCACGCCCGGCGCGATCAGCGGGAACACGATGCGGCGGTAGGTGGTCAGCGGGTTGGCGCCGAGGTTGGCGCTGGCCTTGATCAGGTTGGCGTTGAAGTTGCTCAGCGTCGCCGACACGGTAATCACCACGAACGGCACACCCAGCGCGGCGTGCACCAGAATCAGGCCAAGGTAGCTGTTGGTCAGCCCCAGCGGCGCGAAGAACAGGTAGGAACCGACACCGACAATCACCACCGGCACCACCATCGGCGAGATCAGGATGCTCATCAGCAGCGCCTTGCCGGGGAAGTTGCTGGAACTCAGACCGACCGCGGCCAGCGAACCGAGCACCATCGCCAGCAGCGTCGCCGCCGGCGCCACGATGAAGCTGTTCTTCAGCGAGTTCAGCCACACCTCGTTGCCGAAGAACTCCTGATACCAGCGCAGCGAGAAGTTCTCGATCGGGTACAGCAGGAAGGTGTTGTCCGAAAACGAGAGCGGAATAATCACCAGCAGCGGCGACACCAGGAAGATCAGGACCGACACGCACAGGATGCGGAACGTCCAGAACCAGATGCGCTCGATCGGGGAAGCGTAGTTTGGCAGCATGATTTACCCCAGACTCAGTTTGTTAGCACCCACCAGCTTGCTGTACACCGCGTACAGCGTCATGGTGGCAACCAGCAGCAGCGAGCCCAGTGCCGCGGCCATGCCCCAGTTGATGGTGACGTTGGTGTAGAACGCGACGTAGTAGCTGACCATCTGCTCTTGCGGGCCGCCCAGCAGTGCCGGGGTGATGTAGTAGCCCATGCACATGATGAACACCAGCAAGGCACCGGCCGCAACACCGGCCACCGTCTGCGGGAAGTAGATCTTCCAGAACGCCGCGAACGGATGATCACCCAGCGAAATGGCAGCGCGCATATAGGTCGGCGGAATGCTCTTCATCACGCTGTAGGCCGGCAGGATCACGAACGGCAGCAGGATGTGCACCATGGCGATGTAGACGCCGGTGCGGTTGAACGCCAGCTGCAGCGGCTCGCCGATGATGCCCAGCCCCATCAGTGCCGAGTTGATCAGCCCCTCCTGTTGCAGCAGTACGATCCACGACGCCACCCGCACCAGCACCGAGGTCCAGAACGGCAGCAGCACCAGGATCATCAGCAGGTTGCTCTTGCGTGCCGGCAGGTTGGCCAGCCAGTAGGCAATCGGGTAGCCCAGCAACACGCTGATCAGCGTGATCCACATGCTCATCCACAGCGTGCGGCCGAAGATGCTGAGGAAGGCGCGTTCTTCTTCCGGCGCCAGTTCCGGGGTGCCGGCCTTGGTTTCACGCAGGTCCAGCGAACTGTACAGGTAGTACGGTGTCCACGACTTGGCGTTCTTGGCAATCACGTGCCAGTGGTCGGGATCGCCCCAGCGTTCGTCCATCGCGATGAACTGGTCGCGCACCGACTCGCCGGCGGCCACTTCCAGCGGCATCTTGCGCGCGCTGCGCTGGATCAGCGAGCGGAAGCCGCTGATGTCCATGTTCAGGCGCTTGGAGATCTCGGAAACGGTTTTCTGTTCTTTGGCGACGGTCAGGTCGCGTGCCATCGCGGCAAATACCGCTTCCGATGGCAGGCCGCGGCGATCCCAGCTGGCGATTTCCGCCGAGGTCTGCGGCAAATAGGTAATGACTTCCGGGTTATCCACACTGCGCTTGAGCAGCATGGCAATCGGCACCAGGAAGGTCAGCAACAGGAACAGCGCCAGTGGCGCAACCAGCGCGATAGCCTTCAGCTGCTTGTTGCGACGTTCGCGGGCCAGCTTGACTTTCAGGGATTCGCCGTCGGCGGCAGTCAGTGGCGCATTCATGGTCATAGTCTCGGACATGGGCAAACACTTGATGAGTGCAGCCCGGTCAGGACCGGGCCGCATGGCAGCAGACAACGGCAGCCGTCCCCGCTGCGGCCAAGGTTGGCCGCAACGGTGTCAGGCTGCCAGGACAGCGATTAGCGTGCAGCCCAAGCGTTGAAACGCTCTTCCAGCTCTTCGCCGTTCTCAACCCAGAAGTTCACGTCCAGTGGCAGCGCGCTGCGCAGGTTGGCCGGCCAGGTCGGCAGGTTGGTGGCGGACTTCGGATCCACCTTCTGCACCGCCTTGGTATTGGTCGGGCCGTAGGCGATCTTGCTGGAGTAGATGGCCTGGTATTCCGGCTTGCTGGCGTGGGCGATGAAGTCCATCGCTTCCTTCAGCTTTGGCGAGCCCTTAGGAATCGCCCACGAGTCGACGTCGTAGACGCTGCCGGCCCATACCACTTTCAGGTTCTTGCCTTCCTTCTGTGCGGTATCGATACGGCCGTTGTAGGCCGAGCTCATCACCACGTCACCGGAGGCCAGGAACTGTGGCGGCTGCGCGCCGGCTTCCCACCACTGGATGTTCGGCTTCAGCTGATCCAGTTTCTTGAAGGCGCGGTCAACGCCGGCCTTGGTCGACAGCACCTTGTACACGTCGGCCGGCTTCACGCCGTCAGCCTGGATCGCGAATTCCAGGGTGTACTTGGCGCCCTTGCGCAGGCCGCGCTTGCCCGGGAATTTCTTCACGTCCCAGAAATCGGCCCAGCTCTTCGGCGCCACTTTCAGCTTGTCGGCGTTGTAGGCCATCGCGGTGGACCACACGAACATGCCGACACCGCACTCGGTAACCGCCGGTTTCACGAAGTCGGCCTTGTTGCCCACTTTCGCCCAGTTGATCTTCTCGAACATGCCTTCTTCACAGCCACGCAGCAGTTCCGGCGATTCGACTTCTACCAGATCCCAGCTGACTTTCTTGGTATCGACCATGGCCTTGATCTTGGCCATTTCGCCGTTGTAGTCACCGGCGGTGATCTTGTGGCCGGTGGCCTTTTCAAAAGTCTGGTAGTAGGCCGCAACCTGTGCGTCCTTGTTGGCACCACCAAACGAAATCACGGTCAGGTCCTTGGCCATTGCCGGGGCGGCCAGCGCCATGGCAACCGACAACACAGCAACGCGTGGCAGATATT
This sequence comes from Vogesella sp. AC12, assembly GCF_024437575.1. Lineage (NCBI taxonomy): Bacteria > Pseudomonadati > Pseudomonadota > Betaproteobacteria > Neisseriales > Chromobacteriaceae > Vogesella > Vogesella sp. AC12. The sequence goes on from NZ_JANFNU010000006.1 coordinate 56,507, forward strand.
TCTTGGTCATCGTCATTCTCCTCTGGGGGTATTGCTCATTTGCATTACGTGGGGGTTTTTACGCCTGTAGGCAGGCTTGTTTTTTAGTGGCTGACGATGGCGGAATCAAGGGCGCGGATATCGCGCGCCATCCAGCCGACATCGAGCATGTCGCCGGTTTTCCAGCTGCTGTCCAGCTCGCCGACCGGCACCTTGACCATGAAGCCGCTCTGGCCGGCGACATCGAGGCGCAGGCGCACGTGGTCGCCGAAGTAGATGAACTCCGCCAGCTTGGCCTTGAGGCGGTTTTCGCAGGCTTCGGCCAGCTGGTTCAGGCGCACGCGCTCCGGACGGATCGACATCGAGGTCGGCTCTCCGTTGCGGCCAACGCAGATCGCCGAGGCCTTGACCACTTCACCGCTGGCCAGACGCACCGCGCAGTGCTGACCGGCAACATCGACCACTTCGCCGTGCAGGGTGTTGTTCTCGCCGATGAAGTTGGCAACGAAGGAGTTGACCGGTGCCTCGTACAGCACGTTGGCGGCATCGATCTGCTGGATCACGCCGTCCTTGAACACCGCCACGCGGTCGGACATGGTCAGCGCCTCGCCCTGGTCGTGGGTCACGTACACCACGGTGATGCCGAGGTTTTCGTGGATGTGCTTGATTTCCAGCTGCATGTGTTCGCGCAGCTGCTTGTCCAGCGCGCCCAGCGGTTCGTCCATCAGCACCAGCTGCGGTTCGAACACCAGCGCCCGCGCCAGTGCCACGCGCTGCTGCTGGCCGCCGGACATCTGGCCCGGATAGCGGTGCGCCAGTGCGTCGAGCTTGACCATGCCCAGCGCCTTTTTCACGCGTTCGGCGATCTCGCTCTTGTTCATCTTGCGGATGGTCAGCGGGTAGGCGAGGTTTTCCGCCACCGTCATGTGCGGGAACAGCGCGTAGTTCTGGAACACCATGCCGATATTGCGCTTGTGCGGCGGCACGTTGTTGAGCAGCTGGCCGTCAAGACGGATCTCGCCGTGGGTCGGCGTTTCAAAGCCGGCCAGCATCATCAGACAGGTGGTCTTGCCGGAGCCGGAGGGGCCGAGCATGGTAAGGAATTCCCCGCGACGGATGTCGAGGTCGAGATGCTTGACGATCAGTGACTCACCATCGTAGCTCTTCTGCACGCCACGGAAGCTGACCAGCGTGTCACTGGCCGGTGTTGAGATGCCCATCCAGTATTCTCCATTGTAATTCCGCAATGCGGAACTGTGTTTCAGTTTATTCAGATTAACCAGCATCGCTTGGACTGTAAAGCGCTTTTGTTCTGCATACCGGGGCGGTCAATCTGCGCTCAACCAGCGTCTAATAATTTAACCACACCGTTTAATAAAACAAGCAAAAATTATTTGCCCCACTTCCGGACCACATCTCCCTTTCTAAGACATGGGAATGAACAGCACCTTGTTGGTGCGCAAGATCCGGCTGTTATGGCAACAAATCTGCTGATACGCCGAAAAAATGGAATATGGTGCACCGCAACCAGCCCACCCTTGCACCACGCATTCAAACAACTGTTTGTCGTAAAGCGACAACAAAAAAAAGCCGACCTTGCGGTCGGCTTCAAAGGGAGTAGTAAAACGGAAACTTAATCGAGCAGGTGGTTGTTCAGCTCGCGCATCCCGGCAGACAGCATCGCCAGGTCCAGCACGTCGAACGACTGCAGTTCGACGAACATCTGCTGGCAGGCCTCGACATCGGCGGCACGCTGCGCCAGCCAGGCGTTGACGAAGGCGGTCTCGCTGGCCTCGTGCAGTGCCTGACGCGTCAGCTCGCGGTGCTGGCGATACAGGTCGTCGCGCAGCGCGGAGCGCGCCAGCGATTGCCAGCGGTTGTCACGCGGCAGCTGGGTGATGGCGGCACGCAGCCAGTCCAGCTGCAGATCGCGACCCAGTTGCAGGTAGTTGGCCGCAATCGCGTCCAGCGCCAGTTCGCTGCCCTCGGCGATCTCGATGATGTCCATCAGCGGTACCGCGAACTCCAGACGCGCCAGCACGCTGGCCAGTTCGGCCGGTACGTTCGGCTGGTTGAAGCGGCTCTCCAGACGGGCAACCTGCGGGTAAACCTCGGCACTGATCAGCTGCGGCAGTTGCTGCAGCAGCGCCTGCACCTTGGCACCGTACTGGGCGATGACCGCGTTGACCGAACCGGACGGACGACGGTTGCGCAGTACCCAGCGCACCACGCGTTCCACCAGGGTACGCACCATCACCATCATGTCGACTTGCAGGTCGGCCGATACCTTGTTGTCCAGCGCCTCGATCTGCGTCCACAGGCTCTCGGCGTCAAACACGCGGCTGGCGATCCAGAACGCGCGGGTGATGTCGGCAGCGGAGAACGCCGACTCTTCCTGCAGGCGGAACACAAAGGTCACGCCCATGCGGTTGATGATCTGGTTGGCCAGCTGGTTGGCGATGATCTCGCGCTTCAGGTGGTGACGCTGCATCTGCTCGCCGAAGCGCTGTTGCAGCGGCTGCGGGAAGTAGTTGACCAGCACCGGCAGGAAGTCGGCATCGTCCGGCACGTCGGTGGCCAGGATCGCCTGATCCAGCGAGATCTTGCCGTAGGCCAGCAGTACCGCCACTTCCGGCGGCGTCAGGCCCTGGCGCGCCAGGCGACGCTCGTTGATCTGGGTTTCCGACGGCAGGTACTCGATCTCGCGATTGAGTTCGCCGGTCTTCTCCATGTGGTTGATCATGCGCGAGTGGGCGCTGAGCATCGACGCGGCGTGGCTGCGGTTGATCGCCAATACCTGGGTCTGCAGGTAGTTGTTGCGCAGTACCAGATGGCCGACTTCTTCGGTCATCTCCGCCAGCAGGTCATTACGCTGTTTCAGCGTCATGTCGCCGGCCTGCATCACCGCCCCCATCAGGATCTTGATGTTGACTTCGTGGTCGGAGCAGTCGACACCGGCGGAGTTGTCGATGGCGTCGGTGCAGATGCGGCCACCGGACAGCGCGAACTCGACACGACCCAGCTGGGTGCAGGTCAGGTTGCCGCCTTCGGCCACCACGCGCACTTGCAGGTCACGACCGTCGACACGTACCGGATCGCAGGCGCGGTCACGGGCATCGGCGTGGCTCTGCGTCGAGGCCTTGACGTAGGTGCCGATACCGCCGTTGTACAACAGGTCGGCCTTGGCCTTCAGCAGCTCGTGGATCAGCTCGTTCGGCGCCATGCTGTCCTTGTCGGTTTCCAGCCAGGCCTTCACTTCCGGCGACAGCGGGATCGACTTGGCGGAGCGTTCGAAGATGCCGCCGCCCTGCGAGATCAGCTCGCGGTTGTAGTCGCTCCAGCTGGAACGCGGCAGGTTGAACAGGCGCGCACGCTCGGCGAAGCTCGCCGCCGCATTCGGCGTCGGATCCAGGAAGATGTGCAGGTGGTTGAACGCCGCCTTCAGGCAGATGTGCTCGGACAGCAGCATGCCGTTGCCGAACACGTCACCGGCCATGTCGCCGATGCCGATCACGCTGAAATCCTGCTCCTGGGTGTTGATGCCCAGATGGCGGAAGTGGCGTTTCACCGATTCCCACGCGCCGCGGGCGGTAATGCCCATGCCCTTGTGGTCGTAGCCGGCGGAGCCGCCGGAGGCGAACGCGTCGCCGAGCCAGAAGTTGTAGGCTTCGGAGATGCCGTTGGCGATGTCGGAGAAGGTCGCGGTGCCCTTGTCGGCGGCCACCACCAGGTACGGATCATCCGGGTCCAGACGGCGCACGTCTTGCGGCGGAATGATCTGGCCGGTCACCAGGTTGTCGGTAACGTCCAGCAGTGCCGAGATGAAGGTCTTGTAGCAGGCGATGCCTTCGGCCATGAACGCTTCGCGGTCGGATGGCGCCGGCAGTTGCTTGCCGACGAAACCGCCCTTGGAGCCCATCGGCACGATCACCGAGTTCTTCACCATCTGCGCCTTGACCAGACCCAGCACCTCGGTGCGGAAGTCTTCCATGCGGTCGGACCAGCGCAGGCCGCCACGGGCGACTTTCGAACCGCGCAGGTGCACGCCTTCGACACGCGGGCTGTACACCCAGATCTCGAACATCGGGCGCGGCTGCGGCAGGAACGGAATGGCGTTGGATTCCAGCTTGAAGGAGATATAGGACTTGAACGCGCCCTGGGCATCCTTCTGCCAGAAGTTGGTACGGCGCGTGGCCAGGATCACCTGCAGGAAGCCGTTCAGGATGCGGTCTTCGTCGAGGTTGGCAACGTCGTTGAGCAGGTCTTTCAGCTCGGCCTGCAGGTTGGCCGCAGCGGGGTCATCAAACGCGCTCGGGTGCAGGCGTGCGGCGAACAGCTTCACCAGACGGCGGGTGATCTGCGGGTAGTGCGCGACGCAGTTTTCGATGTAGGCCTGGCTGAAGGTGAGGCCGCCCTGGCGCAGGTATTTCGCCAGTGCGCGCACCAGCGTGATCTCGTGCCAGTCGAGGCCGGCCACCAGTGCCAGACGGTTGAAGCCGTCGTTTTCCACGTCGCGGGCAAACACGCGGGCCAGCAGCGTCTGGAAGTTCTTCTGGACAGCCTCGTCCTGCATTGCCTCGGCGTGTGCGCCCAGCTCCAGGCCGAAGTCGCTGATCCAGACGGTCTCGCCGTTGCGCTCCACCAGATACGGATGCTCGTCACGCACCTGCACGCCCATGTTTTCCAGGATAGGCAGGCTGGCGGACAGGCCCAGCGGCTGGCCGGCATGGAACAACTTCAGGTTGTAACCCTGGCCGCGGTGGAAGGCACGATACAGTTTCATGGCCAGACCGTGCTGTACGGCGGCATCCTCGATCAGCTGGATGTCCAGCACCGCGTTGCGGGCCGCGAACTCTTCACGGTAGGCCACCGGGAAGGCGCCGCGGTAGCGGTTGAACAGCAGGTTGCCCTTCTCTTCGCCGTGCGCTTCCAGCAGCTGCTGGTGCAGTTCTTCTTCCCAGCCGCGTACCACGCGGGCGATGTCTTTTTCCAGCTCGTGCTCGTGGAACTGTGGCAGCTGGCCGCCCTGCACGCGGATGATGTAGTGCACGCGCGCCAGCGGGCTGTCGCTGATCTGCACGCTGAACTCGGCCGCGGCGCCGTTGAAGGCACTCATCAGCACTTTTTCGATCTTGAGGCGGATCTCGGTATTGAAGCTGTCACGCGGCACATACACCAGGCTGCTGACATAACGGTGGTAGCGATCGGCACGGGTGAACAGGCGCACGCGCGGGCGCTCCTGCAGGCTGACAATGCCTTCCACGATCGGCTGCAGCGTTTCCACCGGAATCTCGAACAGCTCGTCGCGCGGGTAGCTTTCCAGCACGAAGGCCAAGGTCTTGGCCTTGTAGCTGTTGTCGACGTAGTCGCAGGCATTGACGACCGATGCCACCTTCTGACGCAGCAGCGGAATGTCCTTCGGTGCCGCCTGGTAGGCGCTGGCGGTGTACAGGCCGAGGAAGCGGCGCTCGCCGATCACTTCGCCCTTGCTGTTGAAACGCTTGATGCCGACAAAGTCCATGTAGGCCGGACGGTGCAGCACGGAGCGCGATTGCGACTTGTTGAGGATGATCAGCTGCGGCTGGTGCGCCAGTTCGCGCAGCGCCGGCGGCAGTGCCTCGAAGCTTTCCGAGTATTCCTTGCCGCCCTGATCCTTCAGGAAGCCGAGACCGGAATCCTTGACGATGCGCAGGCTGTCCTGACCATCGCGCTTGACCAGGTCGTAGTCGCAATAGCCCATGAAGATGAAGTGGTTGGCGCCCATCCAGTCGAGGAAGGCGACGGCTTCGGCCGCTTCGGCGGCACGTTCGCCCTTCACGTTGTCGAGGTCGGCACGCAGCTGCGCCAGCACTTCGCGCATTTGCGGCTCGTCGTTGACCACGCAACGCAGATAGGTCAGCACCTGCTCCAGGTCCTGCTGCAGCGCATGCAGTGCGTCCGGATCGCTGATGCGGTCAACCTGCACGTGGATGAAGGACTCCAGCGGCAGCGAACGGTCTTCGGTACGCTTCAGCGCATCGATCACGCCGTTCGCGTCGCGGCCAACCGACAGCACCGGATGCACCAGCAGGTGCAGGTTCAGGTTGTGGCGGGTCAGCAGCATGGCGATGGAGTCGATCAGGAACGGCATGTCGTCGTTGACGATCTCGATCACGCTGTGGGTGCTCTGCCAGCCGTCCCGCTCGAAATCGGGATTGTAGATACGAGACTTCATCTGGCCCGGCGCACGCTTGAGCGCGAATTCCAGATGTGCATTGGCCGCACCGAACAAGTCCAGGGCGGAGAAGATCTTCAGATCTTCCGATTCGGTCTCTTCAAAGTAGAGGGGAATAAAACTACTGAGGCGGGCACTTTCCGTATCGGCCAGTTTTTGCTCTGCCACAGCTTGGATATCGGCGATCAGGCCAACAAATTCGGTCTTATTCGTAAGCGACATGTTGCTTCTCGTTTGTTATGAGGACACAGGTGTTGTGTGGACGCATTGTAAGAGCCACCACAGACAAGGCATTTCCATATTGCGACATCCCCGTACAGATTCATTGGCTGCACTGCAGCATAGAAGCGTCGGGTGATTGTCGGACAGGGTGCCAGTTGCACATTTTTCATTACAGCAATGCGACGGCAAATTACACAATGGCCCTGAGGCACCCGCCGTCATTTTCGCCAAAAAACCCAATCAAGTCCTTGATATTGCTAACATTTCCAAAACAATCAAAAACCCGGTAGAATGCGCCCCCTTGCCGCTTCGGCCCCCGGTATGACAGGTGGTGGATTGTACGTCGCCGCGTTGCGTGCCAACATTTGCCTGCCTCCCGACAGAGGGGGCGGTAAAACAACAAAACGTTATCCAGCACCAAAGGGAAGGGCCGCGACCGGCTCGAATGTCCAGGATGAGCGGTAACACGCAGCCACCTGGACACGATTCTCCTGCCCGGGGAATCCTTCATCTTTCAGAGAGATAGAGACACATGAAAAAAGCATTTGTTCTGGCCGCACTGGCCATGACCGCTTCTGCTTTCACCGCCCAGGCCGACACCGTCCGCTTCGGCATCGACGGCAACTACCCGCCGTTCGCCAAGCAGGGTGCCGACGGCAAGCTGCAGGGCTTCGACGTGGACATCGCCTACGCGCTGTGCGCCGCGATGAAGGCCAGCTGCGAAATCGTGCCGCAAGACTGGGACGGCCTGATCCCGGCGCTGAACGCCAACAAGTTCGATGCCATCCTGTCGTCGATGTCGATCACCGACGAACGCAAGAAGGCGGTCGACTTCACCAACAAGTACTACAACACCCCCAGCCGCATGATCGCCAAGGCCGGCACCAAGGTTGACCAGGCCGCGTTCAAGGGCAAGAAAATCGGTGCGCTGCGCGCGTCCACCCAGGAAAAGTTCGCCAAGGACTTCTGGGGCAAGAGCGGCGCCACCATCGTTTCCTACGGCAAGGCACCGGAAGGTTTCCTCGACCTGAAATCCGGCCGCATTGACGGCATGTTCGTCGACTCCGTGGTCGGCGATGCCGACTTCCTGAAAACCGGACAAGGCAAGGGCTTTGCCTTCGTCGGCCCGGAGTACAGCGAGAGCAAGTACTTCGGCTACGGTGCCGGCATTGCCGTGAAAAAAGGCAACAAGCAGCTGACCGAGCGCCTGAACCAGGCCATCGCCCAGATCCGCAAGGACGGCAGCTACAAGAAAGTACAGGACAAGTACTTCAGCTTTAACGTGTACGGCAACTAAGCCACCCCTACCCCGCCCTCAGCCGAAGGCGGGGTTTTCACACCTATAAAAATATCCTGTCGGAGAATCCATGAAGAAGCCTTTGCTCGCGCTAGGCACGCTTGCCCTTGCCCTGTCCGCAACCGTGTCCGCAGAAACCCTGCGTTTTGCCACCGATGCCAGCTACCCGCCGTTTTCGAAACAGGGTGCCGACGGCAAGATGACCGGTTTTGATCCCGACATCGCCCAGGCGCTGTGCGCGGTGATGAAGGCGAAATGCGAGATCGTGCCCCAGGATTTCGACGGCATCATTCCGGCACTGCAGGCGAAGAAATTCGACGCCGTGATCGCGTCGATGAACATCACCGAAGAGCGCAAGAAGGCGGTCGACTTCTCCGACAAGTACTACAACATGGCCAGCCGCCTGGTGGCCAAGCAGGGCACTCAGGTCAACGCGGCCTGGTTCAAGGGCAAGAAGATCGGCGTGCTGCGTTCCTCGATCCAGGAAAAATACGCGCGTGACACCTTTGCCAAGCAGGGTGCGCAGCTGGTGAGCTACGGCAAGGCACCGGAATCGTTCATGGACCTGAAGGCCGGCCGTGTCGACGCCGCCTTCGTCGATGCCGCCGTCGGTGACGTGGACTTCGTCAAGACCCCGAACGGCAAGGGCTTTGCCCTGGTCGGCCCCGACTACAACGAAGCGAAATACTTCGGCGTCGGCTCCGGCATTGCCGTACGCAAGGGCGACAAGGCGCTGCTGACACGCATCAACGCCGCGCTGAAGCAGATCCGCGCCGATGGCAGCTACGACAAGATCCAGAAGAAGTACTTCAGCTTCGACATCTACGGCAAGTAAGCGCCAGCAGGCAATACCGTGCAAGGTGCGGCCAGCCCAGGGTTGGCCGCAGCGTCCAGACGCAAAAACCGGAGTAATACCATGTTTCTACAGGGCTACCTGCCCAGCATCATGGAAGGCACCATTCTGACCCTGCAGGTTGCAGTGTCGGCATTGCTGGTGTCCGTGGTACTGGGCCTGATCGGGGCGATGTTCAAGATGTCGCCATCCAAGCCACTCGCGTGGCTGGCAGAAGTCTATTCCACCGTGGTACGCGGCGTACCCGACCTGGTATGGATGCTGCTGCTGTTCTTCGGCGTGCAGATGCTGATCAACGAGCTGTTCGCGCAACTGGGCTGGGAAGCACCGGAGATCAATTCCTTCTTCGCCGGCGTGATGACCATCGGCTTCATCTTCGGCGCCTACATGACCGAAACCTTCCGCGGCGCCATCATGGCGGTACCGAAAGGCCAGATGGAAGCCGGCCTCGCCTACGGCATGAGCCCGCTGCGCGTGTTCCTGCGCATCACCTTCCCGCAGATGGTGCGCTTCGCACTGCCGAGCTTCTCCAACAACTGGCTGGTGCTGGTGAAATCCACCGCCCTGGTGTCGGTGATCGGCCTCAACGACGTGATGTACCGCGCCGATACCGCCAAATCCATCACCCAGGAACCGTTTACCGTCTACGCCGTGGTCGGCTGTATTTTCCTGGCCATCACCAGCGTGTCCGATCTTGCCCTCAAGCGTCTGGAAAAGCGCTACTCCACCGGCGTACGGGAGACTGAACTGTGATCGACGTAAACCTGATTATCGAACGCTTTCCGGCTTTCCTCGGCGGCACCGACGGCGCCCCGATCATGTCCACCTCCGACGGCCTGCAACTGACGCTGGAGCTGCTCGGCCTGTCGCTGGTGTTCGGCCTGCTGCTGGCGGTGCCGATGGCGCTGATGCTGGTATCGCGCAACAAGTGGGTCGCGCGCCCGGTGTGGCTGTACACCTACGTGTTCCGCGGCACCCCGCTGCTGGTGCAGCTGTTCATCATCTACTACGGCCTGTCGCAGTTCGACTGGGTGCGCGACAGCTGGGCGTGGGAATACCTGCGCGAAGCCTACGTCTGCGCCATCCTGGCGTTCACGCTGAACACCGCCGCCTACACCACCGAGATCCTCGCCGGCCAGATCCGCAACACCCACTACGGTGAAATCGAGGCGGCCAAGGCGATGGGCATGGGCAAGTGGCTGATGATGCGCCGCATCGTGATCCCGTCCGCACTGCGCCGTGCACTGCCGGCCTACAGCAACGAAGTGGTGATGATGATGCAGTCGACCTCGATCGCCGGCCTGGTGACGCTGGCCGACCTGACCGGTGTCGCCCGCCGCGTGTTCAGTGATACCTACATGCCGTTCGAGCCGTTCCTGACCGTGGCCGGCATCTATCTGGTGATGACCTTTGCCCTGGTCTGGCTGTTCAAGAAGGCCGAGCAGCGCTGGCTGGCCTACCTGGCGCCGCGCAAGCACTAAGGAGTCGTCATGCACAGAATCGATCATCCGCTGCCGCCCATCAGCCTGAACACTGCGCGCCAGATCAGCAGTTTTCACTTTGGCCACGCCGGAGAGGGCGAGAAGGTCTACATCCAGGCCAGCCTGCATGCTGACGAACTGCCAGGCATGCTCACCGCCTGGCAGCTGAAGCAAAGGTTGGCCGCACTGGAGGCCGAGGGCCGTATCCAGGGCGAAGTGGTGCTGGTGCCGGTCGCCAACCCGATCGGCCTCGACCAGAACCTGAACAGCGTGATGCTGGGCCGCTTCGAGCTGGCCAGCGGCCAGAACTTCAACCGCCACTACCCGGCCTTTGCCGCCGACATCTTTCACGAGCTGAAAGCGGAACTGGGTCAGGACGCGAAGGCCAACACCCGCCTGATCCGCGATCGGCTGCGCCGCAAGGTCGCCGCCATCGAGCCGGCGAGCGAGCTGGCCGCGCAGCGCAAGACGCTGATGCTGCTTGCCTGTGACGCCGACGTGGTGCTGGACCTGCACTGCGACTGCGCCGCGGCGATGCACCTGTACACCGGCACGCCGCTGTGGCCGCAGTGCGAACCGCTGGCACGCTATCTCGGTGCCGCCGCCACGCTGCTGGCCGAGGAATCCGGCGACAACCCGTTCGACGAAGCCTGCAGCCAGCTGTGGTGGCAAGTGCGCGACATGGCGGCTGCGGCCAACCTTGACGCCGCCATCGACATGGCCTGCCTCGCCGTCACCATCGAGCTGCGCGGCCAGGCCGATGTCAGCCATGCGCTGGCGGCACAGGATGCCGACGCCATCATCGCCTTCCTGCAGCACCGCGGTGTGATTGCCGGCACCGCCCCGGCCCTGCCGGAACTGCGCTACCCGGCGACGCCGCTGGCCGGTTCCGACAGCCTGCTGGCGCCGCATCCCGGCGTGGTGCACTACCACTTGCAGTCCGGCACCATCGTGGCCGCCGGCGATGCCATCGCCGACATCATCGACCCGGTCAACGACCGCGTCACCACCTTGCGCGCCAGCCGTCCCGGCATGCTCTACGCCACCGAAAGCCGCCACTACGCCATTACCGGCCAGTGGCTGGCCAAAGTGGCCACCCCTGAATCCTTTAAAACCGGAAAGTTGCTATCAGCATGAAACCGCTAGAACATGATCTCGCCGTCGGCGCCGCCGCTGATGGCAACACCAAACTGAACGTCATCGACCTGCACAAGAGCTACGGCAGCCACGAGGTGCTCAAGGGCGTCTCGCTGACCGCCCACGCCGGCGACGTGATCAGCATCATCGGCTCTTCCGGCTCCGGCAAGAGTACCTTCCTGCGTTGCATCAACATGCTGGAACAGCCGCACAGCGGCACCATCGCCGTCACCGGCGAAACGCTGAAGCTGATCACCGACAAGCGCAACGGCGCGCTGAAGGCGGAAGACCCGAAACAGCTGGCGCGCCTGCGCACCAAGCTGGCGATGGTGTTCCAGCACTTCAACCTGTGGGCGCACATGACGGTGCTGGAAAACATCATCGAGGCACCGATCCACGTGCTGGGCGTGCCGAAGGATGAAGCCATCGCCCGTGCCCGCAAGTACCTGGACAAGGTCGGCCTGAAGAACGTCGAGGACAAGTACCCGTCGCACATGTCCGGCGGCCAGCAGCAGCGCGTGGCGATCGCCCGCGCGCTGGCAATGGAGCCGGAAGTGATGCTGTTCGACGAGCCGACCTCGGCGCTGGACCCGGAACTGGTCGGCGAAGTGCTGCGCGTGATGCAGGATCTGGCGCGCGAAGGCCGCACCATGGTGGTGGTGACCCACGAAATGGGCTTCGCCCGCGAGGTGTCCAACCATGTCATCTTCCTGCATCAGGGCCGCATCGAAGAACAGGGTCATCCGAAGGAAGTGCTGACCAAGCCGAAAAGCGAACGTCTGGCACAATTCCTGTCCGGCAGCCTGAAATAAGCCGTACAATCGCCGCTTGACAAGCACGCGCCATGCTGACGATAAAGTCGGCATGGCGCCTTCTTATTTGCATCGCCCTTCGCCCCATCACCAGATTGCAGACATGGTCAACGTAACTTCCGGCACCAAACCCGTCCGCTACGGCTTCTTGCTGCTGCCCAACGCGTCGATGGCCGATTTTGCCATCGCCACCGAGGTGCTGACCCGCGCCAACCAGCTGGCGGAAAAAAAGTGCTACGAGTTCCTGCCACTGTCGCTGGACGGCCTGCCGGTCACGCTCAGCAACGGCCTGCGCCTGGCGGTAGACCTGCCGCTGGCCCACGCGCCGAAGCTGGACGTGCTGGTGGTGCTGGCCGATGAAGTCGGCGTCGACATCGCCGCCGACGAGCTGGCGCGCGTGATCGGCACCCAGCTCAACGAACACACCATGCTTGCCGGCATCAACTGCGGCAGCTACTGGCTGGCACGCGCCGGGCTGCTGGCCGGCCACCGCGCCACCATCCACTGGCAGGAAATCAGCCGCCTGTCGGACGAATTCCCCGACGTGATCGTGTCGTCCAACCTGTACGAGATCGACGGCAACCGCCTGACCAGCACCGGCGGCGCCGCCACCTTCGACTTCATGATGGCACTGGTTGCGGCCAACCTTGGCCAGGAATTCGCCGCGCAGCTGTCGGAAGTGTTCAGCATGGAACGGCTGCGCCCCGGCAGCGAACGGCAGCGCATCCCGCTGGCCACCCGCATCGGCGGTAGCCAGCCGAAGCTGACCGAGGCGGTCAGCCTGATGGAAGCCAATATCGAGGAACCGCTGACCACCGACGACATCGCCTACTACGTCGGCGTATCGCGGCGCCAGCTGGAACGGCTGTTCAAGCAGTACCTCGGCACCGTGCCGTCGAAATATTATCTGGAGCTGCGTCTGAACCGCGCGCGCCAGCTCCTGCAGCAGACCAGCAAGTCCATCGTGCAGATCGGCCTCGCCTGCGGCTTCTCCAGCGGCCCGCACTTCTCCAGCACCTACCGCAGCCACTTCAACATCACGCCGCGCGAAGAGCGCGCGCAGCGCACCCAGGGCTGAGCGTCACCGCCTTGCCGCGCCGGCCCCGGCGCGGCCACCACACCCCGCGAACAGCCCCCATTTCACTCATTCAGTTTTTCTGAATAGATACTCAGAAATGCTGTGTTTTATTTTGTACTAACTAAAACTATCCTGACGAGAACCAAATCCGCGATGAACACTCCTATGCAACAGCGCAGTGTGACCCGTTCGATGGCGCTGGTACGCGAGCTGGTGCGCACCTACCAGGCGTTCGAGCAGCTGAGCAGCAGCCGCATCCGCAGCCACGGCCTGACACCGCCGCAATTCGACGTGATTGCGACGCTGGGCAACACCGCGGGCATGAGCTGCAAGGAACTCTCCAGCCGTACCCTGATCACCAAGGGCACGCTGACCGGCGTACTGGACCGGCTGCTGGACAAGGGGCTGATCAGCCGCCGTGTCGATGCCAACGACCGGCGCAGCCTGTTCGTGGCGCTGACCAGCGAGGGTGACAGCGTGTTCCGCGCCACCTTCCCGGATGTCACCGGCCACTGCGATGGCGCCTTTGCGGCACTGAGCGACGAAGAACTGAAGCAGATCACGGCCACGCTGGCCGGCCTGCGTTTGGCCATTACGGCAAAACTGGAGCCCTGAATGAAGATGAACCAACGTTACCACCCTAGCCAGATCCTGCTGCACGCGGTGATCGGCCTGCTGATCGTGCTGACCTTTGCCTTCGGCAAGTACGTGGCCGGCCTGCCGCTGTCGCCGGCCAAGTTCCAGCTGATCAGCTACCACAAGTGGGGCGGCATGCTGGTGCTGCTGCTGGTCGTGCTGCGCATCGTGCTGCGCCTGCTCAAGGGAGCGCCGCCACTGCCGGCCACCATGTCGCCGCTGGCCAGACTGGCCGCCCACGCCGGCCACCTGGCGCTGTACGTGCTGATGCTGGCGGTGCCTCTGTCCGGCTGGCTGATGAGCTCGGCCTACGGCATCCCGGTGGTGCTGTTCGGCGTGCTGCCGCTGCCGGACCTGATTGCGGCCAACCCTGCGCTGGGCGAACAGCTGGGCGAGGTGCACGAGCTGCTCAACCAGCTGCTGCTGATCACCGTGATCCTCCACGTGCTGGCGGCACTGAAACACCACTTTATTGATCGCGACGGTCTGCTGCAGCGCATGAGCCTGCGTCGTTAACCCGAAGGACGAAAGCCCCGATGAAAGCCCTGTTGATCTCCGCCGGCCTGCTGCTGGCCAGCCCGGTGTTTGCCCAGAATGTCGACCTTGGCAAAAGCCAGCTCGTGTTCACCATGAAACAGATGGGGGTGCCGGTATCCGGCAGCTTCAAGAAATTCGCCGCCAAGGTCAGCTTCGACCCGGCCAAGGCCGACAAGGGCAGCGCCGACATCACCATCGACGTGAACAGCATCAGCCTGCCCACCGCCGACGCCAACGCCGAAGCCCGCAAGAAGGACTGGTTCAACACCGCCCAGTTCGCCCAGGCCCGTTTCGTGTCCAGCAGCATCAAGCCGCTGGGCGGCAACCGTTACCAGGTCAGCGGCAAGCTGACGCTGAAAGGCATCACCCGCGAGCTGAGCGCGCCGTTCACCGCCACCAGCCAGGGCAAGGCCGTCAGCATCGACGGTACCCTGCCGATTTCCCGGCTCGCCTTCAAGATCGGTGAAGGCAGCTGGAGCGACACCGGCACCGTTGCCGACAATGTCGACCTGCGTTTCCGTCTTGTAGTAGCCAACCCTTGATCCACCCCGGAGTGATAACCATGATCCGTACCACCCTGTTTGCGACCCTCATTGCGTCTGCCGGTCTGGCATTTGCGGCCCCGGCCAGCTACACCATCGACCCGAGCCACACCTACGCCGCCTACGAAGTCGGCCACCTCGGCCTGTCCAGCCAGAGCGGCGTGTTCACCAAGATCAGCGGCAACCTGAGCGTGGACGAAGCGGCCAAGAGCGGCAACGTCGACATCACCATCGACGCCGCCTCGCTGCAGACCTTCCTCGCCGATCGCGACAAGCACCTGAAGAGCGCCGATTTCTTCAATGTCGAGAAATTCCCGACGCTGACCTACAAGTCGGACAAGGTCGTGTTCAAGGGCAACAAGCCGGCAGCGGTAGAAGGCAAGCTGACCCTGCTGGGCGTGACCCGCCCGGTCACCCTGCAACTGGTCAACGTCAACAAGGCCAAGCACCCGATGACCGGCAAGGAAAGCTGGGGCGCCAACGCGGTGGCCACCATCAAGCGCAGCGAGTTCGGCATGAAGACCTTCATCCCGGCCGTCAGCGACGAAGTGAAACTGACCATCGCACTGGAAGCCAGCAAGGCCGAATAAGCCTGCAGGTAATGGAAAAGATGAAGCCGCCAGCATGCTGGCGGCTTTTTTATTGCGGCCAACCTTGCGCTAGTGGCGCTCGTCCAGAGCGGGCAACAGCGGCAGGCGCACGGTAAAGCGCGTGCCCTCGTCTTCGCTGCTGTCCACCGCGATGCTGCCGCCGTGACGCTGTACCAGCTCCCGCACCAGCGCCAGCCCCATGCCGCTACCGGGAATGCCCAGCGCGGTACTGGCGCGGAAAAAGCGGGTGAACAGCTTGTCCTGCTCGTCCGCCGGGATGCCCACCCCCCAGTCCTGCACCGTGACGTGCACCTCGCGCCCGGCGACCGTGCAGCGCAGCGCCAGCCGCTGCCAGCGCGGCGAATACTTGATGGCGTTGGAGATCAGGTTGCCGAACACCACGCGCAGCAGCTCGGCGTCGCCATCGACGATCAGCACGTCATCGGCGGCAAACGACACCTCGATCTGGCAATCGGGATGGATGTCCTGGCTCTGCTCCACCAGCTCGGCCAGCAGCGGCACCAGCCGCACCGGCCCCTGCTGCACCACCAGCTGTCCTTCTTCCAGCCGCGTCAGCGTCAGCACGCTGTCGGCGAGGCTGACCATGTGCTTGACCATGTCGCGCAGGCGCTGGGCGCGGCCTTGCAGCTGCTCGCCGTGGAACAGCTCCGGCTGGCGCTGCAGGCGCTGCGCGATGCCGTCGATCACCGCCAGCGGGGTGCGGTACTCGTGCGACACCATGCTGACGAAGCGGCGCTGCATCTCGGCCAGCTCGCGCTCGTGCTGCAGCGTGGCTTCCAGCGCGTGCTCGCGTTGCAGGATGTGGCTGATGTCGAGGATGCTGGCCAGCACGCAGGGGATGCCGCGGTAGTCGATCAGGCAGCCGGTGAGGCTGGCGTCGAACGGACGCTGCTCGCGGTCGCGCAGCACCGCGTGAAAGTCGATCACCTGCCCTTCCTGCTGCAGGATTTCCAGGAAACGCTTGCGCTCCGCCGCGTGCTCGTACAGCGCGGCCGAGGTCGGCGTGAACTCGCTGCTGCTGCCCAGCCACATGCCGTAGCGCTCGATCGCCAGCCGGTTGGCGTAGCGGATGCGCTCCGACGCCAGCTCGGAAATCACCATCGGCAGCGGCAGCGCATCGAGAATGCCCTGCAGCTCCTCGCTGCGTTCGCGCTGCAGCTGCAGCAGCTTTTCGCGGTCGCTGACATCGTGCTGGCTGATCAGCATCGCGCTCTCGCCGGTGGCCGGATCGCGGATGCGGAACAGCTGCACCTGATGGCGCACCATGCTGCCATCGGCCAGCCGCACGTCTACCACCCGGCGCACGCCGCGGCTCTCCATCGCCGCCAGCCGCAGCTCGGCCAGCAGCTTGGGGTCCGGCAGCGAGGCCAGCAGCGCATCGCCCTCCGACGGCGGCAGCGCCAGCGCGGCGGCCGGGTTGCGCTGCAGCACCATGCCGTTGTCGTCGTACAGCGACACCATCTCGCGCACGTGGCGCAGCATCTCCACGCTGCGCACGGTATCGGCGTCGACCGACACCGGCACCGCCTCCACCTTCATCAGCTCCGGCCAGTCGTTATCGAAGCGGGCGCAGTGGCAGCGCACCTGCAGCGGCAGGCCGTGCGGGTACAGCGTCCAGTTTTCCTCCACCGCGCGCTGCTCGGCAAAGGCGGCCTGGTACACGGCAAGGCGGGTGCGCAGCACCTCGCTGCTGATGGAGAAGTCGCGCTCCTGCAGCGACGCCAGATCCGCCGCGTCCCACAGCTGCAGCGCCTGGCGGTTGGCCCACACGATGCTCTGCCGGCGCATGTCGAAAAACCAGACCGCCAGATGCAGGCGTTCCAGCAGCGGCATGGCCGCGGTCAGTGATGGCGGCAATTCGGTACTCATGGCGTCCCCAGTAACGACAGCAGTTCGGCCAGCGGCATCGGCCGGTAAAAGTGATAGCCCTGCGCAAAGCGGCAGCCCAGCTCCGCCAGCAGCGCCGCCTGCGCCGCGCTCTCCACCCCTTCGGCCACCACCACGCAGCCCATGGCGCGGCCGAGGCTGATCAGCCCTTCGATGATGCGCGCGTCGATGCTGCGGCGGCTGATGTCCATCACGAAGCTGCGGTCGATCTTGATCACCTCGGCGTGCAGCCGCTTCAGGTAGTCCAGCGACGCGTAGCCCATGCCGAAATCGTCGACCGCCAGCTTCAGCCCCAGCGCGCGCAGCGCGGCGATGTCGGCCTCGATGGCGGCGGTCAGGTAGGTCATCGAGGTCTCGGTGACCTCGATTTCAAGGTTGGCCGCCAGCGCCAGCCTTCCTGCCTGCAGCTGGGCGTTGAGAAAGGCCGGCACCCCGCGACCGAGGCTTTGCGCCGAGATGTTGAACGACAGGATGAAGTCCGGGCGCAGGCTGACCAGCTCGGTGACCGCCTCCAGCGTCTGCGCGATCACCCAGTGGTCGAGATCGGTGGCCAGCCCGCTGCGCTCCGCCGCCGGCACGAAGGCCCCCGGCGACAGCGCACCGATATCGGCATGCGGCCAACGTACCAGCGCCTCGGCGCCGACGATGCGGCCGCTGAGCAGGTCGACGCGCGGCTGGAACAGCAGGGTCAGCTCGCCGGATTTCAGCGCCTGCCCCAGGTAGCGCTCGGCATGGCGCGCCGCCTGCAGCGCCTGGTAGTCGCCGCGGCCCAGCTCGATGAAGCGGCGCGGATTGCCGGCGCTCTCGAAATTGAGATGCAGCGCGCAGGACTCCACCAGCGTGGCGGCCTCGAAGTGGCGCAGCGCCGGTGCGCGCCAGTCCAGATGGATGCACAGCGCACTGCAGGTATAGGCGACGCTGACACCGCCGACCTCGAGCGTCATCCTTTGCGCCAGCACCGCCGCCGCCTGCGGCGCGGCATCCTCCGCCAGCAGTAGCGCCCAGCAGCCGTCGGACCAGGTAAACACCTGCCCGCTGCCGGCCAGCGGCGCGAGACAGGCCAGCATATTGTGTTGCAGCAGCGGCTGTTCGGCGGGCGCCAGGCGCATGGTCAGCGCCAGATAGGTATCGACCTTGACCAGCAGCAGCGTCTGCGACGCCTGCGCCGTGCGTGCCGCGGCCACCTGCGCCAGCAGCAGCGCCCGTCCCGGCACCGCCGGTGGAGGCGGCAGGCTGTCGCCACGGCGGCGGCGCTTGACCTTGGCGGCGATGGCGGCCAGCAGCAGGTCGAAGTCGACCGGCTTGACCAGATAGTCGTCGACCTCCAGCAGGCGACCGCGCACCTGGCTGTGGCTGTCTGCCAGCGCGGTGAGCAGGATGAACGGCAGCTGCGCCAGCTCGCCACCCTGCGCCGCCATCGTTTCCACCAGCTCGAAGCCGTCCATGCCCGGCATCGACACGTCGCTCAGCACCAGATCCGGCAGCTGCTGCGCCATCAGCGCCAGCGCGGCGTGGCCGTCCACCGCCTCCAGCACGCGGTAGCCGGCGCTGAGCAGCTCCTCGCTGATCAGCTGCCGCAGGTTGGTATCGTCCTCGACACACAGAATGGTGTACACATCCGACATAGGCACTCGTCTTTTCCTTGCTGGAGCCGGCCGCGAGGCCAGCGGCCATGCATCCTGCTAATAATTCATCATATGCAACAAGCCGGCCGCGCGCCGGCTTTCTCACCGTACCACAGCCCCGTCACCCGCATACAGCGCACTGGCCGCGCCAGTGCCCGCCGCAGCGCGGCGATGCGGTGTCGCCGCAAAATGCTGCGCAAAAACGGCTTATAGTGGGTTAAAATGGCGGGTTAACCATGCCGGGAGAGACCGATCCCGTGTGTGCCATCCTACTCACCTCGACTGTTTCTCGACGGAATCATGAACAAGACATCCAAAGCCCTGGTCGTCCTTTCGGGCGGCCAGGACTCCACTACCTGCCTGTTTTGGGCGCTGCGCGAATTCGGCGCGGCCAACGTTGAGGCCGTGACCTTCGACTACGGCCAGCGCCACCGCATCGAGCTGGACGCCGCGCGCAAGGTGGCCGAGCTGGCCGGCGTGCGCCAGACGCTGCTGCCGATCGACACCTTTGCCGCCATCGGCGGCAACGCGCTGACCGACGACAGCATCGCGCCGGAACAAGGCGCGCGCGACGACGGCGACAGCACCATCCCCAACACCTTCGTGCCCGGCCGCAACCTGATCTTCCTCAGCTTTGCCGCCGCCTTTGCCTATGGCCGCGGCATCGAGCACGTGGTCACCGGCGTGGCGCAGACCGACTACTCCGGCTACCCGGACTGCCGCGAGAACACGCTGAAGGCACTGGAGCTGGCGCTGCGCCTGGGCATGGACAGCCGCGTCACCCTGCACACGCCGCTGATGTTCATGAGCAAGGCGGAAACGGTGCAGCTGGCGCAAGAGGTCGGCGCCATGGACGCGATGGCGTGGAGCCACACCTGCTACAACGGCGCCGTGCCGCCCTGCGGCCACTGTGCCGCCTGCGAGCTGCGCGCCAAGGGCTTTCTTGAGGCCGGTGTCGCCGATCCGCTCGTCGTGCGCTGCGGGGGACACTGACATGAACAGCAGCCATATCCTGGCCGGTGCCAGCTTCGAAGCGGCACGCAACCTCGCCGGCATCGGCGAGCACGGTCACAGCTTCCGTGTGCTGGCGCGCGCCGATGCTCACCCCGGTAGCGAGGCAGTACTGCATGCCGATCTGGCCGCCGCGGTGGCGCCGTTCCATTACGCCCACGTTAACGCCACGCTGGCCGACGGCAGCGACTTGTCGATCGCACGTTATCTCGCGTCGCAGTGTGGCCAAGCGGTCAGCCTGCAGCTGGCCAGCGCCGCCGATCGCGGCGTGCTGCTGGCGGAAGACGGCAGCGAGTACGTCTATGTCGATACCCGCTTCGAGGCCGCGCACCAGCTGCCGCACGTGGCGCCCGGCCACAAGTGCGGCCGCCTGCACGGCCACGGTTTCGGCGTGCGCATCGTCGCCGATGCCAGCCGCAGCAGCCTCAACGACATCCTGCTCAAGGCGTGGCCGCCGCTGTTCGCGCGGCTGAACCACAAATACCTGAACGACATCGCCGGCCTCGACAACCCGACCAGTGAGGTGATGGCGGCATGGCTGTATCGCGAACTTGCGGCCAACCTTGCCGGCCTCGCGTGGGTGGAAGTGCGCGAGACGCACACCGCCGGCAGCCAGTTCGACGGCCAGACCTACCGCATCTGGAAGGAACAGCACTTCGAGAGCGCGGTGCCGTTCGACGCCGCCGGCAACTACACCGGCCACAGCTACCTGATCCGCCTGCTGCTGCAGGGCAGCGTCGACCGGGTGATGGGCTGGGTGCTGGACTTTGGCGACGTCAAGGACCGCTTCAAGCCGGTCTACCGCCAGCTGGACCACAACCCGCTGGACAAGCTGCCCGGCATCCGTGCCGCCGACGCCGCCAGCGTGGCGGAGTGGGTGCACGGCGAGCTGAAGCCGCTGGTGCCGGAGCTGGCCCGCATCGACCTGATGGAAACCCCGCAACGCGGCGTGTCGCTGACCTTCCGCGGCGACATGCAGTGGCCGCTGCTGTAAGGAGGCGACAATGACCATCTATACCGTCAAGGAAATCTTCTACACGCTGCAGGGCGAAGGCCGCCAGGCCGGCCGCGCCGCGGTGTTCTGCCGCTTCTCCGGCTGCAACCTGTGGTCCGGCCGCGAGGAAGACCGCAGCAAGGCGATCTGCCAGTTCTGCGATACCGACTTTGTCGGCACCGGTGACGACGGCGGCAAGTTTGCCGGCGCCGCCGCGCTGGCCGCGCGCATCGCCGCCGAATGGCGCGGCACCGGCGGCCAACCTTATGTGGTGTTCACCGGTGGCGAACCGCTGCTGCAGCTGGATGACGCGCTGGTCGCCGCCATGCACGCGCAGGGCTTCGAAGTCGCCGTGGAAACCAACGGCAGCCTGCCGGCACCGGCCGGCATCGACTGGATCTGCGTCAGCCCCAAGGCCGGCGCCGACTGGGTGCAGAAAAGTGGCCACGAGCTGAAACTGGTGTTCCCGCAGCCGACGCTGCTGCCGTCGGAACTGCCGGACGACCTGCAGTTCGAGCACTACTACCTGCAGCCGATGGACAGCCCGCTGCAGAGGCAGAACACGCAGGAAGCCATCGCCTGGTGCATGGCGCACCCGGCGTGGCGGCTGTCGGTGCAGACGCACAAGGTGGTCAACATCCGCTGAGCTCGGCGACGCATGAAAAAAGCCACGACCTCGGTCGTGGCTTTTTTGTGCACTACGTTGCGGCCAACCTTGCTCAGATATCGTCGGTCTCGGCCCAGCCGGCGCGCGAGCCGCGCTGGAACACGCGGTCCTGCGGCAACACGTCGCCGGCAGCGTGCGCCGCCACCCCGTGCAGCTGCCGGTAGTAGGCGGTGAAATCGGGCGCGGTGGCGTCGAACAGCTGCTGGAAGCTGTCGATGACGAAGTAAGTCTTCTGGAAGGTGTCGATGCGGTAGCGCGTGTTCATGATGCGCAGCAGGTCGAAGCCGATGCGGTTCGGGCTGTCGCTGTCCAGGCTGTACACCGATTCCGACTTGCTGGACACGATGCCGGCACCGTAGATGCGCAGCCCCTGCGGCGTGTCGATCAGGCCGAATTCCACCGTGTACCAGTACAGCCGCGCCAAGAGCGGCAGCGCGCCGAGGTCTTTCGCCTTCATGCCGCCGAGGCCGTAGGCCTGCAGGTAGTCGGCAAACACCGGGTTCATCAGCAGCGGCACGTGGCCGAACAGGTCGTGGAACACGTCCGGCTCCTGCAGGTAGTCCAGCTGCTGCGGCTCGCGCAGCCACCAGGTCACCGGGAAGCGGCGGTTGGCCAGATGCTCGAAGAACACCTCGTCGGGAATCAGCCCCGGCACCGCCACGATCTGCCAGCCGGTGGCGGCCGCCAGTTTCAGGTTCAGCCGCGCGAAGTCCGGCACCCGGTCGGCATCGATGGCCAGCGCCTCCAGCCCGGCGAGGAATTCGTCACAGACACGGCCGGGCAGCATCTCGCACTGGCGGCGGTACAGCGTGGCCCAGGTCTGGTGGTCTTCGGCGCTGTAGCGCTCCAGCGGTTGCGGCAGGGTGAAGTCGGCGGCGTGGTCGAGGCCGACATTCTTGCGGACGGTGATGTCCGGCACGGTAAACGAGGTTGTCTCCATCATCGATCTTCTTGTGTAGGCGGCAGCAAGGCCAGAGCCAGCAGTGTAGGCGCGCTAAGCTGCGGCTTGGCCGCAACATTTGCCATCGGCACGGTTTATTTGCATACTTCCCGCACCAAAAACCGGAATATGCACAAAATGCGCAATATCGACTTCGACCGTTTCGATTACCAGATTCTGGAGGCGCTGCAAAAAGACGCGCGCGCCACCCACCAGAAGCTGGCGCAGGACATCGCGCTGTCGCCGTCGCAGATCGGCCGCCGCATCCAGCGGCTGGAAGAGTGCGGCGTGATCCAGGGCTACCATCTGGCGCTGCGTCCCGACCTGCTCGACCTGTCGGTAACGGCCTTCGCTAATGTCAGTCTAGAACGTCACGGCGAGGCGTCCATCCGCGAATTCGCCGCCGCCATCACCGACCTGCCGGAAGTGCTGGAATGTTACGCGGTGGCCGGCGAGGCCGACTACTGGCTGCGCATCGTGGTGCCGGACCTGCCGTCGCTGTCGCGTTTCGTGATGAACAAGCTGATGACGCTGCCGCTGGTGCGCAGCGTGAAATCGACGGTGGCGCTGGAGCCGATCAAGCACACCACGCGCCTGCCGCTGCCGGAGCGGCGTTAGGCTAGCGCCGCCACTCGCGCCTTAGCGCGTACAACGAGATCAGGATCAGCGCAGCGGCGATCAGCAGCATGCCGAGCGCCTCGGCGTGGCTGGGCACCTCGGCCAGTAGCAGCCATGCCATCAGCACCGCCACCGCCGGTATCGCCAGGATGCTCATGCCGGCCATGCCGGCCGACAGCCTTGAGAGCAGCAGCATCCACACCAGCCAGCCCAGGCCGCCAGCGAGCACGCCGGAGAACAGCAGCACGCCCAGCAGCGGCCAGCCCCACTGGATGTCGCGCCCGGGGAACAGCGGCAACAGCAGCGCCAGCACCAGCGTGCCCCACACCATCTGCCAGAAAGTCAGCGCCAGGGTATCGACCTGGTGCTGCGCGCGCAGCTTCTTGGCGATGATCGCCGAGCTGGCCCACACCAGGCCGCCGGTGATCGCCAGCGCGTCCGACAGCCAGTTGCCGCCGAGATCCCACGGCTCGAGGATCGCCAGCAGCCCGACCAGCGCCAGCGCCACGCCCAGCCACTGCAGCGGCGCCAGCTTTTCGTGCAGGAACAGCCGCGCCAGCAGCAGCGTCCAGAACGGCATGGTGTAGCACAGCACCGACACCTTGCCGGCACCGCCGGCCACCAGCGCCAGATTGGTGAACACCACGAAGCCGGCGGTCTGCGTCAGCCCCAGCCAGAAGGTTGGCCGCATCGGCGTCGGCGTGAAGCGGCGACCGGTGGCGCGCATGATCAGCGCCAGCGTGGCGATGGCGAGCACGGTACGGCCGAGGCCGAGCTGGAAGGCGCTGGCGTAGGCCAGCCCGAGCTTGGTGACCACCCAGTTGGCACCCCAGGCGAACCACAGCGCCAGCAGCATCAACACACTGGAAGTACGGTCAGAAACAGCAGACATGATGGATAAGGTTGGCCGCAAGGAAACAGGAAACAAAAACGGGCCGGAAGCATCCGGCCCGCGTCAGTACAGCATGGTACGCTTTATGCCGAAAGGTTTTTCGACACAATCTCGAACACATCGTTCGACAGCCCCGGTTTGGCCAGGATCTGCTGCAGGGCGGCGGTCATCTGCTGCTGGCGTTGCGGCTCCAGCTTGCGGCGGCGGTTGAAGGCCGCCACCAGCCGGCTGGCCACCTGCGGGTTGATGTCGTCCAGCAGCATGATCTGCTCGGCCAGAAAGCGGTAGCCGGAACCGTCGGCGGTATGGAAATGCAGCATGTTGCGGCCGAAGCTGCCCAGCAGCGCGCGCGCCTTGTTCGGGTTCTTGAGGGTGAACGCCGGGTGCGTCATCGCGTTCCGGACGTGGTCCAGCGTGCACGGCAGCTGGCTGCTGGCCAGCAGGCTGAAGTACTTGTCCATCACCAGCGCGTTGTCCTGCCAGCGCTCGGCAAAGGCGAGATAGCAGTCGGTGCGGACATCGCCGTCGCGGTCGCGCAGCGCCAGCAGCGCGCCCATCTGGTCGGTCATGTTGTCGGCGTTCATGCACTGCTGCTCGGCCGCTTCCTCCGGCCAGGCGTCACTGAGGCGCGTCAGCATCGCCAGCGCCAGGTTCTTCAGCGCACGGCGGCCGGCATCGTCCGGCTGGTAGTCGGCACACTGGTTGATGTCGAAGGCCTCGTGCCATTCACCGCGCAGTGCCTGCGCCAGCGCCGCCAGCACGAATTCGCGCACCGCGTGGATACGCGCCGGATCGGCGGCGTCGACCATTTCCAGGATCTCGGCTTCCGACGGCAGCGTCAGCATCAGCGCCTTGAACGCGGCATCGGCCTCGTGGTCGCGCAACACCGCGCGCAACGCCTCGACAAAGCCCTCGGCCAGCTGCAACGGGCGGCCGGCGGCGTGATCGGCGATCAGCTGCTTGAACAGGCGCTCGGCGTAGGCCTGGCCGGCCTCCCAGCGCGCGAACGGGTCGCTGTCGTTGGCCATCAGGAAGGCCAGTTCGTCGTCGCGCCAGTCGAACACCAGCTTCACCGGCGCCGAGAAACCGCGCAGCAGCGACGGTACCGGCTGCTGGCTAACGTTGACGAAGGTGAAGCTTTGCTCGGCGGCACGCACGTCCAGCACGCGGGTGGTGGCGCCGGCCTCGGCCTCGCCCTCCAGTTGCAGCGGCAGGTCCTGGCCGTCGCGGCCAACCAGGCCCAGCGCCAGCGGAATGTGGAACGGCTGCTTGTCGCCCTGCCCCGGCGTCGCCGGGCAGTGCTGCACCAGATGCAGGGTGTAGCTGAGCGCGACCGGATCGTAGTCGCCGCGCACCGTCAGCTGCGGCGTGCCGGCCTGGCTGTACCACAGCGCGAACTGCGTGAGGTCTACCCCGTTGGCGTCGGCCATCGCGGCGCGGAAGTCGTCGCAGGTCACCGCCTGGCCGTCGTGGCGCTTGAAATACAGTTGCATGCCCTTCTGGAAGCCGGCTTCGCCGAGCAGGGTATGGTACATGCGCACCACTTCGGCGCCCTTTTCGTACACCGTCATGGTGTAGAAGTTGTTCATCTCGATGTAGCTGTCCGGGCGGATCGGGTGCGCGGTCGGGCCGGCGTCTTCCGGGAACTGCAGCTGGCGCAGGTTTTTCACGTCCTGGATGCGCTGCACCGCGCGGCTGTGCAGGTCGGAACTGAACTCCTGGTCGCGGAACACGGTCAGGCCTTCCTTCAGCGACAGCTGGAACCAGTCGCGGCAGGTGACGCGGTTGCCGGTCCAGTTGTGGAAGTACTCGTGGCCGATGATCGCTTCCACGCGCTCGAAGTCGGCGTCGGTAGCGGTATCCTGCCGCGCCAGCACCGCCGAGGTATTGAAGATGTTGAGGCCCTTGTTCTCCATCGCGCCCATGTTGAAGTCGCCGACGGCGACGATCATGTAGATGTCAAGGTCGTACTCCAGGCCGAAGCGCTGCTCGTCCCACTGCATCGAACGCTTCACCGCGCCCATCGCGAACGCCACCTTGTCCTGGTCGGCCGGCACGGTCCAGATTTCCAGCGCCACGCGACGGCCGCTGGCGGTGATGTAGCTGTCCTTCAGCGCCGACAGCCGGCCGGCCACCAGTGCGAACAGGTAGGACGGCTTGCGGTACGGGTCGACCCACTTCACCCAGTGCCGCTTCTTGTCGGCCATGCCCTCGCCCACCTTGTTGCCGTTGGACAGCAGTACCGGGTACTTCTGCTTGTCGGCGATGATGGTGGTGGTGAACTTGGCCATCACGTCCGGACGGTCGGGATAGAAGGTGATCTTGCGGAAGCCTTCCGGCTCGCACTGGGTATACAGGTTGCTGCCGCCGGAGGCGTACAGCCCCATCAGGCTGCTGTTGGCTACCGGATCGATCTCGGTTTCCACATCCAGAATGAAGCTGTCCGGCACGTTGGCGATGCAAAGGCCGTCCTCGCGCAGGCTGTAGGCGTCGGCGGCCAGCACTTCGCCGTCCAGCTGCAGCGACAGCAGCGTGGCCGAGCCGTCCAGCTGCAGCACGTTGGCCGCGGTGGCCGCCGGATTGCGGTGCATGATCAGGCGCGAACGCACGCGCACCAGATTGTCGTCGAGGATGTCGAAGGTCAGGTCGACCTTGTCCACCAGATAGGACGGCACTTGATAGTCTTGCCGGTACTTGATTTGGGCTTGTTGGCTCATGCCATGTTTCCTGTGTAGGGTACGGGGCGGGTCAGCGCACTGCCCGCCCTCCTTGTTGTCTACGCGAAAGCGTCCCCGGTTAATGCGTCGGCCAGCCGGCGCCGTTGTCCTCCAGGCGCAGGCGGCAGGTATCGGCGGCGGTGGCGGCCAGCGTTACCTTGTAAGTGTTCAGTTCGTCGCGGCGGAAGGCGTGGATCTTCACCGTGTCGCCGATGCGGCAGCGGCTGATCGCCTTGTCCAGGTCGCTGACCTTCAGCCCGTTGACGGCGATGATCACGTCGCCGCCGGCCAGCCCGGCCGCCTGCGCCGCGCCGCCGTCCAGCACGCTGACGAGGCGCACGCCGAGGGCGTCGGGCGCGCTCTTCACGCCCAGGGTTGGCCGCAGTGGCGCGGCACGGAATTCGTCGACCACGCTGCCGCTGTCGGCCGGGGCGTCGGCAGGCACCATCTGCATCTGAACCCCCTGCGTGGCGAGGAGTTCCGCCAGCGGCAAATCGGCGGTGGAACGGATCGCCATGTCGAAGAACTTGCCGAGCTTGAGGCCAGTCACCTCTTCGGCCACGCGCTCCCACTCGTCTTCCGCCAGGCCCTGGCCATCGGCCAGCCACTTCTGCCATAGCGCCAGCATCACCGTGTCCAGGCTCTTGGCGCCGCCGGTTTCACGGCGGATGTGCAGGTCCAGCGCCAGCGCCGCCAGCGCACCCTTGGTGTAGTAGCTGACGATGCTGTTGGGGCTGTTCTCGTCCTGGCGGTAGTACTTGGTCCACGCGTCGAAGCTGGAGTCGGCCAGCGTCTGCCTGGTGCGGCCATTGCCGCGCGCGACGCCGGTAATGGTCTTGGCCAACAGGCCGAGATAGCGCTTTTCGTCGATCAGGCCGCAGCGTAGCAGCGCGAGGTCGTCGTAGTAGGAGGTGATGCCCTCGAACGCCCACAACAGCGTGGTGTGGCCTTCGCGGTTCAGGTCGTAGGGGGTGAACACCGCCGGCTTCATGCGCTTCACGTTCCAGCTGTGGAAGTACTCGTGGCTGATCAGGCCCAGCAGCTTGAGGTAGCCGTCGCCGATCTCGCCGTCAGCCAGGCCCGGCGCCGGCAGGTCGTCTCGGCTGGCCACCAGCGCGGTGGAGGCGCGATGCTCCAGCCCGCCGTAGATGTCGCCGCCGACGAACAGCATGAACACGTAGCGCTCGAACGGCGCCGGCTCGCCAAAAAAGCGGATCTGCCACTCGCAGATGCGCTTGGTGTCTGCGGCCAACCTTTTCAGGTCAGCCCGGTACTGGCCGGAGACGATGAACTCGTGCGGCACGCCGCAGGCCTTGAAGCGGATGCGCTCGAACTCGCCCAGTTCCACCGGATGGTCGATCAGTTCGTCGTAGCTGGCCGCCTGGTAGCGGCCGAAACCGGATTTCTTGACGTCGAGCGCCGGCAGGCTGGTGGCCACCTGCCACTTGGCCAGCGCCTTGTCCGGAGGCGGCAGCAGTTCCACTTCGCACGGCTCGTGCTCGAAGCCGTCGGCCTGCAGGAACACGCTGGTGCCGTTGTAGAAGCCGCGCTGCTGGTCCAGGTAGGCGCCGCGCACGGACAGGTCGAAGGCATACACGGTGTAGTGCAGCGTCAGTGCGCCCGTCACCGGCGCCGCCTGCCAGCTGTGTTTGTCCAGTTTCTGCAGCGCCACCGCCTTGCCGCCGCTCTCGGCGCGGATGGCCACGATGTGGCGGGCGAACTCGCGAATCATGTAGCTGCCGGGAATCCACGCCGGCAGCCGCAGCACTTGTCCTGTGGCGGCGGGCTGGCGAATGGTCTGCGAGACTTCAAACAGGTGCGCCTGCGGATCAAGCGGGCAGAGACGATAGCGGACGGCAAAGCTCATGACACAACCCCGGACTGGAAGGGAAAGTGGGGGATTCTAGCACCATGTCCTGTCTGGCGCAGGCAGGGTGGCCGCTTGATCTTCATCAAAATGGGCAAAGGCAATGACAATATAATCGCAGTGGGCAAAAAGGGCTTTTCAGCCTGACACGCCGCGACAGACAGCGCAAAAAGCCGGGTTCACCGGCGCTGTCGTCTGGCCGCTGACACCCGATTTGATTTAGAATGCCTGATTGAATAAATGGGGATTCGGGGCGCTTTCACAGCGACTGGAATAACACCGATACCGTGCACCACCAATGTGGTCACCCGGTCTTATGCCATCCACGGCCCTATGCCATCCCCGCGACTTGCCCGACTTCATTTTCATATGGGGTTACGCACCGGGGTTTCAAGTCGCTACGGTTTTACGTTCTAGTTCGCAACCTTGGAGAAAACCCTAAATGGAAACGCAATCCACTTATAACTATAAGGTGGTGCGCCAGTTCTCGATAATGACCGTAGTCTGGGGCATTGTCGGCATGCTGGTTGGCGTCATTATTGCGGCCCAGCTGGTGTGGCCGGAGCTCAATTTCGGGCCCTGGTTCCACTACGGCCGTCTGCGCCCGCTGCACACCAACGCCGTGATCTTCGCATTCGGCGGCTGCGCGCTGTTCGCCACGTCCTACTACGTGGTACAGCGCACCTGTAACGTCCGTCTGCTGTCGGACAAACTGGCTGCCTTCACCTTCTGGGGCTGGCAGGCCGTCATCGTGCTGGCTGCCATCACCCTGCCGCTGGGCCTGACCGCCGGCAAGGAATACGCCGAGCTGGAGTGGCCGATCGACCTGCTGATCACCGTGGTATGGGTCACCTACGCCATCGTGTTCTTCGGCACCATCGCCGTGCGCAAGGTCAAGCACATCTACGTGGCCAACTGGTTCTACGGTGCCTTCATCCTGGCCGTGGCGCTGCTGCACGTGGTGAACAGCCTGGCGATCCCGGTATCGATGTGGAAGTCCTACTCCGTTTACGCCGGCGCAGTCGATGCCATGGTGCAATGGTGGTACGGCCACAATGCGGTAGGCTTCTTCCTGACCGCGGCCTTCCTCGGCATGATGTACTACTTCGTACCGAAACAGGCCGGCCGTCCGGTGTACTCCTACCGTCTGTCGGTGGTGCACTTCTGGGCACTGATCTTCACCTACATGTGGGCCGGTCCTCACCACCTGCACTACACCGCCCTGCCTGACTGGACCCAGTCGCTGGGTATGGCGTTCTCGCTGATCCTGTTCGCGCCAAGCTGGGGCGGCATGATCAACGGCATCATGACCCTGTCCGGCGCGTGGCACAAACTGCGTACCGACCCGGTACTGAAGTTCCTGGTGGTATCGCTGTCGTTCTACGGCATGTCCACCTTCGAAGGCCCGATGATGTCGATCAAGACCGTCAACGCGCTGTCCCACTATACCGACTGGACCGTTGGCCACGTGCACTCCGGTGCCCTGGGCTGGGTTGCCTTCATCTCCATCGGCTCGCTGTACTACCTGCTGCCACGCCTGTTCGGCCGTGACGGCATGCACAGCACCAAGCTGATCGAAGCCCACTTCTGGCTGGCCACCGTCGGCGTGGTGCTGTACATCGCCGCACTGTGGATCTCCGGTGTGATGCAAGGCCTGATGTGGCGTGCGCTGAACGCGGACGGCACCCTGACCTACGCCTTCGTGGAAGCGGTAAAAGCAACCTATCCGTACCACTTCGTCCGTCTGCTGGGTGGCCTGCTGTTCCTGTCCGGCATGCTGATCATGGCGTACAACACCTTCCGTACCGTTGCCGCTGGTCGTCCGGTTGATGCCAAGATCCCGGCCGTTGTCGCTCACGCGCACTAAGGGACAGAAAGAACCATCATGGAAAAAATCCAGAAACTGATTGAAGAAAACGTCGCCTACCTGATCGTGCTGACCCTGCTGGTGATCAGCATCGCCGCACTGGTCGAGATCGTGCCGCTGATGTTCCAGAAGTCGACCACCCAGCCGATCGCCGGCGTCAAGCCGTACAACGCTCTGCAGCTGACCGGCCGTGACCTGTACATCCGCGAAGGCTGCTACGGCTGCCACTCGCAGATGGTGCGTCCGTTCCGTGCCGAAACCGAACGCTACGGCCACTACTCGGTCGCCGGCGAATCGGTGTACGACCATCCGTTCCAGTGGGGCTCCAAGCGTACCGGTCCGGATCTGGCTCGCGTTGGTGGCCGCTACTCCGACGAATGGCATCGCGTGCATCTGGTCAACCCGCGTGACGTGGTACCGGAATCCAACATGCCGGCATTCCCGTGGCTGGCACGCAACCTGGCCGATGCCGAGGGTGTCGCCGCCAAGATGACCGCGCTGCGCAAGGTGGGTGTACCGTACAGCGACAAGGAAATTGCCGAAGCCCAGGCCATGGTCGAAGGCAAGTCCGAAATGGACGCGATCATCGCCTACATGCAAGGCCTTGGTCTTGCGCTGAAGAACGCGCGCTAAGTCATGGACTTGACCAATCTGGCCCGCATCCTGTTCACGGTATTCTGTTTTGTGACGTTTATCGTGATCCTGATCGGTGCCTTCGGTAAAAAATCGCAGAGGCGTTATGACGATGCGGCCAACCTTGTCTTCAATGGCGACGAGGAAGAGCAGCACGGGATTGACGCCGCTAACGGAGCGAAGAAATGAGTGATTTCGTGAGTGATTTCTGGAGTATCTACATCACGGTGATCGTGATTGTAGGTATCGTCGGTTTGACGTACTTGCTGTTCAGCCAGTCGAAGACCACGGTACAAAAAGGGGAAGAAGTAAAAACCATGGGGCACGTCTGGGATGACGACCTCGAGGAATACAACAACCCGCTGCCGCGCTGGTGGATGCTGATGTTCTACATCACCCTGATCTTCGGCGCCGTCTACCTGGTGCTGTACCCGGGTCTGGGTACCTGGAAAGGCATCCGTGGCTGGACTTCCGTTGGCCAGTACAAGGAAGAAAAAGCCCAGGCGGAAGCCAAGTACCAGCCGCTGTACGACAAGTTCATGAAAATGGACGTGAAAACCGTGGCGGCCGATCCGGAAGCGCAGGCGATGGGCAAGCGCCTGTTCCAGACCTACTGCGTCCAGTGCCACGGCTCTGACGCACGCGGCGCCAAGGGCTTCCCGAACCTGACCGACAACGACTGGCTGTACGGCGGCACCCCGGAAATCATCAAGACCACGCTGGATGGTGGCCGTCACGGCCAGATGCCGGCCTTCGGCGCCGCCTTCGGCGAAGAAAAGGTCAAGGATGTGGCCAACTATGCGATGTCGCTGTCCGGCAAGAAGCATGATGCCGAACGCGCCAGCCGCGGCAAGGAAACCTTTACCGCGGTGTGCGCAGCCTGCCACGGCGCCGACGGCAAGGGTAACCAGGCACTGGGTGCTCCGAACCTGACCGACAACGTCTGGCTGTATGGTGGTACCGAGAAGACCATCATCGAAACCGTGACCAACGGTCGCAACAACCAGATGCCGGCCTGGAAAGACTTCCTCGGCGACGGCAAGGTTCACCTGCTGACCTCTTATGTCTGGGGCCTCTCCAACAAGGCCAAAGCAGAGTAATTGATGCTGCTCAATACTGCCCGCGCAAGCGGGCAGTATCTTTTGCGGCATACAATATATCTATTGGTAAAATAAATCGCCATTCAGAACAGTTCGCACAGTACATAATGAATTGTGTATTTCGCGAAATTTTCTAGCCAGGAACCGCAGCATGAGCCAAAAGCTGAAAGACATCCCGGTCAGGGTCGAGCCGGCCAAACCGGAAATGCAGACCGTGTCGCTGTACGAGGCACAGAAAAAGATCCATCCGCGCAGCGTCAGCGGCCTGTTCAACAACTGGCGCATCCTGTTCGTGGTCGCCACCCAGCTGTTCTACTTCGGCCTGCCATGGCTGCAATGGAACGGGCGCCAGGCGGTGCTGTTCGACCTGGTCAACCGCAAGTTCTACCTGTTCGGCCTCACCATCTGGCCGCAGGACTTCGTCTACCTCGCCGCCCTGCTGATGTGCTGCGCCTTTGCGCTGTTCGCCTGGACCACCATCGCCGGCCGACTGTGGTGCGGTTACTCCTGTCCGCAGACCGTCTACACCGAAATCATGATCTGGATCGAGCAGCTGGTGGAGGGCGACCGCAACAAGCGCCTCAAGCTCGACAAGGAGGCGATGGGGCTGCGCAAGCTGCGCCTGCGCGCCACCAGCCAGGGCCTGATGATCGTGTTCTCGCTGCTGACCGGCTTTACCCTGGTCGGCTACTTCACGCCGATGCTGGATCTGGTCGCCGCGCTGCCGAGCTTTAACTACGGCTCGTGGGAAATCTTCTGGATGTTCTTCTACGCCGGTTTCACCTATCTGCTGGCCGGCCACATGCGCGAGCAAGTGTGCAAGTACATGTGCCCGTATGCCCGCTTCCAGAGCGCGATGTTCGACGAAGACACGCTGATCATCTCCTATGACGAAAAGCGCGGCGAACCACGCGGCGCGCGCAAGAAGGGCCAGGACAATACCAATCTCGGCGACTGCATCAACTGCGGCATCTGCGTGCAGGTGTGCCCGGTCGGCATCGACATCCGCAACGGCCTGCAGTACGAGTGCATCGGCTGCGCCGCCTGTATCGACGCCTGCGACGAGGTGATGGTCAAGGTCGGCAGCCCGAAAGGCCTGATCCGCTACACCACCGAGGCGGCACTGGAAGGCAAGTATCCGGAAAGCGAATTCTGGTCGCGACTGAAGCGGCCGCGCGTGGTGCTGTACCTGCTGCTGCTGGTCATCATTTTCGGTGCCGCGGTCACGTCCTTGGTGATGCGCAAACCGTTCAAGGTCGACATCCTGAAGGACCGCGCCTCGCTGGTGCGCGAGACCGACGACGGCTGGCTGGAGAACAACTACAGCGTGCGCATCATCAACGTGTCGGAAACGGAACAACACTTCCGCATCACGGTCGAAGGCCTGCCGGACCTGAAACTGGTTGTCGACCGCAAGGACATCGTGGTCAAGGCCACCGAGAACGAACAGATCGACGTGCGGGTGCAGGCTGATCCACAATACGCGACCAAGGGCAGCCACAAGATCTACTTCCGGGTCGAGTCGCTACCGGATGGCACCGCCATCGAGGAAAAATCGAGCTTTATCGGAGAATGACGATGCAGAAACAAACAGGGGCGGCGCGCCCCTGGTACAAGGAGCGCTGGTTCTGGCTGTTGATGTCGGGGCCGCTGCTGGTGGTGATTGCCGGCTTTGTCACCTTTGGCATCATCGTGCGCGGCGCCGACGACATGGTCAACGACGACTACTACAAGCAGGGCAAAGACATCAACCTTGAGCTGAAGCGCGACCTGGCCGCCCAGTCGCTGGGCATCAACGCCCAGGTGATGTTCAGCGACGACATGCGCAGCGTGCGCGTGGTCGACACCAGCGCCAAGCCGCTGACTGGCACGCCGGAACTGTTGCTGCTGCACCCGACCCGGCAACAGGGTGACCAGCGCATCGCACTGCAACGCGTTGGCGACAAGCTGTACCAGGGCGTACTGAAACCGGACCAGGTCAGCCACTGGTATGTGCGGCTGCAGGACAAACAGGGCAGCTGGCGGGTACAGAGTGAATGGTTACCGGCGGAAGGCGCGATGGTCACCCTCGGCAAGGCCAGCAAGGAGCCAACCCCATGATGTACACCCCGCTTCCGCGCCGTCAGCTGCTGCTGGCACTGTCGGCCGGCCTCTTGGCCGCCTGCGCCACCCCGCTGCGACCAACCCTGGCCTATCTGAACGGCACGGTGTCGTACCGCGAGAAAATACTGTGGCCGCAGGACAAGACCCTGCTGCGCGTGCGCCTGCTGGCACTGGGCGACAGCGCGGATGCCGCGGCGGTGATCGCCGAGCAATCGCTGGAAAAGATCAGCTTTCCGGCCACCTTCGCGCTGTGCTACGACCCGCAGGCCATCGACGCCGGCCAGCGCTACGCCGTAGATGTGCGCCTGTTCGTCGACGGCGAGCTGCGCATGCACAGCGCCCGCCCCTATCCGGTGCTGGATGGCGGCACGGCGGCGCCGGACATCACTCTGCAGATGATCTCCGCCTAAAGAAACCGGCCCGCGATTGCGGGCCGCTTTGCTTTAACGCGACGGATTATTGGGGCCCACCTTGGCCGCAACGCGTCACTCCGGCCACAGCACCTCCGGTGAGATGTCGGCCAGCGTGCGGCAACCGGTCAGCGCCATCGCCACCTCCAATTCCTCCTGCAGCGTGCGCAGCAAGTGCGCCACCCCCAGCGCGCCGGCGGTCGCCAGCGCGTGAATATAGGGACGGCCGATCAGCACCGCCGAGGCCCCCAGCGCCAGCGCCTTCAGGATGTCGCTGCCACGGCGGATGCCGCCGTCCAGCAGCAAGGGCAGCGCACCGTCCACCACCTCGGCGATGCGCGGCAGCGCGTCGAGACTGGCCGGCACCGAATCCAGCACCCGCCCGCCATGGTTGGACACGATCAGGCCGTCCACGCCCTGCTGCATGGCCCGCCGCGTATCGCGTGGCGCCAGCACCCCCTTCAGCAGCAGCGGCAAGCGCGTCTGTTGCCGCAGCCAGTCGATATCCGCCCAGCCTGGCGCCACCGCCATCAGCCCGTCAAACACCATGCTCTGCCCCGCCGCCAGCGCAGGCTGATACGGCGCCATGCCCACCAGATTGGCGGCCTGTACCCGCGGCGGCAGCTGGAAGCCGGCGCGTGCCTCGGCATTGCGCACCCCGGCCAGCGGCGCATCCACCGTCAGCACCAGCGCGCGGTAACCGGCGGCCTCGGCGCGTTGCACCAGTTCCGCCACCACTGCGCGGTCATGCTGCCAGTACAGCTGGAACCACAACGCGCCCTGCGCCGCGGCCGCGACCTCCTCCAGCGGCGTGCTGGCCAGGGTGCTGACCAGCATGCTGCTGCCCATCGCGGTAGCGGCGTAGGCGGCCGCCCGCTCGCCGTCGGCATGCACCAGCTTCTGGTACGCCACCGGCGCCAGCAGCAGCGGATGGCTCAGCGACAGCCCGAACAGCTCGCTACGGCAATGGCCGCCGTGGACATCGGCCAGTACCTGCGTCTGCAACTGCCATCGCGCGAAGGCGGCAAGGTTGGCCGCATGGCTCAGCTCGTCCGCGGCGGCGCTGTCGACATAGGCACGGGCATTGGCGCTCATGTGGCGCGCGGCGTAGCGCTGGTAGTCGGCCGCGGACACCAGATCGGCGGGGATGTGATCGAGAGGGGGCAACTGGGCGGTCATGGCGCGGCGCGGGGAAAGTGAAAACCGCACCATAGCCAAATCGAGAATTACTATCAACTACAAGATGCGCGCAAGCGGCTGCACCACCAGCCAGCACCGCCGATAGCCCCGGCTAGTTGCCGGCATTGCGGAACACGTTGAGGGCAAACAGCAGCACCGCGATGCCGAGCACGATGGACGCCACGCCGGCAACCGGCTCCATGGCACGGTAGCCGCGATGGATAGCCGCCACCGCCAGCATCAGCAGCGGCAGGCCGAGGTTGTACAGCCAGAACTGGATGCGCGCCAACGGCGACGCCCCCATGGCCGGAAACTTGCGGAACAGGATGCCGAACAGCGCCATCGACACCCAGCCCAGCAGGTTGAGGTGGGCGTGCA
The DNA here is from genome assembly GCF_024437575.1 of Vogesella sp. AC12. Classification (NCBI taxonomy): domain Bacteria; kingdom Pseudomonadati; phylum Pseudomonadota; class Betaproteobacteria; order Neisseriales; family Chromobacteriaceae; genus Vogesella; species Vogesella sp. AC12. Next base: position 92,794 of record NZ_JANFNU010000006.1, read on the forward strand.
CCGGATACAGCGAGCGGTCACCGGAGGCGCCCATGTAGATGCCAAGCCAGACTCCGACCACGAAATACACGGCGGCCAGCCGCAGCCAGACGGTGCCGTGCGGATTGTTCAGCTTGATTTCCATGCTGGCAGCTCCCGGAAAACCTGCTCTGGCCCACAACTGTCGGCCGGAGCAACACTCTTGCCTAACCATAGAACAGTCCAGAGCAACATCAAACCCGGCCCGCATCGGCAACAGCACGTCATGACGCGCTGGCACAGTCCAGCAGCCGGTCGATCGCCATGCCCGGCGCAATGCAGCCAAAGCGGCCTGGCGCCTCGATCAGCAACAGGCCATGCTTGGCCGGGCGCGGAAACCAGCGTTCGCCGCTGCTGACGCGGATATCGCGCACGCCGAATTGCGCCAGCATGGCCAGCGAATAAGTCCACGACGGATAGCGCGCCAGGGCGGTGCGATACGGCGTCTGATAGGCATAGGAGGTGATGCGCTGGTCCACGCCGATGTCGCGGAAAAAACGCGTTTCGCGCTGCAGGCCGTCGCGCAGATAGCGTTCCAGCCGCGCCTGCGCCGTAGCCGGGCTACCCGGTGCAAGCTGCGCCTGCAGCTGCGCGCGGCGGTCGGCCGTGTCCGTCATGCCGCCATGAAAGGCGACGATGGCGTAATCGCCCAGCTCGCGACTTTTCGCGGCGGTGAACACGTAATTGGCACAGGCGGAATTGCAGTACGACGGCACATGCAGGTGCAGCGGCTGACGATGCAGCCATGTGCCCAGCTCCAGACCGTGCGCGAAATGACCGCCGGCACTGCTGATGACCAGCGTCGCCGGCTTCACCGTCGCCACGTCATAGAGGGCGAACAGGCGGCGATTGGCGGCGGCGGTCAGCTCGCCGTCGTAAATCAGCGCGCGGCCGGAATAGGACAGCGTCACGGTGGTGACGGCCTCGGCCGGAACCGACCAAGACAGGCTGCTGGCAAGCAGGGCAACGACTAGGGACGCTTTCATCGCACTATCGTCGCCCGATAAGCAAAAACGGACAAGCCGCACGTCATGATGAACGCCGGACTTGTCCGTTTGGGGGCGACCGCGTTAGACCGGCTTCAGCCGCGCGGTGAAGTGACGCAGGATCGGCGGCTCGTAATCGAAAGCGAGGCCGCGAATGCCGGCGGCACGCGACTGGATGTCGATCAGGCAGTCGGCGATGTAGTCCATATGGTCATTGGTGTACACCCGGCGCGGGATGGTCAGCCGCAACAGCTCGAACGGCGACGTTTCCTGCTCGCCGGTGGCCGGATTGCGCCCCAGCAGCAGCGAGCCGATCTCCACGCCGCGGATACCGCCTTCCAGATACAGCTCGCAGGCCAGCGCGTGCGCCGGGAACTGCTCGGCCGGGATGTGCGGCAACAGCTTTTTGGCATCGACGAACACCGCGTGACCGCCGGTCGGCGTCTGGATCGGGATGCCGCCGGCCGCCAGCCGTTCGCCCAGATACGCCACCTGGCCGATGCGGTAGGCGAGATAGTCTTCGTCCATGCCCTCCCGCAGACCGATTGCCATCGCCGCCATGTCGCGGCCGGCGAGGCCGCCGTAGGTGATGAAGCCTTCCATCGCCACGCAGCGCACCTGCACCGTGCGGAACAACTCGACGTCGTCCTTGAAGCAGCACAGGCCGCCGATGTTGACCAGCGCGTCCTTCTTCGACGACATGGTGAACATGTCGCCGTGGCTGAACATCTCGCGCACGATGGCCGGTACCGGTACGCCGGCGTAATCCGGATCGCGCTGCTGGATGAACCAGGCGTTCTCGGCAAAGCGCGCGGCGTCGATGATCACCGGGATGCCGTGCTGGCGCGCCAGCGCCGCCGCCTCGCGGATGCTGGCCATGCTCACCGGCTGGCCACCGGCGCTGTTGCAGGTGACGGTGACGATCAGGCCGGCGACGTTGGCCGCACCGACTTCTTCTATCGTTGCGGCCAACCTTGGCAGGTCGAAGTCGCCCTTCCAGTCGTACGGCGTGGTGGTATCCAGCGCCTTGGGCGTCAGCACATTGATGGCGCGGGCACCGGCAATCTCGACGTGGGCCTTGGTGGTGTCGAAGTGGTAGTTGGACAGGAATACCGGGCTGTCGCCCTGGCAGCGCTTGACCAGCTCTGGGAACAGGATCTGCTCGGCGCCGCGGCCCTGGTGGGTCGGCAGCGTGTACTGGTAGCCGAACACCTCTTTTACGGTATCGGCCAGCTGGTAGTAGTTGCGGCTGCCGGCGTAGGCCTCGTCGCCGGTCATGATGCCGGCCCACTGCCGGTCGGACATCGCGCCGGTGCCGCTGTCGGTGAGCAGGTCGATATAGACATCCTCGCCACGCAGCAGGAACGGGTTCCAGCCGGCCTCGGCCAGTGCCTGGCGGCGGAATTCCGGGGTGGTCTGCTTGATCGGCTCTACCATCTTGATGCGGAATGGTTCGGGAATGCGTCGTGCCATGATGATGCTCCTTGCCTTGCGGCCAAGCTTCAGGCGCACGCCGGCATGCTGCCGGAGCGGGATCGCGCGCAGGCAGGCGGCGTGGCAGCGAGGGCCGCAAGCGTCAATTCAATTGTAGGAAAGGAAAAGCAGGGGCAGCCGGATGGCTGCGGCAGGCATCAGGCGCGCGGGAAGTCGTAGGCAAGAACGATGTCGAGGGTGTACCAGTGTTCCGTCAGGCAGCCGGACATGGCGGCAGCCCGGAACGAGCAAGCGTTGCGCTTCATCGGGCAGTTTCTCCAGGGCTTGGCAACAGGTCGTGCCCATGCACGACAGACAACAGGCTACACCCGCCATCCGTCGTCAGCAAGCTGCGCTGCAACATGCGACGATAACAAAAACGCCACGAGGCAGACTCGTGGCGTGGCGGCGAAGCCGGGGCAAGACGCGACCGCTTACTCCAGTCGCGGCAGCAGGCACTTCTGCCTCAGCAGCGGCTCCACCGCCTCCGCCGACACCGGCTTGGACAGCAGGTAGCCCTGCACCTGGTGGCAGCCTTCCTGGGCCAGGAACTGCCACTGTTCTACTGTTTCCACCCCTTCCGCCACCACCTGCATGTTGAGGTTTTTCGACATGTTGATGATGGCGCGGGTAATCGCGGTATCGTCCTGATCGCCCGGAATGTCGCGTACGAAGGAGCGGTCAATCTTCAGCTTGTCGGCCTTGAAGCGCTTGAGGTAGGCCAGACTGGAGTAGCCGGTGCCGAAGTCGTCGATCGACATGCGGATGCCCATCGCCTGGATGGCGCGAATGGTCTGCACCGTCGACTCCAGGTCGTCCATGATCACGCTCTCGGTCACTTCCACATCGAGGCAGCTGCCCGGCAACTGGTATTCGGCCAGCGCGTCCTGCAGCAAGCCGACCAGATCCTGGTGACGGAACTGCAGCGCCGACAGGTTGACCCCCACCGTCATCAGCGGCAGCCCCTTGCCGTGCCATTCCGCGATCTGGCGGCAGGCTTCGCGGATCACCCAGTTGCCGATCTGCACGATATAGCCGCGTTCCTCGGCGACATCGATGAAGTGCAGCGGCCCCAGCAACCCCAGCGTCGGATGGTTCCAGCGGATCAGCGCCTCGGCGCCGATGATGTTGCCACTGCTCATCTCCACCTGCGGCTGGTAGTGCAGCACGAACTCGTGACGGTCGACGGCGTGGCGCAGCTGGCTTTCGATGGCCAGGATCTCGCGCGCACGGGCATTGAGATCGGCGGTGTAGAACTTGTAGTTGTTGCGCCCGCTGGACTTGGCGTGATACATCGCCGCGTCGGCATTGCGCACCAAGGTGTCGAAATCGCGGCCATCGTCCGGGAACAGGCTGATACCGATACTGGCGGTGATCGCCAGCGAGTGGCTGTAGACGTCGATCGGCGCGGCGAACTCGGCGAGGATGCTTTCCGCCACATGCACCGCATCGGCGGCATCGTTGATCAGCGGCAGCAGCACCAGGAATTCGTCACCGCCCTGCCGCGCCACCACTTCGCCGGCGCCCAGCACGCGGCGGATGCGCTCGGAGGCGATCTTCAGCAGGATGTCGCCGGCGGCGTGGCCCAGCGATTCGTTGATGGTCTTGAAGCGGTCGAGATCGAGCAGCAGCACGCCAAGCTTGCCGTTGTCGTGGGAGGCGTTCTGGATCGCCAGCAGCGCGCGATCCTGCAGATGACCGCGGTTGGGCAGGCCGGTGAGCACGTCGAAGTGGGCCAGGAACTGGATGCGTTCGTCGGCGGCCTTGCGCTCCGACTGGTCGCTGAAGATCGCCACGTAGTGCGTCACTTCGCCGGCCAGACTCTTCACCGCATTGATCGCCAGCCACTCCGGGTACACCTCACCGTTCTTGCGGCGGTTCCACACTTCGCCCTGCCACTGTCCCTGCTCGTTGAGCACCGACCACAGGCTGTCGTAGAACTCCTTGTTGTGGCGGCCGGAGCTGAGCACCGTTGGCCGCTGGCCCAGCACTTCGTCTTGGCCGAAGCCGGTAATCTCGGTAAAGGCGCGGTTGACGCTGCGGATGCAGACCTGCGCATCGGTGATCATGATGCCCTCGGCAGTGTTCTCGAACACCTTGGCCGCCAGCTGCATGCGCTCTTCCGCAGCACGGCGCTCGGAGATGTCACGCACCATGCGCCACACTGCGGTGATGCGGCCGTCGGCGTCGCGCATCGCCACCGTCTTGACGCTGACCGGGATGGCGCTGCCGAGGCGGTTGATGTACTCGACCTCGAACTCGTCGCAGAAACCGAAGCGCATCACCTTGTTGTCGAGGTTGTAGCGCTCCACCGCCTCGCTGTTGTCGGAGACCACCTTCCAGAAGTTCTGCAGCTTGAGCTGGTCGAGGCTGTAGCCGATCAGGCTGAGGAAGGCGGGGTTGGCGTCGATCACCTGCCCTTCCAGCGAGCTGATCACAATGCCGTCCAGATTGGACCAGAACAGCTCGCGGTACTTGTTTTCGGAGCGGCGCAGCGCGTCTTCCACTTCGCGGCGGCGTTCGATGTCCGCCTCCAGCGCCAGCGTCTTGGCCTTCAGCTCGTCGATCAGCCGCTTCAATTCGGCGCGCATCCATTCCAGATGCTTGCCGACGGTGCCGATCTCGTCCTGGCGTCCCCACTGGAACGGCTGGTCGAGCTTCAGTGCGGCCAACTGCGTGGCCTGCTCCGACAGCTGGCGGATCGGCTTCAGGAAGCGCGAGTTGAGAATGCTCATGATCAGCACGATGGACAGCAGCAGCTGCGCCGCCACGATCAGCAGCAGGTCTTTCAGCTGGTTTTTCTGGGCAATGCCCAGATGCTCGGTATCGAACTCGATATTTACCTGGCCGATTTCCTCACCGCGATAGACCACCGGTTTCTGCACGAAGGCCACGCCGCCGATACGGCGTTCGCTACGCAGCGCGGACAGGAAGATGGTATTGGACTGGGTGTCGGAAACGCGGACCGAAATGATGCGTTCGTCGTCCATTACCGACGATACCAGCGGTGCACCGGCCTGGCGGCTGAGGTTCCACAGCGGCTCCTGCATCCCCAGCGCCACGATCTCCAGCAGCCGGTTCTGGTCGACGGCCAGCTGCGTCTCCATCTTGTCGCGCTGCAGGTTGAAACTGAGGAAGCTGATCAACAGGGCGGGAAACAGCAGGCCGAGCACAACGGCAATCAGGAATGCCTGGCGCAGCGACAATCTGCCGCCAGGCTGGGAGTAATCAAACGTTTCTGCTTGTCTTGTCATATATCGGGTTGCCGCAGGGCTGCCACATTATTTTATTTTTAAGAAAAGCCTGACTGTTACCAAGCCAGTTCATTTGCCGCTCGCCACGGGTGGGGCGCTTGCAGGCCTGCAGTGACGACTGCAACGTGAATCCGCTTATGCGCCTGCGCTACAATCGTCGTACCGGATCATTGTGTCTCAGCGGCAAAGCGACTGCAAATGTTTGCCATCGCGCAGCGCAGCACGAGCCAGCTGCCGCTTTGCCTTACAATCATGCTTTATCGCGCGCGCCGGCAGCCGCAGGCGGGTTGTCGAAAGCGCACGGCACTGCCTACAATCGCCGGCAATTATTTACAGGGTCACACACCAATGTCGCATCGTCATTACGACCAACTCATCACCGCACGCTGGATTATTACAGTAGAACAAGATGGTGTCATTCTTGACAACCACTCGCTGGCGATCAGCGATGGCCGCATTGTTGCCATTCTGTCGCCGGCAGAAGTCGCCGGCGTCAGCGCCAACGAACACCTGAACCTCGACAATCACGTGCTGATGCCGGGCCTCGTCAACCTGCACGGCCACTCGGCGATGACCCTGTTGCGCGGCATGGCCGACGACAAGGCGCTGATGGACTGGCTGCAGAACCACATCTGGCCGGCAGAGGGCAAGCACGTCAGCGATGCCTTCGTGTTCGACGGTGCGCTGCTGGCGATGGGCGAGATGTTCCGCAGCGGCACCACCACCATCAACGACATGTACTTCTTCCATGCCGCGATGGCGCGCGCCGCGCTGGCCGCCGGCATGCGCACCTTTGTCGGCTGCTCGATCCTGGAATTCCCTACCGTCTACGGCCAGAACGCCGATGACTACATCAGCAAGGCGATGGCCGAGCGCAGCCAGTTCCTCGGCGAGGAGCTGGTGACCTTCACCCTGGCACCGCACGCACCGTACACCGTGGCCGACGACACCTTCCGCAAGGTCGTGACGCTGGCCGAGCAGCAGGACATGCTGATCCACTGCCACATCCACGAGACCATGGATGAGGTCAACGGCAGCGTCGAGCAATACAAGCAACGGCCGCTGGCACGGCTGGCCAATCTCGGCCTGCTGTCGCCGCGCCTGATCGCCGCCCACATGGTGCACCTCACCGACGCCGAAATCGCGCTGGTGGCCAAGCACGGCGTGTCCATCGCGCACAACCCGACCTCCAACATGAAGCTGGCGTCCGGCATCGCCCCGGTACAGAAACTGTTGGCCGCCGGCGTCAACGTCGGCATCGGCACCGACGGCGCGGCATCGAACAACAAGCTGGACATGCTGTCCGAGACCCGCATGGGCGCGCTGCTGGCCAAGGTCGGCACCCTCGACCCGACTGCGGTGCCGGCCGCCACCGCCATCCGCATGGCGACGCTGCACGGCGCGCGCGCGCTGGGCATCGAGCACAAGGTTGGCAGCATTGCCGTCGGCAAGCAGGCCGACCTGATCGCCGTCGATCTGGCACAGATCGAGACCAGCCCCAACTTCGACCCGATCTCGCACATCGTCTATGCCGCCGGCCGCGAACAGGTCAGCCATGTGTGGGTCAATGGTCGCAATGTCCTGCGCGAGCGCAAGCTGACCACGCTGGACGAAGCAGAACTGAAAGCCCGCGCCGACAGCTGGCGCGTCCGCATTCTCGGTAATTAAGGAACCAGCATGAGCAACGTTGACGAACAGGAACTCGACAAATTCAGCCAGATCGCCCACAAGTGGTGGGACATGGACAGCGAGTTCAAACCGCTACATGAGATCAACCCGCTGCGCCTCGACTTCATCGACCAGCATGCGGCACTGGCCGGCAAGGCGGTGCTGGATGTCGGCTGCGGCGGCGGCATCCTGTCTGAAAGCATGGCCCACTACGAGGCCAGCGTCACCGGCATCGACCTCGCCAAGAAATCGCTGAAAGTGGCGCAGCTGCACAGCCTGGAATCCGGCGTCAGCGTCAGCTACCGCTGTGTCGCGGTGGAAGACCTCGCCGCCGAGGCGCCGGCCAGCTTCGACGTGGTGACCTGCATGGAAATGCTGGAACACGTGCCGGACCCGCAAAGCATCGTGCGCGCCTGCGCGCAGCTGGTGAAGCCGGGCGGCTGGGTGTTCTTCTCCACCCTCAACCGCAATGCCAAGTCCTACCTGCTGGCGGTGCTGGGTGCCGAGTACGTGCTGAACATGCTGCCGAAAGGCACCCATGAGTACGCACGCTTCCTCAAGCCGTCGGAGCTGTCGCGCATGGCGCGCAACGCCGGACTGGGCGTGGAGACGCTGGCCGGCATCGGCTACAACCCGCTGACCCGCGTCTACAGTCTCAATGACGACACCGACGTCAATTACCTGATGGCCACCCGCCGCCTCGCCTGAGGCCGCACCGGCCTGCGGCCAACCTCAAGGTTGGCCGCAACCGTCTGGATAACATGACCACACCCCTGCTCTCCCCACCGCTCCCCCCCGCCGCCATCCGCTGGCTGCACGCGCTGGACATCAGCGACCGCCCGACGCTGGCGCAATGCGGCGCCGCGCGCGCCTATGCCCTGCTCAAGGCCGCTGGCCACACCGTGACACTGAAGCTGCTGTACGCGCTGGAAGCGGCGATCCGCGGCGTGCACTGGTCGCAGCTGGACGACGACGACCGCCTGCGGCTGCGCACGGCGCTGGCACAGCTGCCGCCGCAGCGACCGTTGCCGCCGCTGGCCGAGCGGCAGCGTTTCATGGCGCTGGCGCGCGAACTGGCGCAGCAGGCGGCAGCGGAAGGCGAGGTGCCGGTCGGCGCGGTGGTGGTCAGGAATGGCGAGGTGATCGGCCGCGGCTACAACCGCCCCTGCGCCAGCCACGATCCGTCGGCGCACGCCGAGATGCTGGCGCTACGCGACGCTGCGGCCAACCTTGGCAACTACCGGCTGGCCGGCTGCCAGCTCTACGTCACGCTGGAGCCATGCCCGATGTGCAGCGGCGCCATCCTGCACGCGCGCATCGACCACGTGCTGTTCGGCGCCAATGACGCCAAGACCGGCGCCGCCGGCAGCGTGCTGAACCTGTTTGCCGAGACTAAACTGAATCATCAGACCGCAATCGATGGCGGCATCGACGCCGAAAGCTGTGCCGGACTGCTGGCCGACTTTTTCCGCCAGCGCCGCCACACCGCCAGGAAGGACGCGTGATGAAACGGCTATTGCTACTGCTGCTGTGCTGCAGCGGCAGCCTACTCGCCAGCCCGGCCGACTTCATCCTGCAGCAGCAGGACGGGGCGCTGGTGGCCGCCCATGCCAACCGCCTCAACCCCGGCCAGCCGTGGCTGCATGTCAGCGTCGCCGAGCAGTCACTCACCCTTTACGACCAGCGCGGCCTGCCGCAGAAACGCTACACCGTGTCCACCGCCAAAAACGGCGTCGGCGAGCGCGTCAACAGCTACCAGACCCCGCGCGGCTGGCACCGGGTGTGCGAACGCATTGGTGATGATGTTGCCGCCGACACCATCATCTACCGGCGCAAGGTGACACCGTGGAAGTACACTCCACAACTGGCCGCCGAAAACCCGGACAAGGACTGGATCCTGACCCGCATCCTGTGGCTGTGCGGCCTGGAGCCGGGCAAAAACCAGGGCGGCGAGGTCGACAGCTATGACCGAGCCATCTACATCCACGGCGCCGGCCAGCACGTGCCGTTCGGCACGCCGACCTCGCGCGGCTGCGTGCGCATGCGCAACGAAGACGTGATCGAACTCTACAACCTGACCGCCAACGGCATCGACGTGCTGATCAGCGAAGAAAACTAGCCATGCTCAACCTGACTACCCCGGCCCTGCTGTTTCCGGCCATTTCCCTGCTGCTGCTCGCCTACACCAACCGCTATCTGGCCTTGGCCAGCATCATCCGCAATCTGTATGACGACTATCAACAGACCCCCAGCGACAAGCTGGTCCGGCAGATCGGCAATCTGCGCCGCCGCATCGCGCTGATCAAGTGGATGCAGAGCATGGGCGTGGGCAGCCTGTTCCTGTGTGTGGTGGCCATGTTCCAGATCTACACCGGTTGGCCGCAGGCGGCACAGATCACCTTCGGCACCAGCCTGCTGCTGCTGATCAGCTCGCTGGGCATGTCCTTGCTGGAGTTGCGCATGTCGACCGATGCGCTGAATATTCTGCTGTCCGATTTGGTTGCCGCCGAACGCGCGCGCGACAAGAGCCCACGCTGACGCGGCGGACAGGCAAAAAAAAAACCTCCCCAGTCTAGTGGGGAGGTAACACCCGTGTCGTACCTGCAAGGTTCCCGATGGAACACGCAATAACAAGCGACGTTATTGCTCTTGAAGCAGCTGTCTCAACCATTTCCTTGCGAGCCACTTATGATGTTAGCCCCTCATGATCCTCGCCCGGCTCTGATTTAAACAAGCGTTTGAATCGTAAGGTGAGGTGCGTTTTCACGCAAGTGCTTTTTTGGCGCCGGCGGCGAAAACGGGTGATTTTGCAACACGCGGCGCGTGCGGCGCTGCCGCGCCGGGGCGCCGGTTTGATGCTAGAATGCGGATACAGTCCGATTGCCGGACAATATAAAGTTTACAGCGCGTACCGCAACGTCCCCCGTCGAATTCATCAGGAGCTTTAATGAGCTTCAAGGCCAACGATTCCCTCACCGAACAGATTGCCCGCTTTCTCGGCAACCAGATCATCACCGGCAACATGCTGCCCGGCGAACGCATCCAGGAACTGCGCATTGCCGCAGAACTGAACGTCAGCCGCGGCTCGGTGCGCGAGGCCTTGCTGATCCTGCAGCGCCGCCACCTGGTCGACATCTATCCGCGTCGCGGCGCCATCGTCGCCAGCATGACCGCAGGCGACGTGCGCGATTTCTTCGAGCTGTGGTTCGTGCTGCTGGAACAGGCGGTATCGCATCTGGCGCACAACTGGCAGAACGACGACCTCGCCGACTTCTTCGAGCTGATGACCGCGCTGGGCGAGAGCAACCGCACCGACGATCTTGACGGCTTCTACCGCCACGGCGTCAGCTTTCTCGGCGCGCTATACCAGCATGCCGGCAACCGCTACCTGGCACAGACGCTGCACGACCTGCTGCCGCTGTCACAGCGTTGCCTGTTTGCCATCCTGCGCGCCGGCAAGAGCCGCATCGAACAGACCCACGACTTCCTCGACGGCCTGCTGCAGGCGATCATCGCCCGCGACCAGACCAGGCTGCGCCAGATGATCCAGCAGTTCGGCCACGACTACAGCCAGCTGGCGCAAGCCTCGGCCACGGCACTCGGTGCAGACGGCAGCTAAGCCGCAGCAGCCATGAAAAAGGCGGCCTCGCGGCCGCCTTTTGCTTGCACATGCCGTGTCAGGCACGGCGCCGGTAATCGACAAAGCGGTACACCAGCCCGTTGGCCGCGGTCTGCGCCGGCTGCGACGTGGCCTGCCACTCCTCGTCACGCCACGCCGGGAAAGTGGCATCGCCGACCACCTCCAGCTCGATATGGGTCAGTCGCAGCTGGTCGGCCAGCGGCAGCGCCTGGCGGTACAGCTCGGCGCCGCCGATCACGCACACCTCGTCAACGTTGGCCGCCAGCGCCAGCGCCTCCTCCAGCGAATGCGCCACCGTCACGCCCTCGTGCTGCCAGTCGGGCTGGCGGGTAATCACGATGTTCAGGCGACCGGGCAACGGCCGGCCGATGGAGTCGAAGGTCTTGCGCCCCATGATCACCGGTTTGCCCAACGTCACCGCCTTGAAGTGTTTCAGGTCTTCCGGCAGGTGCCACGGCAGGGTGTTGGCGATGCCGATCACGTTGCCGCACGCCATCGCCGCCACCAGGGTCAGGGTTGGCCGCACGCTCATACCGCCACCTCCGCCTTGATATGCGGATGCGGGTCGTAGCCTTCCAGCGTGAAATCCTCGAACTTGAAGGCAAACAGGTCGCTGACATCCGGGTTGATGCGCATCGTCGGCAACGGCCGCGGTTCGCGCGTCAGCTGCAGTTGCGCCTGCTCGAAGTGGTTGCTGTACAGGTGGGCATCGCCCAGCGTGTGCACGAAGTCGCCCGGCTTGAGGCCGCACACCTGCGCAACCATCATGGTCAGCAGCGCGTAGCTGGCGATATTGAACGGCACGCCGAGGAAGATATCGGCCGAGCGCTGGTACAGCTGGCACGACAGCTTGCCGTCGGCCACGTAGAACTGGAACAGGCTGTGGCACGGCGGCAGCGCCATCTCGTCCACCAGTGCCGGGTTCCACGCCGACACCATCAGCCGGCGCGAGTCCGGATTGCGCCGGATCATGTCCAGCAGGTTGGCGATCTGGTCGATATGGCGGCCATCCGGCGCCGGCCAGCTGCGCCACTGGTAGCCGTACACCGGACCCAGGTCGCCATTTTCATCGGCCCACTCGTCCCAGATGCGGACGCCGTTTTCCTGCAGGTAGCGGATATTGGTGTCGCCGGACAGGAACCACAGCAGTTCGTGAATGATGGAGCGCAGGTGGCACTTCTTGGTGGTCACCAGCGGAAAACCGGCGGCGAGGTCGAAGCGCATCTGGTAGCCGAATACCGAACGGGTGCCGGTGCCGGTGCGGTCGGACTTGTCAACGCCGTGCGTCAGCACGTGCTGCATCAGGTCGAGATACTGTTTCATGACAGCGCCTGTAAATTGAATGCGCCAATTCTACTCTCAACCGCAGGCGACGACACCAGCCGCGCGGCGCGCAGAGCACAGGCAAATGCGCTACCATCGCGCATCGAATCACTAATCCACAGGGTCACATCACCGCGCCATGGCTGAAGACTCAGACAAGGAAGACCGCACCGAGTCACCCTCGGCGCGGAAACTCGAACAGGCGCGCGAGGACGGCAACGTCCCGCGCTCGCGCGAGCTGAACACCTTTGCCGTCACCATGGCAGGCCTGGCCCTGCTCATCGCCACCGGCGGCCAGCTGTTCGCCGCCATGAAGGAAAGCATGATCGCCTGGTTTACCTTCAACCAGGAAAGCCTGCGCGACCCGTTGGTCATCATGGAGCGGCTGCGGCAGAGCGTGCAGGACACCCTGCTGCAAATGGCACCGCTGCTGGGCGGGCTGTTGCTGGTGGCGGCGCTGACACCGCTGCTGATCGGCGGCTGGAACTTCACCAGCAAGGGCTTCATGCCCAATTTCGGCAAGCTCAACCCGCTCAGCGGCATCAAGCGGCTGTTCTCGGTCAATGCCGCCACCGAAGGGCTGAAGGCGGTACTGAAAAGCGCATTGATCGGCGGCGTCGCCACCTGGGCAATCTGGAACGAGCGCGACGAGCTGATGGGGCTGATCAGCATGCCGCTGGATGGCGCGCTGCTGAAACTGGTGGCACTGATGGAGCACACCTTTCTGATGGTGGTCGGTGCCATGCTGCTGCTGGTGGTACTGGATGTGCCGTTCCAGCTGTGGCAGTACCACAAGAACCTGCGCATGACCAAGGATGAAGTGAAACAGGAATACAAGCAGCAGGAAGGCTCGCCCGAGGTCAAGGGCCGCATCCGCCAGCTGCAGCGCGAGGCGGCACGCAAACGCATGATGCAGGAGATTCCCAACGCCAACGTTATTGTTACCAACCCGACTCACTACGCCGTTGCATTCAAGTATGATGAAGAGATGGCCGCGCCGGTGCTTATCGCCAAGGGCAGCCTGAAGCTGGCCGAACGCATCATCAACGCCGGCCAGGAACACCGCATCGCCATCCTGCGCGCACCCAGTTTTGCCCGCGCGCTGTACTTCAACGTCGAGCTGGGCGAGCAGATTCCGTCGCAGCTGTATACCGCTGCCGCACAGGTGCTGGCCTATATTCACCAGCTGAAACACTTCGAGCAAAGCGGCGGTCTGGCCCCGGTGTTCCCCGAGCAGCTGGACGTCCCTGCCGAACTTGACCCCGAAAGCAAACGCCAGCAACATACGCCGCCAAAAACCTAACGCAGCACGTCATCGCAACGAGGCATGAACACACTGCAGGACTTCCTGAAAAAGATTGATCTGAACACCTTGGCAGGCCCGGTCCTGATCATCCTGGTTCTGGCCATGATGGTGTTGCCGCTGCCGCCGGTGCTGCTGGACATCTTCTTTACCTTCAATATTGCCGTCTCCATCATCGTGCTGATGGTGGGTATCAACACGCGCGAACCGCTGGAATTCTCCTCCTTTCCCTCGGTGCTGCTGATCACCACCCTGCTGCGCCTGTCGCTGAACGTGGCCAGCAGCCGGGTGATCCTGCTGGAAGGCCATAACGGCTCCGCCGCCGCCGGCGCGGTGATCGAATCCTTTGCCCACTTCCTGATCGGCGACAACGTTACCATCGGCATCGTGGTGTTCATCATCCTGACCATCATCAACTTCGTGGTGATCACCAAGGGTGCCGGCCGTATCGCCGAAGTCTCGGCCCGCTTCGCGCTGGACGCGATGCCCGGCAAGCAGATGGCGATCGATGCCGATCTCAACGCCGGCCTGATCGGCGAGGACGAGGCGCGCACCCGCCGCGCCAAGATCGGCGAAGAAGCCAACTTCTTCGGCTCGATGGACGGTGCCTCCAAGTTCGTGCGCGGCGATGCCGTGGCCGGCATCATGATCATCGTGATCAACATCGTCGGCGGCCTGATCATCGGCATCGTGCAGCACGACCTGCCGGTGGCCGAGGCCGCCGAAACCTATACCCTGCTCACCATCGGCGACGGCCTGGTGGCACAGATCCCGGCGCTGATCATCTCCACCGCCGCCGGCATGGTGGTGGCACGCGTCGGCACCGAAAAAGGCTTGTCGGAACAGCTGCTGGGGCAGATGTTCGCCAACCCGACGGTGCTGTACCTCACCGCTGCGGTGATCGGCATGCTGGGACTGATCCCGAACATGCCGCACGTCGCCTTCCTGATGATCGCCGCCATCCTCGCCGGCAGTGCCCGCTGGCTGGAAATCAGCGCCGCGCGCCGCGCCACGCAGCCGGCCGAAATCGAAGTGCTGCCACCGGCGGTGCTGGACCAGCCGCTGACCGAAGTCAGCTGGAAAGACGTGCAGCCGGTCGATGCCCTCGGGCTGGAGGTCGGCTACCGCCTGATCCCGCTGGTCGATCGCGAGCAGGACGGCGAGCTGCTGCGCCGCATCCGCGGCATCCGCAAGAAAATGGCGCAGGAACTCGGCTTCCTGGTGCCGCCGGTACACATCCGCGACAACCTGGAAATCCGCCCCAATGCCTACCGCATCCTGCTCAAGGGCGTGGAGGTGGGCAGCGGCGAGGCCTTCGTCGGCCAGTTCATGGCCATCAACCCCGGCCAGGTCAGCGGCGACCTGCCCGGCACCCCGACAACCGATCCGGCCTTCGGCCTGCCGGCGATCTGGATCGACGCCAGCAAACGCGACGAGGCGCAGACGCTGGGCTATACCGTGGTCGACGCCAGCACCGTGGTTGCCACCCACCTGTCCAACCTGCTGCAGACCCACGCCGCCGAGCTGCTCGGCCGCGAGGAAGTGCAGGCGCTGATCGACCATCAGGCCAAGGAAGCACCGAAGCTGATCGAGGATCTGGTGCCGAAGGTGGTGCCGATCGGCACCCTGCAGAAAGTGCTGCAGCAGCTCTTGACCGACGGCATCCACCTGCGTGACTTCCGTACCATCATCGAGACACTGGCCGATCACGTCGGCGTCACCGCCGACATCGACGAGCTGACCTCGGCGGTGCGTACCGCGCTGTCACGCGCCATCGTGCAGCAGCTGTTCCCCGGCGAACAGGAGCTGCCGCTGATGACGCTGGACCCGCAGCTGGAAGGCATCCTGCTGCAGGCGGTACAGAGCAAGGGCGGCGGTCTGGAGCCGGGGCTGGCGGAAAACCTGCTGGCCAATGCCGCGGAACAATCGGAACAAGTCGAAAACCAGGGCTTTAATCCCGTATTATTGACCCCACCGGCATTACGGCCTTTGCTGGCACGCTTTCTGCGCCGCGCCCTGCCGCAGCTACGCGTGATTTCGCATAATGAAATACCGGACAGCAAATCCATTCGTATAATTGCGGTGATCGGGGGGAGCAAAAGCTAACGCATCATGGTGGTCAGAAAGTTCTACGGCAAAACAACACGGGATGCGCTACGCCAGGTTCGCGAAGAACTGGGCGCCGATGCGCTGATCCTGTCCAACCGCCCTACCCTGGGCGGTGGCGTAGAGATCATGGCCGTCGCCGATGCCGATGTTTCCGCGCTGGCCACCACGCTGACACCGCCGTCGCAGCCGAAACACCCGCCGCGCAATGCGCCGACACCTTCTCCGGTGCCCGCGCCCGCCGCCACTGGCGGCAGCATGAACCGCGCCATCGCCCGCACCTACGCGATGCCGGTGGAGCCGCTGGAAGCGCCTGCGGTGCCGACACCGCCGCCACCACCGCAGGCGAAAGCCAGCACCGAGCCGAAACCCTTCCTCGCCCACGTGCAGGGCAACAGCCCGCCACCGAAGGCGGCGCCACAGCCGCAAGCGGCACCGGCCCGGCCTGCGGCCAACGTTGCCAGCAGCAACGTTGCCAGCAGCAACGATGCCGAGCGCGAGCAAATGGCGCAGGAACTGAAACAGATCGGCGACGAGATCAAGCAGCTGCGCAGCCTGCTGCAAAGCCAGCTGGCCGGTTTTGCCTGGTCGGACATGGAGCAGCGCACGCCCAACCGTGCCGAGCTGTTCCGCCACCTGCTCACCGCCGGCTTCAGCTCGACGCTGATCCGCCAGCTGACACAGAAGCTGCCGCCGCAGTACGAAGGCGATGTCGCGCAGAAGTGGGCGCGCTCGGCGCTGATCCACAACCTGAAATGCATGGACCCGCAGCACGACCCGATCGAGCGCGGCGGCATCTATGCGCTGGTCGGCCCCACCGGCGTCGGCAAGACCACCACCGTCGCCAAGCTGGCCGCCCGCGCCACCATGCGCCATGGCGCACAGAACGTGGCGCTGATCACCACCGACACCTACCGGATCGGCGCCCAGGACCAGCTGCGCATCTACGGCAAGATCCTCGGCGTGCCGGTGTTCTCGGTGCAGAACGAAGGCGACCTGCAGCTGACGCTGGCCGATCTGGCGCAGCGCAAGATCGTGCTGATCGACACCGTCGGCATGGGCCAGCGCGACGCGCGGGTACAGGCACAGCTGGACATGTTCAACCAGACCGGCCGCCCGGTGGAGCGCCTGCTGTTGCTGGCCGCCAACGCTGACGGCCACACGCTGGAAGACGTGGTGCGCCACTATCGCGGCGACGGCCTCGCCGGCGCTATCCTGTCCAAGATCGACGAGGCGCTGATGCTGGGGCCGGGGCTCGACGTCGTCATCCGCCACCGCCTGCGCCTGTTCTACGTCACCAACGGCCAGCGCGTGCCGGAAGACATCCACGCCGCCCATGCCGAGCTGCTGATCGACCGCGCGCTGCGCGCCGCGCAGCTGGCCTCGCCGTTCAATCCGGAAAGCGATGAAATGGCGATGCTCAATGCCGCGCAGTCCGGCTGGCTGTCATGAGCGTGCTGGATCAGGCTTCCGGCCTGCGCCGCCAGGCGCTGCACGACTACCCGCCGTCCTTCGCCTTTTTCGGCGCCGACCACTGCGGCCAGAGCACCGTCGCCGGCGAGCTGGCGGCGGCACTGGCGCTGCAACGGCAACGCCCGCTGCTGATCGAGCACCGCAACGGCCAGCAACTGGCGCGCCGCCTCGGCTTGCCGGCCGCCGGCACGCTGGGCAGCGTCGCGGTCAGCCTCGGCGATCTCAACGAGCTGATGGTCAGCAACCGCCACGGCCTGACCCTGGTCAACCTCGCCGCCAGCGTCGACGAGCGCACGCGGCTGTCGCCGCGCATCTGGCGCCGCCTGATCAACGAATTCGCGTCGGTGGAACAGGACGCGGCGCTACTGCTGCTGGATACCCCGCCGCTGAACGAAGATCCCGGCCCGTGCTGCATCGCCGACAACCTGGTGCTGGTGCTGACCCCATCCTCCGACAGCCTGATGGGCGGCTACGCACAACTGAAACGGCTGGCGCAGGACTACGCGCGCCGCCGCTTCAACGTGCTGGTCAACCGTGCGGCCAACTTTGACGAGGCGCAGGCGATCTTCAGCCGCCTGCAGCGCGTGGCCGGCGACTACCTGCCGGTCGGCCTGCGCTGGGTCGGTTTCGTCCCTGATGACAACACCATCAGAAAGAGTCAGACTTTACGGCGCCCGGTGGTGGAGGCGTTTCCGGACAGCGAGGCGGCGCACGCCTACCTGCAGCTGGCGCAGATGCTGCCGCAGTGGCACGCGCCCGACGACGACACCCCGCGCGGCACTTATCTCGAACATCTTTTAATGACAAGCAAAGCGCTTGCAGATTTGACAGGTCATTAAATATGGCAGTAGCAAACAAATGGCAGGCCTATCAGCTGCATAGTCAATCCGACGCGATCGACATCAACCAGCACGCGCCGCTGGTCAAGAAGCTGGCCAGTATGATGATGGCGCGCCTGCCAGCCAGCGTTGACATCAACGACCTGATCCAGGTCGGCACCATCGGCCTGATCGAGGCCGCGCGCCAGTTCGACAGTGCGCAGGGCGTGCTGTTCGAAACCTTCGCCAGCCAGCGCATCCGTGGCGCGATGCTGGACGAGCTGCGTCGCGAGGACTGGCTGCCGCGCCAGGCGCGACGCAATGTGCGCCAGATCGAAAGCGCCATCCACCAGCTGGAACAGCAGCTGGGACGCAGTCCGGCGGAAAGCGAGATCGCCGACAGCCTGTCGCTGCCGCTGACCGACTACCAGGCGATGCTGGCGGAGTGCAAGGGGCTGACCCTGGTGCACTTCGAAGACTTTCACGATGACGAAGGCAATGGCAGCAGGCAGATCGACAACATCGTCGACGGCGACGCCGCCACCCCACTGGACAACCTCGCCGAAGACCACTTCCGCAGCGCGCTGATCGATGCCATCAAGCTGCTGCCGGAGCGCGACCAGCTGGTGATGAGCCTGTACTACGAGCAGGACCTCAACCTGAAAGAAATAGGCGCCGTGCTGGGCGTCTCCGAATCCCGCGTCTCGCAGCTGCACAGTCAGGCCATCGCGCGCCTGCGCACGCGCCTGCGCGACTGGACCTGAACCCGCCACGCCTACGGAAACCATAGCCTGTGGATAAAATTAGCCTCATTGCCATCATCGGCGGCCTGACCGCCATCCTGGCCGGACAAGCGCTGGAAGGCGGCCACATCGGCTCGCTGATCCAGGTCACCGCCTTCATGATCGTCATCGGCGGCACCTTCAGCGCGGTGATGCTGCAGTCGACGCCGAAGCAGTTCCTCACCGGCCTGCGCATGGCCGGCTGGGTGCTGCGCCCGCCGGTGCACGACCAGGAAAAACTGATCCGCGACCTGGTCAGCTGGAGCCAGGCGGCGCGGCGCGGCGGCCTGCTATCGCTGGAAGGCTATATCAACAACCAGAAGGACCCGTTCGTGCGCAAGGGGCTGCAGATGCTGGTTGACGGTGCCGAGCCGCAGATCATCCGCGACGTGCTGGAAACCGAGATCGGCATCTTCGAGCACGCGCGCAAGCAGGCGGCCAAGATCTGGGAATCCGCCGGCGGCTACGCGCCGACGATGGGCATTCTTGGCGCGGTACTGGGCCTGATCCATGTGATGGAGAACCTGTCCGACCCGTCCAAGCTCGGCGGCGGCATCGCGGTGGCCTTTGTCGCCACCGTGTACGGCGTCGGCATCGCCAACCTGTTCCTGCTGCCGATCGCCAACAAGCTGAAAAACCTGATCAGCCTGGAGGTCAACCTCAAGGAGCTGACGCTGGAAGGGCTGATCGCCATCGCCAACGGCGAGAATCCGCGCATCATCGAGGCGCGCCTGCGCAGCTTCCTCGGCCTCAACGACTGAGCAGTTGGTCGCAATGTTGCGGCCAACCTTGTGCCGCATGGCCGACAAAAACCCCCGCCGGTTTCCACCGACGGGGGTTTTGTGTTGCAAGGTTGGCCGCAACGAGGCGGCCTGTGGCGGCGATCAGTAACCCAGCCCCATCGCCTCGCGCACTTCCTTCATCGTCTCGCGCGCCACCAGTTCCGCCTTGTGGCAGCCTTCGAACACGATCTCCTTGACCAGGTTCGGGTTGGCCAGATACTTCTCGGCGCGCTCGAACATCGGCTGCTGCTCGCGCACCACCGCCTCGATCACCGGCTGCTTGCAGTCCAGGCAGCCGATGCCGGCGCTGGTACAGCCGGCCTTCACCCACTGTTTGGTGTCGTCGCTGCTGTACACCTCGTGCAGCTGCCACACCGGGCACTTGTCCGGGTTGCCGGCGTCGGTGCGCCGTACCCGCGCCGGGTCGGTCGGCATCGCGCGGATTTTCTTGCTGACCTCTTCCGGCGTCTCGCGCATGGTGATGGTGTTCTTGTACGACTTGGACATCTTCTGGCCATCCAGCCCCGGCATCTTCGACGCCTCGGTCAGCAGGGCCTCGCTCTCCGGCAGGATGATCTTGCCCTTGTTTTCCAGATAGCCCTGCAGCCGCTCGCGGTCGCTGTTGCCGAGGTTCTGGCTGGCGGCCAGCAGCTCGCGCGCGGCCAGCAGCGCCTCGCCGTCGCCGTCCTGCAGGTAGCGGGTACGCAGCTGCTCGAACTGCTTGCCGGCCTTGCCGATCTTCTTCACCGCCGCGCGGGCCAGTTCCTCGAAGTTCGGCTCGCGGCCGTACAGGTTGTTGAAGCGGCGCGCCACTTCGCGTGTCAACTCGATGTGCGGCACCTGGTCTTCGCCGACCGGCACCAGACCGGCCTTGTACACCAGGATGTCGGCGGCCTGCAGCAGCGGATAGCCGAGGAAGCCGTAGGTAGCCAGATCCTTGTGGTTCAGCTTGTCCATCTGGTCCTTGTAGGTCGGCACCCGCTCCAGCCAGCCCAGCGGCGTCACCATCGACAGCGCCAGGTGCAGCTCGGCGTGCTGCGGCACCTTGGACTGGATGAAGATGGTGGCCTGTTCCGGATCGACACCGGAGGCCAGCCAGTCGATCACCATTTCCCAGATCGACTTCTCGATGATGGCGACTTCGTCGTAGTTGGTGGTCAGCGCGTGCCAGTCGGCGACCATGAAGTAGCAGTCGTGGCGGGTTTGCAGCTCGACCCAGTTCTTGATCACGCCGTGGTAGTGGCCCAGATGCAGGCTGCCCGTCGGGCGCATGCCGGAAAGAATGCGGTTGGCAAACATGGTGTGTCGGGTTCCGTGAGTGACAGGTTAAGGCTCAGAGCAAAAAGCCGAGCAGCTCGTAAACCATGGTGGTAAAGGGACGCAGGATCGGGGACAGCAGGCCGGTAAACACCAGCGCCAGCAGGATCCACATGCCGTACGGCTCCAGCCGCGAGAAGTTGTAGGCCAGCCGGCGCGGCAGCAGGCTCTCCACGATGCGGCCGCCGTCCAGCGGCAGGATCGGCATCAGGTTGAGCACCATCAGCACCACGTTGATGCCGATACCGGCCTGGCTCATCAGCGCCAGCGGCCGGCTGTAGTCGTTGTCCATCACGATGGCGAGCTTGAGCAGCAGCACCCACATGATGGCCATCAAAAGGTTGGCCGCAGGCCCGGCGGCGGCCACCCAGCGCATGCCGACACGCGGATTGCGCAGCGCGCCGAAATTGACCGGCACCGGCTTGGCCCAGCCGAACAGGAAACCGCCGATCACGACCGACAGCAGCGGCAGCAGCACGGTGCCGACCGGGTCGATGTGTTTCAGCGGGTTGAGCGTCATGCGCCCCATCATGTAGGCGGTGGCGTCGCCAAAGCGCTTGGCGGCGTAGGCGTGGGCGGCTTCGTGCAGGGTGATCGCCAGCAGCACCGGCAGTGCGTAGATGGCGATCTTCTGGATCAGGTTCAGTTCTTCCAAGAGGGTTTCCTTGTCGGGTTACAGGCCCAGCAGCGCCGGGTCGCCCTTGCCGCGGCGGATCAGCTCGATGCCGTCGGTCATGTCGATCACGGTGGTTGGCTCGGTGCCGCACCAGCCTCCATCGATCACCAGATCGACCAGATGTTCCAGCCGTTCGCGGATTTCGTAGGGATCGGTCAGCGCCTCGGCGTCACCCGGCAACAGCAGGGTACAGGACAGGATAGGCTCGCCCAGTTCCTCCAGCAGCGCCAGCGTCACCGGATGATCCGGCACGCGCAGGCCGATGGTGGCGCGCTTGGGGTGCAGCGTGCGCTTGGGCACCTCGCGGCTAGCCTGCAGGATG
This sequence comes from Vogesella sp. AC12, assembly GCF_024437575.1. NCBI lineage: Bacteria > Pseudomonadati > Pseudomonadota > Betaproteobacteria > Neisseriales > Chromobacteriaceae > Vogesella > Vogesella sp. AC12. Next base: position 114,735 of record NZ_JANFNU010000006.1, read on the forward strand.
AAGGTGAAACTGCCCGGCGTCGCCGCCTTCAGCTGGCGGAACTGCGCATTGTCCACCCGCGCGTAGTTGGCCAGCGCCGACAGGTCGGCGCAGACCAGGGTCAGGTGGTGCTTGAGGTCGAGCTGGCGGATCGCCAGCAGCCGCTCCATCGCCTTCTTGTCGCCAAGATGACAACCCAGCGCGTAACAGGAGTCGGTGGGATACACCACCACCCCGCCTTCGCGGATGATCTTGGCCGCCTCGCGGATCAGCCGCGCCTGCGGCGTTTCCGGGTGGATCATGAAAAATTGCGACATCGGCTACTCCTCAACGTTGGCCGCAGCGCGGTGGATGCGTGGCGCCAGCGCCTGCCAGATCGGCTGGCAGATCGGCGGCAGGTCGGTGGTACTGCCGACATCGCGGCCGCCCTCGCCCGGGGCATGGAAATCGCTGCCGGCGCTGGCGTACAGGCCGTGCTTCTGCGCCACCAGCGCGAAGCGCAGCATGTCGTCCAGGCTGTGGCTGCCGCTGACCACTTCCAGCGCCTCGCCGCCGGCGGCCTTGAAATCGGTCACCAACCGCTCGATCAGGGTGCGGCCCATGTCGTAGCGGCCGGGATGGGCGATCACCGCCATGCCGCCGGCGCCGCGGATCCAGCCGACCGCGTCTTCCAGCGTCGCCCACTCGTGCGCCACGTAGCCGGGCTTGCCGGTGGTCAGGTATTTGCGGAACACGCTCTTGACGTCCTTCACCTCGCCGCTTTGCACCAGGTAGCGGGCAAAGTGGGTACGGCCGATCATCTCCGGATTGGCCGCCAGCCGCATCGCGCCGTCGAAGACGCCGGGAATGCCGATCTTGGCCAGCGATTCGCCCATCTGCCGCGCGCGCTCGACGCGACCGTCGCGGATCGACTGCAGCCCGGCGCACAGCGCCGCGTTGTCCGGGTCGATGCCGAGGCCGAGGATGTGCACGGTGTGACGCGCGTTCCACGTCACCGACACCTCGACGCCGTCGAGGAAATCGACGCCGGCGGCCAGCGCCGTGGCGCGCGCCTCGGCCAGCCCAGCGGTGCAGTCGTGGTCGGTCAGCGCCAGCAGGCTGGCCTCGCGCGCCGCGGCACGCTGGATCACCTCTGCCGGCGGCAGGCCGCCGTCGGAGGCGGTGGAATGAAAGTGCAAGTCGATGCTCGCCATGTCAGTTACCGGGCTTGGCCGCCTGGCGTGTCGCTTCGCGCACCTGCCAGTCCGCCAGTTGGCGGCGGTAAAGCTGCACCGCCGCATTGTAGGTGTCCCACACGCAGGGATCGCAGCCGCTGCCGCAGCACATGTCGTCGCTCGGCGCTTCCGGTGCCTCCGGCATCGGGTCGAACACGTCGTCCGTCACGCTCACGCCGCGATCACCTTGATCTCGAAACCGTCGCCGGACACCACTTGCCCGGCGCGGATCTTGTTGGTCTTGCGCAGCTCGACCTGGCCGTCGACCAGCACATTGCCCTCGGCAATGAACTGCTTGGCGATGCCGCCGGTCTCCATGATGCCGGTGGTCTTGAGCAAATCACACAACGCGATGTATTCACCGCGCAATTCAAAGATTTCGTTCATGTTCTGCACACTGTCTTTTGACAGCCTTGTGAGTGGCCTGTGCATAAGCGGCACAAGCCATTGATCAAATTAGTCATTTTTACGCTGCCCATTTTTTGGGCAATCACGCCAGACTTTCCACACCGCGACGGGACAGGGCTGTTGAGTGGCTGTGGACAAGCGCCACAAGCTCCTGATCAGACAGGGAAAAGTCGCGGCTGTTCAAAAATTGGGCAGCTGCGGCAGCCACTGCTGCAGCGCGCGCCACGCTGCGGCCAACCTTGCCTGCCGCGTCCCGGCCAGCAGCAGCGGCGTGACGCCGGCGTCGGCCAGCGCCTGTTGATACAGGCCGAACAGCCAGTCGCGCTGCTGCGGATGGCTGCGCAGCGGGTCCGGCTGCCACGGGATGTCAGGACAGGCCAGCAGCGTCAGCGCGTAGTCCTGCGGCCGGTCCAGCGCCCGCAGCGCCGGCTCGGCCTTGCCGAACGCCACCTCGGCCCAGATGCGGCAGGTCAGCACCGTGGTGTCGCACAGCAACACGCGGGCACCACTGGCCGCGGCGGCGGCTTCGGCCGCCAGCTGGCCGCGGGCAATCGCCAGGATGTCGGCGGGGCTGACCTGGTAGGCGCGCGCGGCGTAATACTCGCGCGCGTACTCCGGCACCCACGCGGCGGCGATGCCCTGCGCCTGCAAGGCGGCACACAGCTCGGCGGCCAACGTGCTCTTGCCGCAGGACTCCGGCCCGACAATGGCAAGCCGTAACGGCACGGGATAAGTCGGCAACATAAGCCACCATTATACGCTGTGCACCGGCCACACGGAAAACGCCCACACGCTGCGGGGACAGCAGTGTGGGCGGCATGTGTACGCGCTGTGGACAACTGCGCTAACTGACTGATGGCAAAGGGCAAACCGCGCACTGCACAAAAAACAGGCAGTGGCGGCGATTTACCCACGGCCGGACTGCATAGCGCTGTGGGCGGCCTGTGGACAAATACCGCAAGCCATTGATCCGACAGGCAGAAAAAGCCGTCGCCTGTTTTTTAGGCAGCCGGCGTCAGCTCGCCGCGGCAGTCTTCCGCCAGTCGCGCGCGGACTTCTGCGGGACTCAGCGGCTGCGACAGCAGCCACAGCAGCTTGGCCTGCGCCGCCTCCGGCGTCATGTCGCCACCGGCCACCGCACCGGCCTGCGCCAGCGGCTGGCTGGCCGCGTAGGCGCCGACCGCCACCGCACCGCGCACGCACTGCGTCAGGTTCAGCACCACGCAGCCCTTGGCGCTGGCGGCCTGCACCCCGGCCAGCAATTCTGCGTCGGCCGGGGTGTTGCCGTTGCCGTAGCTGAGCAGGATCGCCGCGTCGGGCGTGTCCTGCGCCAGCCAGCGGCCGAATGCCGCCGCCATCGCACCGGGCAGCAGCATGCCGCAGCGGATGTCGGGGCTGACCGGCAGCTGCGGCCGGAACGGACCGCTGGCCTGGCGCCAGCTGGCGCGGTGCCACTGCGGCTGGATGCCGAACTGCGCCAGCGGCGGCGCATTGGGGCTGTCGAAGCCGGCAAAGCTGGCGGCGTCCAGCTTGCGCGCACGCACGCCGCGCAGCAGCAGGCGGTTAAAGCTGATCGCCACCTCGTGCAGCTCGCTCTGGCAGGCGGCCTCGATCGCGTCGGCGAGGTTGCCCCAGCCGTCACTGCGCGGGTGCACCAGTGGCAGCTGCGAGCCGGTGACCACCACCGGCTTGGCCAGCCCCTGCAGGCAGAACGCCAGCACGCTGGCGGTATAGGCCATGGTGTCGGTCCCGTGGATCACCACGAAGCCGTCGAAGGCGTCATGGTTGGCCGCAATATCGGCCACCAGCCGCTGCCAGTCGGCCAGCGTGATCGCCGACGAGTCCAGCAGCGGCGCGTATTCGCGCACCTCCCAGCTCACCCCGTCGCGTGCCAGCCGCGCCAGCTGTTGCGGCAGGAAGCCGGGCACCGGCGCCAGCCCCTCTGGGGTGTGGTCCATGCCGATGGTGCCGCCGGTATAGAGAATGAGCAGTCGCTTCATCACAGGTACTCCTGACAACAATGACTAAATGATAGGCGTCGCCCGCGATGGCGGGCAGACGGAAAAACGGCGTGGCTCCGAGCCGGAGGCCACGCCGCAAGAGACGGTTACAGATTGTGCACCAGGATGCCGGCGATCAGCGCCGGCGCCACGTAGCGGCAGAAGCCGCGCATCGCCCGCAGCCAGGCCGGCACCCGCTCGCCGGCTGACAGCTCGGCCTCGATCACCGGCCACACCTTCCAGCCGACGAAGATCGCCAGCAATACCTCGCCCACCGGCATCAGCAGCTTGGAGGTGAGGAAGTCGAGCAGGTCGAAGAAGCCGAGGCCAAACACGGTGTACTCGCTCCAGATGCCCAGCGACAGCGACGCCGGGATGCCGAGCAGGAACACCAGCAGCGACACGCCCAGCGCCGCCGCCTTGCGGCCAACCTTGAACTCGTCGATCACGAAGCTGACCACCACCTCCAGCAGCGACACCGACGAGGTCAGCGCCGCCACCAGCAGCAGGAAGAAGAACAGCACCGCAAACAGCTGGCCGCCCACCATCTGCGCGAACACCGCCGGCATGGTGATGAAGGTCAGCCCCGGGCCGGCCGACGGATCGAAACCGAAGGCGAACACCGCCGGCAGCACCATCAGTCCGGCGAGGAAGCAGGTCAGCACCGTCAGCGCGATCACCCACAGCGAGGAGCTGAGCAGGTTGGCCTCCTTATCGACGTAGGAGCCGTAGGTGATCATGATACCCATGCCCAGCGACAGCGAGAAAAACGCCAGCCCCATCGCATCGACCAGCATGCTGCCGCTGACCTTGGAGAAGTCCGGGGTCAGGAAGTACAGCAAGCCTTCCATCGCACCGGGCAGGGTCAGCGCGCGCGCGATCAGCACCAGCATCAGCACGAACAGCGCCGGCATCAGGAATTTCGACAGGTTCTCGATGCCCTTCTGCACGCCGCCGATCACCACCGCCAGCGTCAGGCCGGCAAACAGCCCGTGATACAGCAGCGGCTGCGCCGGATCGGTGATGAAGCCGTTGAAGATATCGCCCAGCACCTTGGCGTCGGAAGTCAGGATCTCGCCGCCGAACGACTTGCCGATATAGGCGATGGTCCAGCCGCCGACCACACTATAGAAAGAGTAAACCAGGAAACACACCAGCACGCCGACGAAGCCGACCAGCGGCCAGCGGCCGCCGCGCAGATCGCGGAAGGTGCCGACCGCGCTGTTGCCGGCGGCGCGGCCGAGTGCCATTTCGCCCAGCATCAGCGCGAGGCCGACACTGAGACAGATCAGGAAGTAAATCAGCAGGAACGCCCCGCCGCCATTGGTGGCGGCCACGTAGGGGAATTTCCAGATTGCGCCCAGGCCGATGGCCGAGCCGGTTGCCGCCAGGATGAAACCGAGGCGCGAGCCCCATTGAGATCTAGCCATACACCACTTCTTTTCAAAAACGGAACGAAAACCGCCGGCGGATAGCCGGCTGCGCAAGAAACCGCCGGGTCGGTGAACCGGGCGGCTCGTCTGGCGCTCGTTGCAGCCGCCAGCCGGCATGATTGCTGCCGGCAAGCGGATGACTGCAGCCGGGTAGGCTGTCCGTCGCGGGCCAGGCAGGCGCAGTACCGGTTGACTGCGCGCCGCCGCCCGCTCAGGAAAGAACGCATGGCCTTGTCAGAAAGCCACGACCGCCCACGGCCATGTCGGCTGGGGCGGTCCTGTATACGGAATACAATCGGCGAAAATACCATGTCTTCCGGCGCAGGGAAACCGCTGGCGGCCACGGCTGCGTTGCAAGGCGCACCCGCTATGCGTATACTCTGCGCTCGCCTTGTGCGGGTGTAGCTCAATGGTAGAGCAGAAGCTTCCCAAGCTTACGACGAGGGTTCGATTCCCTTCACCCGCTCCATGACCGCCCTCCCCCTTTGACCGTCCCAGAACCGCACGCCCATGAACTGGAACTCCGGCCGGCTATGGCTCAAAATCTCCGTCTATACGCTGCTGACACTGGGCATCCTGTTCGTTGCCATCCTGACGCTGTTCTTTACCCGTTTTGACGCCGACAGCGCGCGCCGCAACCTGGAGCGTTCGCTGGCCGACAGCGGCCGCACGCTGAGCATCGGCGGCACCATTTCGCCGATGCTGTTGCCGTCGCCGGGGCTGGAAATCAGCGAGGTACGCGTCAGCGAACAGGACGGCAAGACCCCGTTTGCCCACGTCGCGCAGATCGAGGCGCGGCTGGCATGGCTGCCGCTGCTGTTCGGCCGCCTGGAAATCACCCATGTCGCGCTGCACGACGCGCAGCTGACCGTGGTGCGGCAGACTGACGGCAGCCTCAACTTTGCCGACCTGCTGCGCAGCCGCCCGTCGAGCAAGTTCATGTTCAACCTCGATTCGCTGGCCATCAACGGCACCCGCCTGGAATACCAGGATCGCGTCAACGGCCAGCTGCTGAAGCTGGAGGACGCCAGCCTGCTGGCCGACGAACTGCGCGCCAATGCGCAGATGGCGTTCGGCGGCCGCCTGCAAAGCGGCGGCCGGCTGGTGAACCTGTCGCTAACCGCGCCGTTCACCCGCAACGACGACCAGATCGACATTCCGCAATTCAGCGCCACCGCCATCAGCAGCAGCGAAGAGCTGGGCGAGATCCGCGTCAACGCCAGCGGCAAGCTGCAGCTGAACCTGGCCACGCTGCTGGCGCAGGGCGAAGCGCTGAAGGTCGCCATCGACACCACCAAGCCGAGCAGCCACAGCGAGATCCTGATCCCCACCGTCAGCGCCAGCCTCAGCGAACTGAGCACGCCGGCGGCCAGCCTCAGCGGCAACATCAGCTACCAGCGCACGCAGTACCGTTTCAGCAGCCGGCTGGCACAGCTGCAGCTCAACCAGAACGGCCTGTTCGCCGCCAGCAGCAATAACGACTTCTCGTGGAGCGTCGGCCCGCACTCGCTGAACATGGTGGTGCAGGCGCCGTTGAAGCTGGCGCAGTTCAGCCTGCTCAGCATGAGCCCGCTGACGCTGTCGGCACACCTGAAAACGCCGGAGCTGCCGCGCGGCCAACTGCGCGCCACGCTGCAGGGCGCGCTGGAAGGCGACCTCGCCGACAGCCGCCTCAACCTGCGCGTCAGCGGCGAGCTGGACGGCGCCAAGCTCGCCTCCACCATCACCCAGTACGGCTTTGTCGCGCCGCGCCACGAGGCGACGCTGTCGATCGGCAAGCTCGACCTCAACCGCTACCTGCCGGAACAGAAGGCGGAGCAGGCGGTGGCGCTGTTCCAGAACGACAAGCCGTTCCGCCTCGACTGGATGGACTTCATCAATGTGCAGGGCAAGCTCGCCATCGGCGAGCTGGCGGTCGGCAATTTCCGCGTCAACGGCATCAACGCGGATGTCACCGGCACCCCGCAGCAGCTGCAGCTGGACAACCTCACCGCCGACATCTACGAAGGCCACCTCACCGGCCGTGCCACGCTGTTCCGCGAGCGCATCCCGCGGCTGACGTTGCAGCAGGAGCTGACCGGGATGCAGATCCGGCCGCTGATGCTGGACCTGTTCGCCTTCAGCCGCATCGAAGGCAGCGGCAACGGCTGGGTGCAGCTGGAGGCGAAGGGGCAGTCGCTGCAGGCGCTGCGCAATACCCTCAACGGCAAGGTCGCCGCGCGGCTGGAGCGCGGCGCGCTGACCGGTATCGACCTCGTCGCCGCGCTGCGCGACCTGCCCGGCGAGAGCGAACGCTGGAACGGCCCGGTCAGCACCGCGCCGGACCAGAAAACCACCTTCTCCGCGCTGTCGGCACAGTTCGAGCTGCAGGACGGCGTGGCGCGCAACCAGGACATGAAGCTGGCGTCGTCGCTGGTCAATGTCCGCGGCAGCGGCAAGTTCGACCTGACGCAGAGCATCATCGACTACACGCTGGACGTGCAGGCCAACCCCAGCGCCTTCGCCAGGCTGGGCGGCATCAGCATCCCGCTGAAGATAACCGGCCCGCTGCAGCAGCCGGTGTACTCGCTGGATTTCAACGCCATGGTCAAGGGCAAGAAAACCGAGGGCGAGAAACAGCAGGTGCTGAAGCAGGAACTGGGCAAGCAGATCACCAGCATCCTGCCGGTCAAGCCGGCACCGTAGACGCAGCCGGGCACGAAGCATTGATTGCGGCCAACCTTGGCATCAAGGTTGGCCGCAATGCTTTGTACCGCAGGCAGACGAGGCCATCCGGCTCACCATGCTGACAGCTGCAGGCCCATCGGTACCGCGGGGTGAGCACTGGGCACGCTGCTGCTGTCGACGCTCAGCAACCGCCCGCCCGCGCCATGCGCACCGCCCTCCGCCGTCAAACCCGGCGTCGCGACGCCGCACCGCCCCTAAAAAAATGGCGGCCAACCCTGAGACCAAGGTTGGCCGCCATCTCCGGCAACAGTCCGTGCCACTAGCCCTGCAGCAGCAGCGCCTCCGCCTGCGCCAGCGCCGCCGGCCGGCCGAGCAGCACCAGCACGTCGCCTTCCTGCAATTCCGAATCCGCCGCCACGTGGGCGAGACGGACGTTGCGACGGCGGATGCCGCGCACCCCGACGCCGAGGCTGTCCAGCTTCACCCCGCCCAGCGGCATGCCGATGGCGTGAGCACCGGCCACCAGTTGCACACTGAGCAGACGCGGCTGATCGCTGTCGTCGATGCCGTCCAGTTCGTCGCTGGCGCCGCGGAAGAAGCCGGTGAACAGGCTGTAGCGCTGTTCGCGCACGGTGCGGATGCGGCGCAGCACGCGGCTCATCGGCACCCCCATCACCATCAGCGCGTGCGAGGCCAGCATCAGACTGCCCTCCATCACCTCGGCCACCACCTCGTCGGCGCCGGCTTCGCGCAGGCGGGTGATGTCGGAATCGTCGATGGTACGCACGATCACCGGCAGGTCGCGGCGCAGGTCGTGCACCATGTGGATGATGCGCTCCGAGGCATGGGTATCGGCAAAGGTGATCACCACCGTCTTGGCGCGCATCGCGCCGGCCGCCATCAGCACCTCGCGCTTGGCGGCATCGCCGAACACCACCGGGTCCCCGGCCTCGCCCGCCTCACGCACCCGCTCCGGATCCATGTCCAGCGCGAAAAAGGAAATGCCCTCCGCCTCCAGCAGGCGCGCCAGCGACTGGCCGCTGCGGCCATAGCCGCAGATGATCACGTGTTCGTCCTTGGCCATGCTCTGCACCAGCACCTGGTGCAGGTCCACCGCCTGCAGCGCCCAGTCCTGCTTGATCAGGCGGCTGCAGATGCGCTCGGCGTGCTGGATCAGGAACGGTGCCACCAGCATCGACAGCACGATCGCCGCCAGCGCCGACTGCTCCACCGGCGACGAGATCAGCCCCAGGTTGCCGGACAGCGCCAGCAGCACGAAGCCGAATTCGCCGCCCTGCGCCAGCGCCAGCGCGCCTTTCAGGCTGTCCCTGGCACGATGGCCGAACAACCGCGCCAGCAGGTACACCACCGCCAGCTTCACCGGCAGCAACAGCAGCAGCATCACGCCGATGTCGCCGGCACGGTCGAGCAGCACGCCGATGTCCAGCTTCATGCCGACGGTGACGAAGAAGAAACCGAGCAGGATGTCGCGGAACGGCTTGATGTCCTCCTCCACCTGGAAGCGGTACTCCGTTTCCGAGATCAGCATGCCGGCGACGAAGGCACCCAGCGCCAGCGACAGGCCGGCCAGCTGGGTGAGAAAGGCGATGCCCAGCGTCACCAGCAGCACGTTGATGGTGAACAGCTCGCCGGAGCGCTGCCGCGCCACCAGATGGAACCACGGTCGCATCAGCCGCTGGCCGAACACCAGCAGCAGGCTCATCACCACCACCACCTTGACCAGCGCGAGGCCGAGGTCCATCCACAGCCGGTCAGAGTTGGCCGCAAACGCCGGCAGCAGGATCAGCAGCGGCACCACCGCCAGGTCCTGGAACAGCAGCACGCCGATCGCCAGCTGGCCGTGCGGCTGCGCCATTTCCAGCCGCTCCGACAGCAGCTTGCTGACGATGGCCGTCGACGACAGCGCCAGCGCACCGCCGACGGCAAAGCCGGCCAGCGGGCTGCCGGTCAGCCACCACACGATGGCGCCGATCAGGAACAGGGTCAGCAGCACCTGCGCGAGGCCGATGCCGAACACCAGCTGCCGCATCGCCTTCAGCTTGGCCAGCGAGAACTCCAGCCCGATGGAGAACATCATGAACACGATGCCGATTTCGCCGAGGAACTCGGTCTCCTCGCCCTGCGGGATCAGGCTCATCACGCCGGGGCCGGCCATGAAACCGACCACCAGGTAACCCAGCATGGGTGGTACGCGCAGACTGCGGCACGCGGTCACCGCCAGCACGGCGACCAGCAATACCAACACGATGGGAGACAGGGAGTGCATCGAAAAAACGGCTCCAGAAGAGAATTGAATGGCGCTCAAGCAAAACTTGCACCTGCCAGGCAGTGCCCGGCGATTATAAGCTGATATAATTGCGCATTATGAAAAATGACCAAAAACAATCCTGCCTCGCGCTGGCGCGCGACGTCCTCGCCATCGAGGCCGCAGCCATTACCCGGCTGGCGTCGCGACTGGACGAGAGCTTCAGCGCGGCAGTCGCCCTGATCCTGGCCTGCGAAGGCCGGGTGGTGGTCAGCGGCATGGGCAAGTCCGGCCACATCGGCAACAAGATCGCCGCCACGCTGGCCAGCACCGGCACGCCGGCGTTTTTCATGCATCCGGCAGAAGCCGCCCACGGCGACCTCGGCATGCTGACCGAACGCGACATCCTGCTGGCGCTGTCCAACTCCGGCGAGAGCGACGAGTTGCTGGCGCTGTTGCCGGCGCTGAAGCGCAAGGGCGTGCCGATCATCGCGCTGACCGGGCGTCCGCAATCGACGCTGGCGACCGAGGCCAGCATCCACCTCGACGCCGGCGTGGAGAAGGAAGCCTGTCCGCTGGGGCTGGCGCCGACCGCCAGCACCACCGCGGCGCTGGCGCTGGGCGACGCGCTGGCGGTGGCGCTGCTCGACGCACGCGACTTCAAGCCGGAAGACTTCGCGCTGTCGCATCCCGGCGGCAGCCTGGGCCGCAAGCTGCTGGTCCACATCAGCGACCTGATGCACGGCGGCGAGGCGCTGCCGCGGGTCAACAGCGGCAGCAGCCTGAAGGACGCGCTGCTGGAGATGACGCGCAAGGGCCTCGGCATGACCGCGGTCTGCGCCGCCGACGGCCAGCTGCTCGGCATCTTCACCGACGGCGACCTGCGCCGCACGCTGGACAAGAGCCTGGATCTGGCCGGCCTGCGCATCGACGACGTGATGGCACGCCAGCCGCGCACCATCGAGTCACACCGTCTGGCCACCGAAGCGGCCAACGAAATGGAACACCACAAGATCAACGGCCTGCTGGTCACCGACCGCGCCGGCAATCTGGTGGGCGCCCTGAACATGCACGACCTGCTCAAGGCAGGCGTGGTCTGAGAGACACCATGCAAACCATTACCGAACTGGCCAAACGCACGCGACTGCTGATCATGGATGTGGACGGCGTGCTGACCGACGGCCGCATCTTCATCACCGCCAGCGGCGAAGAGCTGAAAGCGTTCAACACCCTGGACGGCCACGGCCTGCGCATGCTGCAGTCCACCGGCGTGCAGCTGGCGATCATCACCGGCCGCGACGCCCCCGGCGTCGCCCACCGCGCCCGTGGCCTCGGCATCGACCACTACTACGCCGGCGTGCACGACAAGCGCACCGCGTTTGCCGAACTGCTGCAAAAAACCGGCCTCGCCGCCGAAGACTGCGCCTACATCGGCGACGATGTCATCGACCTGCCGGTGATGAGCCGCGTTGGCCTCGCGGTGGCGGTACCGGACGCGCCCAGCTTCGTGCGCCAGCACGCCCACTTCGTCACCGGTTGCAGCGGCGGCCAGGGCGCGGTGCGCGAGCTGTGCGAGCTGATCCTGCAGGCGCAGGGCAACTACGACCGCCTGATGGCCGGCTACCTGGCATGAACCGCGCCGCCCGCCTGTTTCCGCTGGGCCTGACGCTGGGCATGGCCCTGCTCGCCTTCTGGCTCAACGTGCTGACCATGCAGCGCGGCGATGCGCCGGGCAAGATCGACCTGAGCCGCCCGGAGTACACCATCAACCGGCTGACGGCAAAGCGCTTCGACACCCAGGGCCGGCCGCAGCAATACCTGCAGGCGGCCCAGATGTGGCAACTGCCGCGCAATCCGAATGTCTATCTCAGCAAGCCGCGCATCGAAGTCTTCCTGCAGGGCATCCCCGACTACACGGTGACAGCCGCGGCCGGGCGCTACCACAAGCAGCAGAAAACGGCGGACTTCAGTGATAATGTGCGCTGGGAGCGCAAGGCCACCGCCGACGCCCCGGCCATCCTGCTGCAGACCTCGGTGCTGCATGTCGACACCGTGGCGCGCAGCGCCAGCAACCGCGCGCCACTGGTGGCCGACTACGGCACCTCGCAACTGAAATCGACCGGCTTCATTTACCAGCAGGACAGCGGCCAGCTGAACCTGCTGTCCAACGTAAGGATTACCTATGCGCCATAGTGTGCTGATCGCGCTGACCGCCCTCGTGCTGAGCGCCCCTGTCATGGCTGAAAAGGCCGACAGCGAAAAACCGATCGAACTGTCTGCCGACCGCGGCTCGCTGGACCAGAAAAAAGGCGTGACGGTATGGGAGGGCAATGTCGTGGTGGTGCAGGGCACGCTGAACTTGAAGGCGCAGCGCGTGACCGTGACCCGCGACGCGCAGGGCAACCAGCAGCTGCAGGCGCAGGGCAGCCCGGTCACCTTCCGCCAGAAGGTCGACGGTAGCAATGAATACGTCGAAGGCAGCGCCAGCAACGTCAACTACAACACTGCGGCCAACCTTGCCACCCTGACCGGCAACGCCCGCGTCAAGCGCGGCCAGGATTCGGTCAGCGGCGCCGTCATCGTCTACAACACCGCCACCGAGACCTATCAGGCCAGCGGCGGCACCGCCGCCAGCGGCAACAGCGGCCGCGTGACGGTGATCCTGCAGCCCAAAGCACAGGGCACGCCATGACCCCGAGCCAGCTTTCCATCCAGCACCTGAAGAAGACCTTCAAGAAGCGTACCGTGGTGCGCGACGTGTCGCTGGAGATCGCCAGTGGCGAGGTGGTCGGCCTGCTCGGCCCCAACGGCGCCGGCAAAACCACCAGCTTCTACATGGTGGTCGGCCTGATCGCCGCCGATGCCGGCGAAATCCGCCTCGACGGCCAGACCATCACCCACCTGCCGATCCATCAGCGCGCACGGCTCGGTCTCGGCTATCTGCCGCAGGAAGCGTCGATCTTCCGCAAAATGACGGTAGACGAGAACATCCGCGCGGTACTGGAAATTGCCGGGCTGAAGGACGAGGAGCTGGAAAACGAGCTGACCCTGCTGCTGGACGACCTCAATATCAGCCACCTGCGCGACAGCAACGCGCTGGCGCTGTCCGGTGGCGAGCGCCGCCGCGTGGAAATCGCCCGCGTGCTGGCCACCCGCCCGCGCTTCATCCTGCTGGACGAGCCGTTTGCCGGCGTCGACCCGATCGCGGTAATCGATATCCAGAAGATCATCGCCTTCCTCAAGGAACGCGGCATCGGCGTGCTGATCACCGACCACAACGTGCGCGAAACGCTGCGCATCTGCGATCGCGCCTACATCATCTCCGAAGGCAGCGTGCTCGCCTCCGGCCTGCCGGAAGCGCTGGTGCTGAACGAACAGGTCCGCCAGGTGTACCTGGGCGAACACTTCCACTTGTAAGCCATGAAACAGACCCTCCAGCTCAAAACCAGCCAGCAACTCACGCTCACCCCCCAGTTGCAGCAATCGATCAAGCTGCTGCAGATGTCGACGCTGGATCTCAGTACCGAGCTGGAGCGCTACCTGCTGGAAAACCCGCTGCTGGAACGCGCCGACAGCAGCGACAGCCCCGACGAGTCCGACAGCCCGTTGCCGGTGCTGGCGCCCAGCGGTGACACGCCGGCGTCGGACAGCGGCAGCGAGCCGGAGCGGCCGGAAGCGGAAAGCAACCGCGACGACGGCGAGCTGCTCGGCGACTGGGGCAGCAGCGGGAGCGGCAGCAGCCGCAACGATGACGACGACGAGTTCGACCCCATTCTCAACACCCCGTGCCGGCCGTCGCTGCGCGAGCACCTGACCGCGCAGATGGGTGAAACCCAGCTCAGCCAGCGCGACAAGGCGCTGATGTCGCTGCTGATCGACGAGCTGGATGACGACGGCTATCTGCCGACCTCGCTGGACGACATCGCCGCCGAGCTGCCGCTGGAGCTGGAAGTGGAAGGCGACGAGCTGGAGTGCCTGCGCAAGCTGCTGACCCAGTTCGAGCCGACCGGCATCGGCAGCCGCAATCTCACCGAATTCCTCAGCCTGCAACTGCAGCAGCACGCGGCACCGGCCGCGGTGCGTCAGCTGGCGCTGGACATGGTGCAGCAGCACCTGCCGCTCCTGGGCAACCGCGACTTCACCAAGCTCAAGAAGCTGCTCGCCATCGACGAACAGCAGCTGAAAACCGCCCACGCCCTGCTCGCCAGCCTGCGACCGCGCCCCAGCAGCGGCTTCGACCAGGGCGAGACCCACTACGTCGCCCCCGACATCCTGGTGGTGAAACGCCAGCAGCGCTGGGTGGCGCGCCTCAACCAGGGCACGCTGCCGAAGCTGCGCGTCAACCAGATGTATGCAGGCATGCTACAGCAGAAGGGCAGCAGCCATAATCTGGGCGGCCAGCTGCAAGAGGCGCGCTGGCTGGTAAAAAACATTCAACAACGGTTTGACACCATCCTGAAAGTGGCAGAATCTATTGTTGACAGACAGCAAGCGTTCTTTGAACAAGGTGAAGTGGCCATGCGCCCGCTTATCCTGCGAGACATCGCGGAAGAACTGGGTCTGCATGAGTCAACCATCTCCCGCGTCACCACGCAGAAATACCTGCTGTGCAGCCGTGGCTTGTTCGAACTCAAATATTTCTTTGGCAGTTCGGTCGATACTGACAGTGGTGGCGAATGTTCCGCCACCGCGATCAAGGCACTGATCCGGCAGATCATCGATGCGGAAGACCACAACAAACCGCTGTCTGACAGCGCCATTGCCGACAAGCTGATCGCTCAAGGTATTCAGGTTGCAAGACGTACCGTAGCCAAGTATCGTGAAGCCATGCAGATACCACCGGTCAGCCAGCGCAAGACTTTTTAGGTTGTTCATAACAAGATCGCCATGCCCAGTCCGGATATGGCACCAACAGAAGGAGTTAGGGTATGAACCTCAAGATTACCGGCCTCCACCTCGACGTTACCCCGGCGCTTCGTGACTACATCGAAAGCAAACTGGAACGCATTACCCGCCATGTCGATAATGTGATCGGTGTCAACGTGACACTGTCTGTCGACAAACTGGTACAGAAAGCCGAAGTCAATGTTCATCTGGCAGGCAAGGATATCCATGCCGAAGCCACCGAAGCGGACATGTACGCGGCCATCGACCTGCTGACTGACAAACTGGATCGTCAGGTACTGAAATTCAAGGAAAAACAGGTCGAGCATCGCGCACCGGTACCGCAAGAGCAAGCGTCGCTCTGATCAGGATTTGCCGAACAAAAACGGATAATGCAAGCACTGCTTGCTTATCCGTTCTTTTTTTGGCTACCGCTTTTTCTCCTGACGATCATCCTGCGCTTTCCACTATGGTATTCCGTGGACTCGGCGTAGAATGGCCCTCGATTTTTTCGGGCAAATGGCATTATGGGCTTGATCAGTAAAATACTCTCCGTGGACAACGTCATTGCTGACATGGACGTTTCCAGCAAAAAACGACTCTTCGAACAAGTCGGCCTGATGGTCGAAAACAGTCACGCCATCGCACGCAGCGATGTCTTCGACAGCTTGTTTGCCCGGGAAAAACTCGGCTCCACCGGCCTGGGACAAGGCGTCGCCATACCGCATGGCCGCATCAAGAGCCTGAAGGAAGCCACCGGCATCTTCATCCGCCTGAAGGCGCCGATTCCGTTCGATGCCCCCGATGGCAAACCGGTCTCGCTGCTGTTCGTGCTGCTGGTGCCGGAGCAGGCCACCGACATCCACCTGCAGGTATTGTCCGAGCTGGCGCAGCGCTTCTCCAGCAAGGCGCTGCGCGAACAGATGAACGATCCCGCCTGCGATGCGCAGAAGCTGTTTGAACTGATTTCCGACACCCCAGACCATGCCTAATATCAGTGTTCGCCGCCTGTACCAGGACAATCAGCACAAGCTCAACCTGAGCTGGGTCGCCGGCCGTTCCGGCTCCGACAACCTGATTTCGAATGATGAACAGCGGCCAACCCAGGCACTGGTCGGTCACCTCAACTTCATCCACCCCAACCGGGTGCAGGTACTTGGCCTCGCGGAAGTGGAATACCTGAACAAGCTGGAGCAGGCTGCGGCACGGACCGCCCTCGACCAGCTGTTCCACCGCACCATGGCGGTGGTGATCGTCGCCAATGCGCAGCCGGTGCCCAACCTGCTGCGCGACTACTGCCAGAGCCACAATGTGCCGCTGATGAGTACGCCGCTGGAAAGCCCGTACCTGATGGACGTGCTGCGCATCTATCTGGCGCGCGCGCTGGCGGTCTCCACCGTGATGCACGGCGTGTTTCTCGACGTGCTGGAAATCGGCGTGCTGATCATGGGCGATTCGGCGATGGGCAAGAGCGAACTGGCGCTGGAGCTGATCTCGCGCGGCCACGGCATGGTTGCCGATGACGCAGTCGAGCTGTACCGCATCGGACCGGAAACGCTGGAAGGCCGCTGCCCGGCGCTGCTGCGCGACTTCCTCGAGGTGCGCGGCCTCGGCATCCTCAATATCCGCACCATTTTCGGCGAAACCGCGGTACGCCCGAAGAAGGTGCTGAAGTTGATCATCCACCTGATGAAGGCCAACGACCAGGCGATGCAGACGCTGGACCGCCTCAACATCCAGTCCGAAACGCAGGACATCCTCGGCGTCACCGTGCGCAAGGTGATCCTGCCAGTGGCCGCCGGTCGCAACCTGGCGGTACTGGTCGAGGCCGCGGTGCGCAACTACATCCTGCAGCTGCGCGGCATCGACAGTACCCGCGAATTCATCGATCGCCACACCAACCTGCTACGGGACCAGGAACATGCAGCTGATTCTGATTAGCGGCCTGTCCGGCTCCGGCAAGTCCGTCGCCCTGCGCCTCTTGGAAGACAACGGCTACTACTGCGTCGACAACCTGCCGGCCACCATGCTCACCGACGTGGTGGCGCTGTACAGCGAACAGGGTTACCAGCACGTCGCCATCAGCGTCGACACCCGTTCCGCACCAACGTTGGCCGCATTGCCGGAGGTGATGGCCAGCCTGAAAGCGATGCGGGTCGACGTGCGCCTGATCTATCTGGAAGCCACCACCGAAGTGCTGGTCCAGCGTTTCTCGGAAACGCGGCGCCGCCACCCGTTGTCCGGCAACGGCCTGACGGTGGAGGAATGCATCCGCCTCGAGCGCGAGATGCTGGAGCACATCCACGAGCTGGGCCACCGCATCGACACCAGCCACCTGTCCGCCAACGCGTTGCGAGCCTGGGTCAAGGTACTGGTCGACGCCGATGCCGACTGCCTGACCCTGGTGTTCGAATCGTTCGGCTTCAAGCACGGCCTGCCGCTGGACGCCGATTTCGTGTTCGACGTGCGCTGCCTGCCCAACCCCTACTACGAAGTCGCGCTACGGCCGCTGACCGGCCAGGACGAAGCGATCTGCCGCTTCTTCGAAGGCGAAGCCAGCGTGGCGCAGATGCTGGCCGACATCCGCCAGCTCCTGCAAAACTGGCTGCCGCGCTTCCGCCAGGACAACCGCAGCTACGTCACCGTCGCCATCGGCTGCACCGGCGGCCAGCACCGCTCGGTCTACCTCGCCGAACAGCTGGCCAAGGCCTTTGCCGGCGAACAGGTCCTGCTGCGCCACCGCCAGCTGCCCGCCAAAAAATAAGCCGGCCATGTTCAAGGCCGGGGACTATCTGGTGCTGCTGGCACTGTGCGCGCTGCTGCTGGCGGCCTTCCTGCAGCTCGGCCGCCACGCCGGCGAGGCCGACAGCGTCATCGTGCGCCAGAACGGCACCGAAACCATCCGCCTGCCGCTGCGCCTGAACCGGCGCCATGTCGCCCACGGCCCGCTGGGGCTGACCGAAATCGAGATCCACAACGGCCAGGCCCGCATCCGCCGCGATCCGAGCCCGCGCCAGTACTGCGTGCAGCAGGGCTGGCTGCGCCACAGCGGCGACATCGCCGTGTGCCTGCCCAACCGCGTCAGCATCGAGCTGGCCGGCACGCGCCAAGCCCATGACTCGCTCGCCTACTGAACGCACGCTGCAAGCCAGCGCCGACGATCACCGCATCGCCAGCCTTGCCGCGCTGGCCATCGCGCTGGGCATGGTCGATGCCGCCATCCCGTCGCCACTGCCCGGCGTCAAGCCGGGGCTGGCCAACATCATGACCCTGTTCGCGCTGCACACCCTGGGCTGGCGTGCCGCGGTGTGGGTCACGCTGCTGCGTGTCGTCGGTGCCGGCCTGCTGCTGGGCAGCCTGTTCACCCCCGGCTTCTGGCTCAGCCTCGGCGGCGCGCTGGCCAGCCTGCTGCTGCTGGGCGCCTGCCGGGCGCTGCCCGCCCGCCATTTCAGCCTGGTCAGCCACAGCCTGCTGGCGGCGCAGGCCCATCTGCTGGGACAATTGCTGCTGGTCAGGCTGTTCCTGATTCCATACGACAATATACTGCTACTGTTCCCGCCGCTGGCGCTAGCCGCCCTGCTCGGCGGCATCGCCAACGGTCTGATAGCAAGCCATCTGGTACAAGCGCATGACAAAGATTGACACCGTTACCGTCGCCCTCACCGGCGCCTCCGGCCTGCCCTACGGCCTGCGCCTGATCGAATGCCTGCTGCGCGCCGGCAAGCGGGTGTGGGTGATGTACTCGCAGGCGGCACAGGTGGTGGCGAAACAGGAGATGAACCTGACGCTGCCGTCGCGGCCGGAAGGCTTCCAGCAGTGGCTGCAAGAGCGCTACCAGGCCGCCGACGGCCAGCTGGCGGTGTTCGGGCGCGAGGCCTGGTTTGCACCGCCCGCCTCCGGCTCCAATCCGGCCGACGCGATGGTGATCTGCCCGTGCTCGATGGGCACCCTCGCCGCGGTGGCGCACGGCATGAGCGACAACCTGATCGAACGCGCCGCCGACGTGATGCTGAAGGAACAGCGCAAGCTGGTACTGGTACCGCGCGAGGCGCCGCTGTCGGTGATCCACCTCGAAAACATGCTCAAGCTGGCCCGCCTCGGCGTCTGTATCCTGCCGCCGTCACCCGGTTTCTACACCCACCCGCAGACTATCGACGACATGGTCGACTTCGTGGTCGCGCGCATCCTCGACCAGCTGGCGGTGCCGCACCAGCTGCTGCCGCGCTGGGGAGAGAGTCACCATGCCGGAGAATGAACGCGCGCTGATCGACGCCGCCGCGCTGCGGCAGTGGGAGCAGCAGGCGGCACAAGCCGGCCTCGACCTGATGGCCCGCGCCGGCGCCGCCATCGCGCACTGGCTGCGCCAGCACTACCCGCCGCCACGCCAGCTGCTGTTCGCCGCCGGTAGCGGCAACAACGGTGGCGACGCGCTGATCGCGGCGCGACTGCTGCTGGCCGATTACGCGGTCAGCGTGTGGCAGCCGCAGCCGCCGGCCACCGCCGCCGCGCAGGCGGCAGAACAACAGTACCTCGCCGCTGGCGGCCGGCTCGACAGCACGCTGTCAGCACTGCCCCCAGCCGAACTGCTGATCGACGGCCTGTTCGGCGCCGGCCTGAACCGGCCGCTGGATGTCGGCTGGCTGGCGCAGATCGCGGCGCTGGACGCCCTGCTCTGCCCGCGGGTGGCACTGGACGTGCCCAGCGGCCTCGACGCCTGGAGCGGCTGCGTGCAGGGTGCCGCCCTCCCCGTCGACCATACTCTGGCGCTGCTGTGCCACAAGCCGGGGCTGTTCACCGCCGACGGCCGCGACTACAGCGGCCGCGTCGAGCTGCTGGACCTCGACTGCCCGCCGGCGCTGGTACCGGCGGCACAGGGCGAGCTGCTTGCGGCCAACCTTGCGCCGCTGCGGCGCCGTCACAACAGCAACAAAGGCAGCTTCGGCAGCGTCAGCATCATCGGCGGCTGCGCCGGCATGGGCGGCGCCGCGCTGCTCGCCGGCCGCGCCGCGCTGGCACTGGGTGCCGGCAAGGTGCGCATCCACAGCCTCGATGCGCGGCTGTCACTGGATCCGCTGTGGCCGGAGCTGATGATTGCGCCGCTGGGCAACACCAGCAGCCTGGCCGCCGACGAGGTGGTCGCCATCGGCCCCGGCCTCGGCCAGAGTCCGCAGGCGCACCGCATCCTCGCCAGCGTGCTGGCCCATCCCGGTGCGCTGCTGCTCGACGCCGACGCGCTCAACCTGCTGGCCGGCGACAGTGCCTTGCAGCAACAGCTGCGACAGCGCCCGCGCCCGGCGGTGATCACCCCGCATCCGGCCGAGGCGGCACGCCTGCTCGGCTGCAGCACCGCCGCCGTGCAACAGGATCGCCTCGCCGCGGTACGTCGCCTTGCAGCCGACCTTGGCGTGATCGCCGTGCTCAAGGGCGCCGGTTCGCTGCTCTGCGGCCCCGACGGCTACTACCGGCTGTGTGCGGCCGGCAACGCCGCGCTGGCCAGTGCCGGCCAGGGCGACATCCTCAGCGGCAGCATCGCCGCGCTGCTGGCACAGGGCCAGGACGAAACCACCGCCGCCGGCAACGCGGTGTGGCTGCACGCCAGCGCCGGCGACCGCTATCTGGCCGACGCCGGCGGCCCGATCGGCCTGCGCGCCAGCAGCACGCTGCCGCTGATGCAGCAGCTGCTCAACCAGCAACTCGCCAGCAGCGACCACGACCACCCCCACAGAAAGCCCCCGTTTTGACCTCGCAACAAAAAGCCTACCTCTACGGCCTCGGTGCCGTACTCGCCTGGTCCACCGTGGCCACCGCCTTCAAGATCAGCCTGCAACACCTCAGCCCGGCGCAGCTGGTGCTGTACGCCAGCGCCTTTTCGCTGCTGTCGCTGCTGTCCATCCTCGCCTGGCAGGGCCGCCTCGGCGAGCTGCTGCCGGCGCTGCGCCAGCACTGGCGGCGCTCGCTGCTACTGGGCGCGGTCAATCCCTTCGTCTACTACCTGATCCTGTTCCAGGCCTACCACCTGCTGCCGGCACAGGAAGCGCAGGCGATCAACTACACCTGGGCGCTGACCATGACCCTGCTCGCCATCCCGGTGCTGAAGCAGAAACCGCGACCGCAGGACGCGCTGGCGGCGCTGGTCTGCTATGCCGGCGTACTGGTGATCGCCACTCGCGGCCAACCTTTGGCGCTGGAGTTCAGCAATCTCGCCGGCGTCGGCTATGCGCTGGTCTCCACCGTGCTGTGGGCCGGCTACTGGCTGTTCAATACCCGCGACCAGCGCGAGCCGGTGCTGGGGCTGACGCTGAACTTCCTGTTCGCTCTGCCGCTGGCCTGGCTGTGGTGCCTGTGGCGCGGCGAGCTGGGCCCGGTGGCATGGCAAGGCATCGCCGGTGCCGCCTATGTCGGCGCGCTGGAGATGGGCTTCACCTTCGTACTGTGGCTGGCGGCGATGAAACTGACCAGCAGCACCGCGCGCATCGCCAACCTGATTTTCCTCGCGCCGCTGCTGTCGCTGCTGCTGATCTACCTGCTGATCGGCGAGCAGATCCTGTCCTCCACCCTCAACGGCCTGGCGCTGATCCTGGGCGGCCTGATCCTGCAAAAAATCCCGTTGCCGCGTCGCCCCGCCACCGGCGGCTGAAAAAACCGCTGCGCCGGCACACCTGGCGCCAGCGGCTGCGTTACCATGACCAATGCCTTATCTGTGCAGGGTGACGACATGAGCAGCATAAAAAGCCGGCTGGCGATCTGGATCATTTCGGTGCTGTCCGTCGTGATGGGGCTGACCGGTTTTCTCAGCTACGAAGCCGCCCGCGATGCCGAGGAACGCGACTACCTGCTGCTGAAGCAGGGCCTGCAGGAGCGGCTGGCGCTGTCGCTGCCGCATGGGGTGTGGCAGCTGGACGACCAGTTCATCCGCCTGACGCTGGACGCGGAGCTGAAATCGGCGGCGGTGGTCGGCCTGATGGTGGAAGGCGATGCCGGGTTGTTCTTCGGCCGCATGCGCAGCGCGGACGGCCGCATCACCTCGCTGGCCAGGGCGGCCCCGCCGCCGCACGACGAAACCCTGCTGCTGCCCATCCTTTACCAGCAGCGCAACAACCTCGGCCAGATCACGGTGTATCTGTCGCGCGACAAGATCACCACCCGGCTTGCCCACGAGCTGACGCGCCAGATCGTGCAGGTGCTGCTGATCAACCTGCTGCTGTTCATCATCCTGATCGCCGGTCTCAAACGCTACGTGTTCTCGCCGCTGCGCGAGCTGCAGCAGGCGCTGTACGGCGCCGCCCGGCTGGAAGCGGAGGCCGACCTGCAGCTGCCGAAAAGCCGCTTCAGCGAATACGCCGAGCTGGTCGGCGGCGTCAACCTGATCATCCACAAGATCAGCCGCGAGCTGGGCCTGCGCCGTGACGCGGAGCGGACCGCCATTGCGGAAAAGGAACGCGCCGAAGTCGCCTACCGGCAACTGCTGGACACCCAGAACACGCTGGTGGAAACCGAAAAACTGGCGTCGCTGGGCAGCCTGGTGGCCGGCGTGGCGCACGAGATCAACACCCCGGTCGGCATCACCCTCACCGCCGCCTCGCACCTGGCGCTGATCACCGGCCAGGTCGGGCAGCAGTTCCAGAGCGGCCAGATCAGGAAAAGCGAGCTGGAACGCTATCTCGACGACGCCCGCGAATCCACGGCGCTGATCCTGAGCAATACCGAGCGTGCGGCCAACCTGATCCAGAGTTTCAAGCAGGTCGCCGTCGACCAGACCAGCGAGGCGCGCCGCCAGTTCGACATCGCGCACTACATCGGCGAAATCATCACCAGCCTGCGTCCCAAGCTGCGCCACAGCAAGGTGGTGATCGATGTCGACTGCCCGCCGGAGCTGCAGATGGACAGCTACCCCGGCGCCTTGTCGCAGGTGCTGACCAACCTGCTGATGAATGCGCTGCTGCACGGCTACGACGACGGTGCCGAGGGCAGCATCCAGATCCGCGTCGACGCGATGGCCGAGCAGAAAATCCGGCTGTCGGTGACCGACGACGGCAAGGGCATTCCGCCGGAAAACCTGAAACGCATCTTCGAGCCGTTCTTCACCACCCGCCGCGGCAATGGCGGCAGCGGTCTGGGCCTGCACATCGTGTTCAATATCGTGTTCAAACGCCTGGGCGGCACGATTCGGGTTGACAGCACCGTCGGGGAAGGCACATCTTTTATTCTGGTGCTGCCATGCACGGCACCGGAAACGGCCAACTGAAGGGGGCGGCACGTGATGAATCTCGACAATAACAACGACTGGCTGATCGACGACAGCAGCAGCGTGCAGGACAGCCATCCGGCGCTGCGGCCATGGAAAGTACTGATCGTCGACGACGAAAAGGATGTCCACACCGCCACCCGGCTGGCGATCCAGGACCTGCGCTACAAGGAGCGCCCGCTGACGCTGCTCAATGCCTACAGCGCGCAGCAAGGCTTCGAGCTGGTGCGCGAGCATCCCGACGTCGCGCTGATCCTGCTCGACGTGGTGATGGAAACCGACAATGCCGGCCTCAAGCTGGTACGGCGCATCCGCGAGGAGCTGGGCAACACCTTGGCGCGCATCGTGCTGCGTACCGGCCAGCCGGGGCAGGCGCCGGAACAGGACGTGATCCTCAATTACGACATCAACGACTACAAGACCAAGACCGAGCTGACGGTGCAGAAGCTGTTCACCGTGGTCATCGCCTCGCTGCGCGCCTATGAAAACCTGGTCGCCATCGAGAAAAACCGCCAGGGGCTGGGCAAGATCCTGGAAGGCGCCAGCGACCTGTACCAGCTGCGCTCGCTGAAGGAATTCGCCTCCGGGGTGCTGAAACAGATCAGCGCCATTCTCGATGTCGGCACCGACGGCGTGCTGTGCATGGAGAACACCCCCGCCAGCGCCGGGCGGCCGAAGCTGGAGGTGCTCGCCGCCACCGGCGAGTTCGAGGTGCTGCTCGGCGGCGCACCGCTGGCCACCTTTCCGCAACTGCAGCAAGCGATCAACGACGCGCTGGCGGAAAAGCGCACCATCTACCGTCACCCCTACGACGTGCTGTACATCACCGCGCAGAACGGCCGCGAATTCGTGGTCCACTTCGAGCCGCCGTGGCCGCTGGAAGACGTGGAGCGCAACCTGCTGGAGGTGTTCTGCCAGCGCATTTCCTCCGCCTACGACAACCTGTACCTGTACTCGCAGCTGGTCAGTGCCCAGGAAGCCACGGTGGTGGCGCTGGCCGACCTCGCCGAATTCCGCGACAGCGACACCGGCGAACACGTGCTGCGCGTGCAGCGGCTCAGCGATGCCATCGCCAGGGAGCTGCAGCGCATGGGCGCCTATCCGGAGCTGCTGACGCCGCAGTTCATGGAGATGATCGGCATGGCCAGCATCCTGCACGATGTCGGCAAGGTCGGCACCCCCGACCACATCCTGTTCAAGCCCGGCAAGCTGGATCCGGAAGAGCGCGTCATCATGGAGCAGCACGCCGCCATCGGCGCCAACATCCTGCGCAAGGCCAGCAAGCTGGTGGAAGGCACCAGCTACCTGTCGCTGGGCGCCGACATCGCCGGCGGCCACCACGAATACTTCGACGGCAGCGGCTACCCGCAGCGCCTGGCGGGGCAGGACATCCCGCTGGCGGCGCGCATCGTCGCCATCGTCGACGTGTTCGACGCGCTGCTGCACAAGCGGCCGTACAAGGAGCCGTGGACGCTGGGCGACACCATGAGCTACATCAACGGCCGCTGCGGCACCCAGTTCGATCCGCTGGTGATCGAGGCGCTGGACCGGCTGGTGCGCGACAAGCGCATCCCGATCAGGCTGCCGGAACAGTAAACTGCCGTATGGCAGGCGACAAAAAAGGCAGCCTGAGCTGCCTTTTTGCTTGCCTGCGAGGCGATCGGACTCAGGCGCCCAGTGCCGCCAGCACGTTATCGCGCACGGTTTCCACCGCCTGGGTGCCGTCGATCTTCACGTACTGTGGTGCCTTGGCATCGCCGGAGGCGGCCATCTGCGAGTAGAAGCCGACCAGCACTTCGGTCTGTTCGTGGTAGACGTCGAGGCGCTTCTTCACGGTTTCCGCCTTGTCGTCGTCACGCTGCACCAGCGCTTCGCCGGTTTCGTCGTCCACGCCCTCCACCTTCGGCGGATTGTACTTGACGTGGTAGGTGCGGCCGGAAGCCACGTGCACGCGGCGGCCGGACATGCGGTCGATGATGTTTTCATCCGGCACGTCGATTTCGACCACGAAGTCGATATCGACACCGGCTTCCTTCATCGCTTCCGCCTGCGGAATGGTGCGCGGGAAACCGTCGAACAGGAAACCGTTGGCGCAATCCACCTCGGTGATGCGTTCCTTGACCAGACCGATAATGATGTCGTCGCGCACCAGGCCACCGGCGTCCATGATCTTTTTCGCTTCCACACCCAGCGGGGTACCGGCCTTCACCGCGGCGCGCAGCATGTCGCCGGTCGAGATTTGCGGAATGCCGAATTTCTCGCGGATGTAGTTGGCTTGGGTACCTTTACCGGCGCCAGGAGCGCCCAACAGAATCAATTTCATCTCTCTAAACTCCCATCGTTAACTTCGTTGTGTTATCCGGAAAGGTTGGCCGCAAAGTAGGCGCGCACCCGGGCCAGATCCTCCGGCGTGTCGACGCCGGCAGGTGGCGCCTCGGCCACGCACTCCACGACGATGTCGTATCCGTGCCACAGCATGCGCAGCTGCTCCAGCGCCTCGAACTGTTCCAGCGGCGCCGGGGCCAGGCTGCCGTAGGTGTGCAGCAGGCTGGCGCGGTAGGCGTACATGCCGATGTGGCGATACACCGGCAGGCCGGGCGGCAGCTGCGCCTTGTCGGCGGCAAAGGCATCGCGGGCATAGGGAATCGGTGCGCGGCTGAAATACAGCGCCTTGCCGTGGTGGTCGAGCACCACTTTCACCACATTCGGATTGAACATCTCGGCGGCGTCGTGGATCGCGTGCGCCACGGTGGCCATCGGCACCGCGCGGGCCGCCATCAGCGCGGCGAGGCGGTCGATCAGCGCCGGGTCGATCAGTGGCTCGTCGCCCTGCACATTGACCACGATCGCGTCGTCCGGCAGCGCCAGCAACGCGGCGACCTCGGCCAAACGGTCGGTGCCGCTGGGGTGATCGGCGCGCGTCAGCAGCACCTCGACGCCGTGCTGGCGGCAAGCAGCCTCGATACGGGCATCGTCGGTAGCCACGATCACGCGGCTGGCGGCCGATTGCGCGGCACGCTCGGCAACGCGGACCACCATCGGCTTGCCGCCGATGTCCGCCAGCGGTTTTTCCGGCAGCCGGCTGGAAGCCAGTCGCGCCGGAATCACCACCACAAAACCGTTCATTTCACTTCTTCCTCGGCGGCCAGCTCGCGGGCTTCGCCTTCCAGCATCATCGGGATGCCGTCACGGATCGGGTAGGCCAGGCGGTCACCCTTGCAGATCAGTTCCTGCGCGCCCTTGTTGTAGACCAGCGGGCCTTTGCACAGCGGGCAAACCAGGATTTCAAGAAATTTTGCGTCCATTTTTTCGTTCCAGTTGGGACAGAATCCACGCGGACAGGTCCGGCTCCAGCCGGGCCGAAACCGGCAGAACCCATAGTCTAGCATGATTGATGCACTGCAACTTAACCGCATCCTTGGTGGTGACGATCACCGCATCGGCATCCTGTGGCAGATCGGCAGCGACGAACTGGTGGTGGTCGGGAAAGGCGTGCGTGGCCGCCAGTTCCACGCCCAGCTCGCGCAGGGTGCGGAAGAAGCGCTCCGGGTGACCGATGCCGGCCACCGCCACCACGCGCAGGCCGGCAAAATCGGCGGCCGTGCGCGGCGGCAGCTGGCCGGCGGCATGCACAAAATCGCCAGCCTGCAGCTGCTGGCGAAATTGCGGTACCGCAGCCGGCAGGCGCAGGCCGGTGCGCGACTCGCCATTGATCACCAGTGCATCGGCTGCGGCCAACCTTGACACCGGTTCGCGCAGCGGGCCGCCGGGCAACAGGTGACCATTGCCGACGCCGCGAGCGCCGTCGAGCACGACGATCTCCAACGTGCGCGCCAGCGCGTAGTGCTGCAGCCCGTCGTCGCTGAGGAGGAAACGGGTCTGCGGATACAGCGCCAGCAAGTGACGGCCGGCGGCGACGCGATCGCGCCCCACCACCACCGGCGCACCGCTGGCGGCCAGCAGCAAAGGCTCGTCGCCGACCTCGGCGGCGCTACTGAGCGGCGTCACCAGCGTCGGCTGCCGGTGCGCGCCGCCGTAGCCGCGGCTGATCACCCCCACCGGCACGCCCAGGCGGGCAAAGTCCTGCAGCAGCGCCAGCGTCAGCGGCGTCTTGCCGACGCCGCCGACATTGATGTTGCCGATCACCACCACCGGCACCGGCAAGCGATTCGTACGACACCAGCCCAGCCGATAGGCCGTGCGACGCAAGGCCGCCAGCAGCGCAAACAGCCCTTCCGGCAAGGCCAGAAGGGCTGTCATCCACCAGGTCGGCTGATACCAGTGCCGCTCCAGCCGGGTCACGGCGTCCCCTGCTGGGTGGCAAAGGTCAGCTGCAGCAGCCCGGCGAGGCGGGCCGCCTCCATCACCGTCACCACTGCCTGGTGGCTGGCCTTGGCGTCGGCATTGATCACCACCACCGGTGCCGGGGACTTGCCACTGGCCTGGTGCTTCAGGCGCTCGCCGAGTTGCGTCACGTCGCTGCCGGCCACGGCCTCGCCATCGACCGCGTAACTGCCGCTGGCGCTGATGTCGACGCGCAGGCGGCTATCCTTCTGCATTTCCGCCGGTCCGCTGGCCTGCGGCAGATTGACTTCCAGTTCGGAAAAGCGGGCGTAGGTGGTGGTCACCATCAGGAAGATGAGGATGACCAGCAGCAAGTCGATCAGCGGAATGAAGTTGATTTCCGGCTCTTCGCGATGACGGTGACGGCGAAAGTTCATGATTATCCGCCTCAGTCGCCGCGACGCTCGCCGTGCACCGCTTCCAGCAGGTGCACCGCCTGCGCTTCCATCTCGACCAGCAGGCCGTCGATCTTGGCGCGGAAGTGGCGATAGAAGAACATGCTGGGGATGGCCACGATCAGGCCGAAGGCGGTGTTGTACAGCGCCACGGAAATGCCGTGCGCCAGTGCGCGCGGGTCGGTGCCGCCCGGCGCCTGCGAGCCGAAGATCTCGATCATGCCGATTACGGTGCCGAGCAGGCCCAGCAGCGGCGCCATCGCGGCGATGGTGCCCAGCATGGTCAGGTAACGCTCCAGCAGGTGGGCCACCACGCGACCCTCGTCCTCGATCGCCTCTTTCATCACCACACGGCTGCTGCCAAACTGGCGCAGCCCGGCGGCGAACAGCCGTCCCAGCGGCGAATGGTCGCGCAGTTCGGTCAGCATGCTCTGGCTCACCGCGGCACGGCGATACTCTTGCAGCGTCTGCGACAGCAGGTTTGGCGGTATGATCAGCGCCGCGCGCAGACTGTAAAAACGCTCCAGTACGATGGTCGATGCCACCACCGACGCGAGAATGATGGTCCAGATCGGCCAGCCGGCCGCTTCAATGATTGACCACACGGGCAATTCCTCAGGCGTTATCCAAGGCCGAGACTTTATCGGCTCAGGCTGCCGCCTGCAACCGCCACGCTTGGCCGGCGCCATGATGTTGCGCTTTAAACAAAAGCGCTAAGTCGCGAATTTACAAGGGAATTACCCGCCCGCCCACAGCGCCTGTGCATAACTTTGTGGACAACCCCGCCGCCGGCACGGCAAAGCCTTGCTCTTGCTGGCCGGACATTACGGCAACATTATTGCCACAAAATCACTAAACTACTGATTAACAACAATTTTTAGTTTATCTATTTATGTGCCGGCTGCGTATTAAGATAAACAATCGACGCCAGCCGCTGCCCCAACCTGCCTGTGGATGACTTGACAAGCATGCTTTTCAGCCAACACCAAAACGACGTCATTAGCGTCACCTCGCTCAACCGCATGGCGCGGGATCTGCTTGAAAGCGGCCTGCCACCGATGTGGATTGCCGGCGAAATTTCCAATCTGACCCTGGCCGCATCCGGCCACGCCTACTTCTCGCTGAAGGACGAGCGCGCGCAAATCCGCTGCGTGATGTTCCGTAACCGTCTGAGCGGACTGGGATTCCGGCTGCAGGAAGGCATGCAGGTCGAACTGCGCGGCACGGTGTCGCTGTACGAGGCGCGCGGCGACTACCAGATCAACGTCGACATGATGCGCTCGGCCGGTCTGGGCCGCCTGTACGAGGCCTTCGAACAGCTGAAGGCAAAACTGGCGGCGGAAGGATTGTTCGACAATCGCCACAAGAAAGCGCTACCCGGCCACCCCGCCGCCATCGGCATCGTCACCTCGCCGGCCGCCGCCGCGCTGCGCGACGTGGTCACCACCCTGCGCCGGCGCATGCCCAGCATCCCGCTGATCCTGTACCCGACGCCGGTACAGGGCGACAGCGCCGCGGCGCAGATCGCCGCCGCCATCGATGCGGCCAACCTGCGCCGGGAGGTCGAGCTGCTGATCGTCTGCCGTGGCGGCGGCAGCATCGAGGACCTGTGGGCGTTCAACGAAGAGGTAGTCGCCCGCGCCATCGCCCGCTCCACGCTACCGGTGATCAGCGGCGTCGGCCACGAAACCGACACCACCATCGCCGATTTCGTTGCCGACCACCGCGCGCCGACCCCGACCGCCGCCGCCGAGCTGGCCTCGCCCAGCCGCGAGGCGCTGCAGCAAGGCGTCGACTACGCGCAGCGCCGGCTGGAACGGGCGCTGGGACGGCTGCTGACCGACAAGTCGCAACAGCTGGACTTCCTCGGCCGCCGCCTGCAGCACCCCGGTGAACGCCTGCAGCGCCAGCGCCAGCTGTTGCAGGCGCAGCAACAACGCCTGGCACGTGCCAGCGCCCAGCTGCTGCAAGCGCGGCAGCGGCGGCTGGAACAGTGCCAGCACCGGCTGCAGCGCATCCGTCCTGACCTCGCGCGCTGGCAGCAAGTGCTGGCCCGGCGCGGCGACCAGCTGCGACAGCTGATACACCGGCACTGGCAGCAGCGGCAACTGGTGCTGGCGCGGCATCAGGCGACGCTGGCCGCCATCAATCCGGAGGCGGTGCTGCAGCGCGGCTACGCCATCGTGCAGCAGCAAGATGGCAGCGTGGTGCGCTCCGCGGCGCAGCTGCGCGCCGGCGAGCTGCTGCACATCCGGCTGGCGGAAGGCGAAACCACGGCCGTGGTCGGCCAGCAGCAGGGCCGGCAAAGCGAGCTGCCGTTCTGATGCGGATCCGCTGCCGCGGCGCCCGGCCGTGACCCGGCGTCCTGCGGCGGGCACATGTGAGCATGGGGCGACGGCTTGACGGCGGCGGCCGTTGCCGCGACGATAGCCCGATTCAAACAATCGTTTTACCCTCACCATGAACCATCGTCTCGCCAAGCTCGTCTTCAATCTGTGGCCGCCCTTTCTCGGCGCCGGAGTCAAGGTGCGCCGCATCAGCCCGGACTGGAAGGAAGTCGACGTCCAGCTGCGGCTGGGGCTGACCAACCGCAACTATGTCGGCGTCCACTTTGGCGGCAGCCTGTATTCGATGACCGACCCGTTCTACATGCTGATGCTGCTGAAAAACCTCGGCAAGGACTACATCGTGTGGGACAAGGCCGGCAGCATCGACTACCTCAAGCCCGGCCGCGGCGTGGTCTGCGCCCGCTTCCGCATCGACGACGACCTGCTGCAGCGCGTGCGCGATGCCACCGCCGGCGGCGACAAGCATCTGCCGGCGCTGCACGTCAGCGTCTACGACGCCGAAGGGGCCGAAGTGGCGCGTATCAACAAGACGCTGTACATCCGTCGCAAGCCGCCGCGCAGTAGTCGCCAGGCTACAAGCTGAGGCACTGACAGCCAGCGTCCGATGCTTTACTATCTTGATTGCTCGCCGTGGCCGCCCGCTGCCACGGCCTCGGGTTTTCCTGCTCTCACCACAGATAATTGGACATCATGGCTACTGTTACGCCGGTTTTGCTACTCATCCTTGACGGTTTCGGTCACCGCCTCGAAGGCGACGATAATGCCATTCTGGCAGCAAACACCCCGAACTGGGACGCGCTGAAAGCGCGCTATCCCTACAGTACGCTGGACGCCTCCGAGCACAATGTCGGCCTGCCCGCCGGCCAGTTCGGCAACTCCGAAGTCGGCCACCTCAATATCGGCGCCGGCCGCATCGTGCAGCAGGACATCAGCCGCATCGACTGCGACGTCGAGGCCGGCACGCTGGCCGCCAACCCGGTGCTGGCGCAGGCGATCGCGACCGCCAAGCAACAGGACAGCACCCTGCACCTGATGGGCCTGCTGTCCGATGGTGGCGTGCACAGCCATGAGAACCACATCCACGCACTGATCGAAGGCGCACAGGCGGCCGGCGTTGGCCGCATCGCCCTGCACGCCTTCCTCGACGGCCGCGACACGCCGCCGCGCAGCGCCGAAACCTACCTCGACCGCCTCGACGCGGTGCTGGCACGCTGCCCGAATGCGCGCGTCGCCACCGTCTGCGGCCGCTACTGGGCGATGGACCGCGACAAGCGCTGGGAGCGCATGGCGGCACCGTACCAGGCACTGGTGGAAGGCGAAGCCGAATTCCACGCCGCCAGCAGCCACGACGCGCTGGCCGCCGCCTACGCCCGCGACGAGAACGACGAATTCGTCAAGGCCACCATCATCGGCGAGCCGCTGAAGATGCAGGACGGCGACGTGGTGGTGTTCATGAACTTCCGCGCCGACCGCGCGCGCCAGCTGACCACCGCGCTGACCGATCCGGCGTTTGACGGCTTCAGCGCCCGCCAGCCGAAGCTGGCGCTGTTCACCAGCCTGACCTCCTACGGCGAGGCCTACAGCCACCCGGTCGCCTACGCACCGCAGAAGATCCGCAACGGCCTCGGCGAATACCTGTCCGGCCTCGGCCTGAAACAGCTGCGCATCGCCGAAACCGAGAAATACCCGCACGTCACCTATTTCTTCAACGGTGGCGAGGAGCAGGTCTACCCCGGCGAAGACCGCATCCTGGTGCCGTCGCCGAAAGTGGCCACCTACGACCTGCAGCCGGAAATGAGCGCACCGGAAGTGACCGACAAGATCGTCGAAGCGATCAACAGCCGCCAGTACGCCGCCATCATCTGCAACTACGCCAACTGCGACATGGTCGGCCACACCGGCATCTTCGACGCCGCGGTCAAGGCGGTGGAAACGCTGGATGCCTGCGTCAAGCGCTGCGTCGACGCGATGCAGGCCATCGGCGGCGAAGTGCTGATCACCGCCGATCACGGCAACTGCGAGCAGATGAACGACGAAATCCACCAGCAGGCGCACACCCAGCACACGCTGGAAAAAGTGCCGCTGCTGTACGTTGGCCGCAACGCCACGCTGCAGGACTGCGGCGCGCTGCGCGACATCGCCCCGACCCTGCTGGCGATGATGGGGCTACCGCAACCGGCCGAAATGACCGGCCGCTCGCTGATCGAGCTCCAGTGAAAGCACGTCTGACGCTCAGTCTGCTCGGCGCACTGTACGGCGTGGCGCAGGCCGCCCCGCCGGCGGCCGCGCCGCAGCAGGACCTCAACAGCGTGCGCAAGGAAATCAGCAGCCTGCAGCAGGACATCGCGCGCAAGGAAGCCGAGCGGCAGCAGACCGCCGGCGAAATCGCCAAGTCCGAGCAGGCGCTGCAGGCCACGCATCAGGTGCTGAACGAGCTGGAGAAGAAGCAGGATGCCAGCAGCAGCCAGCTGGATACGCTGCAGGCCGAGCTGCAGACCATCCGCATCAAGGTGGCCGAGACGCGGCAGCGCGTCAGCCGCCTGCTGGCGGCGGAGTACAAGCGCGGCCAGCAGGACGCGATGGCCATCATGTTCAACACCCAGGACCCGAACCAGAGCGCGCGCGATCTCACCTACTACACCCACATCCACCGCGCGCAGCAAAGTCTGATCCAGACGCTGCGCGACCAGGAAGTGCAGTTGCAGGCGATGAGCGAGCGCATCGAGGACGAACTGGTGCGGCTGGGCCGAATGTCCAGCGCCAAGGTGCAGGAAAAACGCCAGCTGCAGCAGGCGCGCAACCAGCACAGTCAGCAAGTCAGCCAGCTGGACAGCGCCATCCGCAACCAGCAGCAAAAACTGCAGCAGCTGAAGGAAGACGAGCGCGAGCTGAGCGCGCTGATCGCCCGCATCAACGCCGACATCCGTCGCCGCCAGCTCGCCGCCGCCGCCAAGGCCGCACAGGCGAAAAAGGCCCGTGAACAGGCGACCAGGTTGGCCGCAGAGAAACGCCGCCAGCAGGTCGCCGACGCGAAAAAACAGGGCAAACCGCTGCCGGCAGAACCGAAAGCCCCGGCCAGGGTCGAAACGGTGGATGAGGTGGCCGATGCCAGCCTGTCCGGCAACGCCTTCCGCAGCCTGCAAGGGCGGCTGAAACTGCCGGTGGCCGGCGAAATCGGCGGCCGCTTCGGCGCGCGCCGCGGCGAGGGCGCCAGCTGGAAGGGCATGTTCATCAAGGTCGCCCCCGGCAGCCCGGTACGCGTGGTCGCCGACGGCACCGTGGTCTATGCCGACTGGTTGCGCGGTTTCGGCAATGCGATGATCATTGATCACGGCGGCAACTACATGACGGTCTATACCGGCTTTGCCACCATGGTGCGCGGCAACGGCGCCACGGTCCGCGGCGGCGACGTACTTGGCGCCAGCGGCAGCCTGGAAAGCGGCGAAACCGGGCTTTACTTCGAGCTGCGCTATATGGGCCGGCCAATCAATCCACAGTCCTGGGCGCGATAGCCCGTACGAACGGAACACACACCATGAGCTCTCCCCGCTTACGCAAACTTGCCTTGCTGACCACCGGTGCCCTGGTGGGCGGTGCGCTCACCATCAGCATCCAGGCTTTTGCCGACAAGAATAACGGCATCCTGCCGCTCAACGAGCTGCGCACCTTTGCCGAGGTGTTCGGCCGCATCAAGCAGGACTATGTCGAGCCGGTCGAAGACAAGAAGCTGATCAACGAGGCGATCAAGGGCATGCTGTCCGGCCTGGATCCGCACTCCGACTACTACGATCCAGAAGCGTTCAAGGAATTCCGCGAAGGCACCCAGGGCGAGTTTGGCGGCCTCGGCATCGAGATCGGCACCGAGGACGGTCTGGTCAAGGTGGTGGCGCCGATCGAGGACACCCCGGCACAGAAGGCCGGCATCAAGAGCGGCGACCTGATCGTCAAGATCGACGACACCCCGGTGCGCGGCCTGTCGATCAATGACGCGGTGAAAAAGATGCGCGGCGCGCCGGGCAGCAAGGTGACGCTGACCATCGCGCGCAAGACCGAATCCAAGCCGCTGGTGTTCACCCTCACCCGCGCGGTGATCAAGACCAAGAGCGTGAAGTCGCGTCTGCTGGAACCGGGCTTCGGCTACGTCCGTGTCGCCCAGTTCCAGGAACATACCGTCGAGAACTTCGCGCAGGCACTGACCCAGCTGTACAAGGACAACAAGACACCGCTGAAGGGCATGGTGCTGGACCTGCGTGACGATCCGGGCGGCGTGCTGCACGGTGCCGTCGGCGTCTCCGCCGCCTTCCTGCCGCAGGATGCGCTGGTGGTGTACACCGAAGGCCGCGCCAGCGACTCCAAGATGCGCCTGTACGCCAACCCGCGCGACTACCAGCGCGGCAAGGGTGCCAGCGACTATGCCAAGGTGCCGCCGGCGATCAAGAACGTGCCGCTGGTGGTGCTGGTCAACGCCGGCTCCGCCTCCGCCTCGGAGATCGTCGCCGGTGCGCTGCAGGATCACAAGCGGGCGCTGATCGTCGGCACCCAGACCTTCGGCAAGGGCTCGGTGCAGTCGGTACTGCCGCTGGCCAACAACGGCGGCATCAAGATGACCACCGCGCGCTACTTCACCCCCAACGGCCGCTCGATCCAGGCCAAGGGCATCGTGCCGGACATCGTGGTCGAGGAAGGCAACGAGACACTGGCCTCGCTGCGCGTGCGCGAAGCCGATCTGGAACGCCACCTGCAGAACCCGAACGATCCGGCGGAAAACGCCAAGCCGGTGGCCAAACCGGCCGCCAAGCCGGCCGGCAACGGTGACAAGCCGAAAAACGGCGACAGCAACGGCAATGGCAACGGCGATGCCGCCAACGACGTGCAACTGAACCAGGCGCTGAACATCCTCAAGGTGCAGCAGATCATGCTCAAGAAGACCCCGTCCTGAGCGTTTGCCACGGTCCGCCATGGCCGGGTCGCCGCAAGGTGCCCGGCCATTGTCATTGTCATTGTCGCGGCGGATGCGCGTTGCGGCCAACCCTGGCCTGCGGCCGCACCCCGGTGGTGGGCAGCGTCCGTGCCGCCGGCGCCGGCACTGTCTATAAAGCCATCATTCCTGCTAATCTTGCGTTTTTGTGGCTGTCTACCTGTGGGGCCCATCATGCTGCACCCTGATTTTGTGCTCGCCTTTCGCGAGGCGGCGCCTTACATCAACGCCTTTCGTGGCAAAACCTTCGTCGTCGCCGTCAATGGCGAGAGCCTGGCGCGCGGCAACCTGTACGGTCTGGCGCAGGACCTGAACCTGCTGGTCAGCCTCGGCGTGCGCATCGTGCTGGTGCACGGCGCGCGGCCGCAGATCGACGAACAACTGCGCCTGCGCGGCATTGCGCGCCACTTCCACCAGGGCCGCCGCGTGACCGACGGCCCGACGCTGGAGGCGGTGAAATCGGCGGTCGGCGGCTTGCGCCATGATCTGGAAGCCTTCCTGTCCATGGGGATGCCCAATTCGCCGATGCACGGCGCGCACCTGCGCGTCGCCGGCGGCAACTTCGTCACCGCGCAGCCGCTGGGCGTGATCGACGGCGTCGACATGCAGTATAGCGGCCGCGTGCGCAAGATCGACACCGAGGCCATCAACGAGCGCCTCAACCGCGGCGAGCTGGTGCTGACCTCGCTGATCGGCTACTCGCCGACCGGCGAAGCCTTCAACATGACCATGGAAGAAGTCGCCTGCCATACCGCCATCGAGCTGAAGGCGGAGAAGCTGATCTTCCTGGTGCAGGGCCACGGCCTGGTTGATGCCGACGGCGTGCTGCACAACGCCATCTCCGCCGACCAGGCAGAGGCGATCTACCAGCGCGGCATCAGCAGCGAGGAATGCCGCCTCAGCCTGCCCTACGCCATCCGTGCCACCCGCGAGGGCGTGGTGCGCTCCCACCTGGTCAGCCACGACGACGACGGCGCGCTGCTGGTGGAGCTGTTCACCGACTACGGCACCGGCACCATGATCGCGCGCGATTCGCTGGTCAAGATCCGCGAAGCCAGCATCGAGGACGTCGGCGACATCCTGGCGCTGATCCGCCCGCTGCAGGAACAGGGCATCCTGATCAAGCGCAGCCGCGAACACCTGGAAATGCAGATCCGCAACTACTCGGTACTGGAACACGACGACCGCATCGCCGCCTGCGTCGCGATGCTGCCGTTCCCGGAAGACGGCATGGCCGAGCTGGCCTGCCTCGCGGTCAGCACCGACCGCCGCAACAGCGGCTTCGGCGACCTGCTGGTACAGCACGTGGAGCAACGCGCAAGGCTATACGGCTACAAGGCACTGTTCATCCTCACTACCCAGACCGCGCACTGGTTTGCCGAGCGCGGCTTCGTTGCGGCCAACATCGAGCAGCTGCCGCAGTCACGCCGCGAGCTGTACAACCACAACCGCCGCTCCAAGGTGCTGATCAAAGCCTTGTAAACGGCGGCGGCGGCACAAAGTTTGGTGACCTGTCATCTCTGTGACACAATTAGTCTCTATCGTTTCGACACTTCTCAAGGAATTCACCATGGCACGAATGGTCAACTGCGTTAAGCTCGGTCGCGAAGCCGAAGGCATGGACTTCCCGCCGCTGCCCGGCGCACTGGGTCAGCGCATTCAGGAAAACGTCTCCAAGGAGGCGTGGCAGGGCTGGCTGCGTTACCAGACCATGCTGATCAACGAAAACCGCCTCAGCCTGGCCGATGCCCGCGCCCGCCAGTACCTGGCCGCACAGCTGGAAGCCTACTTCTTCGGCCAGGGGGCCGATCAGGTCGCCGGCTTCACGCCGCAGCAATAAGCACCGGCCGCGCCCTCCCCGTGAGGGCTTTTTTTACCTCCCGCACTAGTACCAATGCATAAAATGCCGACAACACACGAAAACCTGCTTAACCGCGAACTGGCTCTGATCGAATTCAACCGCCGCGTGATGGCGCAGGCCGAAGAGGAACGCCTGCCATTGCTGGAGCGCCTGAAATTCCTCTGTATCGTGTCGTCGAACATGGACGAGTTTGCCGAGGTGCGGGTGGCGTGGCTGAAGGAAGCGGCGCAGCTGACACCGGATCGCATCCTCGCCGACGGCAGCAAGCCGGCGGAAGTGCTGACCCGGCTGTCCGAGGCCGCCCATGCGCTGGTGCGCGAACAGTATCGCCTGCTGCGCGAGGAGATCTTCCCGGCGCTGCGTACCGAAGGCATCATCTTCATGCGCCGCAACGAGTGGGACAGCGAACAGAAAGCCTGGGTCCGCGACTACTTCTTCCGCGAACTGATGCCGATCCTGACCCCGATCGGGCTGGATCCGTCGCATCCGTTCCCTAAATTGCTCAACAAGAGCCTGAACTTCATCATCGAGCTGGAAGGCGCCGACGCCTTCGGCCGCGAATCCGGCATCGCCATCGTGCAGGCGCCGCGCATCCTGCCACGCGTGATCAAGCTGCCGGCCAAGCTGTGCGGCGGCAACCAGCACAGCTTCGTGTTCCTGTCCTCCATCCTGCACTCGCACGTGCAGGAGCTGTTCCCCGGCATGACGGTGAAGGGCTGCTACCAGTTCCGCGTCACCCGCGACAGCGACCTCAACGTCGACGACGACGACGTCAAGAACCTGCGCACCGCGCTGCAGGGCGAACTGCGCCAGCGCCAGTACGGCGACGCGGTGCGGCTGGAGATCGCCGATACCTGCCCGACGCACATGGAAGAATTCCTGCTGCACACCTTCAACCTGCAGCAGCAGGACATCTACCGCGTCGACGGCCCGGTCAACCTGGTGCGCCTGATGCAGGTGCCGGACAAGGTCGACCGCCCGGACCTGAAATTCGCGCCGTTCGAGGCCACGCTGCCGCCGGTGCTGGCCAAGAAGACGCCGCTGTTCGAGGCCATCCGCAAGAACGACATCCTGCTGCACCACCCGTTCCAGTCGTTCCAGCCGGTGATCGACATGCTGGTCAACGCCGCCACCGATCCGGAGGTGGTGGCGATCAAGATGACGGTGTACCGCACCGGCACCGACTCGGTGCTGATGGAATCGCTGATCGCCGCCGCCCGTGCCGGCAAGCAGGTGACGGTGGTGGTGGAGCTGATGGCGCGCTTCGACGAAGAGGCCAACATCAGCTGGGCATCGCGGCTGGAAGACGCCGGCGCGCACGTGGTGTACGGCGTGTTCGGCTACAAGGTGCACGCCAAGATGCTGCTGGTAGTGCGCCGCGAGGAAGGCCAGCTCAAGCGCTACGTGCATCTGGGCACCGGCAACTATCATCCGCGCACCGCGCGGCTGTATACCGACTTCGGCCTGCTGACCTGCAACGAGGACATCGTCAGCGACGTCAACGACCTGTTCGTGCAGATCACCGGCCTCGGCCGTGCCGGTGAGCTGAAGCACCTGTACCAGTCGCCGTTCACGCTGCACAACATGATCATCAGCGCCATCGACCGCGAGATCGACCACGCCCAGGCCGGCAAGCCGGCGCAGATCATCGCCAAGATGAACGCGCTGCTGGAGCCGCAGGTGATCCAGGCGCTGTACCGCGCCAGCCAGGCCGGGGTCAAGATCAGCCTGATCATCCGCGGCGTGTGCGCGTTGCGCCCCGGCGTGGAAGGGCTGTCGGAGAACATCACCGTGCGCTCCATCGTCGGCCGCTTCCTCGAGCACACCCGCGTGTTCTACTTCTACAACGACAAGGCCGAGGACATGTACATCGCCAGCGCCGACTGGATGGGGCGCAACTTCTTCCGCCGCATCGAAACCTGCGTGCCGATCCTCGACGTCAAGCTGAAGCGCCGCATCATGAAGGAAGGGCTGCGCATCTACCTCGACGACAACACCAACGCCTGGGAAATGCAGGCCGACGGCAGCTATCGCCGGCGCATGGCGCGCGGCAAGGGCCGCTGCGCGCAGGAAACCCTGCTGCAGGAATACAGCAGCTGAACGGCTGCCAGCCGCAAGGTTGGCCGCAATGCACGGCGCAGGCGGAACTTCTGCCTCGCGCCGTTTTCTTTGTTTCTTCCCCTGTTGCCTTCGGAGACCCCATGGACCTGTCCCTGCTCTGGTATCTGCTGTCCATCCTGCTGGTGCTGGTCGGCCTCGCCGGCACCATCTATCCCGCCCTGCCCGGCCTCGGCCTGCTCGCCGCCGGCTTCCTGCTGGCAGCGTGGAACGGCAACTTCGTGCAGGTCGGCTTCTGGCCGCTGACCACCATCGTGCTGCTCGCCGTGGCCGGCATGGTGATCGAGAGTGTCGCCAGCCTGCTCGGCGCCCGGAAAAGCGGTGCCAGCCGCGAGGCGCTGATCGGCGCGTTGCTCGGCGGCCTGGTCGGGCTGTTCTTCGGCCTGTTCGGCGCCATTGCCGGGCCGGTGCTCGGCGCCGTCATCGGCGAGCTGATCGCGCGCCGCAACCTGCCGCAGGCCAGCCGCGTCGGCGCCGCCACCTTCCTCGGCTTTCTGGCCGGCACCGTCGCCAAGATCGCCTGCGCCTTCGCCATGCTCGGCGTGTTCATCCTCGCGCTGCTGTTCTGAGCCGTTGGGGGCCACCGTTGCCCCCCCGCCCCGCCAACCCCCAATTTGTAAAAATTCCCCGGTTAAATACCAA
>NZ_JANFNU010000006.1:154526-195641 GCF_024437575.1 Vogesella sp. AC12
GGGGCGCTGGTGTAGGGCGCCGGGGCGCCCAAGGGGCCCCCCACGGCACGGACACGCCGAATTTGCTACACTTCCCCGGTTAATCTCCCTATCGCAATCCAGCAGGAATCAAGCACACCCTATGGCTCAATACGTGATGTCCATGCTCCGCGTGAGCAAGATCGTTCCCCCGAAACGCCAGATCATCAAGGACATTTCGCTGTCCTTCTTCCCCGGTGCCAAGATCGGCCTGCTCGGCCTCAACGGCGCCGGCAAATCCACCGTGCTGCGTATCATGGCCGGTGTCGACAAAGAATACGACGGCGAGGTGCAGCATCTGGCCGGCGTCAAGATCGGCTACCTGGAGCAGGAACCGAAGCTCGACCCTGACAAGACCGTGCGCGAAGAAGTGGAAAGCGGCATGGGCGACGTGATGGGCGCGCAGAAGCGGCTGGAAGAGGTATACGCCGCCTACGCCGAAGAAGATGCCGATTTCGACGCACTGGCCGAAGAACAGGCCAAGCTGGAAGCCATCATCTCCGCCGGCGCCGGCGACAACGTGCAGCTGCAGCTGGAACTGGCTGCCGACGCGCTGCGCCTGCCGCCGTGGGATGCCAAGATCGGCCCGCTGTCCGGCGGTGAAAAACGCCGCGTGGCACTGTGCAAGCTGCTGCTGTCGCAGCCGGACATGCTGCTGCTGGACGAACCGACCAACCACCTCGACGCCGAATCGGTGGAGTGGCTGGAGCAGTTCCTGGTGCGCTTCCCCGGCACCGTGGTCGCCGTCACCCACGACCGCTACTTCCTCGACAACGCCGCCGAATGGATCCTGGAGCTGGACCGCGGCGAAGGCATCCCGTGGAAAGGCAACTACTCCAGCTGGCTGGAGCAGAAGGAAGCGCGCCTGGAACTGGAAAGCAAGCAGGAAGGCGCGCGCATGAAGGCGATGAAGCAGGAGCTGGAGTGGGTACGCCAGAACCAGAAAGGTCGCCAGGCCAAATCCAAGGCCCGTCTGGCCCGCTTCGAAGAGCTGTCCAGCTTTGAACACCAGAAGCGCAACGAGACCCAGGAAATCTTCATCCCGGTGGCCGAACGCCTCGGTAACGAAGTGATCGAATTCGACGGCGTGTCGAAAGGCTTCGGCGACCGCCTGCTGATCGACAACCTGTCGTTCAAGGCGCCACCGGGTGCCATTGTCGGCATCATCGGCCCCAACGGCGCCGGTAAGTCGACGCTGTTCAAGATGATTGCCGGCAAGGAACAGCCGGACAGCGGCACGGTGAAGATCGGCCAGACGGTGCAGATGGCCTTCGTCGAGCAGCATCGCGACACGCTGGAAGGCGACAAGACGGTGTTCGACGACGTCTCCGGCGGCCTCGACATCCTCAACGTTGGCCGCTTCGAGATGTCCAGCCGCGCCTACCTCGGCCGCTTCAACTTCAAGGGCGGCGACCAGCAGAAGAAGGTCGGCATGCTGTCCGGCGGCGAACGCGGCCGCCTGCACCTGGCCAAGACCCTGCTCAAGGGCGGCAACGTACTGCTACTCGACGAACCGTCCAACGACCTGGACGTGGAAACCCTGCGCGCGCTGGAAGACGCGCTGCTGGAATTCGCCGGCACCGTGTTCGTGATCTCCCACGACCGCTGGTTCCTCGACCGTATCGCTACCCACATCCTGGCAGCCGAAGGCGAATCGCAGTGGACCTTCTTTGACGGCAACTATCAGGAATACGAAGCCGACAAGAAGAAACGCCTCGGCGAAGAAGGTGCCAAGCCGAAGCGCATCCGCTACAAGCCTATCGTGCGCTAAGCGCGATTTCGGCTGGCAGCAGTCGCAAAAAAACCCCGGTTGCAACAACCGGGGTTTTTTCATGTTGTGGCTTACGCCACCATGTACGGTGCATCACCACCTTCGCGACGCGCCACCATGTACGGGGCGTCACCGCCTTCACGACGGGCCACCATGTACGGGGCGTCACCACCTTCACGACGGGCCACCATGTACGGTGCGTCACCACCTTCGCGACGAGCCACCATGTACGGGGCGTCACCGCCTTCGCGACGAGCCACCATGTACGGGGCGTCACCACCTTCGCGACGCGCCACCATGTACGGGGCATCACCGCCTTCGCGACGGGCCACCATGTACGGGGCGTCACCACCTTCGCGACGCGCCACCATGTACGGGGCGTCACCGCCTTCTCGACCTGCAATCATGTATGGAGCATCGCCGCCATCACGTTTCGCAGTCATCTCTACATCTTGCTGCTGCACAGCAGCAGGGGCAGCGTAAACCGGAGCAACAACACTAGCCAGCACAACAGCGATAGAGGTAATTAGCAGCTTTTTCATGATCAATATCCTTTTATTTAAATTGGTAGCTTTGATTGTTTCAGCATTTGATTCGAATAATTTGTACAGCTATTTTGTGGTGCTAGTAACAACGGGCTTCAGGTCAACCAGCAACGGCAACGACAACAGAAGCAATGCTGTAACTATACGACTGGTCTAATTCGATTAATAGCGAAGTAAACTGAATGTCTTGTTCAGATTTTGCGAACTAGTCGGATCTGGCATCAGCAGGCAGCAGTGGCCCGCTTTGCAATGCAGCAACGATGATATTAAGGAAGACGGTAGAAGTAGCTGGGCGAGTGCTTGCCGTCGCGTCGGATACGCGAAACCGCAACTGAAGAGGCGGCACTGTGGCCAACGTTGGCCGCAATGCAAAAAGCCCGCGCAGCGCAGCACGGGCTTATGGCAGACAAAAAAAAGGGGTACGGCCCACCACCGTACCCCAAACACACACATCAAGAGGAAAAGCGTCGTTTGTCTGTCAGCGCCAAATCATCCCTGATCCGACACCTTGCTTGCTCGCCACAGGCAAACTCAGATCAACGGCGCCGCTTGCCGGCACCGCTCATCTCATACCGAGAGCATAGCCGGTGGTGGCAATCGTGCTTTGACGCACGTCAAGCACGGCACAGTGCTGCCGCCAGCGGCCAATAGAAAGGCAGAAACGAAAAAACCTCCCGTGCTAGCACGGGAGGTTTCACTCAAACAGAATGATGCGTGTCGATCAGGCAGAAGCGGACGGCGTCGCCTTGCGGGTGCGGCTGACCGCAGCACTGGCTGCCTTGGCCGAGGTTTCGGCCGCTTCAACGCTGGCTTCGGCAAACTCGGAACCGACTTTCTTGGCGGTCTTGGCAGCGCTTTCGAAGGCGGCGTTGCTGGAAGTCACGATGTTCTTCAGCGCCTGTACCGCAGCGTCGGAACCGGTCGGCGCGTTTTTCGCCAGACGGTCGATCACATCCAGGACGTTCTTGTTGGTTTCGGCAACCTGCTCTTCCACGAAGGAAGTCAGCTCGGTCTGGGTCGCCAGCGTGACATCGTAGACTTCACGCGCCGCGGCGAAGGCCTTGTCCAGGCTAGGCTGGGTCAGGCTGGTCTGGAATTCGGCCAGCGCTTTCGGATCCTTGATCGCCGACAGCTGTTTCAGCGTCTGGGCGTTCTCGGCCAGCAGCTTGCGCGACATTTCCAGCTGCAGGGTTGCCAGGCGCTCGGCGCTGGCCAGCAGGATGCCGGAAAAACGGACGGCTTTGTCGAACTGCGACTGACCGAAAGCGGAAAACTCTTGTGCAGTAGTAAACATGATTAATCCTTTTCGAAAAATGAAACACTCAGCAGCAATATCGTCTTGAAACTCGCCGTTGCCGCATTGCAACAGATTGCATTATTGTGTTGCGCCGCAGCAATGTCAATCATTTTGTTGCAACGCAACATCGCTAAGTCGCTATTTTTACAACAGCAAACACATTCAGCATGGCAGTCATGCATTGCAGCAGTGTGTCCGCCCGGTGACAGCCGTGCGCACCGGCGAGCATCGCCGGCCAGCACGGCACCGGTGTGCCAGCCGTGATGATCTCCGGCACCGGCAATGACACCAGCCTTTGATTGAAAGGCTCAGGACAAAGCGATACACTCCAGCCATAAAATAAATCTATCTATCCGGCGATAAAATCCAATGAGTTCTGCGGCCAACCTTTTCGATATCAAATCCGCCAGTCTTGACCTGCTGGCCATCGTGCTACGCAGCACCGACCTGCCCGCCCTGCAAGCCGCCATCCAGCAACGTTTCAACAGCCACGAGCCCGAGCCGTTCGTGCTGGACATCGAGCAGCTGCCGGCGCCGGATAGCGACACGCTGGCCCCGGTCTGCGCCATGCTGCAGCAGCACGGCCTGCGCATCGCCGCCGTCCGTCACCGCGACGCGCAATACGCCGCCCTCGCCCATCGCCTCGGTTTGCCGTTCATCAGCGGCAGCGGTGGCGGCAAGAGCAGCGCGGAAAGCGTCAGCGCGCCGGCAGCGGCGGCACGCGTCGCGGACAGCAGCCTGCCGACACCGACCATGATCATCGACCGCCCGGTGCGTGCCGGACAGCAGATCTACGCCAAGGGTGGCGATCTGGTGGTACTGGAAATGGTCAGCGCCGGCGCGGAACTGATCGCCGACGGCAGCATCCATGTCTACGCGCCGCTGCGCGGCCGGGCACTGGCCGGCGCCCGTGGCAATACCGCGGCGCGCATCTTCGTCAAGAGCATGGAAGCCGAGCTGGTTTCCATCGCCGGCGTGTACCGCACCATCGAACAGGACTTGCCCCAGAGCATCAAGGGCAAGCCGACCCAGATTTATCTCGAACAAGAGCGCGTGGTCATGATCCCGCTCGACAAGTAACCAGCATCGTTATTCCAAGGATCGATATCGTGGCAAAAATCATCGTTGTGACCTCCGGCAAGGGTGGTGTCGGCAAAACCACCACCAGCGCCAGCTTTGCATCCGGCCTCGCCCTGCGCGGCCACAAGACCGCCGTGATCGACTTCGACGTCGGCCTGCGCAACCTGGACCTGATCATGGGCTGCGAGCGTCGCGTGGTGTACGACCTGATCAACGTGATCAATGGCGAAGCCAGCCTCAACCAGGCGCTGATCAAGGACAAGCACTGCGACAACCTGTATGTGATGCCGGCGTCGCAGACCCGCGACAAGGACTCGCTCAGCCGCGAAGGCGTGGAAACGGTGCTGAAGAACCTGGACGAGATGGGCTTCGAGTTCATCGTCTGCGATTCGCCGGCCGGCATTGAAAAAGGCGCGCTGATGTCGCTGTACTTTGCCG
The DNA here is from genome assembly GCF_024437575.1 of Vogesella sp. AC12. Lineage (NCBI taxonomy): Bacteria > Pseudomonadati > Pseudomonadota > Betaproteobacteria > Neisseriales > Chromobacteriaceae > Vogesella > Vogesella sp. AC12. Next base: position 159,676 of record NZ_JANFNU010000006.1, read on the forward strand.
ACGAAGCCATCGTGGTCACCAACCCGGAAGTGTCGTCGGTACGCGACTCCGACCGCATTCTCGGCATCCTGTCGTCGAAATCGCGCCGCGCCGAAGAAGGCCGCGAGCCGGTGAAGGAACACCTGCTGATCACCCGCTACTCGCCGGCCCGCGTCGACAAGGGCGAGATGCTGTCGGTGGAAGACGTGAAGGAAATCCTGCGCATTCCGCTGATCGGCGTGATCCCGGAATCGCAGGCCATCCTGCAGGCGTCCAACTCCGGCACCCCGGCGATCCACATCAAGGGTTCCGACGCCGCCGAAGCTTACGGTGACGTGGTGGCCCGCTTCCTTGGCGAGGACCGTCCGATGCGCTTTGTCGAAGCGGAAAAAATCGGCTTCCTGAAACGACTGTTTGGAGGCTAGCCATGTCCCTGATCGATATGATTTTTGGCAAGCGCCAGAAAACGGCCTCCATCGCCCGTGAACGCCTGCAGATCATCCTGGCGCACGAACGCGACGGCAAGACCGGCGCGCCGGACTACCTGCCGGCGCTGCAGCGCGAGCTGATGGAAGTGATCTCCAAGTACGTGGCGGTGAACCAGGACGACATCAAGGTGCACCTGGAGCGCCAGGACAACTTCGAGGTACTGGAAGTGAACATCGTCCTGCCGGAACACCAGCGCTGACACCATGACTCTGACCGAACTGCGTTATATCGTCGCGGTGGCGCGCGAGCGTCACTTCGGGCGGGCAGCCCAAAGCTGCTTCGTCAGCCAGCCGACGCTGTCGATCGCGATCAAGAAACTGGAAGACGAGCTGGGGGTCACCCTGTTCGAGCGTGGCGGCCAGGAGGTGAGCGTCACCGAAATCGGCGAACGCATCATCGAACAGTCGCAACGCGTGCTGGAAGAGGCGGAGACGGTGAAGCGCCTTGCCGGCGAGCACCAGAACGAGCTGGCCGGGCCGCTGAAGCTGGGGGTGATCTTCACCATCAGCCCCTACCTGCTGCCCAAGCTGATCCCGGCGCTGCGCATCCTGGCACCGGAAATGCCGCTGATCCTGGAAGAAAACTACACCGCGCGACTGGCCGAAATGCTCAAGCGCGGCGAAGTCGACGCCATCATCGTCGCCGACCCGTTCGACGAGCCGGGCACGGTGGCGGTGCCGCTGTACGACGAAGAATTCGTCGTCGCCACCCCCAAGGGCCATCCGTGGGAGAAGCGCGACGCGGTGCGCTCGTCCGATCTGGCCAGCGAAAGCGTGCTGCTGCTGTCGCAGGGCAACTGCTTCCGCGATCACGTGCTGCAGGCCTGCAGCGAGGTCGCCAGCCGCCAGCACCAGAACAACGGCCTGGCCGCATCGCTGCAGGGCAGCTCGCTCAACACCATCCGTCACATGGTGGCCAGCGGCATGGGCGTCACCGTGCTGCCGCAGACCTCGGTGTCGGCGGCGGACGAAGGCCTGCTGTCGATCATCCCGTTTGCCGCTCCGGTGCCGCAGCGGCGCGTGCTGCTGGTCACCCGCAAGCAGTTTTTCCGCAAGCAGGCGATCCACACCTTGCAGCAGGCAGTGTTCCGCTCCGGCCTCAACGGCGTCACCATGCTGGAGCACGAAGCCTGAGCCGCTTCCCGTAATGGCAACAGGCATGAAAAAAGGTTGGCCGCAATTGCGGCCAACCTTTTTTGCGTGCAGCAAGCTGCCGCAGCAGGCTGCTTACAGCGTCAGGCCACCGGTCACTTCGATGGCGGCACCGTTGATGTAGCTGGCTTCGTCGGAAGCAAGCCAGGCGTAGACGTTGGCGATTTCTTCCGGCTGCGCCATGCGCTTCATCGGCACCTTGTCTTCCATCGCCTGGATCACCTTTTCCGGCATCGACTTCAGGATCGGGGTGGCGACAAAGCCCGGGCACACCGCGTTGGCGCGAATGCCCTTCTTGCCCAGTTCCTTGGCCCAGGTCTTGACGAAACCGATCACGCCGAACTTGGAGGCGGCGTAGTTGGTCTGGCCGAAGTTGCCGTACACACCAACCACGGAAGACGCGTTGAGGATCACACCGGCACCCTGCTCGATCATGGTGTCGACCACGGCCTTGGTACAGTTGTAAACGCCCTTCAGGTTGATGTCGATCACCTTGTCGAACTGGTCTTCGCTCATCTTGATCAGCTGCGCATCCATCACGATGCCGGCGTTGTTGACCAGCACGTCGATGCGGCCGAACTGCGTTTTCAGGGCGCCAACCATGTCGGCGATCTGCGCCTTGTTGGTCACGTCCACCTGATAGCCGACGGCTTCGCCACCCAGCGCTTTCAGCTCTTCCACCACGGCATTGACGGCATCCATGTTGATGTCGCAAACCGCTACGATGGCGCCTTCCTTGATGAATTTCTCTGCAGTAGCCTTACCGATACCACTGGCACCACCGGTGATGATGGAGACTTTCCCTTTCAAGCGCATGATTTTTCCTTTGCTAGGTTGCAGGCAACCCGATTGTCGAACGGATATTCCTCCACCACCGACCTTCGAGATTCAAGTCCCTGTTTTTCTCTGTCTTTTGTTATGGCTTTGACATTGCACTGCGGCATCCTGTTTTGCAACGCACAACATCTTGCGCTGCAATATAGCGCAAGGCTGTCGCCAACGTAAAGCAATCGCTCTAAGAAGCTAACGTGGGCGGCAACGGCTGTTGCGGCCAACCTGCATATAAAAAAACAGGCAGCGCTAGCTGCCTGTTTTGTATGGGATTGTGGGGAATTACTCCAGGCCCTTGCTGGACAGGTATTCCTCGTAATCGCCGGTGTAGTAGTCGTAACCGCCCTTGCCGTCCAGTTCCAGGATCTGGGTGGCCAGCGAGCTGACGAACTGGCGGTCGTGCGACACGAAAATCAGCGTGCCCTTGTACTTTTCCAGCGCCATGTTCAGGGCTTCGATGGACTCCATGTCCATATGGTTGGTCGGTTCGTCCATGATCATCACGTTCGGCTTCTGCAGCAGCAGCTTGCCGTACAGCATGCGGCCCTTTTCACCACCGGACAGCACGCGCACCGCTTTTTCCACATCGTTGCCGCCGAACAGCAGACGACCGAGGGTACCGCGGATCACCTGCTCGTCATCGCCTTCCTGGCCCCACTCGCGCATCCACTCCGTCAGCGTGCGGTCGCTGTCGAACTCGGCTTCGTGATCCTGGGCAAAGTAGCCGATCTGCGCCTTTTCTGCCCATTTCACCGTGCCGTAATCCGCGGTCAGACCTTCCGCCAGCACCGGATCGAAGGCGCCGGCCAGCATTTTCACCAGCGAGGTTTTACCGGCGCCGTTAGGGCCGATGATGGCCAGCCGCGCGCCGGCCTCGAGGATGAAGTTCATGTCCTTGAACAGCACCTTGTTGTCGTAGGCCTTGCTCAGCGACTGCACTTCCACCGCCTGACGGTGCAACTTGAAGCGTTCGTCCATCTCGAAGCGGATGAACGGGCTCTGGCGGCTGGAAGGCTTCACTTCCACCATTTCTGACTTCAGCTTGTCGACCTGTTTCAGGCGCGAGGTGGCCTGACGGGCCTTGGACTTGTTGGCGGAGAAGCGGGCTGCGAATTCCTGCAGGTCCTGGATGCGCTCCTTGGCCTTGGCATTGGAGCTGAGCTGGCGTTCGCGCGCCTGGGTGGAGGCGATCATGTAGTCATCGTAGCTACCTGGGTAGATACGGATGGTGTTGTAGTCCAGATCCGCCATGTGGGTGCAGACCGAGTTCAGGAAGTGACGGTCGTGCGAGATGATGATCATGGTGGAGTTGCGCTCGTTCAGCACATGCTCCAGCCAGCGGATGGTGTTGATGTCCAGGTTGTTGGTCGGTTCGTCCAGCAACAGGATGTCCGGATTGGAGAACAGCGCCTGCGCCAGCAGCACGCGCAGCTTCCAGCCCGGTGCCACTTCGCTCATCGGGCCGAAGTGCTGCTCGGTGGCAATGCCGACCCCCATCAGCAGTTCGCCGGCACGTGCCTCGGCGGTGTAGCCGTCGTATTCGGCAAACTTGGCTTCCAGTTCGGCCGCGTGCATGTAGTCGTCTTCGGTGGCTTCCAGGTTGGCGTAGATGGCATCACGCTCGCTCATCGCCGCCCACATCTCGGTGTGCCCCATCATGACCACATCAATCACGCGCTGGTCTTCATAGCCGAACTGGTCCTGGCGCAACTTACCCAGGCGCAGGCCGTTCTCAATGGCGACTTCGCCACTGGTTTGCTCGAGGTCTCCCCCGAGAATTTTCATGAAAGTCGATTTGCCGGAACCGTTGGCGCCGATCAGGCCATAACGGTTGCCTTCACCAAATTTGACGGAAACCTTCTCGAAAAGCGGCTTGGCGCCGAACTGCATGGTAATGTTGCTTGTCGTAATCACTCGATCATTCCTCAGCCAGTCACTGCATGTACCGGAAAACCCTGCATTTTACCACAAACACCCTCTGCAATCAGGGTGTTGCGGCCGGTACATCTTTGCTTTCGCAGCTGCCTCGGAATTCCGCTACAATCGAACACCATTTAAACCCTTAACCAGAATAGGCAGATCTTATGCTTACCGGTAGCCTCGTTGCGCTGGTCACCCCGATGTTCGAGGACGGCCAGGTCGATTTTGAATCGCTGAAACGTCTCGTAGATTTCCACATCGATAACGGTACCGACGGCATCGTGGCCGTGGGAACCACTGGCGAATCCGCCACCCTGGGCGTGGATGAACATATCAAGGTCGTGGCAGCCGTGGCCCAACACGCCGCCGGCCGCATTACCGTCATTGCCGGCACGGGTGGCAACTCCACCAGTGAGGCCATCGAACTGGCAGCCCTCGCCAAGCAGGCCGGCGCCAGCCATTCGCTGTCGGTAGTGCCGTACTACAACAAGCCGACCCAGGAAGGCATCTACCAGCACTTCCGCAAGATCGCCGAAGCGGTGGAACTGCCGGTCATCCTCTACAACGTACCGGGCCGTACCGTAGCCGACATGAGCAACGACACCGTGCTGCGCCTGAGTGAAATCGGCAACATCGTCGGTCTGAAGGACGCTACCGGCGACATCGGCCGCGCCTGTGACCTGATCAAGCGCGTGCCGCAAGGTTTCGGCCTCTACTCCGGCGACGATCCGACCGGCATGGCCTTCATGCTGTGCGGCGGCCACGGCGTGATCTCGGTGACCTCCAACGTGGCTCCCAAGCTGATGAGTGCCATGTGCCAGGCCGCCATCGCCGGCAATGCCGCCGAAGCGCGCCGCATCAATGACAAGCTGCAAGGCCTGCACAAGTTCCTGTTCGCCGAGCCGAACCCGATCCCGGCAAAATGGGCGATGCACCGCCTCGGTCTGATGCCGGCCGGCCTGCGTCTGCCGCTGACGCCGCTCACCGCCGCCAGCGCCCCCCTCGTCGAACAAGCGATGCAACAAGCAGAGGTGCTGTAACCCGTGAATGCCATGATGAAAAAAGCCCTGCTTACCGGTGTCGTCTCCTCGGCACTGATCTCCGGCTGCGCCAGCAGCGGCCCGGACAGCGCCATCGCCTACAAGTCCGATGCCCCGGCAGCCAAACGCTCGCTGGAAGTACCGCCGGACCTGAGCGCACCGCAACAGCAAGACCGCTACCCGCTGCCGGTGGTCAACAGCAACGGCAACAGCACCGCCCCCGCCGATGTCGCCCTCAACAACAAGGTTGCGGCCAACGTGGTGGTCAGCGCCGACCAGAAAGCCAAGGCGCAGATCGAACGCGCCGGCAGCCAGCGCTGGATCAGCGTGGAAGGCAAGAGCCCGGCCCAAGTCTGGCCACTGCTGAAGGCCTTCTGGCAGGACAACGGCTTCGTGATCCAGACCGAAGAACCGGATGTCGGCCTGATGGAAACCGACTGGGCGGAAAACCGCGCCAAGCTGGGCCGCGACCCGGTGCGCAACCTGCTGGAAAACATCGGCCTGGGCTCGGTACTGTCGACCCCGGAACGTGACCGCTTCCGCATCCGCGTCGAACAGTCCGCCACCGGCACCGACGTGTTCTTCACTCATCGCGGCATGTACGAGATCTACATCAACGAAGCGAAGGATGCCACCCGCTGGCAACCCCGCCCGGCCGATCCGGAACTGGAAGCGGTGTTCCTGTCGCGCTTCCTGGTCCGTCTTGGCGTGGATGAAGCCACCGTCGCACAGAACGCCCGCAAGCTGGAGGCCAGCGCCAATCCGGTCGCCAGCAGCAAGGTTCGCAGCGAAGGCGGCGATATCATTCTTGCCGACAGCTTCGAGCGCAGCTGGCGACGCGTCGGCCTGGCACTGGAACGCCAGGGCCTGGCCATCGTCGACCGCGACCGCTCGATGGGCGTCTACTTCGTCAGCCCGGTGCAGGACGAGGCACTGAAGGCGACCGAGAACAGCAGCAGCGGCATCTTGTCTTCGCTGGCTTTCTGGCAGGACAAGGAAAAAGCAGCCGAGCCGCTGCGCGAGCAACTGCGCATCGAACTGAAGCCGGCCGATGCGGAGCAGACCCGGATCAGCATCCGCAACAGCCAGGGCACGCCACTGTCGGCCAAGCAGCTGCAGACACTGCAGCAGAAACTGCTCAACGAACTGCAGTAAGCCCCACCCGGCAAGCAAAAAGCCCGCAATCGCGGGCTTTTTTCATGCCAGCCAGCGGCACAGCAGCTGGCGACAGACGTAAAAAAACCGGCGCTAGCGCCGGTTTTTCTTGCTAACTCAGAATTACTGAGCAGCGGAAGCAGCTGGAGCGGACGCGTCAGCAGCGGAAGCGTCAACTGCAGGAGCGGAAGCTTCAACAACTTCAGGAGCGGAAGCTTCAACAGCTGGAGCGGAAGCTTCAACTGGAGCCTCTTCTTTTTTGCCGCAAGCGGACAGAGCAACGGCCAGCAGGGCAGCAACGAGGAGCGACTGTTTCATTTGTAAATACCTTTGAAAGCGAGTGTTGAACAAGACGTTTAAACTACTACTTTCTCAAGCAAGAAAAGTGTGATGAGGAAGTAGTGCAGATTTAATCAGTGCGCGAATTGTAGCATGAAAAAATTTGCTGAAAAGGGGGTAAACAATAATTTATTGCGAATATCGGACATGATTCTGCGGCAATGCAACAACAGAATAATTTAGGGTCAAAACAATATACGCACCCCATCCGCCATCCGCAACATTGTAGACAATGTCCTTTTTCAGTTTTCGCCGGCCGGCTGCCACCAGCCAGCAAGGTAACCCTCTAATAATAAAGGCATCATTGACGACGACAGCTGCTGCGGCGACATACGGCGCCGGTTGGCCAACTGTTGCCACGCCGCGACATCGTCCGCCAGCACCGGCAGTGCTTCTCCGTTGCAGTACAGCATGTCATCGGCGTAAAGAATCAGCGTCTTCAGATCCAGCTCTACTCCTGTTGCCGCCACCGCAGCAGCGAACTCGTCTTCGTCCAGCTCCTCTTCCGGCGCCTCGTAGAACACGTGCGGCTTCGGCTCCGTCAGGTAATGGCCGAGAAAATCGGTCACCGTGTGGCGATCCCAGCTGATCTGCGACAGGATGCGGCCAACCTGCTCCACCATGCTGTCGTCCAGCCGTGCCGGCTCCTGCGGCGGCCGCAGCTCGGGGTCGGCATATCTGCCATCAATACAAATTCTGTCCTGCAGGTAAACCAGGAATTCTGTCGCCAACTCCTGCGCGGATGGCGCCCTGAAGCCGATCGAGTAAGTCATGCCCGGCTCCAGCGCCACGCCGTAATGGGCGTAGCGCGGCGGCAGGTACAGCATGTCGCCATGCTCCAGCACGAACTCCTCTTCCATGCGGAAGTCCTTCAGCACCTTGATCGGCGCATCCTCGATGAAGGCCTCATCCTGCTGCGAGGAGATCTGCCAGTGCTTGCGACCGCCGACCTGCAGCAGGAACACGTCGTAGGAATCGAAATGCGGGCCGACTGTGCCGCCGGGCGGCGCATAGCTGATCATCAGGTCGTCCAGCCGGGCATAAGGCATGAAATCGAAACGCCACAGGATGTCGGCAATATGCGGCAGGTGATGGTTGACGTTCTGCACCAGGATGGTCCAGTCGCTTTCCGGCAGGCGCCGCAAGCGGCCGGGGCGGAACGGGCCGCGCTCAAGCGACCACTTGCCCTGCTTGAACTCGATCAGCCGCGACTCGACATCCTCGCTGCGCGACAGCTCGGTCAGCCATGCCAGATCAACCGGCGCCCCGACATCGGTCAGCGCACCGCGGATCAGCAGCGGCTTCTTGTGCCAGTAGTCCTGCAAAAAGGTTTCGGCGGTCATGCCGCCCAACAGATCAATCGCTTTCATGTCAGAATCTCGTTGTGCCATCTGGCAATGGTTTACAATAGGGGATGCCGATTATGACCCTTCATGCCGGCAGCGCCCGGCTCTGGGTCAAACATCGTTATTATTCTTTATCTTTACGGTACCGCCACATGCAAATCGTCAAAAACTCCGTTGTCACCATCCACTACGAAATGTACGACGCTGACAACAACCTGCTCGACAAGACGGAAGAGCCGATCGCCTACCTGCATGGCGGCTACGATGGCATTTTCCCGATGGTGGAAGAAGCGCTGCACGGCAAGAACGTGGGCGAGTCCATCACCGTCACCATGACGCCTGACGACGCATTTGGCGAACCGGAAGAAGAGCTGGTCCGTGTCGAGCCGCTGGACGTGCTGCCGGAAGAAGTCGAAGTCGGCATGATGTTCGAAGCCGACGATCCGGAAACCGGCGACGTGATCCTGTTCCGCGTGACCGACGTTGCTGACGGCAAGGCGGTACTGGATGGCAACCACCCGCTGGCCGGCCTGACCATCCGCTTCGTTGCTACCGTGGCCGAAGTACGCCCGGCATCGGCAGAAGAAGTGGCCCACGGCCACGCCCACGGCGAGCACGGTCACCACCACTAAGCCGTTGCTGACGGACACGACAAAACGGGGCTCAGGCCCCGTTTTTCATTGGCCGCAACAACTGCAATGCGGCCAGCAATGCCAGCAGGTTGAACAGCACGTAGGCCTCGTTCGGTGGCTGGCGCCACAGTTTCCAGCCACTATACAGCAGCAGCACCAGTCCCAGTCCGCGCAACAGCTGCGGCGTCCATGTCCGCGGCCAAGCCGGCCACTGCCGTCGCACGCAAACCCGTGCAATGACCCAGCCCAATGCGGCGCCGACCAGCACATCCAGCGGCCAGTGCACGCCGATGGCGATACGCGACCAGCACACCAGCAATACCAGAGCCATCAGCCCCGCCTGCCACCACCAGCGCCGCCCCTGCGCCAGCACCCCCGCCAGCACCCCCGCCAGCAGCGCGCTGGCCATGGCATGGCCGGAGGGAAAGGCACCATTGGCCGGCAACACGTCCAGCAACTGCACGCTGCCCGCCGGCAATACCAGAAACGGACGCGGCACGGCGAACGCCGCCTTGAGCAAGATGGCGCTGCCGATGCCAAGCAGCACCGCCGCCACCAGCGCCGGCAACAGCTGCGGGCGCCGCTGCGCCAGCAGCAGCAAGGCCGCGATCACCAACGACCACTCGCCGAGCATGCTGAGAAAACGCCACAGCGGCGCCGGTAATACCGCGCCGGCGTGGTGCAACAGCAAAAACAGCGCCTGGTTGCCGCCACTCAGCAATAGCAGCAGCGCCAACAGTGTGCATGTGGCGACAAAGCCGCGACTCACGCGCGGCAGCCCAGCGTCACACGGTCATTGCCGGCCAGATCCGGCAGCGTCGCCACCTGCTGCAGCCCGGCCGCGGCAAACAGTGCACGGCAGGCCGCGCCCTGGTCGTAGCCATGCTCCACCAGCAGCCAGCCGCCGGCGACCAGCCGCGCCGGTGCCTGCGCCGCAATCTCGCGCAGGCAATCGAGGCCGTCGTTGCCGTCGGTCAGCGCCATGCGCGGCTCGAAACGGACATCGCCCTCGTCCAGATGGTGATCCTGTGCATCGATATACGGCGGATTGCTGACGATGGCATCAAACACCGCATCCGCCGGCAGCGGCGCCAGCCAGCTGCCCAGATGGAAGCTGACCGTGGCGCCAAGGTTGGCCGCATTGTGCTGCGCCACCGCCAGCGCCGCCGACGACAGGTCCACGGCACTGACTTGCCACAGCGGCGCCTCCAGAGCCAGCGTCACCGCGATGGCGCCGCTGCCGGTACCGAGATCGACCACCCGCGCACGACGGTTGCGGCCAACCTTGTGCAGTGCCGCGTCGACCAGGTGTTCGGTTTCCGGACGCGGGATCAGCACCGCTGGGCTGACGCGGAACGGGCGACCGTAGAACTCGCGCTCGCCGAGCAGATAGGCCACCGGCTCGCCGGCCAGCCGCCGCTGCGCCAGCGCGGCAAACGCCTGCCACTGCTGCAAGGTCAGCTCGTCGGGGGCGAACGACACCAGCTCGGCGTGACTGAAACCGGTCACCGCCGACAGCAGCAGCCGCGCCTCCAGGCGGGGCAGTTCGAAATGGCGCAAGGCCTCGTTGATCGTCTTCATGGTCTAGAGCAGGAACAGGCTGGCGAGGCCGAGAAAAATGAAAAAGCCGCCGGAATCGGTACAGGCGGTAATCAGCACGCTGGAACCGACCGCTGGATCCTTGCCGAAACGCTCCATCATGGTCGGGATCAGCACCCCCATCGACGCCGCCAGCATCAGGTTGAGGGTGGTGGCCGCCAGCATCACCAGCCCCAGCGAGAAATTGCCGTACAGCAGCCACGCCAGCACGCCCAGCGCCGAGCCCCACACCAGGCCGTTGATGACGCTGACGCCCAGCTCCTTGCGCCACAGGCGCTGCGCCTGCCCCGGCTGCAACTGCCCCATCGCCAGCGCCCGCACGATCATGGTGATGGTCTGGTTGCCGGAGTTGCCGCCGATGCCGGCGACGATCGGCATCAGCGCCGCCAGCGCCACCAGCCTCTCGATCGAGCCTTCGAAGGCGCCGATCACGCGGCTGGCTACGAAGGCTGTACACAGGTTGATCGCCAGCCACGCCCAGCGGTTTTTCACCGAGTCGATCACCGGCGCGAACAGGTCTTCCTCTTCCTTCAGGCCGGCGAGGTTCAGCGCCTCGGTCTCCGACTCCTCGCGGATCACGTCCACCATCTCGTCGACGGTGAGGCGGCCGACCAGCACGCCGTGCTCGTCGACCACCGGCGCGGTGACCAGGTCATAGCGCTCGAACGCCAGTGCGGCATCGGCGGCGTCCTCGTCGGGATGGAAGCTGACCACCTCGGTCGCCATCACCTCCTCCACCAGCCGCTCCGGATCGCACACCAGCAGGCGGCGCACCGGCAGCACGCCCTTGAGCACGCCGTCTTCGTCGACCACGAAAATCTTGTCGGTCTGGCTCGGCAATTCGTCGAAACGGCGCAGGTAGCGCAGCACCACTTCGCAGCTGACGTCCGGGCGGATCTTGACCAGCTCGTAGTCCATCAGCGCGCCGACCTGTCCCTCTTCATAGGAGAGTGCCGATTGCAGCTGCTGGCGCTCTTCTTCGTCGAGGCCGCCCATCACCTCGTACACCACCTGTCGCGGCAGGTCCGGCGCCAGGTCGGCGAGGTCGTCGGCGTCCAGCTGTTCGGCGGCGGCGACCAGCTCGTGCTGCTCCATCGACTCGATCAGCGATTCGCGTACCGCATCCGACACTTCCAGCAGGATTTCGCCTTCATCCTCGCTGTCGACCAGATCCCACACCAGCAGGCGGTCGTCCAGCGGCAGGGCCTCGAGGATGTAGGCGATATCCGCCGGGTGCAACGATTCGAGCTTGTGTTCCAGCTCGACCAGGTTCTGCTTGTGGACGAGCGATTCCACCAGATCATGCTTGGGCATGTCCTGGCGATGTACGAGGTCCTCGACCAGTCGCTGGCGCTCGATGAGGCGCTGTACCTGGTTGAGGTTATCCTGCAGACGATCGGTTGGTTGTTTTTTGTCGATAACCGTCATGCACGTCTCCTGCCGCCCGTGGCGGAGTGAGTGCAATCCGGTAGCAGGCGGGGTTATTGACTAGCCAAAAAGGTAGTGGTGGTTATGAGATAACTGGGTAAGTCCATGCGTTTCAGCTGCGCGTATCGCAGCGATCACGAAAGAAGCCGAAATTGTAGCATGCGAATGTGACAGCCAGCCACCGCGACGGCCGGCCGTCACCGGCTCAGGGAGCGAGCGCCTGCGACATGCGGCGCTGGATGATGCGGGTCTTGCGGGCCAGACCCTGGGCATTGCGGTGGCTGTCGTAGTAGCGCGGATTGGGCACCATCGCCGCCAGCTTAGCCGCCTGTCCGCTCGACAGCCGGGCGGCAGAAGTGCGGTAGTAGTGACGCGCGGCGGCCTCAGCGCCGAACACGCCGTCACCCCACTCGATCACGTTGAGGTAGATTTCCAGGATACGGCGCTTGTCGAGCACCGCCTCCAGCATCACGGTAATGAACGCCTCGTCGATCTTGCGCCACGGTGTCTTCTTGCTGGACAGGAACAGGTTCTTCGCCAGCTGCTGACTGATGGTGGAGCCGCCGGCGACGATGCGCCCCTGCTTCAGGTTCTTCTCGAAGGCGACCTCGATGCCTTCCCAGTCGAAGCCTTCGTGGTCGACAAACTTGGCGTCCTCGGCCGCGATCACCGCCCGCTTCAGGTTGCCGGAGATGCGGTCATACGCCACCCAGCGATGGCGCAGTTCGGCATCGGGATCGTCTTCCTGCAGTCGCGACAGCTGCGCGTCCATGAACGAGCTGCTCGATGGATTGGCATGCCGCCAGTAGACGATATGGCCGAAGATCCACAGGTAATACAAAAAAAGAGCGGTCAGCACGACCGCTCCGATCTTAAGGAACCAGCGCATGACTCAGGCCAGTACCTCGCGCAGCATATTGGTGACCTTGCGCGTGGCCGGCTGGATGTCGCGCCAGATGCGGAACGATTCCGCCGCCTGCTCCACCAGCATGCCGAGGCCGTCGGCCAGCATGCCGGCATTCTCGGACTGCGCGCGACGCAGGAACGGCGTCAGGCCGCGGCTGTACACCATGTCGTAGGCCAGCGAGCGACCGCTGAAGATGCCGGCAGGGATCGGTGGCAGCTCGTTGGACAGGCTGGTCGAGGTGCCGTTGATGACGATATCGAACTGGCGGCCTTGCAGCGCGTCGTAACCGACCGCCTCGATGTCGCCCAGCGCGCGGAACTGGTAGGCCAGCGATTCCGCCTTGATCACGGTACGGTTGGCGATGGTCAGCGCCTGCGGCTGCTGCGCCAGCAGCGGCTGCAGCACGCCGCGCACCGCGCCACCGGCGCCCAGCAGCAGCACCCGCTGGCCGCTAACCGGTACGTCGAGGTTGTCGACGATGTCGCGCACCAGGCCGGTGCCGTCGGTATTGTCGCCATAGATCCGGCCGTCGCGCAGCGTCAGGGTATTGACCGCCTCGGCCAGACGCGCCGCCTCGGTCACCTCGTCGGCAAAGCGGAAGGCGTCGCCCTTGAACGGCAGCGTCACGTTGAGGCCCTTGCCGCCGTTGGCGAAGAAGGCCTGCACCACCGGCACGAACTGGCCGAGCTCGGCAAACAGCTTTTCGTAATTCATGTCCTGCCCGGTGGCCTGGGCGAATTCGGCATGAATGAACGGCGACTGGCTGTGCGATATGGGATTGCCGATCACGGCGTAACGATCAGTCATGATTTACATCTCTTCAGGATAGGAATAAGGCAAAGCCGGTGGCAGCCGCTCGACCAAAAACACACTTTGCCTTGTCAGGCCGGAAACTGCAAGCCGTGGCTCACCCCTGAATCCACGGCAGGCCGTGCGCCTTCCAGCCATTGACGCGGCCGCGATGCTGCTCGGCATCGCGATCGCCCTCGAAACCTTCCAGAATATTGTAAACCTCGGCATAACCTGCCTCTGCGGCCAACCTTGCCGCCTCGTCCGAGCGCGCGCCGGAGCGGCAGATGAACAGCACGGTCTTGTCCTTGCCGACCTGCTGCTGCAGCTGGCTGACAAAGGCGGCGTTCGGCACCATGCCGGGGTAGGCACGCAACTCGACGCGCACCGCCTCCGGAATCACGCCGACAAACTGCCATTCCGCCGCGCTGCGCACATCGACGATCACCGCCTGCGGCAGCGACTGGCGCACCGCCCACGCCTCCGGCGGCGTCAGCGCGCCGCTGTAGGTCAGCCCCAGTTCACTGCCGCGCGACTGTGCTGTTGCCAAAATGGTTTCTACTGTCATGGGGAGGCTCCTGTGTAACGCGCTAATAATGATCAGACCGTTACAGTAATGCAGTGTTCAACGACTGTCATCACGCGGCCGGCACCGCAAGCGCGGTCCAAAAGCGGGCATCGGCGCCATCAGGCACCAGCTTGGTGCGATTTGCACAATAATGGCACCACTGTCGTGCAACAGCGGCACGGCAGGCGCCGGCAAATGTGGCAAAATGGGCTTTCCCACGCCCGCTTACGGCTGGCACGCTTCATGCTTTTACCCCGGTACATAAATTTGTGCCATCCAGATTGATGCACTTAGCTAGCTCATTTAGGAGATCACCATGGCGGTTGCAGACGTAGTCAAGCTCATCACCGAAAACGACGTAAAATTTGTCGACCTGCGCTTTACCGACACAATGGGTAAAGAACAACACGTGACCATTCCTGCTCACGTGCTGCTGGACGATGCCGACGCATGGTTCGAGAACGGCCACGCGTTCGACGGCTCCTCCATCGCCGGCTGGAAAGGCATCCAGGCCTCCGACATGCTGCTGATGGCTGACCCTGCCACTGCCAAGATCGACCCGTTCTTCGACGAACCGACCGTGTTCATGTCCTGCGACGTGATCGACCCGGCCGACGGCAAGGGCTACGACCGCTGCCCGCGTTCGGTGGCCAAGCGCGCCGAAGCCTACCTGAAGGCATCCGGTATCGGTGACACCGCCTACTTCGGTCCGGAACCGGAATTCTTCATCTTCGACAGCATCACCTGGGGCACCGACATGTCCGGCTGCTTCGTGAAGATCAAGGCCGAAGAAGCGGCCTGGGCTTCCGCTGAAGAATTCGAAGGCGGCAACACCGGCCACCGTCCTGGCGTGAAGGGCGGCTACTTCCCGGTACCACCGGTTGACTCCTCGCAAGACATCCGCTCGGCCATGGTGCTGCTGCTGGAAGAACTGGGCGTACCGGTTGAAGTTCACCACCACGAAGTAGCGACCGCCGGCCAGAACGAAATCGGCACCAAGTTCAGCACCCTGACCCAGCGTGCCGACTGGACCCAGATCCTGAAGTACGTGGTACACAACGTGGCGCACAGCTACGGCAAGACCGCGACCTTCATGCCTAAGCCTATCGTTGGCGACAACGGTTCCGGCATGCACGTGCACCAGTCGATCTGGAAAGACGGCAAGAACCTGTTCGCCGGTGACGGCTACGCCGGCCTGTCCGACATCGCCTTGTACTACATCGGCGGTATCATCAAGCACGCCAAGGCACTGAACGCGATCACCAACCCGGGCACCAACTCCTACAAGCGTCTGGTTCCGCACTACGAAGCACCGGTAAAACTGGCCTACTCCGCCAAGAACCGTTCCGCTTCCATCCGCATCCCGCACGTGGCCAACCCGAAAGGCCGTCGTATCGAGGCGCGCTTCCCGGATCCGCTGGCCAACCCGTACCTGTGCTTCGCCGCGCTGATGATGGCCGGCCTGGACGGCATCCAGAACAAGATCCACCCGGGCGATGCTGCCGACAAGAACCTGTACGACCTGCCGCCGGAAGAAGACAAGCTGATCCCGACCGTGTGCGCGTCGCTGGACGAAGCACTGGCCGCACTGGACGCCGATCGCGAGTTCCTGACCCGTGGCGGTGTGTTCTCCAACGAGTGGATCGACGCCTACATCGAGCTGAAGATGAAGGAAGTGAACCTGACGCGCATGACTACCCACCCGGTAGAATTCGCGATGTACTACTCGCTGTAAGCTGACACCCGTTCCGGCGCAATCCGGAACCGTCGCACCGACCCGCAGTGCCATCGGCGCTGCGGGTTTTTCATTGCGGCGGTCAAGGCGTGCGGCCAACGTTGGCCGCCCGCCGCGACCCCCCGCCCCCCCCCCCCCCCCCCCCCCCCCCCCCCCCCCCCCCCCCCCCCCCCCCACCGCCGCCGGCAATTTAATGCGCCGCAGCGCTGACGCGACGCGCAACTTTCACTATCATCGGCGCTGGTCCGTTCTTCCCTGGTGACGCCATGCTGCGCCCGCTTCTCGCTTCCCTGCTGCTGTGCAGCGCTGCCACGACGGCCAGCGCCGCCACCATCTACAAACACGTCGACAAGGATGGCCACGTCACCTTCACCAACGTGCCGATGCGCGGCGCGCGCGCGGTACTGGTCACCCCCGCCAGCGACGACGCGCCACCGGCGACGCCCCGCGCCAGCAGCCCGCGCCCGGCCAGCGCCGCCGCCCCGGCGCACATTCCGTCGGTCGACAGCGGCACCCAGCGCCAGCGCGACGCCGGCCGCCGCCGCATCCTGCAGACCGAGCTCGACAACGAGCAGCGCGCGCTGGGCGAGGCGCGGCAAAGCCTGCAGGACGCCGGCAAAAAAGCCGGCACCACGCCTGCCCAACTTCAGCGCCTGCGCGACGCGGTCACCGACCGCGAGCGCAATATTGCGGCGCTGAAGCAGGAGCTGGGCAACGCCGGCGACGGCAACTAGCACCAAAGCGACACGAACGCACCAAAACAGGGCAAACTATTCCGCATTGCGGTCGCCAGACCGCGTCCATCCGGGCTTGTTTCTTGCTAAAGCCAGTACAAGCAACGTGGAATGCCCACCATGACCTACCAAAACTATCCGCAGCAGTACGCCGGTCTGGAATTGCTGGAAACGCCGGTGATGATCGTCGAGCGCAACGGCCAACTGCTATTCGCCAACCCGGCCTGCGAAAGCCTGCTCAAGGTTGGCCGCAAGGAGCTGCAGAAGCACTCGCTGTACGCGCTGTTCCATGACGCGCGCGCACTGAAGAACGCGGTGCAGATGGCGCTGGATCATGCCGGCAGCTATATCGAGCACGACCTGGAGCTGATGCCGGAAGGCGACATCCCGCTGCACATCGGCCTCACCGTGACCCCGATCGACAGCCCGCCGCGGCTGGCACTGGTCGAGTTGCGCCCGATCGACCAGCAGCTGCGCATCGCCAACGAGGAACGGCTGCTGCTGCAGCAACAGGCCAACCGCGAGCTGATCCGCAACCTGGCGCACGAGATCAAGAACCCGCTGGGCGGCATCCGCGGCGCGGCGCAATTACTAGAGCACGAGATCGCCGACCGCCCCGAGCTGCTGGAATACACCGGCGTGATCCGCGAGGAGGCGCTGCGGCTGCAGCACCTGGTCGACCGCCTACTGGCACCGCACCGCCGCCACATCGCCAGCGACGTCAACATCCACGAAGTGCTGGAGCGGGTACGCAGCATCCTGCTGGCCGAATACCCGCAGGGGCTGACGGTGCGCCGCGACTACGACGTCAGCCTGCCGATGCTGGCCGCCGACAAGGAGCAGCTGATCCAGGTGGTGCTCAACATCGCCAAGAACGCGGTACAGGCGATGAAGGGCAGCGGCGAG
Organism: Vogesella sp. AC12; assembly: GCF_024437575.1. NCBI lineage: Bacteria > Pseudomonadati > Pseudomonadota > Betaproteobacteria > Neisseriales > Chromobacteriaceae > Vogesella > Vogesella sp. AC12. The sequence continues at coordinate 177,224 of NZ_JANFNU010000006.1, forward strand.
ATCATCCTGCGCACCCGCGTCGCGCGCCAGGTCACCCTCGCCCGCAAGCGCCACAACCTGGCACTGAAATTGCAAGTCATCGACAACGGCCCCGGCATTCCCGACGACATCCGCGACCACGTGTTCTACCCGCTGGTCACCGGCCGCGCCGAGGGCACCGGCCTTGGCCTGACGCTGGCGCAGACCTTCGTACACCAGCACGGCGGCACCATCGAATTCGAGTCCCGTCCGGGCAACACCTGCTTTACGGTACTGATGCCATTCGGCCCGGACCAATAAAACTACTTCAAGGCGAACAAGCATGACGCAAGCGGTCTGGATCATTGACGACGACAAGGCGATCCGCTGGGTACTGGAAAAATCGCTGGCGCGCAGCGGTATCGCCTACCAGAGCTTCTCCAGCGCGGACGACGCACTCAACGCGCTGTACGACGCCACCCCCAGCGTGATCATCAGCGACATCCGCATGCCGGGCACCGACGGCCTGAAATTCCTCGGCAAGGTCAAGCAGGAGCATCCGGCACTGCCGGTGATCATCATGACCGCGCATTCCGATCTCGACTCGGCGGTGGCGGCGTTCCAGGGCGGCGCCTTCGAGTACCTGCCCAAGCCGTTCGACGTCGACCAGGCGGTGGCGCTGATCGAGCGCGCGCTGGCGGAGAGCCGCAGCAGCGAGGCGGCCAGCGAGGACGCCGAGGCGATGCCGGCGCTGCTGGGCCAGGCACCGGCGATGCAGGACGTGTTCCGCGCCATCGGCCGCCTGTCGCAATCCAGCGTCACGGTGCTGATCACCGGCGAATCCGGTACCGGCAAGGAGCGCGTCGCCGAGGCGCTGCACCGCCACTCGGTGCGCTCGGCCAAGCCCTTCATCGCGCTGAACACCGCGGCCATTCCGAAGGACCTGCTGGAGTCGGAGCTGTTCGGCCACGAGAAAGGCGCCTTCACCGGCGCGCTGGGCACCCGCCGCGGCCGCTTCGAAGAGGCGGAAGGCGGCACCCTGTTCCTCGACGAGATCGGCGACATGCCGACCGAACTGCAGACGCGACTGCTGCGCGTGCTGTCCGACGGCCACTTCTACCGCGTCGGCGGCCACACCCCGATCAAGGCCAATGTGCGCGTGATCGCCGCCACCCACCAGCACCTGGAGGAGCGCGTCAAGCTCGGCCAGTTCCGCGAGGACCTGTTCCACCGCCTCAACGTGATCCGCCTGCGCCTGCCGCCGCTACGCGAGCGCAGCGAGGACATCCCGCTGCTGGTGCGCCACTTCCTGGCGCGCAGTGCGGCCAACCTTGGCGTGGAGCCGAAGCGGCTGTCCGAGGCGGCGATGGCGCTGGTGCAGCACTACGCCTTTCCCGGCAACGTGCGCCAGCTGGAAAACCTGTGCCAGTGGATCACGGTGATGGCGCCGGGGCAGTCGGTAGAGATGCAGGACCTGCCGCCGGAATTCCGCCCCGAGCTGGTCGCCGGCAGCGGCGGCGCCATCGAGCTGCCGCCCGCCGGCGATGGCAGCGGCGTGCTGCCGACGCTTGCGGGCGACTGGACCATGCTGCTGGCGCGCGAGGTGGCACAAAGGTTGGCCGCAGGCGAAACCGGCATCATCGACGACCTCACCGCCCGCTTTGAAAGCACCTGCATCAGAAGCGGCCTCGCCCACACCGGCGGGCGCAAGGTAGAAGCGGCCAACCTGCTGGGCTGGGGCCGCAACACGCTGACGCGCAAGATCCAGGAACTGGGGCTGGAACACGGCGAATGATCATCCGTGAATGGCAGGTCGGTGAAACAGCGGACCCGGAACAACTGGCGGGGCTACTGCTAAGTTGTGTGCAGGGCGGCGCGTCCATCGGCTTTCTTTCGTCGCTCCATCACGCCGAAGCCGAGGATTACTGGCAGGCCCTTGCGGCCAAGCTTGGGGGGGAATTGCGCTGCTGGCTGGCCATCAGCGAGGGATGCATCATCGGTAGCGTACAGCTTGCACCCTGTGGCAAGACCAATGGCCGCCACCGTGCCGAAATCCAGAAGCTGATGGTGCACCCGGACGCTCGCGGCCAGGGGGTGGCAGCGAAACTGATGCAGCAGGCGGAGGCGGCCGCCCAAGCCGATGGCCGGCTGCTGCTGGTACTGGATACCGATGCCGACTCGCTGGCGGCACGACTCTACCCGCGCTGGGGTTGGCAGCACGCCGGCGACATCCCCGGCTATGCCGCAAGCCCGGATGGCCGTCTGCACGCCACCCGCTATTTCTACAAGCAATTGGCCAGCTAGCACGCCATCGGCAAAAACAATGCGGCCAACCTCAAGGTTGGCCGCATTGTCATCCAGGGTGCGCCGTCGGCTCAGTGGAACATCAGCAGCGGCACGTGGCAGTGTTTCATCAACGTGCGGGTGGTGGAGCCGAACAGGCGCTCCTTCCAGCTGTTGTGGCCGAAGGCACCCATCACCAGCAGCGCGGCACCGTGGCTGTCGGCGGCGGCGATCAGGACCTGCGAATTGGAGCCGCGCGCGGTCAGCGCCACCGGCTCCGCCGGCAGGCCGTGGCCGGCGAGATAGGCGGCGCCTTCGCAGGCCAGACGCTCGGCTTCCAGCGGATCGGTGTGGTTGGCGATCACCTTGCGCGGCAAATCATGCGCGAGGCCGAGGAACACAAACTGCTGCAGCGCACGGGCGGCGCACGGGCTGCCGTCATAGGCCAGCACCACGCAACGCGGATGCTCGGGCAGCACGGTATCGGCCGAGAACAGCAGCATCGGCCGCGCCGGGTTCAGCAGGTAGTTTTCCAGCCAGCGGCTGTCGTGCGGGCGCTCGCTCTCGCCGAGGTGACTGTCGGTGGACACCACCAGCAGATCGTGCAGCGGCGCATGCCGGACCAGCTCGTCTTCCGGGTGGCCGTCCTCGGCCAGCACGCTGGCCAGTGCCACATCCAGCTCGCCGGCCTGCGCGCGCATGTTGTCGAGCAGGGTGCGGGCATTGTCCAGCCAGCGCTGCTCCATGCTGGCGTCGCGCGCCACGCGATAGGCGAACGCCCCCGGCGGCATCGCCTCGCCTTCCAGCAGCGGGGCACCATCGATCAGCGCCAGCGCCGTCAGCGCACACTGGTGCCGTTTGGCCAGCTGCAACGCATAGTCACGCGCCAGCAGCGCGCTGTCGCCGCTATCCAGCACCAGCAGAATTTTCTTCATCATCACCGCGTTCCTCTTATTCGATACGCCGACCACGGCCGGCGTTAACATGCCATCAGCAAACAGCATGCCCAAGCGGGCAGATCATCGCACTGACGCCGCCGGCTGCGCAAAGTTTTGCGGCAATCTTTGCGATCCGTCAAAACATGTCCCAGCATGGAAACCATGCACCGGCCGCGCCACTCTACACTGCGTGCAGTTCACTCAAGGATAGCCCGCCCATGAAGCCTGCAACACCCGCCCCGCACTGGCATGCCGAAGACACCGCCCAGGTGATGCAGCACTGGCAAAGCAGCGACGACGGCCTCAGCCAGCAAGTCGCGGCGGAGCGGCTGCAACGCTACGGCCGCAACAGCCTGCCGCAGCCGGCCGCGAAGAGCCTGTGGCTGCGCTTTGTGCTGCAATTCCACAACCTGCTGATCTACGTGCTGCTCGCCGCCGCGCTCGGCACCCTGCTGCTGGCCGACTACGTCGACAGCGCGGTGATCTTCGGCGTGGTGCTGATCAATGCCGTGATCGGCACCATCCAGGAAGGGCGCGCCGAGAGCGCGCTGGCGGCGATCCGCAACATGCTGGCGCTGCAGGCGACGGTGATCCGCGACGGCGAGCGCCACGATGTCGACGCCAGCACGCTGGTGCCCGGCGACATCGTGCTGCTGCAAAGCGGCGACAAGGTGCCGGCCGACCTGCGCCTGCTCGACGGCCGCTCGCTGCGCCTCGACGAGGCGGCGCTGACCGGCGAATCGCTGCCGGTCAGCAAGGATTTTGCCGCGCTGCCGGCGGCGACGCCGCTGGCCGAGCGCCGCAACATGGCCTACGCCGGCACCCTGGTCAGCTACGGCCAGGCGCGCGGGCTGGTGATTGCCACCGGCCGCGACACCGAGCTGGGCCGCATCAACGCGATGCTCGACGAGGTCGGCGACAACGTCACGCCGCTGATGCGGCAGCTGGACCAGTTCGCGCGCTGGCTGACCGGCGCCACGCTGCTGGTGGCCAGCGTCACCCTGCTGCTGGGCGTGTACTGGCGCGGCCACAGCTGGCCGGACATGTTCATGGCCGGTGTCGGGCTGGCGGTGGCGGCGATTCCGGAAGGGCTGCCCGCCATCGTCACCATCACGCTGGCGATCGGCGTCGAGCGCATGGCCCGCCAGCGCGCCATCATGCGCAAGCTGCCGGCGGTGGAGACGCTGGGCGCGGTGACGGTGATCTGCTCGGACAAGACCGGCACCCTGACCTGCAACGAGATGACCGCCGGCCGCATCGTCACCCGCGAGCGCCAGCTGCGCGTCAGCGGCGTCGGCTACGCGCCGGAAGGCGGCCTGTTCCACGACGACGCGCCGCTACACTACGGCCAGCACGCCCCGCTCGACGCGCTGCTGCGCGCTGCGGCACTGTGCAACGACGCCAGCCTGCAGCACGTCGCCGGCCAGTGGCAACTCAGCGGCGACCCGACCGAGGGCGCGCTGCTGACGCTGGCGCACAAGGCGCAGCTGCCGCTGGCCAGCCTGCAGCACAGCCTGCCGCGGCAGGACGCGATCCCGTTCGAATCGGAACACCGCTTCATGGCCACCCTGCACCACGACCACGACGGCCACCGCCTGATCCTGCTCAAGGGCGCGCCGGAGGTGCTGCTGGCACGCGCCAGCCACCAGCAGCTGGAACACGGCATTGCCGGGCTGGAGCTGGCGTTCTGGCAGCAGCAGGCGCAACAGCTGGCCGGTGACGGCTACCGCGTGCTGGCCATCGCCGAACGCCGCCAGGCGCACTGCAGCAGCGAGCTGGATTTTGCCGACACCGAGGACCAGCTGCTGCTGCTCGGCCTGGTCGGCATGATCGACCCGCCGCGCGAGGAAGCGGCGCGCGCGGTGGCGCTGTGCCAGAGCGCCGGCATCCGCATCAAGATGATCACCGGCGACCACGCCGGCACCGCCGCCGCCATCGGCGGCCGTCTCGGCATCGGCGACGGCCTGCGCGCACTGAGCGGCAGCGACATCGACGCGCTGGACGACGCGGCGCTGGCGCTGGCGGTGCGCGACATCGACGTGTTCGCCCGCGCCAGCCCGGAACACAAGCTGCGCCTGATCGCCGCGCTGAAGCACAACGGCGAGGTGGTGGCGATGACCGGCGACGGCGTCAACGACGCCCCGGCGCTGAAACAGGCCGACGTCGGCGTCGCCATGGGTGGCAAGGGCACCGAGGCGGCCAAGGAGGCAGCGGAGATGGTGATCACCGACGACAATTTCACCACCCTGGCGTTGGCGGTGCGCGAGGGGCGCACCGTGTACGACAACCTGAAAAAGGCCATCCTGTTCATCCTGCCCACCAACGTCGGCCAAGCGCTAATCATCATCGCCGCCATCCTGTTCGGCGTGGCGCTGCCGATCAGCCCGGTGCAGATCCTGTGGGTGAACATGGTGTCGGCGGTGACGCTGGCGCTGGCCTTCGCCTTCGAACCGACCGAGCACGGCGTGATGCGGCGCCCGCCGCGACCGCCACAGGCCGGGCTGATCGACGCGCTGTTCGTGTGGCGGCTGGCCTTCGTCGGCGCGCTGATGGTGGCGCTGCCGTTCGCGCTGTACCTGTGGGCGCTGGACGGCGGCCACTCGCAGGCGCTGGCCAGCACGCTGGCGGTGAACAGCATGGTGGCGATCGAGATCGCCTACCTGTTCAACAGCCGTCACCAGCACAGCAGCGCGCTGACGCTGCGCGTGCTGGGCGGCAACCGTATCGCGCTGTGGTGCGTGGCCATCCTGCTGCTGCTGCAACTGGCGTTCAGCTACCTGCCATGGCTGCACACCCTGTTCGGCACCGCCTCCCCGGCGCTCTCGCACTGGGGGCTGATCGCGGCCAGCGGCGTGCTCGCCTTCCTGCTGATCGAGGCGGAAAAGGCGCTGCTGCGGCGTTAACGAGCTAACGCCTTGCGGCCAACCTTGCGCCCGGTGTGCAAGGTTGGCCGCAGGCATGCCAGTAATATCAATCCAGCACACTCAGCCCCGGCAGCGTGGCGAAGCTCTGCTCGCGCACCGTGGCGAGGAAGTCGTGCATATAGGCCAGGTTGGCGTCGTCGCTGCGCAGCGCGGCGTACAGCTCACTGTGCAGGCCGGCCTCGCCGATGCGCGCGGCGCTGACGTAGCCGCGCTCCAGATACGGTTTCACCGCCCAGAACGGCAGCGCCGCCACGCCGCGGCGGCTGGCCACCAGCTGGATGATGGCGATGGTCAGCTCCGAGGTGCGTCGCGCCGGGTTGATGCCGGCCGGCTTCAGCACCTTGCGCACCAGGTCCAGCATCGCGTCCGGCACCGGGTAGCTGATCAGCGTCTCGGCGGCAAAATCTTCGGCATGCCACACCTTCTGCGCCGCCAGCGGGTGATCGTGGGCGGCGATGGCCACCATCTCGTAACCGAACAGTGGCTGGTGCGCGACGCCGGGATGCGCCTCGGCCTCCGACACGATCGCCAGATCGGCGCGCCCGGTCAGCAGCAGGCCCACCGGATCGGTATGGAAGCCGGAGACGATGTCCAGCTCCACCGCCGGCCAGTGCTGGCGGAAGCTGTCCATCGCCGGCATCAGCCAGTCGAAGCAGGTATGGCACTCCACCGCGATGCGCAGCTCGCCGGCCTCGCCCTCGCGCAGTCGCGCCAGATCGCGCTCGGCGGCGCTGATGCGGGCGTGCACCTCGCGCGCCAGCAGCAGCAAGCGCTCGCCGGCCGGCGTCAGCCGTAGCGGCTGCGTCTTGCGCTCGAACAGGCTGAGGCCGTAGTGCTCCTCCAGCGCCTTGATCTGGTGCGACAGCGCCGATTGCGTCAGGAACACCCGTTTCGCCGCCTGCGACACGCTGCCGGTTTCGGCCAGCGCCAGCAGCGTCTTCAGGTGGCGTAGTTCCAGCAGACTCTGGTTCATGAATCAGCCTCATGTGAAGTAGCAAAATAATGAATTTGTCTCATGTCGATGATTATCGCATGATCAATGCACAAATTTCATACAGAAAGACACCAACATGAGCACTATTCATCTTGCCGGTTTCCCCCGCATCGGCGCCAAGCGCGAACTGAAATTCCTGGTCGAGAAGTTCTGGAAAAACGAGATCGACGACGCCGCGCTGCAGGCCGGCGCGCGCGAGCTGCGCCAGAAGCACTGGCTACTGCAAAAAGGCGCCGGCCTCGACATCAGCCCGGTCGGCGACTTCTCGCTGTACGACCACGTGCTCGACGCACAGGTGCTGGTCGGCGCCATCCCTCGCCGCTTCGGCTTCGATGCGGCCAAGCTTTCCAGCGCGCAGTATTTCCAGCTGGCACGAGGCAACAGCAGCCAGCACGCCATCGAAATGACCAAGTGGTTCGACAGCAACTACCACTACCTGGTCCCGGAGTGGCACGCCGACACCGCCTTTGCGGCCAACCCGGCGCCGCTCTTGGCACAGATCGCCGAGGCGCAGGCGCTGGGCATCAAGAGCAAGCCGGTGCTGATCGGGCCGCTGACCCTGCTGTGGCTGGGCAAGTGCAAGGGCGCCGCCTTTGACCGCCTGACACTGCTGCCGGCGCTGCTGCAAACCTATCAGGACCTGCTCGCGGCCCTCAATGCCGCAAAAGTAGACTGGGTGCAGCTGGACGAACCGATCCTGGCGCTGGACCTGCCGGCCGAGTGGCTGGCGGCGTTCGCCCCCGCCTACGCCGAGCTGGCGGCCAGCCCGCTGCAACTGCTGCTGGCCACCTACTTCGGCAGCGTGGCGGAGCACGCCGAACTGCTGAAGGCGCTGCCGGTGGCCGGCCTGCACCTGGATCTGGTGCGCGCGCCGCAACAGCTGGCGACCTTCGTCCAAGGTTGGCCGCAGGACAAGGTACTGTCCGCCGGTGTCATCGACGGCCGCAATATCTGGCGTGCCGACCTCGACGCGGTGCTGCAGCAGGCCGAGGCCTTGCACGCGCAGCTGGGCGAACGGCTGTGGCTGGCGCCGAGCTGCTCGCTGCTGCACAGCCCGTTCGACCTGGCACAGGAAGGCCAGCTCGATGTCGACCTGAAGAGCTGGCTGGCGTTCGCGGTGCAGAAGCTGAACGAACTGAAACTGCTCAAGCGCGGCCTGCAACAGGGGCGCGCCAGCATCGAGAACGAGCTGGCGGCCAGCAACTACGCCCGCGAGCAGCGCCGCAGCAGCCCGCGCATCCACCGTGCCGAGGTGGCACAAAGGTTGGCCGCACTGCCGGCCGGCAGCGACCGCCGCACCAGCCCGTTCGCACAGCGCGCGCCGTTGCAGCACGCGTGGCTCAAGCTGCCGCTGCTGCCGACCACCACCATCGGCTCCTTCCCGCAGACCAGCGAGATCCGCGCCGCGCGCGCCGCGTTCAAGCGTGGCGAACTCGACGCCGCCAGCTACGAAGCGGCGATGAAGGCGGAGATCGAACTGGTGATCCGCAAGCAGGAGCTGCTCGACATCGACGTGCTGGTGCACGGCGAGGCGGAGCGCAACGACATGGTGGAGTACTTCGGCGAGCAGCTGGCCGGCTTCGCCTTCACCGAATACGGCTGGGTGCAGAGCTATGGCAGTCGCTGCGTGAAGCCGCCCGTCATCTACGGCGACGTGGCGCGACCAACGCCGATGACGGTGCGCTGGGCGGTGTACGCGCAGAGCCTGTCGCCGCGTCCGGTGAAGGGCATGCTCACCGGCCCGGTCACCATCCTGCAGTGGAGCTTCGTGCGCAACGACCTGCCGCGCAGCGCGGTGTGCCGCCAGATCGCGCTGGCGATCAACGACGAGGTGCTGGATCTGGAAAACGCCGGTATCAAGGTGATCCAGATCGACGAGCCGGCGGTGCGTGAAGGCCTGCCGCTGCAGCGCGGCGACTGGGATGCGTATCTCGCCTGGGCCGGCGAAGCGTTCCGTCTGTCCTGCGCCGGCGTCGACGACAGCACCCAGATCCACACCCACATGTGCTACTCGGAATTCGGCGACATCCTGCCGGCGATCGCCGCGCTCGACGCCGACGTGATCACCATCGAGACCTCGCGCTCGGACATGGAGCTGCTGCGCGACTTCGGCAGCTTCCAGTACCCGAACGAAATCGGCCCCGGCGTCTACGACATCCACAGCCCGCGCATCCCGACCGAAGCCGAACTGGACAAGCTGCTGGCCAAGGCGCTGCAGGTGATCCCGGCCGAACGGCTGTGGGTGAATCCGGACTGCGGCCTGAAAACGCGCGGCTGGCCGGAAACCGAGGCCGCGCTGCAGGCGATGGTGAACGTCACCAAGCGTCTGCGCAGCAAGCTGGGCGCCACCGCGCAGGCCTAAGCGCCGCGCAACATCAGGGCAGCAGCGGCGGCCACACCGGACAGCGCAGGTCCGGCAGGCCGTCGGCAAAGGCCAGCGCTTGTTCGCCCTGCAGCAGCGGCCGCAGGTAGGCGACAAACGCCGGCGTCACCGACTGGCCGTCGGCGGCGATAAAGTCCGCCGGCAGCGCGCGTTCGCGGTTGGCGACCGCCGCCAGCGGCAGCGGCGACAGTTGCCAGTCGGTGCCGGCGGCGCCCTGCTGCCGTTGCAGCGCCAGCATCACCCCGCCCTGCCCGGCCAGCGCCGTCGCCACCGCCTGTTGCCCCAGCCGGTAAGCCTGCTGCGCATCGACCGCCGACACCAGATGCCGCGCCGCGCGCTGCAGGCAGTCCACCAGCGCCACGTGCGCCTTCACCCCCAGCTGCTGTTGCAGCCGTTGCGCCAGCCACATGCCGGCACCGCCGAGGTGCTCGTGGCCGTACACCGCATCGGCGTGCAGCTGCGCGACGAAACGACCGTCGGCATGGCGCAGCCCTTCCGACACCGCGATCACGCAGCAGCCACTGGCCGCCAGCCGCTGCCGTACCGCCGCCAGCAGCCGCGCCTCGTCGAACGCCACCTCCGGCAGCAGCAACAGCGGCGCCGCCTCGCCCGGCAAGGCCGCCAGCGCGCAGGCCGCGGTCAGCCAGCCGACGTGACGGCCCATGGTCTCCATGATGAACACCCGCTGCTGCGCCATGCTGCGCACGTCGAGCGTCACCTCGCGCAGGCTGCTGGCCAGATACTTCGCCGCCGACGGATAGCCGGGGCTGAAATCGGTGCCTTCCAGATCGTTGTCGATGGTCTTCGGGATGCCGACCACCTGCAGCGGCAGCGCGAAACGCTCGCCCAGCTGCTGCAGCAGCCGTGCCGTCTCCATCGAGCCGTTGCCGCCGTTAAGCAGCAGCTGGCCGATGTCGAAGCGACGCAGCACCTCGGCCAGTTGCTGCCAGCCGGCGGCATCGTCCGCGAACGGCGCCAGGATGTCGCGGCTGCTGCCGAACGCGGCGCCCGGCAGGCTGCCGAGGCGGGCGATATCGGCGGCGCTGGCGGCGTCCAGATCCAGCAGCCGCCCGGCACGCAGCCCGGCGAGGCCGTCGGCGGCGGCACACACCGCCACGCCCTGCGCGCGCGCGGCTTCGATCACGCCCTGGGCGGAGCGGTTGAGCACGGCGGTGGGGCCGCCGGACTGCAGGTAAAGCAGACGGGACATGATGCTTCTCGTGGGTGGCTATAGCCGAATTGTAGCCAGCCCCGCCGCCGCTAGCACCAAGCCGTCGCCACACAAGGTTGGCCGCAACAAAAAGGCCGCAAGCCCGGACGGGGTTGCGGCCAACCTTGGCGATGTACGACCGGCTCAGATGTCGGCTTCGACCTCGTTGCCCTTGGCTTCCATCCAGCTGCGGCGGCTGGAGGCCTCGCCCTTGCCCATCAGCATCACGAACATGTCACGCGTTTCGGCAAAGGCACCGGCGCGCACCCGTACTCGCGACAGGCGGCGGGTATCCGGGTTCATGGTGGTGTCCTTGAGCTGTTCCGGGTTCATCTCGCCCAGGCCCTTGAAGCGCGAGATGCTCCACGCGTTTTCCTTCACCCCCTCGCTGCGCAGGCGGTCGAGGATGGCGGTCATCTCGCCTTCGTCCAGCGCGTACAGCTTGCGCGGCGGGCGGTTCTTGCCCTGACCCGGCACGTCGACGCGGAACAGCGGCGGCTGCGCGATGTAGATGTTGCCGTTGTCGATCAGACGCGGGAAGTGGCGGAAGAACAGCGTCAGCAGCAGCACCTGGATGTGCGAGCCGTCCACGTCGGCATCGGACAGGATGGCGATCTTGCCGTAGCGCAGGCCGGACAGGTCCGGCGTGTCGTCCACGCCGTGCGGATCGACGCCGATGGCCACCGCCATGTCGTGGATCTCGGCGTTGGAGAACAGCTGGTCGCGGTCGGTCTCCCAGCTGTTGAGCACCTTGCCGCGCAGCGGCAGGATGGCCTGGTATTCCTTGTCGCGCGCCAGCTTGGCGGAGCCGCCGGCGGAGTCGCCCTCCACCAGGAACAGCTCGTTGCGCTCGATGTCCTCGCTCTCGCAGTCGGTGAGCTTGCCCGGCAGCACCGCCACGCCGGAGCCTTTTTTCTTTTCCACCTTCTTCACGGATTTGAGGCGGCTCTGCGCCTGGCGGATGGCCAGCTCGGCGATCTTCTTGCCGGCTTCGACGTGCTGGTTCAGCCACAGCTCCACCGGGTCGCGGGCGAGGCCGGAGATCAGCTTCAGCGCGTCGCGGCTGGTGAGCTTGTCCTTGGTCTGGCCCTGGAACTGTGGATCGAGCACCCGTGCCGACAGCACGAAGCGCACCCGGCTCCACACGTCTTCCGCCATCAGTTTGACGCCGCGCGGCAGCAGGTTGTGGTGGTCGATGAAGCTCTTCACCGCCTCGAACACGCCGGCGCGCAGGCCGGCCTCGTGAGTGCCGCCGGACGGGGTCGGAATCAGGTTGACGTAGCTCTCGCCGCTGGCGCCGTCCTCGAACCACGCCATCGCCCACTGCACGCCCTCGCCGCGGGCGAACTGCTCGTGGTCGTCACCGATGAAGGCCTCGCTGGCGAACAGCGGCGCCACCGGCTCGTCGCCATTGCACAGCTCGGCGAGGTAGCTTTTCAGCCCTTCCGGGTATTGCCACACCTTGACTTCGTCGCCACCCGGGCGCTCCACCGTCAGCGTCACCGCCACGCCGGGCAGCAGCACCGCCTTGGCGCGCAGCAGGCGCTCCAGCTCCGCCAGCGAGTAGCGCGGCGTTTCGAAATACTTGCCATCCGGCCACACCCGCACGCGGGTGCCGCTGGTGCGCGGGCCGCAGTCGCCGACGCGCGCCAGCGGCTCGATCACGTCGCCGCCGGCGAACACCAGGCGGTGCACGCCGCCCTCGCGCTTGACCTCGACTTCCAGCCGCGTCGACAGCGCGTTGGTCACCGACACGCCGACGCCGTGCAGGCCGCCGGAGAACGCGTAGGCGCCACCGTCCTTCTTGTTGAACTTGCCGCCGGCGTGCAGGCGGGTGAATACCAGTTCCACCACCGGTACGCCTTCCTGCGGGTGCAGCCCGACCGGGATGCCGCGGCCGTCGTCTTCCACGCTCAGCGAGCCATCCTGGTGCACGGTGACCGCGATCTTGCGCGCGAAGCCGCCCAGCGCCTCGTCGGCGGCGTTGTCGATCACTTCCTGACAGATGTGGGTGGGGTCGGTGGTGCGGGTGTACATGCCGGGCCGTTCTTTGACCGGCTCCAGCCCCTTGAGTACCCGGACCGAGGATTCGTCGTAATTCTGTTGTGTCATGGCTTGTCTATTCAGAGATTCAGTAGCGCGCCGCGCGCAACGCGGCCAGCTGCCGGTTGTGGGTCGGCGTCAGAATGAGTTGCGCCAGCACGGCGCCGCACAGGGCCAGGAACATGTCCCACTGCGTATCCCACGGGTCGCCCTGGGTGGCGAGAAAGGCATCGGCACCGGCGCCCAGCGCCAGCGCCGCCCACCATTCGATCAGCTCGTACAGCGCGGAGAAGGCCAGGCAGAAGCAGGTGGCGAGAAAGGCCAGCCAGCCGCCGCGCAATGGCGTCTTGCGGCTGAGCACCTCGCGCGCCAGCAGCGCCGGGAAGAAGCCCTGCGCGATATGGCCGATGCGGTCGTAGTGGTTGCGGCTGAAGTCGAAGGCGTCCTGCAGCCAGAAGCCGAGCGGGGTTTCGGCATAGGTGTAGTGCGCGCCGACCAGCAGCACCACCGCGTGCAGCGCCATCGCCCATGCGGCCAACCTTGTCCACGGAAAACGCGACCACAGCAGCCAGACCAGCGGCAGGCCCAGCACCGCCGGCAGCGCCTCCATCCACCACACCGCGACGTCGGCCGGCTGCCATGCCGACCAGGCAGCAACAACGGCCACGCCTGCAAATGCAGTGCGTGGCCGCGAAGGCATCGGATTGCTCAAGGATTAGCTCCCGTCCGGTTGCCGGTGCCGGCTGCCGGCCACCCGCCCCAGATATTCGCCACGGCTTTCCACGCCCTTAATGAAGCGCATCAGCTCGGTGAGCGCGCGCTCGTACACGTCGCGCTTGAATTCGATCACGTTGTCGATCGGTTCCCAGTAGTCGCTCCAGCGCCAGCCGTCGAACTCCGGATGATTGGTGGCGCGCAGGCACACGTCGCAATCGCGGCCGGTGAGCCGCAACAGGAACCAGATCTGCTTCTGGCCGCGATAGCTGCCGCGCCACTCGCGGCGTACCCAGTTGGTGGGCACGTCGTAGCGCAGCCAGTCGCGGGTACGCCCCAGAATCTTGACGTGCTGCGGCAACAGGCCGACTTCTTCTTCCAGTTCACGATACATGGCGGCTTCCGGGCTTTCACCCGGCTTGATGCCGCCCTGTGGAAACTGCCACGAATGCTCGCGCACGCGTTTGCCCCAGAACACCTCGTTATGATGATTGACGAGGATGATTCCGACATTGGGGCGGTATCCGTCCCGGTCCAGCATGACAAAACCTGCAATATCGTTAGTTGACCGGATTTTTGCACATTTTGCCGGTAGCCGCCATGAGCAAGGTGTGGCGCCGGCGCTCACCACCAGCGACCATCGTTAAATAAAATTGACGTTTTTGCGATTTTTGGGTTAAAAAAATAGACACACGACCCGCCACCCGGAGTCCACGATGCCCTATTGCTGCACCACGCCCGTTGCCGGCAGCCAGATCCGGCTGCCGCTGGGCGTCTTTGAGCAGCCGCTCAGTACCTACGGCCGCCCGCGCTGAATTGTCCGCCTCCCGACAACTCACGCAGCAAAGGTATCTGAACATGTCCGATCTGCAGCAATGGCTGAGCGCCCAGCGCGTCAGCCACATCGAATGCCTGTTTCCCGATCTCAACGGCCAGGCGCGCGGCAAACTCATTCCCTGCCACAGCTATCTCGACAGCGCCGAGCAGCGCTTCCCGCAAGTCAGCCTGATCCAGACCCTGGACGGCGACCCGCAACAGCAACTGGTCGCCGACAGCGACCCCGACATGCGCCTGCGCGCCGACCCGCGCACCCTGTGCCTGAAGCCGGACAGCGGCAACGGCCAGCGCATCGCGCAGCTGATCCACGACTGTGTCGACTCCGATGGCGAGCCGATCCCGTTCGCGCCGCGCAACGTGCTGCAACGCGTCTTGGCTGCCTACCGGCAGCGCGGCTGGCAGCCGGTGGTCGCGCCCGAGATCGAGTTCTACCTGCTCCCCGCCGACGGCCAGCCCGTCAGCCCTACACGTCAGCCGTACAGCGTGGATCAGGCGCCGGCCCACGCCGCCTTCTTTGCCGAGCTGGAGCAGCTGTGCGCGCAGCAGCACATCGCCAGCGACACCATGCTCAGTGAAGTCGGCAATGGCCAATTCGAGATCAACCTGCAACACGGCGACGCGCTGGCACTGGCCGACCAGGTGTTCCTGTTCAAGCGCAGCGCCAAAACGTTGGCCGCACGCCACGGCCTGCTGGCCACCTTCATGGCCAAGCCGTTTGCCGACGACGCCGGCAGCGCGATGCACATCCACCAGAGCCTGGTCGATGCCCACGGCCACAACCTGTTCAGCCTGCCGGACGGCAGCGCCGCTCCGCGCTTCGGGCATTACCTGGGCGGCCTGCAGCGCTACCTGCCGGCGGCGATGCTGCTGCTGGCGGCCAACCCCAACGCCTACCGTAGGCTGAGCCCGCATAGCGCGGCGCCGATCAATGTCGAGTGGGGCATCGACAACCGCAGCTGCGGCCTGCGCGTGCCGGACAGCACCCCGGCGGCGCGGCGCGTGGAAAACCGCCTGCCCGGCATGGACTGCAATCCCTACCTCGCCATGGCCGCCACGCTGGCCTGCGGCTTGCTTGGCATGGAGCAGGCCATTGCGCCCAGCGCACCGCTGTCCGGCAGTGCCTACGGCATGGCGGCCACCCTGCCCGCCAGCCTGCCGCAGGCGATCGCTGCCCTGCGCGACGAACCGGCGCTGCACCCGTTGCTGCATCCACAGTTCGTGGCCAGCTTTTGTGCACTGAAAGAGGTTGAATGGCAGACATTCGCGCGTACCATTACACCATGGGAACGCCAGCAGTTACTGCAGCAGGCCTGAGCCGGCAGCCGCATGTCGCGGCTTGCCTGCCGGCCGGCGGCGGGGGTTTAATAAGCACTGGTTTTAAGTAGCGTTTTGCCGTCAAAATAACGTGTTCGATTACCTGAACCGCATCGCCAGGAGAAACTTGAATGAAACGATTTGCCCGCACCCTGCTTCTGGGCGCCGTCAGCGCCGCCTACGCCGGTAGTGCCGTCGCTGCCAGCAACGAACTGAACATCTACAACTGGTCGGATTACATCGCGGAAAGCACCATCCCCGGCTTCCAGAAGGCAACCGGCGTCAAGGTCCGTTACGACGTCTACGACAGTAACGAAATCCTGCAAGCCAAGATGCTGACCGGCAAATCCGGCTACGACATCGTCGTGCCGTCCAACACCTTCCTTGCCAAGCAGATCCAGGCCAACCTGTACCTGCCGCTGGACAAGAGCAAGCTGCCGAACTACAAGGACCTGGACCCGGAGCTGATGAAGCTGATGACCAAGTTCGATCCGGGCAACAAGTTCGCGGTACCGTACTTCTGGGGCATCAACACCATCGGCATCAACACCGACCGCGCCACCAAGGCACTGGGCGGTAAGCTGCCGGCCAACCAGTGGGACATGCTGTTCAAGCCTGAACACGCGGCCAAGCTGAAAAGCTGTGGCGTGAGCATGCTCGACTCCCCGGCGGAAGTGTTCCCGATCGTGCTGCACTACATGGGCAAGGACCCGGCCAGCAAGAGTGAAGCAGACTACCGCGCCGCAGCCGATTTGCTGAAAAGCATCCGTCCGCACGTGACCCGCTTCTCCTCCTCCGGCTACATCAATGAACTGTCCGGCGGCTCGCTGTGCCTGGTGCTGGGCTACGGCGGCGACATCAACATCGCCCGTACCCGCGCGGTGGAAGTGAAGAGCGGCGTCAAGGTGCAGGCACTGGTGCCGAAAGAAGGCGTCGGCATCTGGATCGACAGCATGGTGATCCCGAAGGACGCCAAGAACGCCGACAACGCCTACAAGTTCATCAACTATAGTCTGGACGCCAAGGTGGCCGCGGCCAACGCCAATGCAGTGACCTACGCGCCAGGCAGCCTGCCGGCACGCAAGTTCATCGACAAGGCCAACCTGACCAACCCGTCGATCTTCCCGAGCAAGGAAGTGATGGCCAAGAGCTTCGTGATGCTGCCGATGGATCCGAAAATCCAGCGCCTGACTACCCGCCTGTGGCAGGAATTCAAGACCCGCAAATAAGCGCCACGCAAGCAAAAAGGCCGGAACATTCCGGCCTTTTTTCATTCACAATGGCAACAGCAACCTTCATGGACACCACTCGCCAGCATGCCGCTTTTTTCCTCCCGCCGTCCGGCCCCCGCCGGCAACGGCTTTGCCGTTGATGCGGCCAACATCCATGTGCTGCACGACGCCAAGAGCTTTCATCAGCAACTGCTGCTGCAGATTGCGCAGGCACAGCAGCGTATCCACCTGTGCAGCCTGTACCTGCAGCACGACGAAGGCGGCGAGTCGATCCTGCTGGCACTGCATCAGGCCAAGCAGCAACGACCGCAGCTGGACATCCGGGTGTTTGTCGATTTTCACCGCGCGCGGCGCGGCCTGATCGGTGCCGGCAAGCAAGCCGGCAATGCGCAGTGGTACCAAGAGCTCAGCGCACGTTTCGGCGGCGAGCAGGTGCCCATCTACGGCGTGCCGGTACAGACGCGGGAGCTGTTCGGCGTACTGCACCTGAAGGGCTTCGTGATCGACGACTGGCTGATTTACAGCGGCGCCAGCCTCAACAACGTCTACCTGCATGTCGGCGAGCGTTACCGCTTCGACCGTTACCACCTGATTCAGGACCGCAACCTGGCCGACAGCTTTTCGTACTACCTGTGCCAGCAGCTGCTGCCCTCCCCCGGTGTGCAACGCCTGGATGTCGCCGGTCTGCCGCGCCCCGGCAAGGACGACATCAAGTCGCTGCGGCAACGGCTGGCCGGCTACGACTACCTGCCGGCGCCGACAACCGCCGAGCGCGGCCGCATCAGCATCACGCCGCTGAGCGGCGTCGGCAAGGACAACCGTTTCAACCAGCGTATCGAACAGCTGCTGAGCAGCGCCCAGCACCGCATCACCCTGTGCACGCCCTACTTCAATCCGCCGAAAAGCATCCTGCGCATCCTGCAAAAACAGATCAGGAACGGATTGCAGGTCGAGATCATCGTCGGCGACAAGACCGCCAACGACTTCTACACCCCGCCCAGCGAGCCATTCCGCGTCATTTCGGCGCTGCCTTACCTGTACGAAAGCAATCTGCGCCGCTTTGCCAAACGCAACCAGAGCGCGATCGCGCAGGGCAAGCTGCAGCTGCGCCTGTGGCAGCACGAGCACAACAGCTACCACCTGAAGGGCATCTGGGTCGACCAGGCCTGGCAGCTGGTCACCGGCAACAACCTCAACCCGCGCGCCTTCCGTCTCGACCTTGAGAACGGCCTGCTGCTGCATGATCCCGCAGGCCAGCTACGGCAGCAAACCGCCGCCGAGCTCGACAACATCCGCCATCACACCAGGCTGCTGCAACACTATCGCCAGCTGGAAACGCTGCGCGACTATCCGGCCGCAGTCAAAACCCTGCTCGGCCGCCTCAAACGCATCCGCCTCGACCGCCTGCTCAACCGGCTGCTGTAGAGGTTCGGGCTGGGTGTTACGATGTCATGGCGGCGCCGGGGCGTAGCAAAATGGCTCGTGGTCGACCTAGCCTCCTCGATAGATGGGCGACGTCCCCCCCATTCTCAGTAGCACTGAGCTTTAGAGTCCGAGGTTAATTTACCTGATTTCTCTGCAAGTGATT
>NZ_JANFNU010000007.1:0-150335 GCF_024437575.1 Vogesella sp. AC12
TGTGAAAGTAGGACACCGCCAGACGCCCCTTAAACAAAGCCCAGCTTGAGACATCAAGCTGGGCTTTGTGCTTTGTGCAACGCAAAGTAGTGTAGATGACACAAGCCCGGCCTGGCGGCCGGGCTTGGCTTTGGGAGGGGCACTACGGCCACGCTTGAGCCCCTGCCGGGATGGTGGCCTGAACGTCGCCGCCGCGCTCAGCGGTTGAACAGTCCCTTGGCGAGGTTCAGCCCTTGCGCCAGCAGGTTGTCGGCGGGCAGCTCGCCACCCGGCGTCAGCTTGTCGATCAGGGTCGGCAGGTGGTCGGCCAGCTGATGCGACAGCTGGCTGCTGTCCAGTCCCAGTTAGAGTCCAATCCACCATGACACGGAGATTGGACATGAAGAAACGTTTCACCGAAGAACAGATCATCGGCTTCCTGCGCGAAGCGAAGGCCGGCATGCCTATTGCCGAATTGTGCCGCAAGCACGCCTTCTCGGAGGCTAGCTACTACCTCTAGCGCAGCAAGTTTGGCGGCATGAATGTCTCGGAAGCCAAGCGTCTCAAGGAGCTTGAAGCCGAGAACGCGCGCCTGAAGAAGCTCTTGGCCGAGACCATGCTTGAGAACGAAATTGCCAAAGAGGCCCTGCGAAAAAAATGGTGAGCGCACCGTCACGGTGGGAGCTGGTGCGCCACCTGCTCGGCAAGGGGCTCAGCGAGCGTCGATCGCTGCGCCTGGCCGGCATCAGTCCCAGTTCATTCCGCTACCAGCCCGCCACCGACCGCAATGCCGCCTTGAAAGCGAAGATCATCGCGCTCGCGCAACGTCACCGGCGTTACGGCGCCGGCATGATCTATCTGAAGCTGCGGCAGAGTGGCATGGCGGTCAATCACAAGCGGGTGGATCGCTTCTATGCCGAGGCGGGTCTGCAAATTCGCAAGCGGAAGCGCAAGAAGGTGCCGGTGGCAGACCGGCACCCGCTGGCCCGTCCCTTGGCCGCCTATCAGGTCTGGTCGATGGACTTCGTGTTCGACCGAACGGCAGAGGGGCGTGTCATCAAGAGTTTGACCGTGGTCGATGATGCCACCCACGAGGCGGTCGCGATTGTGCCGGAGCGCGCGATGGGTGGCCTGCATCTGACGCGCGTCCTCGACCAGCTGGCGAGGACACGCGGCTTGCCCAAAGCGATCAGGACCGATAACGGCAAGGAGTTCTGCAGCCGAGCCATGCTCACCTGGGCACATGCTCGTGGCGTTCAGCTCTTCCTCATCGAGCCGGGCAAGCCCAATCAGAACGCCTACATCGAATCGTTTAACGGGCGCTTCCGGGATGAGTGCCTGAACGAACACTGGTTCACCAGTCTGCGCCATGCCCAGGTCGTCATCGAAGCCTGGCGAAGGGAATACAACAATGAAAGACCCAAGAAAGCGCTTGGCGGTTTGACGCCGGCGGCCTACGCCAAATCACTCACCGAGAAATCAGCTAAAGTAACCTCGGACGCTACAGCCCTCTGCTACTGAAAATAGGGGGCGTCGGGCAAGTCACCGGTTGGGTGTGTACCTATATTGAGATGTGCTGAATACGCTCCGGGACTGGTTTAGTCGTACTGCTTGTCGTCATCGTCAAACAATTGCAACGTGCCGACCGAAATCACCTCGGTGCTGCTGTCGCTATCGTTGTGGATGGCGTGCTTCTGCTGCGGATCAAAGTGCAGCGAATCGCCGACGGCCAGCACATAGTCACGGCCGTTGACCTGATAGGTGACGGTACCACTCAGCACATAGACAAATTCATCGCCGCTGTGGGCAACTACCTCCGAGCGATAGCCGGGGGGAAGTGTCAGCTTGACGGCATTCAGCACGCTGCCGCTATAGGTGGTGGTCAGTCGTTCGTAGCGTTGCGGCATGTTGGCGACGGTATAGCTCTGGCGCTGGCCTTCGTGCGAGTCGGGGGCGTCCTGGCGCGGGGATTCGAACAGCTCACTCACTGCCACGCCGAGGGCCTGGGCGATGTTGGCCAGTGACGACAGCGACAGGCCGGTGATGTCGCGCTCTGCCTGGGACAGGAAGCCGGCCGACAAGCCGGCTTCTTTGGCTACCTGGACCAGGGTCTTGCCGCTGGCGCGCCGGTAGCGGCGCAGGCGCTGGCCGAGAGTTTCCTCTGACATGGGGGCGGGTTCCTGATGGTGAGGACTGATTGTACGTGAGAATCATTGCCTTGCTGAACAGTAAAATTTTAGTGTGACTAAAAAATACTTGACCCTGTGGTGGCGCAGTCATAGATTGCTGCTTTGGTGTGGGCTGGTGACAGGCCAGCAGTGATGAACCGGAGCGGGAGCAGGCGATGACGATAGGCGTGGGTGGGGTGAGCAAGGAGCAGGCGCTGGCTGGCTTGCAGGACATGACGCAGGGCGCGCAGCCGATCGGGCTGGACGAATACCGTGTACGGCTGGCCAAGGCGCAGGCGTATATGCAGGCCAACGGCATCGCGGCGCTGTATCTGAATGCGGGAACCAGCCTCAACTACTTTACCGGCCTGAAATGGTATGCCAGCGAGCGCATGGTGGGGGCGATCCTGCCGGCGCATGGCGCGCTGGAATTCATCGCGCCCTGGTTCGAGGTCGGCACGCTGCACGACTACATGCAGCTGCAGGGCGAGGTGAACGCCTGGCACGAACACGAAAGCCCGTATGCGCTGTTTGTGGCGACGCTGGCGCGGTTGGGGATTGCGGCCAACCTTGAACAGCCGCCGCGCATCGGCATCGACGAAAGTGCGGCGTTCTTCATCGCCGACGGTATCCGCCAGCATGCCACCGGCTACCAGCTGGTCAATGCCCGCGAGGTGACCGCACACTGTCGCATGCGCAAGTCGCCGGAGGAAATCGCGCTGATGCAGCGTGCCAAGGACATGACGCGGGCGGTGCACCAGGCCACGGCCGGCATCCTGCATGAGGGCATCACCACCACCGAGGTCGAAGCGTTCATCGCCGAGGCGCACCGTCGTGTCGGTGCCGCCGGTTCCTACTTCTGCATCGTGCTGTTCGGTGAGGCGACCGCCTATCCGCACGGGGTCAAGAATCCGCAGGTGCTGAAGCAGGGTGACATGGTGCTGATCGATACTGGCTGCACCCTGCACGGCTATATTTCCGACATCACCCGTACCTATGTGTTTGGCGAGCCGGATGCGCGCCAGCGCGAGGTGTGGCGGGCGGAAAAGGCGGCACAGGCGGCGGCCTTCGCGGCGGCGCAGCTGGGCACGCCGTGTGGCGAGGTCGATCTGGCCGCGCGCCGGCAATTGCAGGCCGACGGCTTCGGCCCCGGCTACGCGCTGCCGGGTTTGCCGCACCGTACCGGCCACGGTATCGGCATGGACATCCACGAATGGCCGTATCTGGTGTCCAGCGACCGCACGCCGCTGGAAGTCGGCATGTGCTTCAGCAACGAGCCGATGATCTGCATCCCTGGTGAGTTCGGCGTGCGACTGGAGGACCACTTCTACATGACGGAGCAGGGGCCGCGCTGGTTTACCCAGCCCAGCCACAGCATCGACGATCCGTTCGGCCTGGCGGTTGCATGCTGATCGCGGAGACGGCGCGGCTGCAGCTGCGTGAGCTGACGCTGGAGGATGCCGAATTCGTGCTGGCGGCACTGAACGACCCCGACTTCGTGCGCAAGGTGATCGATCGCGGTGTGCGCACGCTGGACGACGCCCGCCGCTACCTGCAGGAAGGGCCGCTGGCGGCCTACGCGCAGCATGGCCATGCGTTGTGGTGCGTGGTGCGCAAGTCCGATGGTGCGCTGATGGGCTTGTGCGGCATCATCCGCCGCGAGGGTCTACCGGATCCGGATGTCGGTTACACCTTTCTGCCGCCATATCGCGGCCAGGGCTACGCGCGCGAAGCGGCGCAGGCCAGCCTCGACTACGGTCGCAATGTGCTGCGCCTGCCGCGCATCACCGCCATTGTCGATGCGGCCAACGCAGGCTCGATCCGGGTGCTGGAGGCGATCGGCCTGCGTCACGAGGGCGAGCTGTTCTTCGGTGAGGCGCAGGCAGTCAAATTGCTGTATGCCTGAGCGGGTGGGCAGCTTGTTTTTCTGAAGAGAGATCGCCCGAATGGAAGCCGAAAAGGTTGGCCGCAGTAATGCGGCCAACCTTTCTGTCATTCGAGGGGGGTACGTGCCAGCCACGCCTCAATCCGTTGCGCGCACTGCTCCCAGCGATTGTCCAGCATCATCATGTGGCCGATGTGCGGCAGGATTTTCGGCGTACTGCCGAAGCGTGTCGCGGTCTCGGTGACGTCTTCTGGTGAGATCAGCTGGTCCGCCGCCGCGCCCAGCACCAGGTTGGGCAGTGGGGCGATGCGGCGCTGCAGGAGTGGCGGCACCAGGGTCATGTCCATGATCGCGCGCTGGCTTTCGGTCTGGCTGTGGTGCGCCACCCAGTCCACCGCGGCGAGGTCGGCGTCGTCAGAAAACAGCATGTGCCGCAGTTCGTTCAGCTCCGGCTGGTAATTGCCCTGCTGGAACAGGTTCAGTTGCATGAACAGCTCCGGCGCCTGGGTCATCAGCCGCATGCTGGAACCGGCGAGGCCGCTTGGCGGCACCGAGGCCAGCAGTACGGCGCCGGGCAGGTCGTGGCGGGTCAGGTATTGCTGCAGCACAAAGCCGCCCATGGAGTGGGCGATCACGATCGGCGGGCGCGGCAGTTGCCGGATCGCCTGCTGCAGGTTACCGACGTAGTCATCGATGCTGATGGCGGCGAGGTAGGCGTGGCCGTCGCTGTCGCCGTGTCCCTCGAAGCTCAGCGCCCAGCAGTCGTAACCGCGCGCGCTGAACCAGGGCATGAAGTGTTGCTGCCAGCAGCTGGCGCTACTGAAAGCGCCGTGAACAAAAAGCAGGGGGGGCATCGTCGATGTCGCCCCTGCTGCCGGGGTGTGGATCAGTTCAAGTTTGATGGTCAAAGGACTTCCGCTGCGTGGTCTGCCAGGCGCGAGCGTTCGCCGCGCTGCAAGGTAATGTGGCCGGAGTGTTCCCAGCCTTTGAAACGATCAACGACGTAGCTGATGCCGGAACTGCCTTCGGTCAGGTACGGAGTGTCGATCTGACTGATGTTGCCGAGGCAGACCACCTTGGTGCCGGGGCCGGCACGGGTGATCAGCGTTTTCATCTGTTTCGGCGTCAGGTTCTGCGCTTCATCGATGATCAGGTATTTGTTGAGGAAGGTACGGCCGCGCATGAAGTTGAGCGACTTGACCTTGATGCGCGAGCGGATCAGGTCGCGGGTGGCGGCGCGCCCCCAGTCGCCACCGTCATCCTCGCTCTTGTTGAGCACGTCGAGGTTGTCTTCCAGTGCGCCCATCCATGGCAGCATCTTTTCCTCTTCGGTGCCGGGCAAAAAGCCGATGTCCTCGCCGACCGGCACGGTGACGCGGGTCATGATGATCTCGCTGTACAGCTTCTGCTCCAGCGTCAGCGCCAGGCCCGCGGCCAAGGTGAGCAGGGTCTTGCCGGTGCCGGCCTGGCCGAGCAGGGTGACGAAGTCGATATCCGGGTTCATCAGCAGGTTTAGCGCGAAATTCTGTTCGCGGTTGCGCGCGACGATGCCCCACACATTGTTCTTCTGGTGGCTGTAGTCCTTCAGTGTCTCCAGCACCGCTTCCTTGCCGTCGAGGCGTAGCACCCGTGCCTGCATCGGCTGCTCGCCTTCCTGCCACAGCAGCTGGTTCAGCAGCAGCTTGGGGGCATCCGGGCCCTTGAACTGGTAGTAGGTGCGGCCGCCTTCCTGCCACGATTTCAGATCCCGGCCGTTGCGCTCCCAGAAGTCGACGTCTATCTCGCGGGTGCCGCCGTACAACAGGTCGGTGTCTTCCAGTACCTTGTCGTTGAAGTAGTCCTCGGCGTCCAGTCCCAGTGCGCGTGCCTTGATGCGCATATTGATGTCTTTCGACACCAGGATGGCCGGGCGGCTGGTGTCCGCCTGCTTCAGCGCCATCACGATGCCGAGGATCTGGTTGTCGGCCTTGCCGACCGGCAGCGAGGAGGGCAGCACCGCGTGCAGTGCTTCGGTCTGCAGGCGCAGCTTGCCGCTGGCGGCGTCGCGGCTGGGGGCTTTCAGTGAAATGCCGTCCTCGATGTCGTTGGTGCTGCTGCTGACGATTTCGTCGAGAAAGCGGCTGGCTTGCCGGGCGTTGCGCGCCACTTCCGACATGCCTTTCTTGTGGGTGTCCAGCTCCTCGAGGGTGATGATGGGAATGAACACGTCGTGCTCTTCGAAGCGGAACAGGCAGGTCGGGTCATGCAGCAGGACGTTGGTGTCGAGGACGAACAGTTTGCAGACGTTGCTCTTGCTGTGGCTTGCCATGAGAAAGACCCCCTTGTTGAAGCGGGGTCCGGCAGGGTGCCGGACCTGGCGCTTAAAGCGACTTGACGAACGTCAGCACTTCTTCGGCGTGTCCGGGGACTTTCAGTCCGCGCCATTCGCGCAGGATGTCGCCATCGCTATTGATGACAAAAGTGCTGCGTTCTATCCCTCTCACCTGTTTGCCGTACATGTTTTTCAGTTTCATGACACCGAACAGGTTACATACAGTTTCGTCCGGATCGCTGATCAATTCAAATGGCAATTCGTGCTTGACCCTGAAATTCTCGTGCGATTTCAGGCTGTCGCGCGATACGCCGAGGATACGGGCGCCGGCGGCCAGGAATTGCGGATGCAAATCGCGAAAGGCCATCGCCTCGTTGGTGCAGCCAGGGGTGTTGTCCTTCGGGTAGAAGTACAGCACGGTCAGCCCTTGCGGCAGGGTGACGCTCTCGCCGCTGGTGGCGGCGGCGGTGAAGGGGGTGATGCGGGTGGTGTCCATGGTGGTGTCCTCGGGTTTAGCCGTGCGGGCGGCGCAGCAGGGCCAGTACCGCGCCACTGCCGCCTTGTTCGATACGGGTTTCGCAGAAAGCCAGTACATCCGGGTGGTGGCTGAGCCAGGCTCTGACCATCTTCGGCAGCACCGGTTCGCCCGGTGAGCTGAGTCCCTTGCCGTGAATCACCCGCACGCACTGGCCCAGGTGGCGGGCACGATGCAGGAATACGGTCAGCTGCTCATGCGCGGCAAAGCGGTCCAGTCCGTGCAGGTCCAGCTCGGCGCAGACGGGCCAATGCCCGGCGCGCAGTTTCTTCAGGGTGTTGCTCGGCGTGCCGGGACTGCGGTGCTGACTGTCGATCTGTGCAGGCTCGAACCAGCCTATCATCTGGGTGAACAGCGCCTGCTCTGCTTGCGGCGTCAGTGGTGTCTGGCTGGCGCGATGTTGCGGCAGGGGGCGCGGCTTGGGTAGTGGCGGGGTGTGGCAGACGCGGCCATCCTGCTTGAGCGGGCGCACGTCCCGCATCAGCTGGCGGAAGTCAGGCTCGGGCTCAGGGTTGGCCGCAACGGCAACAGGCAAGACCCTCGCGGGTCTTGCCTGTGCTTTGACTGGCTTGAGTTGCTCCTTGAGCGACTTCAATGCAGCCGGGCTCAGTGATCCAGGAAGCGCTCGGCATCCAGGGCTGCCTGGCAGCCGGATGCGGCGCTGGTGATCGCCTGGCGGTAGATGTGGTCCTGCACGTCGCCGGCGGCAAACACACCCGGTACGCTGGTGGCGGTGGCATTGCCGTCACGGCCGCCGCGGGTCACGATGTAGCCGGTCTCGTCCAGCTCCAGCTGGCCCTTGAAGATGTCGGTGTTCGGCTTGTGGCCGATGGCGATGAATACGCCCATCAGCTTGAGGTCTTCGCTGCTGCCGTCGTTGAACTTCAGGCGGGCGCCGGTCACGCCGCTGTCGTCACCCAGCACTTCGTCCAGATTGGCGTTCAGCTTCAGGCTGATCTTGCCCTCGGCCACGCGCGCGTTCAGCTTGTCGATCATGATCTTTTCGGCGCGGAAGGTGTCGCGGCGATGGATCAGGGTAACGTGCTTGGCGATGTTGGCCAGGTACAGCGCTTCTTCTACGGCGGTATCGCCACCGCCGACCACGGCGACATCCTGGTTGCGATAGAAGAAACCGTCGCAGGTGGCGCAGGCGGACACGCCCTTGCCGGAGAAGGTCTGTTCCGATGGCAGGCCGAGGTATTTGGCCGAGGCGCCGGTGGAAATGATCAGCGCGTCGCAGGTGTATTCACCGGAATCGCCGATCAGGCGGAATGGTCTTTCATCCAGCTTGGCGGTGTGGATGTGATCGAAGATCATTTCGGTGCCGAAACGCTCGGCGTGCTGCTGGAAGCGCTGCATCAGCTCCGGGCCCTGCACGCCAGCCACATCGGCAGGCCAGTTGTCGACATCGGTGGTGGTCATCAGTTGACCGCCCTGGGCCATGCCGGTGATCAGAACCGGTTTCAGGTTGGCGCGGGCAGCATAGACGGCGGCGGTGTAGCCGGCAGGACCGGAACCGAGGATAAGCAGAGGGCAGTGACGGGTTTGGCTCATGTTTGTCTTTTTCCTGTCTGGCAGAGACGATAGTGCGTATTCTATCAGGAATGGATGACAATTCTGATTGAGTGTTTCAACGCGGCGGATAGTTTACGGTAATCGTCGCTCGGGGGATGGTGATGGCGGCAGTTTCGGCGGCAGCAGACAATCAGGTGGCGCAAGTGGCGCAAATCCTGATGCTGAAGAAAACGATGGAGGTCAGCGAGAGTGCGGCGCTGGCCTTGCTGGCTACGGCAACGGATGTCGCCGCGCCACAGGGCAACAATCCGCCGCATCTGGGTAACCGTATCGACGTGCAGGCCTGATGCCTCGGCTGATGCGGCAATAAAGAAACGGGAGCCTTGGCTCCCGTTTCTTTTTGTGTGCGTGATGACTTGGCTCAGGCTTCGGTGCGGATGCGTGTGCTGCTGCTGGCATCCTGCAGCAAGGACTGGCTGACCTGGTATTGGGTGATGGCCTGTTGCGAGGCATTGACGGGCACGCGGGCTTCTGCCGGGACCGTGCGTTCGGTGCTGGCAGCCGGTGTGGGCTGCTCCGCAGTGTCGCGGCGCGCTTGCGGCTCGTTCAGTCGGTTGCCAGGGCTGCGTTCGCTGGCGGCGAGCGTGGTGTTCGGCTCTGGCTGGTTGACGCGGCGCGAGTCGAGCAACTGGGCCTGGAGTGCCTGTTCGGTGTTGCTGACGGCCTGGCTGGGACGGGCGGTGGGCAGCGTGCTGGCGGCAACCGCTTCGGCGGCCGGCGCGGGCGCCAGCTGGCTTTCCTGTTGCTGTTCCTGCTGCAGGCGACGCTGTTCCGCAGCTTCGCGCAGTATGCTGGCGCTGCTGCTGGCTGATGCGGCGGAATTAATGGCATCCATGCGGGGTCTCCGTCACGACAAAGGACTATGATTTGCTGTCAAGCATAGCACAACATGCTGATGTTGCTGGAATTGTCGGCAGCCGCCACATCCACAGGCTGAGTGCCGCCCACACCAGTAACAGCAGGGCGGTAAGCCAGGGTTGCTGCAGCGTGGCATAGACGCTGAAGCTGAATGACAGGGCGACGGTGCCCAGCGCCACAGCCTTGGTTCTGACGGACATGCCGTGGTAGCGCTGCCACTGTAGCAGTGGCGGACCGAGCCGCGGATGGTGGTGTAGCCAGTGCAGCAGCGCCGGACTGCTGCGGCCGAAGCAGGCGGCGGCCATTAGCACGAAGACGGTGGTCGGCATCACCGGGAGCAGCGCGCCGATCAGGGCCAGCAGCAGGCACAGCCAGCCGGCTACCAGCCACAGCATTCTTTGCAACCGCAGTTTCATGTGGCGATCCCGAAGAGGTCCTGCCTTGATTCAATGCCATCCGCGCACCATTTGCAAGTGCGTGGCGGCCCCGGTTTCAGGCGATGACGGTCAGCTCCAGCATGCGGTCGGCCAGTTCGGCGACGGAGAGTTCGCCGTTGCCGTGATACCACTGTACCGTCCAGTGCAGGCTGCCCAGCAGGGTGCGGCGCAGCAGGCGGGTATCCGGCTTGACCAGACCGGCGGCGGCGGCTTCGTCCAGTGCATCCTGCCACAGCGCTTCGTAGCGGTCGCGCAGCACGATCAGGCCGGGCTTGGCGGCGGCGGAGACGCTGCGCCATTCGTAGAGCATTACTTCCAGCGCGGCCTGGTTGTCGCCGAGCAGCGAGTGCAGGTGGACGTGGAACAGTGCCGCCAGCTTTTCGCGCGGCGTCTTGGCGCGGGACAGCGCTGCAGCCAACTGTTCGGTGGTGGCGGTGATGCCCAGCGCCATGACCGCGACCAGAATCTCTTCCTTGGTGCGGAAGTGGTAGAACAGGCTGCCGGATTGCAGGCCGACGGCATTGCCCAGGTCGCGCACGGTGGTGCGCTCGTAGCCCTGGTCGCGGAACAGGCGGGCGGCGGCGCGCACCAGCTCCATGCGGCGGCTGTTGTCTTCGGAGGCGTTTTCTTTGCTCATTACGGTGTCGCCGTTTCTTGTGTGGGGCAGGATGGCCGGATGTCCAGCTGCTTCAGGCAGGCCTGCAGTACCCGTTCCGGCAGCATGTCTTCCAGGCAGCGCATGTGCTGGTACGGGCAGGTGCGCTCGAAGCAGGGGCTGCAGTCCAGATTGAGGTTGACGATTTCGGCGTGGTCGCTGAGCGGTGGCGTGAAGTCCGGGCTGGACGAGCCGTAGAGGGCCACCAGCGGAATGTGCAGGGCGGCAGCGACGTGCATCAGGCCGGAGTCGTTGCATACCGCCAGCCTGGCCAGCGCCATCAGGTCGATGGCTTCGTCGAGACCGGTCTTGCCGCACAGGTTGAGCGCCTTGCCTTGCGCCAGCTTGCTGATTTCCTCGCCGATGTCCTGGTCCTTGGCCGAGCCGAACAGCCACACCTGGTAGCCGCGGCTGTCGAGTGCCGCCGCCAGGGCGGCAAAGTGGCGCGACGGCCAACGCTTGGCCGGGCCGTATTCGGCACCGGGGCACATCGCGACCACCGGCTTGTCCAGCGACAGGCCGAGGCGCGCGGCGACGGCCTGCTGGGCGGCCGGTTGCGAGCGGAGACTGGGGTGCGGAATCGGGCGGTGCAGCGCGTGGCGCGGCTCCTCGGCCAGGATGCAGAAGCGCTCGACCATGGTCGGCAGCTCTTGCTCGTTCAACTCACGGGTGTCGTTGAGCAAGCCATAGCGCAGCTCGCCGGTAAAACCGGTGCGCAGCGGAATGCCGGCCAGGAACGGGATCAGCGCAGCCTTGAGCGAATTGGGCAGCACCACCACCTGGTCGAAACCTTCGCGGTGCAGTGCGCGCGCCACGCGCCAGCGCTCGCGCAGGCGCAGTTGGCCATGCCCGAACGGGTTGAGGTGCGCCTTGGCCACTTCCGGCATCCGTGCCAGCAGCGGCAGGGTCCAGGCGGGGGCGAAGACGTGCAGTTCCAGGCCGGGGTGGCGCTCGTGCAGGCGACGGTACAGCGGCTGCGCCATCACGCCGTCACCTACCCAGGAAGGGCCGATTACCAGTAGCTTTTTGATCATGTATCAAGCAAAAAAGGTGCAGCGCAAGCCGCACCTTTGTCCATTGGGCAGGAAGGCTTAGTGGTGGCCGCTAACCGGGCCGGTCAGCTTGTAGTGGGTGCCGCAGTACGGGCACAGGGCCTCGCCGCTGTTTTTCACGATCGGCAGGAATACGCGCGGGTGCGAGTTCCACTTCAGCATTTCCGGGGTCGGGCAGTGCAGCGGCAGGTCTTTTGCCGTGACTTCGATAAAGCGAGCGGTGTTTTCTTTCAGTTCTGCCATGTTCAGTACTTTCTTGTGTGCCCCTTGCCGGGGCGGCTAGCCAATGGGTTAATCGAGGTAGGTGAGCCAGTGTTGCTTGCCGGCGTCCAGACCCTTGACGCAATCGAAGTAGCGCTTCTGGATCTCGGTGGTGATCGGGCCGCGCTTGCCTTCGCCGATGCTGCGGCGATCCAGCTCGCGGATCGGGGTCACTTCGGCGGCGGTGCCGGTGAAGAATGCTTCGTCGGCGGTATAGACTTCGTCGCGGGTGATGCGTTTTTCGATGATCTGCAACCCCATCTCCTGCGCCAGCT
The DNA here is from genome assembly GCF_024437575.1 of Vogesella sp. AC12. Classification (NCBI taxonomy): domain Bacteria; kingdom Pseudomonadati; phylum Pseudomonadota; class Betaproteobacteria; order Neisseriales; family Chromobacteriaceae; genus Vogesella; species Vogesella sp. AC12. Next base: position 11,992 of record NZ_JANFNU010000007.1, read on the forward strand.
GCACCACGGTGTCGCGGGTGATGCCTTCCAGTGCGGAGGTCAGGTCCGGGGTGTACAGCTTGTTCTTGCGGACGATGAAGATGTTCTCGCCGGAGCCTTCGGCCACGAAGCCGTCCACGTCCAGCAACAGTGCCTCGTCGTAACCGTCTGCCGTCGCCTCGTTGTTGGCGAGGATGGAGTTCATGTAGTTGCCGTTCGCCTTCGCCTTGCACATGGTGATGTTGACGTGGTGGCGGGTGAACGAGCTTGTCTTGACGCGGATGCCTTGCTCCAGGCCTTCCTCGCCGAGGTAGGCGCCCCACGGCCAGGCGGCGACGATGACCTGCACGTCGTCCTTTTTCGGCGCGATGCCGAGCTTGCCGGAGCCGTAAAACGCCATCGGGCGGAAGTAGCAGGACTTGAGCTGGTTGGCGCGCACCACGTCGATGTGCGCCTGGTTGATCTGTTCCTTGCTGAACGGCAGGTCCATGCCGAGGATCTTGGCGGAGCGGAACAGGCGGTCGGTATGGTCCTGCAGACGGAAGATGGCCGGACCCTTCGGTGTTTCGTAGGCGCGCACGCCTTCGAACACGCCCATGCCGTAGTGCAGGGTGTGGGTCAGCACGTGGGTGGTGGCGTTGCGCCAGTCAACCAGTTGTCCGTCGTACCAGATAAAACCGTCGCGATCTGCCATCGACATGATGAATTCTCCGCTGTAGTCCTGTTTTTAATGTGGCGCAATTATAGCGCCGAGTGTTGCGCTTGTGTTTTCAAGCTTCATCCTGCAGTGCGCACTGCCATAGCGCACGCACATGGCGGTAGTCTTCCTGCGGGATGTCGTCGGTGATCTGGCTGTCATTGAGCCGCGCCGCGTGCTGCAGTCGCCGGTAGTGGCGATAGGCGCTCTGCCCCTGATTGGCCAGCTCGGCCGGAATCAGGCCAACGTTGGCCGCAGCGCCGAGCAGGGCAATGTTGCCGCTGTTGCGGGTTAGCTCCGGGTACTGGCTGGCGTGCGCCAGGATCAGGAACTGGGTGATGAACTCGACATCGACGATGCCGCCGCGCGCATGCTTGACGTCGGCGTCGCGGGCCGGGTGGCTTTCCAGCATCTTGGCACGCATTGCCAGCACCTCGTCGCGCAGCTGGCCGATGTCGCGCGGCAGGGTCAGCACCTGATGGCGGATGGCCTCGAATTGCTGGCCGATCGCCGCGTCGCCGCAGACGAAGCGGGCGCGGGTCAGCGCCTGGTGCTCCCACAGCCAGGCATCCTTCTGCTGGTACTGGCGGAAGGCGTCGACGGTGCTGACCAAGAGGCCGCTGGTGCCGTTGGGGCGCAGGCGCAGGTCTATGTCGTACAGCGAGCCGGCGGCGGTGACGCTGGTCAGCCAGGTGGTCAGCTTGCGTGCCAGCCGCGAGTACAGCTCGGCGGCGTCCGGGTGGTCATCGTCGTAGAGGAAGATCACGTCGAGGTCGGAGGCGTAGCCCAGCTCCTTGCCCCCCAGCTTGCCGTAACCGATGATGCTGAAGCGTGGCACCTCGCAGTGGCGCTTGGGCAGGTCCAGCCAGGCGTGGCGCAGCGTGGCGTCCAGCACCATGTCGGCCAGCGCCGACAGCTCGTCGGACAATGCTTCCAGTGTCCACATCCCGGCCAGATCCTGCGCTACCAGGCGGAAGGTCTGCGCGTGCTGGAAGTGGCGCAGGGTGTCCATCTGCGCCTCGACGTCGCCCTGGCAGTCGGCCAGCTGCTGTTCCAGCTGCGCCGCCAGCTGCGGCCAGTCCGGGCTGGCGTACAGCACGCGCGCATCCAGCAGCTCGTCGAGCAGGATCGGGTGGCGGTTGAGGTAGGCCGATACCCAGGCGCTGGCCGAGTACAGCGACGCCAGCCGCTGCAGCGTCTGCGGATACTCCTGCAGCAGCGACAGGTAGGAGGCGCGGCGGCTGATGCTTTCCAGTAGCGTCAGGATGCGCGACAGCGTCAGGTCCGGGTTGTCGAAACCGGCGGCGACCTCGATCAGCGGCGGGATCAGCGCGTCCAGCTTCTTGCGGCTGCTGTCCGGCATCTGCTGGTAACGCTGGCTGGCGGCGAGGCTGCGCAGCTGGCGCTGCACGTCGGCGGCGTCGTGGTAGCCGAGCTGCTGCAGCGTGGCGCTGATGTCGTTGTCGGCCAGCTCCTGCCACAGCGCCTGCAGCGGATGCGCGGCGGCGCCTTCGGTCGGCAGGAAGAACACCTGCTCGAAGTGGCGGGTGACGCGGCGGCGGTGCTGGTTGAGCGCATCGAGGAAGCCGTGCCAGTCGGCAAAGCCCATGCTGGCGGCGATGCGCTGCCGGTTGTCCTCGCTGCTCGGCAGGTTTTGCGTCTGCTGGTCGTCGAGGTACTGCAGCCGGTGTTCCAGATTGCGCAAAAAGGTATACGCCTCCAGCAGTTCGCTGACCGTTTCCGGCTCCAGCAGGCGCAATTCGGCCAGCACGGCGTAGGTGTCGCGCGTGCTGCGCAGTTGCAGGCGGCGCTCGCGGCCGCCGCGGATCAGCTGGAACACCTGGGCGATGAATTCCACCTCGCGGATGCCGCCCGGCCCCAGCTTGATGTTTTCCGCCATGTCGCGGCGCGCCACCTCGCGGCGGATCTGCGCGTGCAGCTCGCGCATCGCGCCGTAGGCACCGTAATCCATGTACTTGCGGTACACGAAGGGGCGCACCAGCTGCGACAGGTAGCTGTCGTCGCCGCTCATCACCCGCGCCTTGATCCAAGCGTAGCGTTCCCACTCGCGGCCCTGGCTCAACAGGTAGTTTTCCAGCCCCGCCAGGCTCATCACCAGCGGGCCGGAATCGCCGTACGGGCGCAGGCGCATGTCGACGCGGAACACCTGGCCGTCGTAGGTGAGGTCGTTGATGGCGCGGATCAGCTCCTTGCCGAGACGGGTGAAGTATTCGTGGTTGGAGGTCTTGCGCTGGCCGTTGGTGTCGCCGTCTTCCGGATAGATGAAGATCAGGTCGATGTCGGAGGACACGTTCAGTTCGAAGCCGCCCAGCTTGCCCATACCGATCACGATCAGCTGCTGCACCTCGCCGCTTTCCTCGCCGATCGGGTCGCCGAACTGCGCCAGGCTGCGCCGTGCCACCGGCAGCGCCTGTTGCACGGCAAAGTCGGCCAGCGCGCTGATGGTGGTGACGACTTCGTGCAGGTCGGCCAGGCCGGCGTGGTCGCGGGTGATCAGCCGTGCCATCACCGCGGCGCGCAGCTGGCGCAGCGCCGGCATCAGCGTGTCGATGCTGTCGAAAGCCGGCCAGTCGGCGAACGCCGTCATCTCCGCCAAGTCAAAACAGTGATCCAGCCTGGCGGCCAACCTTTCGAATTGTTCGGGACGGGCGCCCAGCAGGCGGTCGAGGTAATAACTGAATGCGCGCGCGGAGGCGATGGCGGCGGTATTTGCTGGCATAATGCGCTTTCAACGCTATGACGAAATCGTGACTGACCATTCTACCCCCACTTCCCCGTCCGATGTAACGCCGCCTGACCGCAGCTGGCGCATCCTGCGGACTGCCCGTCGCATCCTGCGTGCCGCCGCCTGGTTACTGGCCGCGGTACTGCTGCTGCTGGCCGTTTCCTTTCTGAGTTTCCGCTTCATCCTGCTGCCGAACCTCGACCGCTTGCGCCCGTATCTGGAGCAGTCGCTGGGTGAGGCCAGCGGCATGGCGATCAAGGTTGGCCGCATCGACGGCGAATGGCTGTGGTGGGCGCCGGTGCTGACTCTGCGCGACGTGCAGGTGCGGCCGGTGTCGCGCGCCAGCGCCATCCGCCTGTCGCGGGTGGAGATGATTCCGGCGTGGAAAAGCTGGCTCTATCTCGAACCGCGGCTGGCCAGCCTGCAGCTGGACGATTTGCAGCTGGCGCTGCAGCGCGACCGCCAGGGACGGCTGAGCCTGAACGGCATCGCGCTGTCCGGTGGCAAGGGCGACAACCGGCTGCTGGACTGGCTGCTGCGCCAGGACAGCATCACGCTGAGCCTGAAACAGCTGAGCTGGCACGACCAGCTGCTGGCCTTGCCGGAGCTGCGGCTGGAAGGGCTGACCCTGCAGCTGCAGGACAACTGGCGCGGCCATCGCCTGCAACTGCACGGCCGGCCGGACAGCCCGCTGCTGCCGGGGCTGCTGCTGGACGCCGGCTGGCAGGGCGGTGCCGTTGCCGACTGGCGGCAATGGCAGGGTGAACTGACGCTGGCGGCCGGCAGCGGCGAGCTGTCGCTGCTCAAGCGCTACTGGCCGACGGCGCCGTTTGCCGGCCAGGGGCGTGCCAGTTCGCGGCTGACGGCGGCGTTTGCCGAAGGCCGCATCACCGCGCTGCAGGGCCGCTGGCAGGTGGATGACGTGTCGCTGGCACTGCAGCGGCGCGATCTGCCCTTGCCGCGGCTGGCGGGCGAGCTGGACTACCGCAGTGCGGCAGCGGGCGAGCACCAGCTGCAGGCCAGCCATCTGACGCTGTCCGGCGAGTTTGGCCCGCTGCTGCGCGACGCGACGGTCGATGCCAAGTGGCACGAGCAGCGCGGCGGCCGCGTGCAGTTGTCCGGGGTGTCGCTGGCGGGGCTGTGGCCTGTGCTGCAGCAACGCATCAGCGCGCTGCGCGAACTGCCGCTGACGGCGCTCGATGGCGAGCTGCGCAACACCAGCTGGCAGTGGCAGGGGCCGTGGCGGGCGCCGCGCGATTACCGGTTGAGCACGGCCTTCCGCCAGTTGCGGCCAACCTTGAGCACCAGCCCGACCGTGCAGGGCGGCGTCAACGGCGAGCTGAAGCTGGCGCGTGATGGCGGCGAGCTGTCGCTATCCGGGCAGGGGCTGACGCTGGCGTGGCCGCAGCAATTGGCCGAGCCGCTGGCATTGCAGCAGCTGGCCGGCCAGCTGCGCTGGCAGCGGCAGGGTCAGGGCTGGCAGTTCACGCTGCCGGCGCTGCGCCTGCAAACGCCTGACCTGAAAGCGGAGCTGAGCGGCGACGGGCAACTGCCGGCGCAGGGCGCGCTGCAGGGCCGGCTGGACGTCCGCGTGCCACAGGTGGCGGTGGCTCGCGTCAGTCGCTATCTGCCGGCGGTGATCGGCCGCAGCACGCTGGACTGGCTGGACATGGCGCTGGTCGGCGGTACGGCGCGCAATGTGACGGCACGGGTGGAGGGCGATTTCAGCCGCTTCCCGTTCGGCAACGATGCCGGCGGCCGCTTCGATGTCGATGCCGAGGTGGCTGGCGGCGTGTTGCGCTTTGATCGTGCCTGGCCGGATATCACCGCCATCGACGGCAAGTTCGCGATGCGCAACGACCACGTGCTGGTCGACGCCGCCACGGCGCGTACCGCCGGCGTGGCGCTGCAGGCGGTCAAGGTGCGCCTGCCGGACCTGATGACGCAGCCGGCACGCCTGCTGATCGATGGCCAGGCGCGCGGCGCCCTGCCGCAGATGCTGGCCTACACCCGCAGCAGCCCGGTGGACGGCTGGCTGGGCGGTTTCCTGTCGACCATCGACAGCCAGGGCGAGGCCGCACTGAAACTGGGGCTGGACATTCCGCTGTCGGCGCTGCTGCAGAGCAAGGTGCGCGGCGAGGTGAGCCTGCCCGGCAATAGTCTGCAGTTCCGCCAGCTGCCGCTGCCGCCGTTGCAGGAAGTGCGCGGCGTGCTGCAGTTCAACGAGCGCGGCGTGAGCTCACCGGGCATCGGCTTTGCCGCCTTTGGCGGGCAGGGGCGGCTGACCTCGACCCAGCGCCGTGACGACGTGATGCAGTTTGCGGTGCAGGGCGACGCCGCCATCACCCCGGTGCTGCAGCAGTATGTGCCGCTGCTGTCGCCGCTGGTGTCTGGCCGCACGCCGTACCAGGCCAATTTTGACATCAGCAATAATCTCGATGACCTGCAGCTGCTGCTGAGCCTGCGCGGGGTGGCGATCCAGGCGCCGGCGCCGCTGGCCAAGCCGGCCGACGCCGAATGGCCGCTACAGCTGCGCTTGCGGCCAACCTTGCAGGGCTGGCAGCTGGCCTGGCAGCAGCAGGAACGGGCGCAGGGCACGGTGACGCTGGATAGCCACGGCAATCTGCGTGGCGTCGGGGTTGGTGTCGGCGCCGAGGTGCCGGCCAGCCCGCAACAGATCGGCATCGCCATCCGCCAGCCGCAGCTGGACCTGCTGCCGTGGCTGGGCGTGGTGCAGCAGCTCGGTACGGTCATCAGTACGGGCGGCGGCACGGCGGAGGGCGCCGGCCTGCCGCTGCAACTGCAGCTGGCGACGCCGCTGTTGCAACTGGGCAGTTACCGGCTGCACGACGTCGACAGCCGTCTCGACTGGCGCGGTGGTGATGCGCCGCTGCAGCTGCAGCTGGACAGTCGCGAGGCCGCCGGCCAGCTGCGCTACCGCGCGGCCGACGGCGGGCGGGTGCAGGCAGAGTTGTCGCGGCTGACGCTGCCGTTGCAGGAAGACAGCGCCGCGGTGGCCGCCGGTGGCAGCAGTGCCGGGACGCTGCTGGCCGATGTCAGCGTGCCGGCGCTGGAGCTGGCGGTGGCGCAGCTGTTCTGGGAGCAGCACCAGCTCGGCCAGCTGACGTTGCTGGCCCAGCCGCGCGGTGAGCAGTGGCAACTGGACAAGGTCACGCTGCAGATGCCGGAAGGGCGCATGCAGGTCACCGGCGTGGCGCCGCGCGAGGGTAGCCGCCAGCCGCAGACGCGGGTCGATGTCGCCTTCGATACCGAGAATGCCGGCGGCGTGCTGACCCGTTTCGGCATCGCCGATGCGCTGTACGGTGGCCGCGGACGGCTGGACGGCCAGCTGACGTGGCCGGGCCGCCTGCACGATTTCGAGCTGGCACGGCTTGGCGGCCAGCTGCGGCTGGACGTGCGCGACGGCCGCTTTGCCCAGGTCAATCCCGGCGTGGCGCGCTTGCTGGGCATCCTCAGCCTGCAGTCGCTGTCGCGCCGCATCCGGCTGGATTTCACCGACGTGTTCAGCAGCGGCTTCGCCTTTGATGCCATCACCGGCAGCGCCATCGTCCGCGACGGGGTGTTTGCCTCCGACGATGTGCGCATGACCGGGCCGGCGGCGCAGGTCACCCTGCGCGGCGAGGCCGACCTGCCGCGCAACCAGCAGAACGTGCGCGCCCGCATCACGCCGCACATTTCCGAGAGCGTGTCGCTGCTGGCCGGCGCCACGCTGGTCAACCCGCTGCTGGGAGCGGCGACGCTGCTGACGCAAAAAATATTGCAAGACCCGATTAATCAGGTATTTTCTTTTGAATACCAGATCAGCGGCAGCCTGACCGATCCGCAGGTCAGCAAGGTGGGGGAGAATGTCACCCCCGTGCCGCCGGCCAAGACGCCCTGAGGACCACAGATGAAGACAGCTTTCAAGGTCGCCGCCATCCAGATGGTGTCCACCACCCAGCCGCAACAAAACCTCGACACCGCCGCCCGCCTGGTGGCGCAGGCGGCCGCTGACGGCGCGCAACTGGTGGTGCTGCCGGAGTATTTCTGCCTGATGGGGCGCGAAGAAGGCGACAAGGTGCGCATTCGCGAGCCGTTCGGTGACGGGCCGATCCAGCAGCAGCTGGCGGCGATGGCGCGCGACAACAAGGTGTGGCTGGTCGGTGGCACCCTGCCGCTGGCTTGCGACGACGAGCACAAGGTGTTGAACAGCCTGCTGCTGTACGCGCCGGACGGTAGCGTGCACAGCCGCTACGACAAGATCCACCTGTTCGGCTTCACCGGCAACGGCGAGCGCTACTGCGAATCGGACAGCATCGTCGCCGGCAGCCAGCCGCTGCGTGCGGAAACGCCGCTGGCCGACATCGCCTTCGGCATCTGCTACGACCTGCGCTTTCCCGAGCTGTTCCGCCAGATGGCGCCGTTCGACCTGCTGGTGTTGCCGGCGGCATTCACCGCGCAGACCGGCGAAGCACACTGGGAAGTGCTGCTGCGCGCCCGTGCCATCGAGAACCAGTGCTACGTGCTGGCCTCGGCGCAGGGCGGCAGTCACGAAAATGGCCGCAAGACGCACGGCCAGAGCCTCATCATCGATCCGTGGGGACGCATCGTCGCCCAGCTGGACAAGGGCGAGGGCGTGGTCATCGCCGAGATCGACCCCGAAATCATCAACTCGGTGCGCACCCGGCTACCGGCGCTGTCGCACCGCGTTTTTTCCTGAAAGCAAAAGTCATGAGCAACGCCATTTCCATCGCAGACAGCCTGCTGCTGGCGCCATACGGCGTCAACGAACAGGTGATCGAGGCCACCCTCGGCCGCATGCTGCAGCATCAGGTCGACTATGCCGACCTGTATTTCCAGTACACGCGCAGCGAAGGCTGGAGCCTGGAAGAGGGCATCGTCAAGGCCGGCAGCTTCAGCATCGACCAGGGTGTCGGCGTGCGCGCGGTATCCGGTGACAAGACCGCGTTTGCCTACTCCGACGACATCAGCGCCTTCGCGCTGGGCGAGGCCGCCGATGCGGTGCGCGCCATCGGCGCCGTCGGCGGCCACGGCAATGCCGGCGCGGTGGCACTGCGCCGCGGCAGCGGCCTGTATCCGGCGATCGACCCGGTCGGCAGCCTGCCGGCCGAGGCCAAGGTGTCGATCCTGGAGCGCATCGAGCGGCTGGCACGCGCCATCGACCCGCGCGTGATCCAGGTGATGGCAGGGTTGGCCGCAGAGTACGACGTGGTCTACGTCGCGCGCCATGACGGCGTGCGCGCCGCCGACGTGCGGCCGCTGGTGCGCATCTCGGTGACGGTGATCGCGGAGCAGGACGGCCGTCGCGAGATGGGCAGCAGTGGCGGCGGTGGCCGTTACGACCTGACGCAGTTTACCGATGCGGTGATCGAGCACCACGCGCAGAAGGCGGTGCAACAGGCGCTGGTCAACCTGGAAGCGCGGCCGGCACCGGCCGGGCAGATGACGGTGGTGCTCGGCTCCGGCTGGCCGGGGGTGCTGCTGCACGAGGCCATCGGTCACGGTCTGGAAGGCGACTTCAACCGCAAGGGCACCTCGGCGTTTTCCGGCATGATCGGCCAGCGCGTGGCCGCCGCCGGCGTCACCGTGGTCGATGACGGCACGCTGTCGGCACGCCGCGGCTCGCTGTCGATCGACGACGAAGGCAACGCCACCAACCGCACCATGCTGATCGAGGACGGCATCCTCAAGGGCTATATGCAGGACGCGATGAACTCGCGGCTGATGGGGGTGGCGCCGACCGGCAACGGTCGTCGCGAGTCCTACGCCCACATCCCGATGCCGCGGATGACCAATACCTACATGCTCGGCGGCGACAAGGCGCCGGAAGAGATCATCGCCTCGGTCAAGGACGGCATCTATGCGGCCAACTTCGGCGGCGGCCAGGTCGACATCACCAGCGGCAAGTTCGTGTTCTCCGCTTCCGAGGCGTGGCGCATCGAGAACGGCAAGCTGACCTATCCGGTGAAGGGCGCCACCCTGATCGGCAACGGCCCGGACGTGCTCGGCTACGTGTCGATGATCGGCAACGATCTGGCGCTGGACGAGGGCGTCGGTGTCTGCGGCAAGGAAGGCCAGAGCGTGCCGGTCGGCGTCGGTCAGCCGACGCTGCGCATCGACGGCGGCCTCACCGTCGGCGGCACCGCCTGACAAGGTTGGCCGCAAGCGTGCGGCACGTAGTCAAAACGCCATCGCTCTGCGATGGCGTTTTGCTTTTGTAGCGGGTGTTGCCGGGTAACGCTGGCGCCAGATCATGGCGGCGGATCGCGGTCGACCGGCGCGCTACGCTGCCGGCGGCGGCAGGCCTCGGCGGTAGATCAGGTGGTAGACCAGCGCCACCAGCACGCTGCCGCCGAGGATGTTGCCGGCGATCACCGCCGCCAGATTGCGCAAGAGGCCGGCCACGCCCAGTGCCGGCGATACCAGCGCCGGCGGCACGCTGTCCTGCAGCAGCATCGCCAGCGGGATCAGATACATATTGGCGATGCTGTGCTCGAAGCCGGCGGCGACAAAGGCCGAAATCGGGAACACGACGGCAACGAACTTGTCGGTGACGCTGCGCCCGGCCATCGCCATCCACACCGCCATGCACACCAGGATATTGCACAGCACCCCCTTCCAGAACAGCACGGCCAACGGTGCCGCGCACTTGGCGCCGGCCAGCGTGACCACCAGCACCGCCACGCGGCCATCGTTCATCGCCGGGTGGCCGGACAGCCACACCAGCAGCGCCATGCCGGCGGCGCCGGCAAAGTTGGCCGTACACACCACCAGCCAGTTGCGCAGCAGTGCGTAGCTGCTGATGCGGCCATCGGCCCAGGCCATCATCAGCAGATTGTTGCCGGTAAACAGCTCGGCCCCGGCCACCACCACCAGCAACAGACCCAAGGAAAACACCACGCCGCCCAGTACGCGGCTGGCGGCAAAGCCCAGCGTGTCGTCGCTCACGACCAGCACGAAATACAGCGCCCCCAGCGAGATGAAGGCGCCGGCCAGCATGCCCAGCAGCACCATCTGCAGCAATGGCAGCCGTGCCTTGCTGACGCCGACCTGCTCGATCTTCTCGGCGATCTGCGCCGGCGAGAAGGCATCAAAACCGTACAGCGCCATGGCCGTTCCCCTGATTCAGTCCGCCAGTTTTTCCACCCGCACCGCGGTCAGCTTATATTCCGGGGAGTGCACCAGCCGGTCGCGCACGGCGGAGGTCAGCCGGTTTACGAGCAGGTCCGGGCGGTGAAAGCTGGCAAACAGCTGTCCCGGCTGTTGTGCCTCGCTGATATTCAACGGCAGCACCGCGCTGCCGTAGCGGCTGTGGAGGCGCACGCGCTCGCCCTGTTGCAGCCCCAGCCGCGCGGCATCCGCCGGTGCCATGTCCAGCGTGTCCGATGGCCGCAGCAGCGCATTGCGGCCGCGATAGCTCATCGTGCCGGCGTTGAAGTGGGTCAGCACCCGGCCGGTGACCAGCAGCAGCGGATAGTCCTCATCCGGCTGCTCGCTGCTGGGTAGGAACGGGATGCACGCCAGTGTGGCGGTCTGGCTGGTGGCAAACTGCGTGCTGTGCAGCACCGGTGTGCCGGGGTGCTGTTCGTCCGGGCAGGGCCAGTGCAGGCTTTCCTGCGCCAGCCGTGTGTAGCTCAGGCCGGCTCCGGCCGGCCACAGCGCGCGGATCTCGTCCCACACGGCCTGCGGGCCGGCAAAGTCGAAGCCGGTCGGCTGGTCCATGGCGGCGGCCAGGCGGCAGATGATCTGCCAGTCGGGCAGCGCGTCGCCGGGCGGCGGCACCACCTGGCGGATGTGCTGCACGCGGCGGTCGGCGTTCATGAAGGTGCCGTCCTTTTCCAGGAAGGAGGCCGCCGGCAGGAACACGTGGCCGAAGCGGCGCGCGGTTTCGTTGAGGAACAGGTCCTGCACGATGACCAGCTCCAGCTGCGCCAGCGCGGCGGCGGTGGCGGCCTCGTTGGCCAGCGTCAGGTAGATGTCGTAGCCCATCGCCCACAGCGCCTTGAGCCGGCCGTCGCGGGCCGCGTCCATCATCTGCAGCAGGTCCAGCCCGCGGCTTTTTGGCAGCGGCGTGCCCCAGTGCGCGGCGAAGCGCTCGCCGGCGTCGGCAAACGATTGCGCACCGGTCAGGGTGGCCGGGTCGCAGCCCATGTGTGCGGCGCCCTGCACGTTGTTCTGCCCACGCAAGGGGTTGATGCCGCTGCCGGGCTTGCCCAGGTTGCCGCTGAGCAGGGCCAGGTTGATCAGGCACATCACGCCTTCGGTGCCCTGCAGGTGCTCGGTGACGCCCAGGCCGTGCAGGCACATCGCCGGGCCTTGCGTGGCATATAGCCGCGCCGCGGCGCGGATGTCGGCGGCGGCCACGCCGCAGCCAGCGGCAACCCGTTCCGGGGTGTAGTCGCGCAAAAAATCGGCCAGCTCGGCGTAGCCGCTCACCCGCGTGGCAATGAAGTCGTGGTCCAGCAGCTCTTCCTCGATCAGCGTGGCGGCCATCGCGTTGAGCAGCGGCACGTTATGGCCGGGGCGCACCGCCAGGTGGAGGTCGGCCATCGCGGCCAGCTCGGTGCGGCGGGGGTCGATCACCACCAGCCGGGCGCCGCGGCGCACCGCCTGCTTGATGCGGGCGCCGATGACCGGGTGGTTCTCGGTGGGGTTGCAGCCGCACAGCAGCAGGGTGCGCGCCTGCTCGATGTCGTCGAAGTGGTTGGTGGCCGCGCCGGTGCCGAGCATGGTTTTCAGCGCCTTGGCACTGGGGGTGTGGCAGACGCGGGCGCAGCAGTCGACGTTGTTGCTGCCGATCACCACGCGGGCAAACTTCTGTGCCAGGTAGTTCTCCTCGTTGCTGGCGCGCGCCGAGCCCAGCACGCCGATGGCGTCCGGCCCATGTTGGCCGCGGATGGCCAGCAGGCGGTTGGCGACAAAGCTCAGCGCCTCGTCCCAGCTCACCGGCTGCCACTCGCCGTGCTGCTTGATCATCGGCTGCGTGACGCGGTCGGCGGCGTGGTTGAACTCGAAGCCGTAGCGGCCCTTCAGGCACAGGTGGCCACGGTTCACCGGATGTTGCGCCGGGCGCACCGCCACCACGCGGCCATCGGCGCTGCCGGCGTCCATCTGGCAGCCGACGCCGCAGTAGCCGCAGGTAGTGCGTGTCCATTGCTGCGCGGCCGTTGCCGGCTTGTCGAACAGCGCGCCGCTGGGGCAGCTGTCGACGCAGGCGCCGCAGCTGACGCAGCCATCGGCCAGCATGCTGTTGCCGTGAGCGGTGGCGATGCGGGTGTGCTCGCCGCGCCCCCATTCCGCCCACACGAACTGGCCCTGCACCTCGTCGCAGATGCGCACGCAGCGCTGGCAGTGGATGCAGCGATCCATGTCGACGCCGATGTAGGGATGGCTGTCGTCACGGAAGCCGTTGCCGGCCACGTCGCCGCCGGGCTGGATGTGGTACTGGCGCAGCAGGGCATGGAAGGGCAGCTCCGGCTGCGCGGTCACGGCACTGGCCGGGTAGCGCTCGGCCAGCAGTTGCAGGTTGCTGTGGCGCAGCGCTTCCAGCGCCGGGGTATGGCTGTGCACCACCATGCCGTCCTCGGCACGGGTGGCGCAGGCGGGCTGTGGCAGCGGCTGGCCGTCGATGGAAACCAGGCACAGGCGGCAGCCGCCGCTGGGCGCCAGCCGCGCGTCGTGGCACAGCTGTGGCACAGGGCTGCCGGCGGTGGCCAGCGCGTCCAGCAGCAGCGTGCCGGCCGGCACGTCATGGGCTTGGCCATTGAGTATCAGGCGAGGCATGCGCGCAGCTCCTCCGGGTAGTGGCGTTGCAGGGCATGGGCGAATTCGGCTAGGCCGCGGCCGTGGCCGCACAGGCTGCCTTGTGCCAGATTGTCCAGCAGTGCCTGGCAGCGGGCGCCGTCGATGGCCTGGCCGTCGCCCGCGGCGGCAAACTGCCGCGCCAACTCGGCGGCGCCGTAGTGGCAGGGCGTGCACTTGCCGCAGGACTCGCGTGCGCCAAAGCGGAATACCTCGGCCATGATCGCCTGCAGCGGGGTGTCGTCGGCAAAGGCAATCACCCCACCGTGGCCCACGGCACAGCCGATGGCGTGCAGCGCCTCGTAATCCAGCGGCGTGTCCAGCAGCGCCGGCGGCACCAGGCCGGCCAGCGGCCCGCCGATCATCAGCCCGCGCAGTTGGCCGTGATGCAGTCCCTGTCCCAGTTCGTGCACGATGGCCGTCAGCGGCAGGCCGAATGGCACCTCGTACAGGCCGGGGCGGTTGAAGCTGGCGTTCAGCGACAGCAGCTTGCTGCCACGGCTGCGGCCAACCCCCAGTGCGGCGTAGGCCGCCGCGCCGTGGCGGATGATCCATGGCACCGCGCACAGGGTTTCCACGTTGTGCAGCAGCGTGGGCTGGCCGTGCAGCCCGTGCGCGGTGATCTGCGGCGGGCGCAGCCGCACCTCCGGGCGCTTGCCTTCCAGCGCATTGAGCAGCGCGGTTTCCTCGCCGCACAGGTAGCTGCCGTCGCCGATGTGCAGCGTCAGCTCGAAATCCGTCCCCAGCCAGTCGGCATCGCGTGCCTGTTGCAGCGCGACCTGCAGCACGCGGGCGGCGTGCGGGTATTCCTTGCGCAGGTAGATGACGCCGTGGCGGGCGCCAATCGCCTGTGCCGCGATCAGGCAAGCCTCGATCAGGCAGTACGGGTCGTCTTCCAGCAGGTAACGGTCGGAAAAGCTGCCGGGGTCGCCTTCATCGGCGTTCACCACCAGGTATTTTCGGCTGCCGCAGGCCGCCGCCGCAGCGCGCCATTTGCGACCGGCCGGGAAGCCGGCGCCACCGCGGCCACGCAGGCCGCTGTCGTCCAGCGCTTGCAGCAGCGCCGCCTGGCTCATGCGGCGCGCCTGCTGCAGCGCCACGCCGCCGCCGCGCGCCAAATAGGCGCCGAAGTCGTGGATGCCGCCGGCCAGTACGTTGCCCAGCAGCACGCTGTGCGGCAGCAGGCTGGCGATGTGCGGGCGCACGGGTGGCGCCCCCGGTGGCTGGTGGCACTGGCCGTGGCAGTACAGCCCACGATCCTGTCGCTGCGCCGCGCGCCACGCCGCCGGTGCCTGCGCCCGGGCGGCAAAACAGGCCAGCCCCTGGCAGGGCAGCGCGGCCGGCTCCTCGCCGTGCAGGTGATAGAAACTGTCGACCGCATCCTGACTACCGGCTGGCAACATGAGGCGCTCCTTGTGACGGGGAACGGGTTGGCAGTTCTTTATAGTGCCAAGGCCGGTGTCACAGAAAGGCGAGACTGCGGCGCCGGCAGGAAAAGCCGGATGGTGCTGCCATCTGCACGCGGTGATGGTTCGGGTGAGCGGCTGTGTGTGACGGGTGTGCGGGGCCGGACAAGGTTGGCCGCAAGCGAGGTGCGCGTCTTGCGATCAGTACCCGTGCCGGCGGGTCAGCAGTATGGCCGCGAACCGGTCGCGGCCAATTAAAACGCCAGCGCTGGGCGCTGGGCGCTGGCGGGCGTGGCAGGGTGATGGGGTGATGGGGCAGGCGCTCAGGCGTAGAAGCACCTGGCGCACACCGCGTGGTAGCGGGCCTCGTCGCCGATCACCACCTGCGGCCCTTCCTTGATGCGCTGGCCGTTGCCGTCGCGGCGGATGTGCATGGTGGCCTTGCGGCCGCAGTGGCAGATGGTCTTGATCTCCTCGATGTCTTCCGCCAGCGCCAGCAGCCAGGCGGCGCCGGGAAAGGGCTCGCCGCGAAAATCGCTGCGCAGGCCGAAGCAGATCACCGGCACGTGGCGGGTATGCGCCAGCCGGTGCAGCTGCTGTACCTGCGTCGGCGTCAGGAACTGCGCCTCGTCGATCAGCACGCAAGCGATGCCGGCGTAGTCCGCGGCCAGAAAATCGAAATGGTCGTCGTAGGTCAGCGCGTCGCGCTGGATGTTGAGGCGCGAGGTGATCTTGCCGACACCGAAGCGGTCATCGATGGCGGCGGTGTACAGCCGCACCGTCTTGGCCATCGATTCGTAGTTATTGGCGATCTGCAGCAGTTGCGTGCTTTTGCCGCTATTCATTGCGGCGTAGCGGAAGAAGAGTTTGGCCATGATGAGCGGGAGGCGGGTAAGCCGGCCATTCTAGCGCATGCGGAACACTGTGTTGCGCGGCTGTGTGCTGACGTTAACGTCAGTAGCGCGTTATGATCGCATGCTGCAATGCAACCAGATACCGGAGCCCACGATGGAAAAAATCCTGCCACTGCTCGACACCCGCCGCATCAGCATGCGCTGGGGCGATATGGACGCGGTCGGTCACCTCAACAACACCTGCTACTTCCGCTACATGGAGCAGATCCGCGTCGAGTGGCTGGACGACATCGGCTACCCGATCGACCCGCAGGGCATCGGCCCGGTGCTGGGCAGCACCAGCTGTGTCTACAAGCGCGAGATGACCTATCCGGCGACGGTGCTGATCAGCATCGAGGTGGAAAAGGTTGGCCGCAGCAGCCTGAAGCTGCGCCACCATTTCAGGGTCGAGGGTGACGTCGATACCGTGTACGCGGTGGGCGAGGCGACGCTGGTGTGGGTCGACTATCAGGCCGGCAAGACGGTCTCGATTCCGGAGCCGATCCGCGAGCGGCTGCGGGCCGTCGGCGCCGACGCCTGAGAACCTTTCAATGTCTGCTGCAACTGATCTCAACATGAGGCGATACGGCGTTGAAAACGGCTTCGGAATGCTCATTGACCCATGTCAACGCCGCTTCCTCAGCCGTTTTCGCCTTGTCTCGCTCTAGCTCGCGAGACTTTGAACGGGTTCTGAGCGCCGGGCCGGCTCAACCGGCGATCAGGTTGAGCCACAGCCCGATGGCCAGCCCCAGCAGCATCACCACGAAGGTCGGCAGGCAGCGCAGCGCCAGCAGGCGGCCGCCGAGGCTGGAGATCAGTCCGAACTTGAACAGGGTGTTGCTGGTGATGGCGATGCTGATCGCCAGCAGCGTCGGCATCAGCGCCAGCTGCTGCTTGCCCAGCATTTCCAGCGCGGTCAGGGTGATGGCGTCGACGTCGTTGAGGCCGGAGATCAGCGCGATCACGTACACGCCGCGCTGGCCGAACAGGTCGTTCAACCATGCGCTGCATACCAGCACGATGGCGAACACCAGCGCGAAGCTGAGTGCCAGTTTCAGCTCCGCCGGGTTGCTCAGCTGCAGCGCCGGCGTCTCGCGCTGGCCATTGGCGGCATGGCGCGGGCGCAGCATCACCGTCAACAGGCCGAGCAGCAACGGCGGGGCCATCAGCAGCACGGCGCCTTCCAGCGCCGCCGGCGCCACCGCCATGGTGATCAGCGCCAGCCGCACGAACAGCACCAGGTTGGCGAGCAGGATCACCCGTGCCGACAGCGCCACCGAGGCCGGATTGTCGCGCGCGGCGCGGGCATAGACCAGGCTGGTGGCGGTGGTGGAGACCAGGCCGCCGAGGATGCCCAGCACCGGGGTACCGACGCGCTCGCCGAGCATGCGCACCGCGAAGTAACCAGCGAGGCCGACACCGACGATCAGCACCACCATCAGCCACACCCGGTACGGGTTGAAGGCGGCGTAGGGGCCGAAACCCTGATTCGGCAGCACCGGCAGCACGATGAAGGTGAGGGCGGCGAACTGAAGCAGCGCCAGCAGGTCGCGGCGATCCAGCCGCTGGCTGATGCCGCTCAGCTCCGGTTTCAGGTACATCAGGGCGGTGACGATGATGGCGACGGCGACGGCCAGTTCTTCCAGCCCGTTGGCGGAGAGCAGGCCCAGCCCGTAGGCGACGACCAGCGCCACCACGGTGGTGGTGCGCGGTTCGTTTTCCTCTGCCTCGCGGCCCAGCGGCAGGAAGCCGAGGCTGGCGATCACCAGCAGGCCCAGCGCCGGCAGCAGCCAGTTCGGGCTGCCGTGCTGTGAAAGTACCGCCAGCAGGCAGCCGAACACCGCGGTCATCGGGAAGGTGCGGATACCCGCCAGCGTGCGTTTCTTGCGTTCGCGCTCCACCCCCATCAGCAGGCCGATGCCGAGGCTGGTGACGATGGCCGGCAGCGCGGCATACGGCGAATCGGCCAGTGACAGCCAGCTGCCCAGATCCCAGTTGCTCATGCGCGCGCCCTCCAGCGATGCGGGTTAGCGCCCCAGATGGGCGGCGATGCTGGCTTCGATGCCGGCGGCGTCGAGGCCGCAGCCGGCCAGCAGCATGGCGGGGTCGCCGTGCTCGACGTAGTCGTCGGGCAGGCCCAGATGCAGCAGCGGCACCTGCACGTTGGCCGCAGCCAGCACTTCGCCACAGGCACTGCCGGCACCGCCCATGATCGCGTTTTCCTCAACGGTGACGATCAGCTCGTGGCTGGCGGCCAGCTGTTTCACCAGCTCCGCGTCCAGCGGCTTGACGAAGCGCATGTCGGCGACGGTGGCGTCGAACGCCTCGGCCGCCTGCAGCGCCGGCGTCACCATGCTGCCGAAGGCGAGGATCGCCACCTTGCCCTGACCCTGGCGGCGGATGTGGCCCTTGCCCAGCGGCAGCGCCGACATTTCGTGCACGATGGCGGCGCCGGGGCCGGTGCCGCGCGGGTAGCGCACCGCGCTCGGGCCGTCCAGCGTGAACGCGGTGTACAGCATCTGGCGGCACTCGTTCTCGTCCGAGGGCGCCATCACCGTCATGTTGGGGATGCAGCGCAGGAAGGACAGGTCGAAGGAGCCGGCGTGGGTCGGGCCGTCGGCGCCGACCAGACCGGCGCGGTCGATGGCGAACACCACCGGCAGGTTTTGCAGCGCCACGTCGTGGATCAGCTGGTCGTAGGCGCGCTGCAGGAAGGTAGAGTAGATCGCCACCACCGGCTTCAGACCGTCACAGGCGAGGCCGGCGGCAAAGGTCACCGCGTGCTGCTCGGCAATGGCAACGTCGAAATAGCGTTGCGGATATTCCTGCTCGAACCGCACCAGGCCGGAGCCTTCGCGCATCGCCGGGGTGATGCCGACCAGGCGCGAATCGAGCTTGGCCATGTCGCAGATCCAGTCGCCGAACACCTGGGTGTACTGCGGCTTGCCGCCGCTCTTGCTGCCGACCAGGCCGTTGGCCGGGTCGAACTTGGTCACGCCGTGGTATTTCACCGGGTCGTTCTCGGCCAGCTTGTAGCCCTGGCCCTTCTTGGTGACGATGTGCAGGAACTGCGGGCCTTTCAGGCTCTTGATGTTGTTGAGGGTGTCGGTCAGCACGTCGACATCGTGGCCGTCGATCGGACCGATGTAGTTGAAACCGAACTCCTCGAACAGCGTGCCGGGGGTGAAAAAGCCCTTCACGTGTTCTTCCACCTTGCTGGCGATGTCGCGCAGCGGCGGGGCGATGCCGCCCAGAACCTTGTTGGAGCCCTGGCGCACGGCGGCATAAAAGCGGCCGGACATGATCTTGGCCAGGTAGTTGTTGAGCGCGCCGACATTGGGCGAAATCGACATGTCGTTGTCGTTGAGGATCACCAGCAGGTTGGTGTCCATCGCGCCGGCGTTGTTCAGTGCCTCGAACGCCTGACCGGCGGTCATCGAACCGTCGCCGATGATGGCGACGCAGTGGCGTTCGATACCCTGCAGCTGTGCCGCGACCGCCATGCCCAGCGCGGCGCCGATCGAGGTCGAGGAGTGGCCGACGCCGAAGGTGTCGTACTCGGATTCGTCACGCTTGGGAAAACCGGCAAGGCCGCCTTGCTGGCGCATGCTGCCCATGCGCTCGCGGCGGCCGGTGAGGATCTTGTGTGGATAGGTCTGGTGGCCGACGTCCCACACCAGACGGTCGTCCGGGGTGTTGAACACGTAGTGCAGGGCGACGGTCAGCTCCACGCTGCCGAGGTTGGAGGCGAAGTGGCCGCCTGTCTTGCTCACCGATTCGACGATGAATTCGCGCAGCTCGCGCGCAAGCTGCGGCAGGTCGCTGCGTTTCAGCTGGCGCAGGTCCGCCGGGCTGTGGATGGTGTCGAGCAGTGTGGTCATATTGTTGTTGTGTTGTGTTGTCGTTCAGAACGAGCGGGCGACGATGTAATCGGCCAGCTGTTTCAGACGCGCCGCCTTGTCACCAAACGGTGCCAGTGCGGCCAGCGCGTCGTTGTAGAGTTCGCGGGCAAACTGCTTGGCTTCCTGCAGGCCCATCAGGCTGACGTAGGTCGGCTTGTCGTTGGCCTCGTCCTTGCCGGCGGTCTTGCCGAGGGTGGCGGTGTCGGCTTCGACATCCAGCACGTCGTCGACCACCTGGAATGCCAGCCCCATGCGCTTGGCGAAATGGTCGAGGCTGTCGGTCTGCTCGGCGCTCAAAGGTTGGCCGCACATGGCGCCCAGCAGCACCGCGGCGCGGATCAGGGCGCCGGTTTTCATGCAGTGCATGAACTCCAGCTCGGTCTGGTTCAGGCTGCGGCCAACGCTGGCGAGGTCGATGGCCTGGCCGCCGGCCATGCCGGCGTGGCCGGAGGCGGTGGCGAGGGTGCTCACCATGGCCAGTTGCTGCTGCGGGGCGACATCGGACATCGGCCGGCTGAGCAGTTCAAAGGCCAGCGTCTGCAAGGCGTCGCCGACCAGCAGCGCGGTGGCCTCGTCGTAGGCGACGTGACAGGTCGGCTTGCCGCGGCGCAACACATCGTCGTCCATGCACGGCATGTCGTCGTGTACCAGCGAGTAGGCGTGGATCATTTCCACGGCACAGGCGACGCGGGCAAGGTTGGCCGCATCGGCGGCAACCAGCTCGCCGGCGGCAAACGCCAGCAGCGGGCGCACGCGCTTGCCGCCCTGCAGTGTGCTGTAACGCATCGCCTGGTGCAGCTGCTGCGGAGCGCGCTGTTCGTCCGGCAGTGCCGCTTCCAGTGCGTTTTCGACGTATTGCTGGGTGGCGGTCATCCAGCCGACAAAGTTTTCATTGCTCATGGCTGATGTCCAGTGGCTTGAGTTCGCCGTTTTCCAGCACCCGTAGTTGTTGTTCGGCATCGGCCAGCTTGGCCTGGCAGAACTTCATCAGTTCGATGCCCTGCTTGTAGGAGGCGAGTGCCGCATCCAGCGGCATGTCGCCGCTTTCCATTGCCTGGATGATGTCTTCCAGTTGTGCCAGCGAGCTTTCGAAGCTTGCCGGCGCCTTGGCGGATTTGGCCATTACCTTATTCCTCATGCATTGTTCGGTTTACCGGTCGCCATTGTAGGTGTTTTCTGCGTCCGCACAAAGTGGCGCCTGTGTTTGCCCGCGCCGCCGCCGTGGCGGTCGCGTGCAGCCGCGGCGGCAATCGCCCTTTTGCGTTTGACCCCCGGCGGGCGGCTGTTTATCGTGGCGGCCTCAACGATTGACGAAAGGGTGGCAGCGTGGCGGCCAAAAGCATCTTGATTACCGGCTGTTCGTCCGGCATTGGTCTGGTGGTGGCGCAAGGCTTGGCCGCAAAGGGCTGGCGCGTGTTTGCCAGCGCACGCAAGGCGGAAGACGTCAGCCGCCTGCAGCAGCTTGGGCTGGAAGCGTTGCCGCTGGACGTGGACGACAGCGCCAGCATCCATGCCGCGGTGGCCGAGGTGCTGCGCCGCACCGGTGGCACGCTGGACGCACTGTTCAACAACGCCGGTTACGGCCAGCCCGGCGCCGCCGAGGATGTGCCGCGCCACGCGATGCGGGCGCAGTTCGAGACCAACCTGTTTGGCGCCTGGGAGCTGCTGAATGCGGTATTGCCGGTGATGCGGCGCCAGGGGCATGGTCGCGTGCTGTTCAACAGCTCGGTGCTGGGTTTTGCCGCGATGAAGTATCGCGGTGCCTATAACGCCAGCAAATACGCGATGGAAGGGCTGTGCGACACCCTGCGGCTGGAGCTGGCCGGTAGCGGCATCCATGTCAGCCTGATCGAGCCGGGTCCGATCGAGAGCCGCTTTCGCCCCAATGCTCTGGCCAAGTTTCTGGCCAATATCGACATCGCGCACAGCGCGCACCGTGTCTCGTACGAAAAGCAGCTGTTGCGGCTGAAGAAGGAGGGCCACGCCGCGCCGTTCACCTTGCCGGCAACGGCGGTGCTGGCCAAGGTGGAGCGGGCCTTGCTGGCCGCGCGGCCGGCGGCGCGCTACCGGGTCACCTTTCCGACGCACCTGTTCTGGTGGCTGAAGCGGCTGCTGCCGACGCGCTGGCTGGACGCGGTGCTGGGGCGGGCGGCGTGAACGGGTTTGCCGTCAGGCGGGCATGAAAAAGGCGGTCACCAGGGGTGACCGCCTTTTTTGTTGCCGGGTGCAGCCCTGTTTAATCGCTGAGCCGTTCTAGAGTCTCGAATTCAACCTGGTGACAGTCCTCGAACTGGCTGATCACGCTGCTGATGCGGATCTGGTAGGACTTGCCGTTGGCGAGGAAATTGAGCAGCTTGCCCGGTTTGGCAAAGGACTTGGGCACGATGAAGACGCGCTTGCCTTTCTGGGCATTGGTCTGCGTGATGTACAGGCCGTTGTGGTTGGAAATGGCTTCCCGCTCGTTTTCGCTGAGGATCACCGGCAGTGGCAGGCTGCCGAGCAGCTCGACGCCGATGCGGGTGCCGCCTTCCGGCAGGCGCTGCACGCGGCGGATGATGCCCAGCTGGTTGGGGCGGTCTTTTTGCGATACCCAGATGCTGCGGCCGATGATCAGGCTTTCCACCGCGCGGCCAATGTAGATCAGCCCCATGCCGACTTCGCTGGTGTCGTTGACCCGCCATTCCGGCACCAGGTTGTCGTCGCCCAGCGGCAGGGTGCGGTTGACTTTCAGGTGGTGGGCGATGCGCTCAAAACCGACTTCCACCCGCGCCTGGCCGGTCGACGACAGTCGTTCGTGACGGCGCATCGACTTGCCGCCGTCCTGTGACCAGCGCGTCGACAGCTTCTGCAGCATGTCGCGCCACAGCTCCAGACTCATTTCCGGCAGCGCGCGGGCAAAGGCTTCCGGGATGCCCTGGTCAAAATCGAGGATCAGGTCGGCAAGCCGGTTGACGACGTGGTCGCCGGACCAGTAGCGGCAACCCTTGCCCAGCACGCCGCGGCGCAGCAGTTGCGGCGCGGCGGGCATGTCGAGGTTGATCACGTACTGGAATTCGCTTTGCGTGGCCTGCAGTTCTAGCTGCACGCCTTCCACCAGTCGCTCCAGCAGCAGGTGGATGGCCTCGATTTCCTGTGGCAGCAGGTTGTCGGTCTGCGCCAGGTGCAGCATCGCCGCCTGGATCAGCAGCTCTTCCGGGGAAATGCTGCTGTTCAGCCGGTCGTACAGCGCAATGCGCTTGGTGTGGAACTGTTCCTGCTCGGCAAACTGGTACAGGTGATAGGCTTGCTGCCAGGTGTTGCCCTCGGCCGAGATGTAGCGCAGCGCGCTCCATTTCACCAGACTCAGCTGGTGGTGCAGCGCGCGGGCGGTGGCCAGCTCGATATTGCTGTCGACGACAAAATTCTTGGCGCTGTGCATCTGGCGCAGGCACAGCTGGTAGCCGTTGGACAATTCGGTCCAGTAGGACAGGATGCTGGGCAGGAACGATTTTGAACGCGGCGAACCGCGCAGGAATTCACTGCACAGCTTGCTGTGCATGCCCACGGACTGGCTGTCGACGTAGAGCAGGGTGCTGATGCGGTCCTTCAGGGTGACCGTGGCATCCTTGTTGATCTTGCTGACCGCCTTGATGACCTCGATCAGCGTCGTGTAATACTCGTCACCCGGCAGGTTTTTCACCAGCAGGGTGGCGGAGACGGTGCTGTCGCTGGGTTTGTGCTTACCGACCAGGGACCCCAGAATGGTTTTGATGTTGTCGATCATTACGTGGAGACGGACTCGGCGAGGTTGAAGGCCAGGGTAACGTGATTATCCCGCTATATTAGCGTATCTCGGACCAATAACCGAAAGTGTCATTGCTGCCTATGCTTTTTTCCGGATTTTGGCGCCTGGCCGCCGTCTTGCTGCTGTTGCCGCTGCTGGCGCACGCCAGCGCCACTCCGCCGCGGCTGGGGGTGGTGCTTGGTGGTGGCGGCGCGCGCGGTTTTGCCCACTTGGGCGTGTTGCAGGAGCTGGAGCGCTTGCGGGTGCCGGTGGCCTGCATCGCGGGCACCAGTGCCGGCGCCCTGATCGGCGGCGCCTACGCCAGCGGCCGTGCGCTGGACGAGATGGCCGGGCTGTTTCGCCGTGCCGACTGGGATGTGCTGCTGTCGGGCAAGCCGGCGCGGCAGGACGTGCCCTACCTGCGAAAGCAGGGCGATCTGGTCAACTACTTTGATCTGTCCTTTGGCGTGCGCGACGGCGAGCTGCGCATTCCGCGCGGCGCGATCAATTCGCAGGCTATCGACCTGTTCATTCGCGAGCTGACCCGCGCCCGCGACGAGCCCAGCTTCGACCGCTTGTCGATCCCGTTTCGCGCGGTGGCCACCGATCTGGAAAGCGGCGATGCGGTGGTGTTTGACCGTGGCGACCTGAGCCTGGCGATGCGCGCCAGCATGGCGGTGCCGGGGCTGTTCGATGTGGTGGAGCATGACGGCCGGCTGCTGGTGGACGGCGGCCTGGCGCGGCAGCTGCCGGTGGAAGAACTGCTCGGCGGCTGTGCCGACGTGTTGCTGGTGATCGATGTCGGTACCCCGCCGCTGAAGGCGGAGCAACTGCGCAGCTTCATCAATGTGCTGGACCAGACCAGCTACCTGATGGTGGCGCGCAACAGCAAGGAGCAGCTGGCGAAGATGCGGCCGCAGGACTTGCTGTTGCGGCCAACCCTGGACGGCTTTTCTCCCGCCGATTTTGCGCGCAATGCCGACATCGTCGAAGCCGGCCGGCGTGCGGCGCAGGGTATCGCCGCGCAACTGGCACCGTTCGCGCTGCCGCCGGAGCGCTATGCCGCCTGGCAGGCGACGCAGCGGGCGCCGCAGTCGGCGCGCATCGACCGTGTCGAGGTGGCCGGCAATTTCGACTTTGTCGACCCGCAGACACTGCAGCAGCGGCTGTCGGCCGCCGCCACCGCGCTGCCGCTGGAAACCTTCCACCGTCGCCTGACCGAGGTGTTTGCCGATGGCGACCTGGAGCGGCTGTCCTACCGCGCCGCGTTCGAGCAGGGGCAGAATGTGGCGCGGGTGACGGCGGAAGAGCGCTTTGTTGGCCCCAATTACCTGCGTGCCGGCCTGAGCCTGAGCAGCGCCACCAATGGCCGTGCCAGTTTTGCCCTGCTGGGCGAGCACAAGCGCAGCTGGCTGAATGCGGCCGGCGGCATGTGGCTCAACGAATTGCGGCTGGGTGAGGAGCCGATGCTGCGCAGCGAGTGGTACCAGCCGCTGGCGACCGACAGCCAGCTGTTCGCCAGCCTGTCGGCGCGCTACGAGGACCGGCTGTATTCGCTGTACTCGCCGGGTCATCGGCGCGAGGCGGATTTCATCTTCGGCACCACGCAGGCTAATGCCGATCTGGGCTGGGATTTCCGCCGGTTCGGCGAGCTGCGGCTGGGGGTCTACCAGAACCATACTTCGCTGCGGCTGAAGACCGGGGCGGCGGTCTACGACGATGCGCGCGAGCGGGAGAGTGCGCGCGGGGTGCGGATGCTGTTCAACTACGACCAGCTGGACAATCCACGTTGGCCGCGACAGGGCATGGCGGCCCAGTTCTCGCTGTCGGCGCCGTACACCATGGCGCTCGATGAGCGCTATCACAGTATCGGCATCCGCCTCGACGCGGCGCAGCTGTTGCCACGCGATGTCACGCTGCGCACCACCGCGCGGTTTGACGGCTCCTTCGGCCGCGGCGACGGCATGGTCTACGCACTGGGCGGTTTCAACAACCTGTCCGGCTACCAGCCGGGCGAGCTGCTGGCCAGTCGCACCGCCTTGCTGCGCAGCATGCTGTACTGGCGTGCCGCCGGCCTGCCGTCGGCGCTCGGCTCCGGGCTGTATGCCGGGGTGTCGTTCGAGGCCGGCAAGGCGTGGCGCACGGTGTGGGATCAGCGCAATAGCAGTTGGTTGCCGGGCATGACGCTGTTCCTGGGTGCCGACACCGTGCTGGGGCCGTGGTCGGTCGGCGTCGGCAATGCCAAGGGTGGGCAGTGGACCGGCTATTTCAGTCTTGGCGCGCAGTACTGAGCAGGGACGTTACGAGTTGTCCGGTGTCTTCTTGGCACGCGGGTGGGCGCCGTCGTAGACCTTGGCCAGATGCTGGAAGTCGAGGCTGGTGTAGATCTGGGTGGTGGCCAGGTTGGCGTGGCCCAGCATTTCCTGCACCGCGCGCAGGTCGCCGGACGACTGCAGGATGTGGCTGGCAAACGAGTGGCGCAGCATGTGCGGGTGCACGTGCTGCTCGCAGTCGCTTTGCAGCCGCCATTTTTCCAGCCGCCGCGCCAGCTGCCGCGACGACAGCCGCGTCCCCTGTTCCGACACGAACAGCGCGTCATCCTGGGTACTGCCGCGTACTTCCAGCCAGCGGCGCAGGGCG
The DNA here is from genome assembly GCF_024437575.1 of Vogesella sp. AC12. NCBI lineage: Bacteria > Pseudomonadati > Pseudomonadota > Betaproteobacteria > Neisseriales > Chromobacteriaceae > Vogesella > Vogesella sp. AC12. The sequence goes on from NZ_JANFNU010000007.1 coordinate 37,840, forward strand.
TCGGCGGCGCTGCGGCCAACCGGCAGCAGCCGTTCGCGCTTGCCCTTGCCGCTGACCTTGACCAGCTGTTGTGACAAGTCGAGGTCGGCGACATTGAGCGAGGTGGTTTCGCTCAGGCGCAGGCCGGAGGAGTACATCAACTCGAACATGGCGTGATCGCGCCATTGCAACCGTCCCTCGCTGGGCTGGTCCAGTAGCTGCATGGTGGCGTCGACGCTGAGTGCCTTGGGCAGACGTTGCGGTGCCCGCGGCGGGCGCAGGCCGGCGCAAGGGTTGGCCGCAATATGTTCCTGCCGGATCATCCAGTGGAACAGGTTGCGCCAGCTGGACAGGATGCGCGCCAGCGAGCGCGGCGACAGCCCCTGATGGCGCAACTGCGCCAGTGCCCGCTGTACGGCGAGGGTGTTGACCTGTTCCGGCTGCTCCAGCCGGGTCAGCCTGGCGAGATAGGTGATATCGCGCGCGTAGGCCTCGCGCGTGTGCTCGCTCCTTGCGGCCAACTGCAGTTGCTGGTCGAACTGCTGCAGCGTTGTGGTCCAGGCGGCGTTCATGGTCAGTTGCGGCGCGCGCGGGTGGCGTTGAGGATGCGTTCCAGTAGCGACATGTCCTGCTCGTTTTTCAGCAGGGCGCCGGCAAACGGTGGCACGCCGCCGTTGTGGATCGCGCTGTCCGGCGTGCCGTCGGCCTGCAGCAGGCGCAGCCAGTCCAGCAGTTCCGAGGTCGACGGTTTCTTCTTGATGCCGGGCAGCTCGCGGATGGCGAGGAAGCTTTCCAGCGCATTGCGCAGCAGGCTGTCACGCAGGGTCGGGAAGTGGGCGTTGACGATGCGCTGCAGGGTGTCCTGGTCCGGAAAACGGATGTAGTGGAAGAAGCAGCGGCGCAGGAAGGCGTCGGGCAGCTCTTTCTCGTTGTTGGAGGTGATGACGATGATGGGACGCTGGTGAGCCTTGATCTGCTCCTGCGTCTCGTGCACGAAGAACTCCATCTGGTCCAGTTCGCGCAGCAGATCGTTGGGGAATTCGATGTCGGCCTTGTCGATTTCGTCGATCAGCAGCACCGGTGCCTCGCTGGCTTCGAACGCCTGCCACAGCTTGCCTTTGACGATGTAGTTGCTGATGTGGTGCACGCGCTCGTTGCCGAGCTGCGAGTCGCGCAGGCGCGAGACGGCATCGTACTCGTACAGGCCGTGCTGCGCCTTGGTGGTGGATTTGACCGGCCACACGATCAGCTGCTTGCCCAGCGCTTTGGCCAGTTGCTCGGCGAGCATGGTCTTGCCGGTGCCGGGTTCGCCCTTGATCAGCAGCGGGCGTTCCAGGGTAATGGCAGCGTTGACCGCGGTCATCAGGTCGGGGGTGGCAATGTACTGCTCGCTGCCGGTGAATTTCTGCTTCATTTGATGGGCTCGTGTTGGATGGTGGTTGCCGAACGAAAGCGGCCACTCAGGGTGGCCGTTGCGGTGCAGCAGTGCCTGCGCTGATTATGGTTCAGCTACAGGGCGCGCCAGGATGTTACTGGCGGATGAATTCGTTTTCCAGGTCTTCCAGCGACAGCTGCCAGTGCTGCATCATGTGGCGCAGCAGCAGCATTTCCGGGTCGCTGATCGCGCTGTCGGCCTTGCAGATGTCCAGCGCGATGGCGCAGCACAGTAGGCGCTTGCTGCGATCGGTGATCACGTCCAACACCTCGTTGACGCGCTGCGGCGACAGTAGGTGGATGGTGCCATCGTTTTCGGCTTCGTCGGAGACGTCATCGCAGTACTTTGCCAGCACCTCGATGAAGCGCTTGCGCGATAGGCCGATGATTTCATAGACGTTCAGGCTTTCCATGGATTCGATCTCGCGCGCTTCCATTTCGCCATCGGTAATCATGAACATGGCAAGGATGCGGGCAAGCGCTTCCGGACTGTTCGTGGGGTAGTTCTTCATGTCGCGACTCCTTCTTGTTTCAGTCTGAATTGCGCGGCAAAGGTGGCTGGTACAGCGGTTGCTTTCCGCTGCTGGTAGTCAAAGAAGACAATGCCGGTCTTGATATGCAGTATTGCGGCATTGTCGCTCAAGCGTCGGGCTTGGTAAATGAAATCGCAGCCGCAGCGGCTAAAGTCGGTGATGCCGAGGCTGAATGCCAACGTGTCGCCATGAAAGGCTTCGTTGCGGTAGATCACCGCGGCGTCGCTCATGATGATGCCGGCGCCGTAAACATCCATCTCGGTGCAGTCAAGACTTTGCAGGAAACGCAGCCGGACCTCGTGGGCGAAGCGCAGTGCGGCATCGTTGCCCAGATGGCCGCCGTAGTTGATATCGCTGATGCGGATGTCGAGCCGACAGTCGAACACCGGGTTGTCGATCTCCGGCAAGGTGAGGCGTGCCATGCGTTAACCTGTTGCGAGGGTTTTTGTCATACTGCGCCCGCTGTTAATCTTTATCAATACTTTCCTCGGCGCCGGTAATCTAGTATGAATACAGCAATTCAATCGTGTGTCGAGACGGGAGGTCACCATGTATCAGCGTATTTTTGTGCCGGTTGATGATAGCGAAACATCGGCATTGGCCTTGGCTGAAGCGTGCAAGCTGGCCAAAGAAGTTGGTGCCGCGGTGAAGATGGTGCACGTGGTGGATTTGGCGCAGTTTGGCTGGGGTGGTGCCGAGTTTCTGGATGCTGCAGAATTGCAGGGTTCGATTCGCGAGGCGGGTGAGCAGGTGTTGTCGCAGGCACGAACGCGCGCCGAGGCGCTGGGTGTGGTGCCGGAGACGGCCATCATCGAAAGCTGGGGCGATCGCATCGCCAGTGTCATCATGGACGACGCCAGCAAATGGGGGGCGGATCTGCTGGTGATGGGGACCCACGGCATTGGCGGGCTGATGCACCTGCTGCTGGGAAGTGTGGCCGAAGGGGTGCTGAAGATTGCCGATGTGCCGGTGCTGCTGGTGCGCAATAGCGGCGATTGATAACGTTTTTCGCCTGTAGTGCCGACCTTGTCCTGTTTCAGGCAACGAAAAACGCCCCGGAGACTCGGGGCGTTTTTTGATGGTTGCTTCAGCCGCTTGTTCAGGCTTCGGCAACGGTGCCTTCTGCTTCGCCTTGGGTATCAAGGCGGGCGCGAACCGCTTTACGCAGGCTCTTGTACAGGTCCGGGTGGGTTTCCTTGAGATATTCAACGATCTCGAAGTCTTCACGACGGACTTTCGCCAGGTCGATCTGCTCGACATGCACCAGACGGAGCAATTCACGTACCGGCTTTGGCATGTTTCGACCGCTTTCATAGCGCGAACCACCGGACTGGGTAACGCCGATGCGGCTCCAGAATTCCTGTTGGTTCAAGCCAAGCTTGCGGCGGATTTCGCGCGGATTGGGGATTTTATCAAACAATTTCATGGCGTTCCTCGCATATGAGTTCTGTTAATCATGGACGGGGTAGTGTCCGCGTGACTTTTGCAAAAAATAAAACATATGGCCGAGTCTTTGCCCAGCCTTATTTGACTTGCATCGGTATGATAGCAGGATTGCGAGAAAAAGGACAGTGTAATTTATGCGAAACGCCCGTTGCCGATAGTGAACTATCGGCAACGGGGTAAATTGGGGTGGCGAGCCCGACCCCCGGCACTTGCGCTAAACGGCTGTGGCTGCTTCCTTCCGGACCTGACCAGGTTGACCATCGCACAATGCGGGGAGACCCGCCATTGAGGAAAGACATTCTACAGATAAAGCCTGGCAATGACAAGGAGAGTTTGCTGGCAGCGCAAGCCTTGGCGCGGGTTTGCCGGGGGCTGTCATTGCAGTCAGTGCTAGCTGCCCGCCAGTTTGTGCCCAGGCTGACTGCTGAGGTGGCCGAGCACGATCACCCGCGCCAGCCCGAGGTTGGCTGCCTGCCAGGCGTCGGATTTGGCCAGTGGTGGCTGGCGGTGCAGGATCTCCAGCGCCAGCCGCAGGCAGCCCACCGCCTGCTGGCAGTCCTGCTGCGCCTGTGCCGACAGCAGGTTCTTGCGCTGGCGGCTGCCCTGGCGGCGGTCGTGGCCGGCGGCGGGGGCGGGATTCGGCTTGCTGGCGTCGCCCTGGCGGCGGTAGAGGCGGTATGGCAGCGGCCAGTCGTCTACCGGCGCCATCTCGCGCCCGGTCAGCTCGCCGATGACCTGCTCCAGCTCCTGCACCAGTGCCGCAGTTTCCTCGGTTACCGCCCGTGACAGGCTGCCGCCGAGCATGACCTTTTCGCGTAGCAGCAGGCTGCGGCGCAGCACGAAGGCCAGCTTGCCTTCCGCCAGTGCCCAGGCGTCGGCCTCGTTGCCTTGGCTGGCGCGCTTGTGCAACGCATCCAGCCAGTGTGCCCACGCCAGATACTCCGCCCCCAGTTGCGGCCGGGTGAGGGCGACAGAGGGTGGCGCGCTGGCGAGCGGCGGCGTGGCGTGCGGCCACGACGGACTGCTGCCAAAGCTGACGAACTGTTTGCGCCGAACCGGCTTCATGCCTGTCTCCGTTGCGGGCTAGATAGTTGATTTATAGGCGCTTTGACGCGGTGCGTTGTCACGGCTGCTGGCGGCGGCTGGGCGGGCGGCTTCCGCCATGGCGCAGCTGCGCGGCCGGTGAGGTGAATAAGGTTGGCCGCAGGCGGGGTGTGGCGCGGTGATGGCGGGTGCGATGTCGGCCGGCTGCGCAGGCGCTCGCACTCGCCGGCCATGGGTGGTGGGCGAAACTGATTGCCGCTCGGCAACTACGGGCTTTGCAGTTTTTTTGAAATCGTACATAATCAAAAGGTCGATTATGGAGAGGCCAGCATGCAGCTTTATCTACCGGTCGCTGCGCCGCTGCCGCAGAGCGTGCCGCTGTACGGCGCCAGCGTGCCGGCCGGCTTTCCGTCGCCGGCCGACGACTACAAGGACAGTTCGCTGGATCTCAATCGTTACCTGATCCGTGACGCGGCGTCCTCGTTCATGGTGCGGGTGACTGGTGATTCCATGGCCGATGCCGGCATCCATCACGGTGATCTGCTGGTGGTCGATCGCGGTCTGCCACCGCTGCACGGCCATATCGTGCTGGCCGCCCTCGACGGCGCGTTCACCGTCAAGCGCCTGCACCGCCGCGACGGTCGCGTGGCGCTACTGGCGGAGAATGTCGCCTATGCGCCGCTGGAGCTGGGCGGCGAGCAGGAACTGTGCATCTGGGGCGTGGTCACCGCCTGCGTCAAGCGCTTCACATGAGCACCTTTGCACTGGTCGACGGCAACAGTTTCTACACCTCGTGCGAGCGGGTGTTCCGACCCGATCTGGCCGGCAAGCCCATCATCGTGCTCAGCAATAACGATGGCTGTGTCGTCGCGCGCTCGGCCGAGGCCAAGGCACTCGGCATCGACGCCTTCCTGCCGTACTACCAGATCGCGGCACAGTGCCGCCGCCACGGCGTGGCGGTGTTTTCCAGCAATTACGCGCTGTATGGCGACATGTCGCAACGGATGATGCAGGTCGTGGCGCGCTGGGGCATCGAGCAGGAAATCTACTCTATCGATGAAAGCTTCATCACCCTCGACGGCATCCCCGAGCTGCGCGACCACGCGGCTCGCCTACGCGCTGATGTGTTGCAGCGCGTAGGCATTCCCACCTGTGTCGGCATCGGCAGCAGCAAGACGCTGGCCAAGCTGGCCAACAGCGTGGCCAAGACCCATCCGCGCTGCAACGGCGTGTTCGCCTGGGACTGGCTTGCGCGCGACTGGCAGGAAAAACTGCTGGCAAGGTTGGCCGCAAACCGGGTCTGGGGCGTGGGCCGGCGTAGCGCGGACAAGCTCGCCCGCCTTGGCATCCACAGTGCGCTGGATTTGCAGCGTGCCGCGCCGCAGTTGATCCAGCGCCATTTCGGCATCGTGCTGGAGCGTACCGTGGCCGAGCTGAACGGCGTGTCCTGTCTTGAGCTGGACGACATCGCCGCACCACGGCAGCAGCTGATCTCGTCGCGCTCGTTTGCGCGCACGGTGAGCGACCAGCCCACGCTGGCGGCGGCGATCACCCATCACGCCACCCGCGTCGGCGAGAAACTGCGCCAGCAGCACAGCGTGACGCAGCTGGTCGGTGTCAGTGTCCGTGGCAACCCGTTTGGCGACGCACCGCCGCCGCGCGGCTGGACGGTGGTGCCGCTGCCTGGCCCCGCCGCCGACACCTTTGTGCTGGTCAAGGCGGCACTGGCCGGGCTGGAGGCGATCTACCAGCCCGGCCACGGCTACAAGAAGGCCGGCGTGGTGCTGCTGGGGATCGGCGCCGCCCAGGCGCGGCAGCCGGACCTGTTTGCGATCAGTACCGATCCGCGGCGCGTCGCCTTGCTGCAAACGCTGGATCAGGTAAACCGCCACTATGGCAGCGGCACGCTGCGACTGGCGTCGGAAGCGCTCAGCGCGAACTGGCGGATGCGGCAGGAGCAACGCTCGCCGCGCTGGACCACCTGTTGGGACGAGTTACCGGTGGTCAGCTAACGCTGGTCGCATCGTGGCATAACAGACATCACGCCAGCGCGGCAGCCGGCACGGCGGCGGCTTGCTAGAATCGGCGGATGAACCATTTCAATCTCTTCGGGCTGCCATTGGCGCCCGTTCCGGCGGAGCGCCGGTCATGAACGGCTGGGGCGACGCGGTGCAGTACCGCCCGCTGACCACCGCGGCCGGCGAGCAGTTCTCCGTGCCGGAGTACATCCTGCGGATCGAGGGCGCCGGGGCGGGCGGCTGGCAGCTGCGCTATGGCGAGTGGACCGACTACGCCGATGTCGCCGGTGATGCGGCGGGTGCGGCCAGGGCACTGGCGCTGGCGATCGAGGAAATGACCGCGCGCATCGAGTATCGCGGCAAGTAGCGCCCCGACCGTGGCCGGCCAATAAGCTGGCGGCAGCGATGAGCGTTGGCGGACAGACCCTGCCGGCCTTTCTGGTGAGCCTTTACATTACGCGATGCCGCACGGGTGCCGAAGCACTGGCCAGTGACACGGCTGACACGGCCAGCCTGGCTGCAAGGCGGTGGGCAGATAAAGCATGTCGGGGCACGACTGCATCGTTTCTTCATCTGCGGCAGATTTTCATCTGCGTCGCCAAATTGCCATTGGCGAAGTGCTATTCAACGTGGCGTCTGTCGGACTGCGAAGCTTGCGCGCGCCAAGTGGGCCTCTCTCCACGCGCGCAGATTGAATGGCTAGCGATTGCCTGTCACGCATTCGGGCAACGGACGGTGCCATTTGTGAGTACTATGCTCGGTTAGCCATCAAGTTGAAGCCATCTGCACATGCAAACAGAAGTCAAAGAGAAGCCCCGCTACGCCCTGGTGGCATCGGTCCAGTTGCCGGATGTCAGTGATGTCGAGTTCGAGGCGTCGCTCGCCGAACTGAGCGAATTGGCCAAGACGCTGGGTTTCCAGGTGGTGCAGACCTTTGTGCAAAAGCGCAGCAGCTTCGACCGCACCGCCTATCTGGGTGTGGGCAAGCTGGAAGAAGTCAGCATGTTCGTCAATCGCGGTGTCCGCAACGACGAACTGGAAGCCGGATCGCCAGCGCTGGACGCCGATGCTGTCGAGTTCGACGTGTTGCTGGTGGACCACGAAATCTCCCCGTCGCAGGCGCGCAATCTGGAACTGGCCGTGGGCTGCGCGGTGATGGACCGCACCATGGTCATTCTGGAGATTTTCCATCGCAATGCCCGCTCACGCGCGGCGCGCGCGCAGGTGGAAATCGCCCGCCTCGGTTATATGGCCCCGCGCCTGCGCGAAGCGGCCAAACTCGCCGGCCCGCAAGGCCGGCAGCGTAGCGGCGTGGGTGGCCGTGGTGCCGGTGAGTCGCATACCGAGCTGGACCGTCGCAAGGTACGTGACCGCATCGCCGAGTTGCAACGCGAAATCATCGCCATGGAACTGGAGCGCAAGACTCAGCGCGCACGCCGTCTGGAACGTCAGGGCCTGGGGCTGGGCGGAGTATCGCTGGTGGGCTATACCAATGCCGGCAAGTCCACGCTGATGCGGGCGCTGACCGGCAGCGAGGTGCTGGTGGCCAACAAGCTGTTCGCCACGCTGGACACCACGGTGCGTGCCCTCTACCCGGAAAGCGTGCCGCGCGTGCTGGTCAGCGATACGGTTGGCTTCATCAAGAACCTGCCTCACGGGCTGGTGGCTTCTTTCAAGTCGACGCTGGAAGAAGCGCTGGATGCGGCGCTGTTGCTGCATGTGATTGATGCCAGCGATCCCGGCTTCCTGCGCCAGCTGGAAGTGACCGACGAAGTGCTGCAGGAAATCGGCGCCGACGAAGTGCCGCGCATCCGCGTATTCAACAAGATCGACCATGTCGGTGATGAAGCCGCGCAGTCTGCCTGGACTGCCGAACTGCAACAGCGCTATCCAGGCTGCGTGGTGATGAGTGCGCGTCGTCCGGAGGAAGTGGCCAGCCTGCACGCGGCCATCGTCTCCTTCTTCCAGCAGGATCTGGTGGAAGACGAGCTGCTGCTGCCGTGGTCGGCGCAACAGCTGCGCGGTGACATCTACAGCCACTGCCAGGTGCTGGAAGAGCGTGCCGAGGAAGACGGCAGCTGGTTCCGCGTGCGTGGCGAGCCGGAAAAGCTGCGCAGTCTGCGCGAGCGGCTCAATCCGGGCGTGCCGGGCAGGGAAAAGGAATACTGGGAAGTCTGAGGCGCGATCGCGGCGCAGTCTGAGCCAGGCTGGTCTTGTCGCCCGAATCGGATTCAGCGTGCAAAGGCGCTTTCCTCTGGCGTGTAACGCCGTTGTCTCCGCTGAATCGCTGCCCGTAGGCCTTCACGATGTGCGCCAAAAACCTGAGCCTGCGCGGTCACAGTCATCGTCGCACGGGGTTTCAGGGGCATGGGAAAGGTCGTGACGTGCCTGCCGCGACGCCTTTTCAAACTGGCGTCGGGCCAAACGGGGCATGGTCTTGATTGGTCAGCTGGAACTCGATGCGGAGCAATGAAGCGTGCGCCAGTTGCGGCATTTCACCATCTCCGCTTCGAGCTGGCGCTATTCCTTTATTGCTACAGTTCGGCCTGCTCGTTGGCGATGAAGTACAGCGCCACGGAATTGATGCAGAAGCGCTCGCCGCTGGGGGGCGGACCGTCATCGAAGACATGGCCGAGGTGGGCGTCGCAGCGGTTGCAGCGCACCTCGGTGCGGATCATGCCGTGGCTGGTGTCGCGGATGCGGCGGATGCTGCCCTTGACGGCTTCTTCCCAGAAGCTGGGCCAGCCGCAGCCGGCGTCGAACTTGGTGGTGGATTCGAACAGCAGCGCGTCGCAGCACACGCAGTGGTAATTACCGACCTGGCTGTGCAGATAGTAATCCCCGCTGAACGGGCGCTCGGTGCCGGCCTCGCGGGTGACATAGTATTGTTCCGGCGTGAGGATGGCGCGCCATTCGGCCGGGGTCTTGAAAAGCTTGTCGGGCATGATGAATCTCCTTTGCGGCCAACCTTGGGCGCTCCTTGGGGACTAGCGGATAGTCGTGCCGGCGGCGGTTTTCTTACAGCTCATCCAGGGTTTGTGCCAGATGGCGCTGGTCGGCCCATTCGATGATAGACCATTGCGCGGCGTCGACGCCCAGCCAGTTGAGCGCGGCATTGGGGATCGGCACCGCACGCTGCGCCGTCAGCGGTTGGCCGCTGGCCAGGCGGTAGGCCATGTCCAGCACCCCGCCGTGGGAGACCAGCAGGATGCTCTGGCCGTGGTGTTCCGCCGCCAGCCGTGCCAGCGCGTGGTGCACGCGCGCGGAGAACGCCAGCAGGCTTTCGCCGCCGTCCAGGTCGTGCGCCGGTTCGCGCTGGCTGTAGCCGTGCCAAGCGTGCGGCTGCTGGCTCGGCCCCTGATCCAGGGTCACGCCCTGCAAGGCGCCGAAGTGGCGCTCGCGCAGCTCCGGCAGGGAGGAGACCGTCAGTCCCAGCTGCTGCGCGATCGGTGCCGCGGTGCTGGCGGCGCGTTGCAGGTCGCTGCTGTACAGCGCGGCAAACGGGTGGGCGGCCTGCTTGAGGGCGGCGGCGAGGCGGGCAGCCTGCTGCCGGCCGTTGTCGTTCAGCGGGATATCCAGCTGGCCTTGCAGGCGCCGCTCGGCGTTCCAGTCGGTTTCGCCGTGACGAACCAGGCAGATGCGGGTAACAGTCATGTCGGTGGCACTCTAGCGCAAGGCAAAGGCCAAGCCTAACGGTACAAACAGCAGGCTGGCAAGGTTGCCGATCAGCACGATGGACGCCATGCGCTCCGGCTCCTGCTGGTACAGCTCGGCCATCAGGAAATTCAGCACCGCCGGCGGCAGCGCGCCGAACAGCACCACCAGCGCCGTCTGCTCCGGCGCCAGCTGCAGCAGCGGGATCACCAGCGCGGCACCGGCCAGCCCAGTCAGCGGGCACAGCACGGCGCCGAGCAGGCCGACGCGCCAGCCGGCAAGGCTGACATCCACCATGCGTACACCCAGCGCGAACAGCATTAGCGGAATGGTCATCTCGCCCAGCATCCTGATGCCGGCCATCAGCCACGCCGGCAGGGTGATGTCGCTCAGACCAAAGACAAGGCCGAGCAGGGTGGCGATCACGATCGGGTTGCGGCGCAGCCCGGCCAGGCTGGTGTGATGGCTGAAAATAAAGGCGCCGAGGGTGAAGTGCAGCAGGTTGGAAACGATGAACAGCACCACGAAGGCCTGGAAGCCCTGTTGACCGAAGGCCAGTAGCGCCAGCGGCAGCCCCATGTTGCCGCAGTTGTTGAACATCATCGCCGGCAACAGGGTGCGCGGGTCGATGCGGCACAGTCGCGCCACCGGCCAGCTCAGCACACCGGACAGCAGCACGATCAGCGCCGCGGCCGGAACCAGCTTCCAGTGCGCCAGCAGGTCGAAATCCTTGGCCGCCAGTGCTGAAAACACCAGTAGCGGCACGCAGACGTCCATGTTCAGCTTGTTGGCGGCGCGCATGTCCGGCCGCACGCGGCGGGCGTACACGCCGCCGATCAGCACGATGACCAGAACCGGCAGGATGATGGTAAGGATGCGTTCGAACATGGACGAGCTCGCGAGGGTGGGGCAAACATTGTGGCGCAGCACCCGGACATCGTGTGCAAGGGTAAACCCTTGTGCGGGGCGGGACTGGCAGAACAGCGTGTTCTGCCGGCACGGGCGGGATTACAGGATGCCGACCCCGGAGATTTCGCGGGCAAGGTTGGCCGCATAGTTGTCGGTCATGGCGCCGATGTAGTCCAGCACCTGCATGTAGGCGTGGTACAGGCCCTGTTCGGCGTGTAGCGGCGTCGGCAACAGGTTCAGTGCCAGCTGGTGGCGGGCGCTGAGCGCGTCTTCGCCCAGGGTCAGGCGGGTGTGGATCGCCGGCACCAGCACGTCCAGCACCGTGCCGATGCAGGGGTAGGATGCCAGCTCGGTGACCAGCTTGGTGCGGTGGCGGTACACCTTTTGACTGGCAAGTAGCTTGGCAGCGAGCAGGGTTTCCTTGATCTGCGGCGCGCAGACGTCGATCAGGTCCTTGCCGGGGAAGCTGCCGCGCAGCAGGGTGTCCTGGTGCACCATGAATTTCTCGGCGACCTCGGCGACGCAGCGGCCGATGGCGATGCCGCGCAGCATCGCGCACTTCTGGCGCGGATCGTCGGTGTGCCACAGGCGCTCGGTTTCGCCGAAGTGGCTGAACAGCGCCTCGAACTCGCGCACGTCGAGTATGCCGATTTCCACCGCGTCTTCCAGGTCGAGGATGGCGTAGCAGATGTCATCGGCGGCCTCCATCAGGTAGGACAGCGGGTGGCGTGCCCACTCGTGCGCGCCCTTGCGGATCAGCCCCAGCTCGGCGGCGACATGCTCGAAGTAGGCCAGCTCGGTGCGGTAGATGTTGAACTTGCCGCGCGCCTGCGCCCGCGGGGCGTCCGAGGTCCACGGATACTTGATCAGCGCGCCAAGCGCGGCAGAGGTCAGCCGCATGCCGCCTTCGCTGCCGTACATTTCCAGGCTGGCGACCATGCGCAGGCCGTGGGCATTGCCTTCGTAGGTCTGAATGTCGGCCTGTTCCGCCGCAGAAAGGCCGTGCAGCAGGTGGGCATGTTGCGGGTCACGGAACCATTCGCGCAGCGCGTCTTCGCCGGTATGGCCGAACGGCGGGTTGCCGATGTCGTGGGCCAGGCAGGCGACCTGCACCACGCTGCCGATGTCGAACGGGGTGTAGCCGGCCGGCAGCAGCTCGGCGTGCTGCATCATGGCGCCGACGCGGTTGCCGAGACTGCGGCCAACGCTGGCGACTTCCACGCTGTGGGTGAGACGGTTGTGGGTGTGGTCGTGGCTGGCCAGCGGGTGCACCTGGGTCTTGCGCCCGAGACGGCGGAAGGCGCTGGAAAACACCAGCCGGTCGTGGTCGATGTGAAAGTCGCTGCGCAGACCCGCCGCGGCCTCCAGCGTGGCTGGTGCCTGCGACGCCAGCACCTTGCCGGCCTGCAGTTTGAAACGGCGGGTGGAAAGCAGGGCTTCCCAGTTCATTACATGATCAGTCACGGCGGCATGGTCCTTGAGGTCGGCAGGCATGGCAACCGTGCGGTCACCATGCCCCGATCATGCCAGAAACGCGGGGGACGTGCAGACGGGGCCGCCTCAGTCGGTCAGCAGGCTGCGGCCGGAGCGGGCCGGTTTCTTGGCCAGCGGGATGTCATAGCCGATCATGAACAGCGCGGCCTCGACGCGGCGCAGGCCGGCATCGCCCTTGCACCAGTCGCTGCTGGCGGCGTCGCAGGCGGCACCCAGCACCCAGCCGGCACGGATTTTCCATTCGGCGTGGAAGCGGCTGCGGTTGGCCAGCTGCTTGAAGTGCAGCAGCTCGGTGCTGGGGTTGCGGTTCATGGTGGACGCGCCCGGTGCCCACGGGAAGCACAGGTTTGGATCCAGCAGCAGGCGGTTCTTTTCGCAGAACTGGCGCACCAGATAGCCCAGTGCGGCGCCGGTGCGACCGTCATAGGCCAGCAATCGCGGCGCGGCCAGGGTGTACACTTTGGTGAAACCGGCGTTCATGCGCAGTTCGCCGTCGAAGGCGCTGCAATCCGGTGTGTCGCTGGCGAAAATGGCGAGGCTGCGCTGCAGCTTGACGGCAAGGTTGGCCGCATGGCTGCGAGCCCAGTCGCGGTTCAGGGTGTACAGCTTGATCACCTTGCCGCCGGAGGCCCACAGCAGGGTGTCGTCGATGATGTCGACCAGCGCGTCGTGCTGCTGGCTCAGTGCCAGGCTCAGCCGTTCGCGCAGCGACTGCTGGATCGCCAGATGCTGGTCGTAGTGGCGGCCATTCCAGTAAAAGCGCTGGAAGGCTTGCTGCAGGGTGTCGGCACGGAAAGCGCGGTCGTAGCCATCCGGCAGGATCTTGTCGCGGATGTAGAACCGGTGTTCGCCAAACGCCTCGCCATCCAGCCAGCCGGCCAGCTGGGCCACAAACTGGCTGACGCTGGCATTGCCGAGGTACGACGCTTTTTGTAATGGTGCAATCATGGGAAGAAGCGAACCCGTGTCTCGATGTTGGTGTGGGGTTGATCTTCTGTGCTGCTATGGCCGGCCGCTGCGGTTGGTAGCCGGCTGGCGGTGCCGCAACATGGCCTTATGGGCATGCTCTGTTATGGCATAGCGTATGCAATTAAAGCATGTCTAAATGTTTATTTATGGGCGTTATCGGGATCGCTTAATAATGTGTAATTAATCGCTTTAAGCTGCTGTGTTGTTTGATTAAAGAATGCCGTGGATGCCGGCTTTTTATGTTGCGAAATTGCAACCAAGCTACAATGGCCGGCATCAGAACATCACCGGCGGAACCGCCACTGTGAGGATTGTTGTCATGCAGTTTGAACATTTGATTCGCATCTCTCCCGCCGATAGCAGCCAGGCGCCGGCACTGACCCGGCAGCAGTTGTGGCAGGGGCTGGTATTGCGCGCCGAGCTGCCGATGCAGTTCGACGAAAACATCACCAGTGCGCGCATCGTGGCGCGCGAGGGCAGTGTCTGGCAGCGCGAAATCGCCTTCGGCACGCTGATCGTGCACGAGCGTATCGAGCTGGAGGTGGAGCAGGAGGTGCGCTACCACGCGCAGGCCACGGAGCTGCACCCGGGCGGCTCGCGCATCATGCGCATCGAGGAGCCGGAGCCGGGCGTGCTGTTCGTGCGCTTCATCTACGACATGTCGGCACTGACCGCGAATGCCAGCGAAGCGGAACTGGCGCGCCTGCTGCCCTACGTCAAGTCGGCCTACCAGCAGGCGGACATGGATACCGCCGAGCGCATCATCGAACTGATCGTGACCGGCCAGCTGACGGCGCAATAAGCCTGTGCCGCGACACATGGTGTACACTCTCGCCCTCTTTGCGCCGGCCACCCTGGTGGCCGGCAAGCTGATCGGATTGCGCTAGCCCCTGCGGTTATCGCCTTTGGGGCGTTGCATGCACTACACCATTTTCGATACGCCGGTCGTGCGTACCCTTTGTCGCTGGTTTTCCGTTGCCACCCTGCGCCTGCTCGGCTGGCGGCTGGAAGGCGACTTTCCCCGTCTGCAGAAGTACGTGCTGATCGGTGCGCCGCACACCAGCAACTGGGATTTTCCGCTCACCCTGATGTTCTGCTTTGCCGCCCGTGCCCGGATCTACTGGATGGGCAAGCACACCCTGTTCAGCGGGCCGTTCGGGCCGCTGATGCGCTGGCTGGGTGGCGTCGCGGTTGACCGTCGCCAGAACAATTCGCTGGTGGAGCAGATGGTGGCCGAATTCCGCCAGCGTGACGCGCTGGTGCTTGCGGTGCCGCCGGAGGGAACCCGTGGCCGGGTGACGGAGTGGAAGAGCGGTTTCTATTACATCGCGCAGGGCGCCGGCGTGCCGATTGCCTTGGCGTATCTCGACTACCCCAACAAGCGTGGCGGCATCCTGGCGCTGTATCAGCCTGGTGGTGATATCGCGGTGGACATGCCGCAGATTCGCACCTTTTATCGCGACATCACCGGCAAGCACCCCCGCAACCAGTAAGCGGCGCCACGGCCGGTAATAAAAAAACATCACGCCAGGCGTGATGTTTTTTTATGGCTGCTTGCGTTCCGGGCCGACATCCAGTGCCACCCAGCCGGCGTGTCCCAGCTCTTCCAGCACCTCGATATTGCGCTCGAAGATCGCCTCCGCCTCCGGAAAGGCCTCCACTGCCCGCGCGATGCTGCTTTCGCGGATCAGGTGCAGGGTCGGATAAGGCGAGCGGTTGGTGAAGTTGCTGATATCGTTGACGGTGGTATCGGCAAACTGGAATTTCGGGTGGAAGCTGGCGATCTGGATTTCGCCTTCCAGGCCCATGTCGGCCACCGCGGCATCGACAATTTCCAGGAAGTCGTTGAAATCGAGGAAGCGCTGCAGCGTGTGCGGGTGCACCAGCAGGGTGGTGTCGATTTCCTGCGGATCGGTTTCCTGCAGCAGGCGCAGTTCCAGCATCAGCTGTTCCAGCAGGGTGGCCGGATCGCGGGCTTCGCTGACGATGATGCGCACCTGGTTCTTGACGTAGACCGACTTGGCAAACGGGCACAGGTTCAGCCCGATGACGGCGTTTTCCAGCCAGCGGCGAGTTGCATCAAGAATGGCGTCTTGGTCGGTAGGGTTCATGGCAGTGCCTTGCGCGCAGTAACAAAACAAAAAACCCGGACATGATCCGGGTTTTTTCGGCTTTCGTTCAGCCAGCGGCAGAATTACTCTGGCTGGATGTTGGAAGCTTGCTTGCCCTTAGGGCCGTCAACGATGTCAAAGCTTACACGCTGGTTTTCAGCCAGAGTGCGGAAGCCTTTGGAGTTGATCTGGGAGAAGTGAGCGAAAACGTCGTCACCGCCGTTGTCTGGAGTGATGAAGCCGAAGCCCTTGGAGTCGTTAAACCATTTAACGGTACCGGTTGCCATGTTCTGTTCCCTTTGGAGAATAGGTAAATTGAGAAAAGCGCATGTCAATCAAGAGAAATGACAAACTGTGGTACGGGCAGGGCCACTACAACAACTGACAGATCACATCTTGAAAAACTGCAGAACGCAGTCTGCCTGTTGGTGCCGTCCTCGGCAAGTGTTTTTTGGCGTGCGGGGAGAAAATTGTCGGAAATCCGGGGCGGAAGCGGGCAATCATTGCGTCTGGTCAAGCTTTGGCGGCGCGTTGCCGCCGGCTATGGCACATTGGCCTGTCATTGGCTATACAGCATCGATAAGCCAAACAAGACCCGACATTCTCCGGAGGCGTGGCGTGGCCAATTTACCTGCGTATTACCGCATCGAAGACGAAGAAAGCTTTACCGATTTCCAGAATGCGCTGGAAGACTATGCGCCGCGGATCGCCCATTTGCTGACTGCGCTGCGGCAAAAACCGGGCGACACGGCGCTCTTGGGCGAACTGATGCGCCTGCTGCACACCATCAAGGGCGATGCCGGGCTGTGCCGGCTGGGCTTCGTGGCGCCCTTGCTGCACGGCATGGAGGAAGTGCTGGTACGGGTGCGCAGCGGCGAGCTGCTGTTCGGCTACAACATCGAGCAGGTGCTGTTTCTGGCGCTGGACCGGCTGGAATTGCTGATGCAGACGCTGGAGCTGCACAGCGAGGCGCAGCTGGCCGACTTTCACCTGCTGTGCCACGAGCTGACGCAGGTCGCGCAAACGCCACCGGCGGCGCTGGACGAGGCCATTGCCCACCTGATCGAGACGGTGACCGGCTACAAGCCGGTGGTGCCGTACCAGGCCGATGCCCGTGCCGCCGCGCTCAGCGCCAGCCAGCGCGATGACCTGCGCCTGTTCCACCAGCTGGCGATGCAGTTCGAGCAGCGTTCGCTGCTGTTCCAGGGGCGTACCGAGCGCAACCTGCTGTTGGCGCGCGCCTGCAACGAGGCGGCCGGCTTTGCGGTTAATCCGTTGCAGCTGGAGGCGGCGATCTACCTCCACGATCTGGGCATGATGTTCCTGCCGGAAGCGCTGTGGCTGAAGCAGGGGCGCTTGAGTGAGGAAGAGCGGGCGCAGCTGGCGCATCACCCGCAATGGGGCGCCGACCTACTGGCGCGGATGGCGGGCTGGGAAGAGGCGACGCTGATGGTGCGCCAGCATCACGAACGGCTGGACGGCAAGGGCTACCCGGCCGGGCTGGGCGGCGACAGCATTTGCGACGGCGCGCGGCTGATCGCGATTGTCGACGCGTTCGAGGCGGTGATCCTCAAGCACAGCCAGCGCCAGCAAGCCCGTTCGCTGCTGCGCGCGGTGGCGGAGCTGAACGCCTGCGAGTCGCAGTTCGACCGGCGCTGGATCGGCCATTTCAATGCCGTGGTGCACCAGCGCATTGCCAGTGGCGAAGGGCTGTCGCACATCCGCTAGCAGTGCATGACTGACAAACGGAAAAAAGGTTGGCCGCAACGCTCACGGCGTTGCGGCCAACCTTTTGCCATCGCGGCTAGTGCTGCATGAAGCGGCGTAGCGGCGTGCTGTCCCAGTCGACGCTGTCGAGCAGGTTTTTCACGATCAGCCCCAGCTCGGTGTCGCCCTCGATGCGCAGCCGGCGCGAGAAGAACAGCGTGTCCGGGTCTTCCTCGCGCAGCATCAGCCGCAGGAAGTCGGCCAGGTTGGCGGCCAGCCGCAGGTCGGGTGCGTCGCCGCTACTGCCGGTGTGGAAGCGCTCGTCATCGGCACAGAAGGTCAGCGTCAGGCCGGCGTCGCAAATCTCCACCGCGAAGGTCTTGCCGCTGAGCAGGCTCATGTCGGCGGCCAGCACCTGCCGCTTCTGTAGCTGGTTGAGGCTGTGCACCAGCAGCCACGCCGGCGGCGTCGCCGGCAGGCGTTGCAGCCAGCGGCGGCCGAAGGGCGGCAGGGTAAAGTCAGGAACAGGCATGGTGGTCTCCCTGGTAGGCAATGCCGGCCTCGCCGCGCCAGTAGCCGTCGGCCAGCGGCATCGCGGACAGCGACTGCAGGCGGTTCGCGGCAGCGGCGGCGGTCGCCGGCTGGGTCAGCACGTCACGGAACTGCTGCACGATGGCGGCCATGTTGTCGGCCTGCGGGCTGAGACGCAGGATGTTGACGCCGCTGTGCTGCAGCGCCGGATAGTGCGCCAGCAGCGATTGCCGCGCCGCGGACTGGGTCTGGATGCCGTTGATGGCGAGGAAGGGCTGGCCATCCTGAGTGTGCATGGTCATGCCTTCCGGATGCTCCAGGCACTTGAACTGGCAGTCGTCCTTGTTAAGCCGGTAGTGGCGGGCGGTAAAGCAGCGCGCGGAGTAGGCCAGCGGCAGCCGGCCCCAGGCGAACAGCTCGGTCTGTGGCAGGTCTTCCTCGTCGCCGAGGATGTCGCGCAGCAGGCTGGCGCTGCATTCCAGCGGACAGACCCAGCGATAGGCGCCCAGTTGCTGGAACAGGCGCAGGGTGTCGCGGTTGTAGATGTTGAGGTGCGGGCCGGCGACGAACGGCAGCTGGCGTTCGTGCAGCAGGCGCACCGCGCCCAGATCGTTGGCCTCCAGTCGCACGGCACCGTGTTCGATCAGCTGGCGCAGGCGTTTGAGGTCGCTTTCGCTCTCCAGCAACACCTGGCTGGAGAGAATGATCTCCTTACCGCTGGCCGCGAGATCGTCGGCAAGGGCGATCCAGTCACGGGTGCGCAATTGCTGGCGCCGCGAACAGACCACTTCGCCCAGATAGATGATGTCCAGCGGCCAACTGGCGGCTTCGGCGTAAAAATTCATTACCTGGTCGCGATACCAGAAGTACTGCAGCGGCCCGAGCGAGAGCCTCATGGCGGAATGTGACATGACTGAAGCGTCTCCTTGTTATTTCCACGGCCGGTCGTAGGCGCCGAGGGTGACCTGCTGGCCTTCCGACACCTTGGCCAAGGCCTGTTGCCACGCCGGCTTCACGCTGAAGCGTTGCGCGCTCTGGCCGGCCTGATCCAGTGCCTCGCGCAGCGCGCGGGTGACCTGCGCGACATAGGCCGGGCTGCGCTGGCGGCCTTCGACCTTGATCGCGGCGACGCCGGCGTCCAGCAGCTGCGGCAGCATCGCTAGCACATTGAGACTGGACGGCTGTTCCAGCACGTAATCGGTATGGCCTTCGACCTCGAAGCGGCCCTTGCACAGCGTCGGGTAGCCGGCGGTTTCGCTGGTGCCGTAACGGTCGATCAGGATGTGGTTGAGGCGGGCGTCCATGCCCTGGCCGTTGTCCTCCCAGCGCACGAAGCGCGCCGGCGAACAGACGCCGTGGCTGTTCGGCGATTCGCCGGTGGCGTAGCTGGACAGCAGGCAGCGGCCTTCCACCATCACGCACAGGCTGCCGAAGCCGAACACCTCGATCTCGACACTGGTATTGGCGATCACGTGGCGCACCTGGTCCAGCGTCAGCACCCGCGGCAACACCGCGCGCTGCACGCCGAACAGCGATTGCGCCAGATTGATGGCTTCGTAGTTGGTGGCCGAGCCCTGCACCGACAGGTGCAGGCGCAGCGCCGGGTGGCGTTCGTGCGCGTAGGCGAGCAGGCCCAGGTCGGCGAGGATCACTGCGTCGACGCCCAGCGCAGCGGCCTCGTCGATGGCGGCGCGCCAGCGCAGGCTGTCGCCACCGCGGGCGTAGGTGTTGATCGCCATCAGCACCTTGCGCTTGCGATCGCGGGCGTAGCGGATGCCCTCGCTGGCACTGCGGTGGTCGAAGTTCAGCCCGGCAAAATTGCGGGCGTTGGTGTCGTTCTTGAGGCCGAGATAGACCGCGTCCGCGCCATTGTCGATGGCGGCCTTCAGCGCGGGCAGGCTGCCCGCCGGGCAGATCAGTTCGGGAAGACGTTGCATGCTGTGTTTCCGTCAGTCGGGACCGGCGCACAGTAGCAAGCGGCAAGGCGGGCAGCCTTGTCCTGGGTCAAGGGCGACCATCCGGCGGAAGCGGTCACCACCAATGGCGTAGTCAAGGTTGGCCGCAAAAAAAACAGGGCCACCGAAGTGGCCCTGGCTTCTGTGCCGAGCGACGGCTCAGCCGAAGTGGCAGACGTAGTGCACGGTGTCGCTGACCTCGATCTGGAACGAGCTTTCGCCCGGCACCTTGAACGAGTCGCCGGCCTTGTAGCTGCTGGCGCTGGTTTCGCCGGCGAGGGTGACCTTGCATTCGCCGGCCAGGATTTCCATGATTTCCGGGGCGCCGGTGCTGAACAGCAGCTTGGCCGGCAGGATCACGCCGACGGACTTGCGGCTGCCGTCCGGCATGATGATGCCGTGGCTGACGCACTTGCCGTCAAAATAAACATTGGCTTCTTTTACAACGCTGACGTTGTCGAACTGACTCATGGTTTCTCCGATTCCTTTGTCTGCAGCACGGGTGAATCCCGCTGTTTTGCGCTCTGGCATCATGCCCGCTGCCGCGGTGCAACGTCAATAAGCTTGCCGCATCGTGGCGGCGGCTGAAATGCAAAAAAGCTTGGCCGCAATATGGCGGCCAAGCTTGCTCTGCGCTGCGGACGGGTCCGGCTTAATCCAGCGGAATCTGCAGCCCGGCCTGGCTGGCCGGCGCGCGCAGGTCCATCAGCACCAGCTTGCCCTTCTCGCTGGCGTATTTCACGGTGTCGAGGCGGTTGGTTTCCAGCAGCAGGTACATGATGTCGTTCTCGCTGATGCCGCTGCCCTTGGCCTGGGCGATGGCTTCGGTCAGGCTGGCGGCCAGCACCGTGCGGGCGCGGGCGAGACCCTCGGCGCGCAGCTGCTGCGATTCGGCCTCGGCGCGGGCTTCACCGACGATCAGGATGCGCTTGGCTTCCGCCTCCTGCACCGCCGCCTCGCGCTTGCGCTCGGAGGCGATCACGCTGTTGAACGCGTGCTGCACCTCTTCCGACACCGTCGGCTGGTCGATCAGCACGCTGACGATCTCGTAACCGTAGGTGCCCATGCGCTCGGCAAGGCTGGCCTGCATCTGCTGCGCCAGCTCGTCGCGGTCCTCGTACATGTTCATCAGCGTCATCGCCGCGGTGGACGAGCGCAGGGTGTTGAGCACCCAGGTCTTGACCTGCTCCTGCGGTGACGCCAGCTGGTAGTAGGCATCGGCGGCGCGTTCCGGAATCACCCGCACCATGATCGCCACCGGCAGGGTGACGAACATGTTGTCGCGGGTCTTGACCTCGACCTGCGCCGACAGCTCCTGCACGCGCAGGTCCATGAGGCAGGCGATGCGTTGCACGCCGGGGATGATCCAGTTCAGGCCCGGGGTGAGCACACGCGAGAACTTGCCGAAGGTCTCGACGATGGCCAGCGTCTGCTGGTCGATGACGCGCAGGCCGGCGATGACGATGAGGGTGACGAGGCCGAACAGGATAAGGATAGCCATGGGGGCTCCTGATGCTAGAAGAAAGCCGCAGTATGCCAGCATGTGATGACAAAGGGCTAACGGGGCGCCATTGCGGCCAGCCTTGCGCCAGGGTTGGCCGCAACCGTCAGTACTGGCTCGGCAGGAACAGGCTGCCCTGCAGCAGCGGCCGCGCGGTGCGCGTCATCACCACCTCGTCGATGTGCCAGCCGGCCGGCGTGGACGACAGCCGCGCCTCCAGCTGCTGCTGGCCGCTGGCGTGGGCAAAGCGCAGCGCCTCGCCGCGCACCACGCCGCCGCAGGCTTCCGCCACCAGCGTGCAGTCGATCGCGGCCGCCGCCGCCAGTGCGATGGCACCGGTGCCGGTGTAGGCGTGGTGCAGCCGGCCCATCGACAGGATGCGCGCGGTCAGCGCCACGCCGGGCGCCGTGTTGGGTGACACAAAACTCACCTTCGGCGTCGCCGGCCGCTCGCGGCTGGCGGTGGCGATGTCGGCACAGAGGCCCATCGCCACCGCACCGGCGGCGCGTGCCCATTCCAGGCGCCGGTTGACCGCGGCATCGGCGATGTCGCCGCGCTCGTCACCGACCAGGCCAACATCGGCGGCACGCACGAACACGGTCGGGTTGCCGGCGTCGATCAGCGTGGCGGCCAGGCTGCTGCCGTCCGGCAGGCTCAAGCTGTCGCAGACGCGGCCGGTGGGGAACAGCCGGCCGCTGGCACCGCCGGCGGGATCGAGAAAGCGCAGCGTCAGCGGCGCGCCGGGAAAGGCGACGCCGTCGATGCGGTAGTCGCCTTCCCACACCGGCTGGCCGTCTCGCATGGCCAGCTCGGCGATGATGGTCTTGCCGATATTGGCCTGCCAGATGCGCACGCTGACGGCGCCGTCGCGCGGCGCGTGCGCCACCATGCCTTGCAGCAGCGCAAACAGCGGCACCGCGGCGCTGAGGTTGCCGCAGTTGCCGGACCAGTCGATCAGCGGCTCGGCGATCGACACGTGGCCGAACAGGTAGTCGATGTCGTGGTCGTCACGTAGCGACGGTCGCAGCAGCACTACCTTGCTGGTGGTGGAGATGCCGGTGCCGAGACCGTCGATCTGCTTGCCGTAGGGGTCGGGGCTGCCCAGCACGCGCAGCAGCAGCGCGTCGCGTGCCGCACCGGCCGGCGGCAGGTCGTCGTGGCGGAAAAACAGCCCCTTGCTGGTGCCGCCGCGCAGCAGCGTGACATCGAGCCGGCTCATGGCTGGCTTTCGGTGGGGAATAGCTGGCGCCGGCAGGCGGCGATGGCGGCGACGCGGGCGCGGTCCACCGCCTGCGGGATGTCGCGCTTGTCGGCGCAGTCGCGGGCAACGGCACCGGCATCGACCGACTGCGCCGCGGCCAGCAGCTGGCGCAGCCACTCGGCCTGCGGATAGTCGCAGGTCTCGAAGTGCAGCCGGCCGCGGGCGTCGGCGAGGCACACATCCAGCAGTTGCAGGAAGCGCTCCGGCCGTCGCAGCGCGTCGCAGTCGCGCAGCAGGCGCAGCACGGTGTCGGCGCGCAGCTCGGCGGCGCGGTGGATCTTGGTGTGGTAGAGGGTGGCCAGTCGTGCCAGGTCGCGGCAGTCGCTGGGCACCCGCAACCGCTCGCACAGCGCCAGCAGCGGCACCTCGCCGCGCGCCTCGTGACCGAGGTGGCGCGGCAGGATCTCCGCCGGGGTGCGCGCCTTGCCCAGATCGTGCATCAGCGCGGCAAAGCGCACGCTCAAAGGTTGGCCGCAGGCGGCGGTGTAGTCCAGCACCCGCATCACGTGGTCGCCGCAGTCGATTTCCGGGTGGTAGTCGGCGCGTTGCGGTACGCCGAACAACGCGTCCAGCTCCGGCAGCAGTCGCGCCAGCGCGCCGCAGTCGCGCAGCACCTGCAGCATGCGCGACGGTCTGGCCGTCATCAGCCCCTTGGCCAGCTCCTGCCATACCCGCTCCGCCACCAGCGCGTCGGCCTCGCCGGCGGCCACCATGTCATGCATCAGCTGCATGGTCTCTTCGGCGACGGCAAAGTCGAAGCGCGCGGCGAAGCGCGCCAGGCGCAGGATGCGCACCGGGTCTTCGGCGAAGGCCGGGCTGACGTGGCGCAACAGCCGCGCCTGCAGGTCGGCCTGGCCGCCGTAGGGGTCGGTCAGCGCGCCGTGTTCGTCCTCGGCGATGGCGTTGATGGTGAGGTCGCGGCGGATCAGGTCTTCTTCCAGCGTCACCTCCGGCGAGGTGTGGAACACGAAGCCGTGGTAGCCGCGCCCGCTCTTGCGTTCGGTGCGCGCCAGCGCGTATTCCTCCTGCGTTTGCGGGTGCAGGAACACCGGAAAATCCTTGCCCACCGGGCGGAAGCCGCGCGCCTGCATCATCTCCGGCGTGGCGCCGACCACCACCCAGTCGCGGTCGGCCACCGGCAGCCCCAGCAGGCGGTCGCGCACGGCACCGCCAACGATGTAGCACTTCATCGGCGGGCGGCCTGTTTGCGGTAGCGGTCGAGCTGGCGGTTGAATTCCTGTTCGCCGAGGTAGAGCGGCGCCACCGCCTCCAGCGCCGTCGGGCTGAAGCCGAGCAGCGCCGGGAACGGCTGCTGGCTGACGTTATCGACCCGCAGCGAGCGCACATTGTCGCGGCTCAGCGGCGGCTTGCCGGGCAGCAGCTCCATCAGCGTCGCCTGCAGCATGGCGAGGCCTTCCGGCAGCGCGATCAGCGTGCGCGGATGGCCGGCAAGGTTGGCCGCATAGGCCACCAGCTGGCGCAGGGTGTAGGTCTTGGGGCCGGTCAGCTCCAGCGTCTGGCCGATGCTGGCGTCCTGCTCCAGGCAGACGCGCACCGCGCGGGCGACGTCCTCGACCCATACCGGCGCGAAGCGGGTGTTGGCACCGGCCAGCGGGATGAAGGGCGCGACGGCGGCCAGACTGGCAAACAGGGTCAGGAAGCTGTCGCCGGCGCCGAAGATCACCGACGGGCGCAGGATGGTGACGTCCAGTCCGCTGTCGCGCAGCAGGCGCTCGGCCTTGCCCTTGGTCTGCTGGTAGTCGCTGGGCGCGCTTTCGCCGGCGCCCAGCGCGCTGATGTGGACGATGCGCCGGATGCCCTGGCTCTTGCAGGCGGCGATGATCTTGCCGGTCAGCTGCACGTGCGCCTTCTCGAAGTCGTTACGCGAGCCGTGCAGGATGCCGACCATGCTGATCACCGCGTCGTGGCCGGCGAGGAACTGTTCCAGCTGGCCGGCGTCATGGACGTTGGTTTCGACCAGATCCGCGCTTGGCAGGTGCAGCAGCAGGCCCTTGTGCCGCTCGCGGCGGCGGGTGGCGATGCTCAGTTGCGCACCGTAGCGGGTCAGCTCTTCGGCGATGTAGCTGCCGACGAAGCCGGCGCCGCCGATCACGGCGATTCTGTTGAATTGGTGCATGTTATCTCCCTGTCGGAACGCCGGTCAGCGTGCCGGGATGGTACCCAGTCGCGATTTCAGCGTGTTGCCGGGCTGGCGGAACGCACCGGCGTAATAGACCGCATTGGCCATCACCTTCTGAACATAGTCGCGGGTTTCGGTAAACGGAATGGTTTCCGCGTAAATGGCGCCTTCCAGCGGCATCGCCGCCTGCCAGCCGCGGGCGCGGCCGGGGCCGGCGTTATAGGCGGCGGTGGCCAGTACCGGGTGGCTGGACAGGTTGTCCAGCACGTGGCGCAGGTACCAGGTGCCGAGACGGATATTGGTGTCGACATCGTTGACCTGGTAGCTCGGCAGGCCCATCTTGCCGGCCACCCATTTCGCGGTCGCCGGCATCAGCTGCATCAGGCCGCTGGCGCCGACGCCGGAGCGGGCGACGTTAAGGAAGCGGCTTTCCTGGCGGATCAGGCCGTAAACCCAGGCTTCGTCGATTTCCAGCTGGCTGGCGTAGCGGCGGGTGGTGTCGCGGTACGGGGTCAGGAAGCGCAGGCTGAAGTCATGGGTGCGCACGGTGCGCTCGGCGGCATAGATCGCCATGTCGTAGAGGTTGCGCTCCAGCGCGATCTCGGCGGCGGCCAGCAGCTGCTCGTCGTTGCGGCCGCGCAGCGCCCAGCGCCACACGCGGCGGCCGTCTTCGCGCCATTCCGGCTTGTTGTTGCGCAGAGACAGCTCGAACAGCGCCAGCGCGTGCTGGATGTCGGGGTCGGCCAGCAGCTGGCGCTGCAGTGTCAGCGGGGTCGGGCTGCGGCTGAGCGGGGCTTCCAGCGTGGTGCCCAGTTCTTCCTTGGCCAGCAGGCCGTAGTAGTTGTGCTCGAAGCTGATCTTGATCAGCAGCGGCGTGGCCTCGTTGCCGCGGCCCAGCGCCTGCAGGCTGCGTGCGCGCCAGTACTGCCAGGCACCCTTGCCGGCCAGCGCTTCCGGCAGACGACGGCTCAGCTGTTCCAGCCGGCCCCAGTCCTGCTGGCGCAGCGCGGCGCGCAGCCACCATTCCCATTGCTCGTCGGTCAGCTGCTGCGGGTCGGCGCGCTCGAAGGCATCCAGCGCCTGCGGCATGTTCAGCCGCTGCGCGCTGCGCAGTGCCAGCTGGCCGTAGAGGAAGCCGCTTTGCGCCTTGCTGAACATCGCCTCGCTGGCGGCGGCCCGTTCCAGCGCCGCCACCGGGTTGTTCTTGCCGAGGGTCAGCAGTTGCTGCACCAGCTGTTCGGCACCGCCTGCCGTGAAGAAGCGCTCGCCAAGGTTGGCCGCCGCCGCCAGCCGCCGCGCCACGGTCAGATAGTTGCCGGCCAGCAGCAGGCGCATGCGCGCCTCGGTCTGCGCCGGGGTCAGGATGCCGCGGGCGGCCTGTTCTTCCACCAGTCGTGCGCAGCCGTCGGACAGACGCACGTTCTGCCACAGGTCCGGCGCGCTGGCCACGGTCTGGCGGCGGTTGAGGGTGGCCACGTCGAGCCAGCAGCTGCTGTCGGCGTCGCGCGCCTCGCCGGACAGCGCCGGCGCCACGCGCAGGATGCCGTCCCAGTCGCCACGCTTGCCCAGCGACTGTACCCAGTCGTTGAGCAGCCGCTCGCGCAGGAAGGCGTTGCCGCCGTTGCTGATGAAGGCACGGCTCGGGTTGTCGTCGCCGTTGTCGAGTGCCAGTCGCGCCTGCCAGTAGCCCGGCCACGCGGCGAGCGGGTCGCGGTCGCCGCTGCCATTGCCGAGGCTGGCCAGCTGCGCGCTGTCGTTGTTGCGGAAGGCTTCGCGCGCGGCCAGCAGCGTGCTGTCGCTGATGGCGTGGGCAAAGCAGGGCAGCAGGGCGAAAGCCAGCAGGGATAAGGAATGTCGCATGGTCATTTTCGCCAGAAAGTAGGGGTAAACAAAATCAGGACGCTAAACACCTCGAGGCGGCCCACCAGCATGGCCAGCGTGCACACCCAGGTTTGGAAATCGCTGAGACCGGCGTAGTTCCCGGTCGGGCCGATCTGTCCCAGCCCGGGGCCGATGTTGTTGATGCAGGCCAGGCTGGCGGTAAAGGCGGTGATGAAATCCAGCCCGCTGCCGATCAGCACGAAGGTAAACACCACCACGCTCATGAAGTAGACAAAGATGAAACCGAGCACCGAAAAGGCGACCGCTTCCGGAATCACGCGGTTGCCGATTTTCAGCGGCAGCACCGCTTTCGGGTGCAGCAGGGTGCTCATCTCGCGGTAGCCCTGCCGCGTCAGGATCAGGGTGCGGATCATCTTGATGCCGCCGCCGGTGGAACCGGAGCTGACGGTGAGGCAGGACAGGAACAGCATCCATAGTGGCACGAATATCGGCCACTGTGCGTAGTCGGTGCTGGCGTAGCCGGTATCGGTGGCCACCGAGATCAGGTTGAACGACACGTAGCGCAGCGCGGTGGTGAAGGTGTAGATCTGCTGCCACCACAGGTACAGGCTCATCGCCAGGATGCTGCCCAGCAGCAACAGCACCACGTAGCGCGCCTCGATGTCGTGCCAGTAACTTTTCAGGCTGCGGCGCTGCCAGCTGAGAAAGTGGGTGGCGAAGTTCATCGCCGCCAGGATCATGAACACGCACAGCACCGCCTCGATCTGCCAGGAGTCGAAGTGACTGATGCTGCTGTCCTTGGTGGAGAAGCCGCCCAGCGCCACCGCGGTAAAGGCGTGGCATAGCGCGTCCAGCGGCGCCATGCCGGCCAGCAGCAGGCAGGCGTAGCAGGCGAGGGTCAGCGCCGAGTACACGTACCACAGGTTCTTCGCGGTCTGGCCGATGCGCGGCGCCAGCTTGTTGTCCTTCATCGGGCCGGGGGTTTCCGCCTTGTACAGCTGCATGCCACCGATGCCCAGCAGTGGCAGCACCGCCACCGCCAGCACGATGATGCCCATGCCGCCGAGCCAGGTCAGGAAGTGGCGCCAGAAGTTGATCGACGGCGGCAGCCGGTCCAGCCCCTGCATGGTGGTGGCGCCGGTGGTGGTCAGCGCCGACATCGACTCGAAAAAGGCATTGGTCACCGTCATGCCCGGCAGGTAGAACAGCATCGGCAGGCAGGCGGTGACGGCAAAGGTGATCCACAGCAGCGTCACCAGGATGAAGCCGTCCTTCGGCTTCAGCTCGCGCTCGAAGCGGGCGGTGGCGATCCACAGCAGGAAGCCGGCGATGCCGCTGGCGGCCGCGGCGCGGACAAAGTAGGGCAGCGTGCCGTCGTCGTAATACCAGGACACCAGCGCCGGGAAGGCGAACGTGCCGGAAAACAGCATGATCAGCTTGGCCAGCACGTGGATGACGGGCAGGATTTTCAGCATGGTGACGCCATTTCGTACAGCTCCAGCGGCAGGCCGTCCGGATCGGCGATAAAGGTGAAGCGGCGGCCGGTGTATTCGTCGGTGCGCACCGTTTCGCTGGCCACGTTGGCCGCAGCCAGCGTGGCGATGACGTGGTCGAGATCGGCGACGCGGAAGGCGAGATGGCGCAGGCCGCAGGCCTCCGGATGGCTGGGGCGCGGCGGTGGCGACGGGAAGCTGAACAGCTCCAGCTGGCTGCCGTCGGGCAGTGCCAGGTTGAGCTTCCACGATTCGCGCCCGGCGCGGTAGTGCTCGCTGACGATGGGTAGCCCCAGAGTGTCGTGGTAGAAGGCGCGGCTCTGCGCGTAGTCGCGGCAGATCAGCGCCACGTGGTGGATGCCTTGCAGCAGCATGTCAGAAGAACCCCATCTTGACCTGCACCAGCTTCTCGATCTGGCGCAGCTGGCGGCGGCGCGATACGAAGATGATCAGGTGGTCTTCGCTGCACAGCACCAGGTCGTGGTGCGCCATCAGTACCTGCTGGCCGCGGATCACCGCGCTGAGGGTGCAGCCGGTTGGCATGTTGATGTCTTCCACCTTGCGGCCAACCAGGCGCGAGGTGCGTTCGTCACCGTGAATGATGACTTCGATGGCCTCGGCGGCGCCACGGCGCAGCGGGTGCACCGCCACCACATCGCCACGGCGCAGGTGCGCCAGTACCGAGCCGATGGTGGACAGGTGCGGCGAGATCACCACGTCGATGCGGTTGCCCTCCAGCAGGTCGACATAGCTGGAGCGGTTGACCAGCGCAATGACGCGGTGGGCGCCCATGCGCTTGGCCAGCAGCGTGGACATCACGTTGTCTTCGTCGTCGTTGGTCAGCGCGCAGAACACGTCCATCTCGTCGATGTTTTCGTCTTCCAGCAGCGCCTCGTCGGTGGCCTCGCCATGCAGCACCAGTGCCTTGTCCAGGTTTTCCGACAGCCACGTTGCGCGCTCGCCGCGCGCCTCGATCAGCTTGACCTCGTAGTCGTCCTGCAGCAGCCGCGCCAGGCGGTAGCCGATGTTGCCGCCGCCGGCGATCATCACCCGGCGCACCGGCTTCTCGCTGCTGCGCAGCTCGCCGAGCATGCCCGGCACGTCGGCCTTGGCGGCGATGAAGAACACCTCGTCGCCGGAGGCGATCACGGTGTTGCCATCCGGCACGATCAGCTTGTCATTGCGGTAGATGGCGCAGATGCGCGAGTCGCTGTCCGGCATGTCGTCGCGGATCTGCTTCAGCGGGCGGTCGACCAGCTTGCCGTCGCTGCCGGCGCGGGCCACCACCAGCTGGGCGAGGCCGTGGCCGAAGTCCAGCACCTGCAGCGCACGCGGGTAGGACAGCAGCTGGTACAGGTTGTTGGTGACGATCTGCTCCGGGCAAATGGCGTGATCGACCGAGAACTGCTTCAGCACCGCGTGGCGGCCCTCCACGTAATCGCTGGCGCGGATGCGCGCGATACAGGTGGGGATGTTGAACTGGGTACGGGCCAGCGCACAGGCCAGCAGGTTGGTGTCGTCGTTGCGGGTCAGCGCCAGCAACAGCTCGGCGTCTTCGGCGCCGGCATTGAGCAGCACCGACGGATGGGCGGCGTTGCCGAGCACGGTACGGATGTCGAGGCGGTTCTGCAGCAGCTTGAGCAGGTTGGCGTCCTGATCGACCACGGTGACATCGTTGCCTTCGTTGGTCAGGCTTTCCGCCACGCTGGCGCCAACTTGTCCTCCTCCCAGAATCAGGATTCTCATCCGTGTCGTGTCCTTGCTGGCCGCGCTGGCGGCGTTACTCGTATTGATTGGCTATGACGGGCAACGCCATTGGCATTGCTGCGTAAGGCCGGCCATTTTAGCGGCTGCCTGCCGCCTTGTGCCGCGGCAGAGTGATTGAAAAACATAATCGCCAGTTTGGCGACAATTAATTGGCCGAATGGTGGGGCGCTGCGCACAATGGCGGCAAGCCGATGGTCGCCGTGACGCGGTGGCGATCGGGGGTTGTGACCGTGCCGGCTGCGTGCCCTGCAACGGTGCGGTTTTCGAGGGGGAGCTTGCTCCCCCGTTTTTTTGCCACGCCGCGCGGCGGCAGGACAGAAAAGCACGACGCCACGCCGAAGCCTCGGCGTGGCGTCAGGGTGAGACGGTGCTCAGCGTGCGGCTGGCGGGGTGCCGGCGTCGTCGCTGGTGTCGTCGTCGTCCATCAGGATGCGGTGCGCCGGGCCTTCCAGATCGTCAAACTGGCCGGAGCGGGTCGACCACCAGAACAGCACGCCGATAAAAAACACCAGCACGATGCTCATCGGTATCAGCAAATACAGGCTTTCCATCATTTATCCCGTTTGATCAGGCGCAGGGCGTTGCCCACCACCAGTAAGGAGCTGAGCGCCATGCCGAGGCTGGCCAGCCACGGCGTGATCCAGCCGGCGATGGCCAGCGGCAGCGCCAGCAGATTATACAGCGCCGCCCACCACAGGTTCTGGCGGATGATGTGCATGGTGCGCTGCGCCAGTGCCAGCGTCGCCGGCAGCCGTCCCAGCTCGTCGTGGATCAGGATCAGGTCGCCACTGGCGCGAGCGACATCGGTGCCGCCGCCCATCGCCAGCGACACGTCGGCGCGCGCCAGCACCGGCGCGTCGTTGACGCCGTCACCGATCATCAGCACGCGGCGACCCTGTTGCTGCAGCTGGCTGACGTAGGCCAGCTTGTCTTCCGGCGTGGCCGCGGCGCGGGCGTGATCCAGGCCAAGGTTGGCCGCAAGGTGTTCGACCGCCGGTGCGGCGTCGCCGGACAGCAGGTGCAGGGTCAGGCCGCGGCGCTGCAGCTGCTGCACCACGGCGGCGGCCTCGGCGCGCGGCTGGTCGCCGATGGCGAACAGGGCGACGATCTCGTCGTCGTGGCCCAGCGCGATGCAGGTTGCCGCCGCCGGCCAGTCGGCCGGGATGGTTGGTGAACGACTGCTGATGAATTCCGGCCGCCCCAGACGCCAGGCGGTGTCCTGCAGGCGGGCGCTGATGCCCTGGCCGGGAGTGTTGACCACGTCACCGAGCGCCGGCAGTGGCGCCTCATTGGCGGCCAGCAGTGCCCGCGCGATCGGGTGCTCGGAGCCGGATTCCATCGCCGCCGCCAGTGCCAGCGCCGCGCTGTTGTCGAGCGCGCCGAAGGTCTGCAGTTGCAATAGCTGCATGCGGCCGTGGGTGAGGGTGCCGGTCTTGTCGAACACCACGTCGGTAATCTTGCTCAGCGTCTCCAGCGCATGGCCGCGGGCGGTGAGCACGCCCAGCTGCGCCAGGTGGCCGGTGGCGGCGGTGAGTGCCGCCGGCGTTGCCAGCGATAGCGCGCAGGGGCAGGAGATCACCAGCACCGCGACGGTGATCCACAGCGCGCGTGCCGGCTCGTACCAGTACCAGCAGGCAAAGGTGGCCAGCGCCACCAGCAGCAGCGCGGCGACAAACACGCTGGCGAAGCGGTCGGCCAGTAGCGCCAGCCGCGGTTTTTCCGCCAGTGCCTGGTCCAGCAGCCGCACGATGCCGGCCAGGCGGGTGCCCTGGCCGATGCGGTTGACCTCGATCACCAGCGGGCTGGCGCTGTTGACGCTGCCGGCGACCACTTCCTCGCCGCTGCGGCGCGCGACTGGCAGGCTCTCGCCGCTGAGCAGCGATTCGTCGATGCTGGACTGGCCGTCGCGGATGATGCCGTCGGCGGGGATGGTTTCGCCGGGCTTGACCAGCAGCAGGTCGCCCAGCGCAAGGTTGGCCGCAGCCACCTCGCTGCTGTCGCGCGAGGCCGGCCAGTTGTCGAGGCGGTGGGCGAACGCCGGCAGCAGTTTGACCAGCCGTTCGGTCGCCTCGCCGGTCTTGCGTCGCGCCATGCCTTCCAGGTAGCGCCCGCCCAGCAGCAGGAACACGAACATCGATACCGAGTCGAAGTAGATACCGTGTTCGATGCGGTTGATCAGCGCCCAGAAGCTGGCGAAAAAGGCGGTGAGAATGCCGATGGTGACCGGGGTGTCCATGCCGGCGCGGCGTGTTTTCATGTCGCGCCAAGTGGCGCGGTAGAACGGAATGGCGGAGTAGATCACCACCGGCACGGTCAGCACGAAGCTGGCCCAGTGCAGCAGCCACAGGTATTGCGCCTCGATCTCGCCGTCCGGCGCCATGTACACCGGTACCGCGTACATCATCACCTGCATCATCGACAGCCCGGCGACCCACAAGCGGTTCAGCGCCTGCTTGCGCTCTTTCTGGTGCAGCGCTTCCTGGCGCGAGGCGTCGTAGGGATGGGCGCGGTAGCCGATGGCGGCGATGGCCTCCAGGATGGCGGACAGTTGCAGCCGGCTGTTGTCCCAGCGTACGCGGGCGCGGTGGGTGGCGTAGTTGATGTCCACCGTCAGCACGCCGGGCAGGCGGCGCAGTTGCTGCTCGTTGAGCCAGACGCAGGCGGCGCAGGTAATGCCTTCCAGCATCAGCGCCGCTTCACGGACGTTTTCGCTTTCGAGGTGGACAAAGCTTTTCTGCAGTTCGTCGTTATCGTACAGCTGCATCTGTTGCAGCAGCTCGGCCGGCAGCGCCTCGGCCGGGCGGCCGCCTTCGGTGCGGTGCTGGTAGTAGTCGTCCAGTCCGGCATCGATAATGGTCTGCGCCACGGCCTGGCAGCCGGCGCAGCAGGTGTGCTGCTGGAGTTGACGGTAACGGACGGGGTAGTCGGCATCGGCGGGGACGGGAAGCCCGCAGTGGAAACAGGGTGCGCTCATGGCGTGCTATTGTAATGCAAGTGCACATGCTTAGCTTGCGGAGGGTCAATGATGTCTATGCAGGCCGTGATTCAACAGGCCCCGGGCGGGGTGGAAACGCTGGAACTGGCGTTGATCGAAAAACCGCAGCCGCAGCCGGGCCAGCTGCGGGTCAGGGTGTTGGCCGCCGGCGTGAACCGGGCGGATCTGGTGCAGCGCGAAGGGCATTATCCGCCGCCGCCGGGCGCGTCGCCGCTGCTGGGGCTGGAGGTGGCCGGCATTGTCGATGCCGTCAACGGCCCGTCGCGCTTTCAGCAGGGCGATGCCGTGTTCGGGTTGGTGGCGGGCGGCGGTTATGCCGAGTACGCGCTGCTGGACAGCGCGGTGGCGATTCCGAAGCCGGACTGGCTGAGCTGGGTTGAGGCCGCCAGCCTGCCGGAGGCGTGGATGACGGCGTGGCTGAACTTGGTCGAACTGGCCGAGCTGCAGGAGGGCGAGCGGGCGCTGATACACGCCGGCGCCAGCGGTGTCGGCGCGGCGGCGATCCAGCTGGCAGGTTTGCTCGGCGCCGAGGTGGTGGCCAGCGCCGGTAGCGAGGAGAAGCGCTGTTACTGCCAGTTGCTGGGCGCGATGCTGACCATCGACAGCCGCCAGCCGGGCTTTGCGGCCAACCTCAAGGCCGCGGGCGGTGTCGACGTGATCCTCGATCCGGTGGGCGCGGCGCTGTTTGCCGACAATCTGGCCAGCCTGCGCGCCGACGGCCGGCTGCTGCTGATCGGGGTGATGGGCGGCAGCAAGGGCGAGATCAATCTGGCGCAGCTACTAATGAAGCGCTTGCGGGTACAAGGCTCGACCTTGCGCACCCAGCCGCTGGCGCGGCGCGCGCAGCTGGCGCAGGCGCTGGAAACGCAGGTGCTGCCGGCGCTACAGTCCGGTCGCGCCTGCGTGACGCTGGACAGCAGCTATCCGCTGGCGGCGGTGGCCGAGGCGCACCAGTATCTGGCCGACAACCGCAACCTCGGCAAGGTGGTGCTGACGCTGTTCCCTGTCACGGCGGCGTAATCTGGCGCCTCTATGATGCAGTGCATCAGCAAACGGTGTTCACTTTCTGCTGAATGGATAGGGGTGGGGGCAATCTTTGGATGGATTGCCCCGTTTTTTTTTGCTTGGAACGTGTTCACGATCTCGCGAGCTAGAGCGAGACAAGGCGAAAACGGCTGAGGAAGCGGGGTTGACATGGGGTCAATGAGCATTCCGAAGGCGTACTCACCGTGTAACGTTTCACGAAGCGCAGCAGGTCGTGAACAGGTTCTCAGTCCTGCGCCGGTGCCAGCGCCTCAATCAGCGCCACTTCCTGGGTGTAGCTCAGTTGTTGCAGCTGGCGCAGCAGCGCGGCGCCATCGACGCCGTGCTTGCGGTCCAGTTCGTCCTGCAGCAGCCGGTTTTCCACCGCCAGCCACAGGCCGCGGCAGGATTCGGCGGATTCGAAGGTCACGCCGCGCAACACCTCGGCGATGAGCATCAGTTCCTCGTCGCTGAACTGGCGCGACAACAGCGCCTGCTCGCGGCGGACGATCTCGGCGTAGCGCTCGCACATCTGCTGAATGCGGGCGTCCAGTGGTGGTTCGGCCGCGTGCTGCTCCAGCGCTTCGGCGTTGAACCAGGCGGCGGCGTCGAGGGTGACGGCCTCGGCGGCTTCCTGCCAGCTGTCGCGCAGCGCGGCGGCAAAGCGGACATCGTCGGCAAAGCTCAGCTCGGGCCAGTCCATCAGCGGCGGCTGTTCGTGTTGCAGCAGGGCGTCGTTGGCCAGCAGTTCGCCATCCTCGCTGCAGCGGACTTCGGCGCGCCAGCTGCCGGCTTCGCCGGTGGCGAGGTTGTCGACCAGCACTTCCAGGTAGGGCAGTGCCAGCGCCTGACCCTCGTCGGCGGTGACCAGGCGGATGGCAATGTCGAACAGGACGCGTTTTTCCAGACGCAGCAGCTGCAGCCCCTGGTCGTGGCGCAGCAGGCTGTAGTGATCGCCGTGGTCATAGACGGCGATGTCGTGCGGGTTGCGCGCGGCGCGATGCAGCGTGGCGCCCAGTTCCGGGGCCAGCTGGTTGATGTCCAGCGTCTCGCTCGCAAAACGCTGCTGCTTGCCGGCATGAGTGTGCCAAAGCGCATTCCAGTCGTACATTGTGTTGTTCTCCTGATGAAACGTCGCCAGTGTACCGAAATAAAGCCACCCCAGGCGGTGAACTGCAACCCTGTTTGTGCTATTATTCGCGCGACTTTCTAAAACTACGTGTTCCCATGACCCGACAAATTCGTAACATCGCCATTATCGCCCACGTTGACCACGGTAAGACCACGCTGGTTGACCAGTTGCTGCGTCAATCCGGTACTTTCCGTGAAAACCAGCAAGTTGACGAACGTGTAATGGACTCCAACGATCTTGAAAAAGAGCGTGGCATTACCATTCTGTCCAAAAACACCGCCGTCGAGTACGAAGGTGTGCACATCAACATCGTTGACACCCCTGGTCACGCCGACTTCGGTGGTGAAGTAGAGCGCGTTCTGGGCATGGTGGATGGCGTACTGCTGCTGGTGGATGCCGTTGAAGGCCCGATGCCGCAAACCCGTTTCGTGACCAAGAAGGCACTGGCCCTGGGCCTGCGTCCTATCGTGGTGATCAACAAGGTAGACCGTCCGGGCGCCCGTCCGGACTGGGTGGTAGACCAGACTTTCGACCTGTTCGACAAGCTGGGTGCCAACGACGAACAGATGGACTTCCCGGTGATCTACGCTTCCGGCCTGAACGGCTTTGCCAAGCTGGAGCTGGAAGAAGAGTCCGATAACATGCGTCCGCTGTTCGAGACCGTGCTCAAGCACGTACCGACTCCGGCCGGTGATGCCGACGCCCCGCTGCAGTTCCAGATCTCCGCACTGGACTACTCGACCTACACCGGTCGCATGGGTATCGGCCGCGTGCTGAACGGCCGCATCAAGCCGGGCCAGCAAGTTGTCGTAATGAACCACGAAGACCAGGTTGCTGCCGGTCGTATCAACCAGGTGCTGGGCTATCGTGGCCTGGAACGTGTACCGGTTGAAAGCGCCGAAGCTGGCGACATCATCATCATCTCCGGTATCGAAGACATCGGTATCGGCGTGACCATCTGCGACAAGGACCAGCCAGTTGGCCTGCCGGTGCTGGGTGTGGACGAGCCGACCCTGACCATGGACTTCATGGTGAACTCCTCGCCACTGGCCGGTACCGAAGGCAAGTTCGTGACCTCGCGCCAGATTCGCGACCGTCTGACCAAAGAGCTGCTGACCAACGTGGCACTGCGTGTTGAAGACACCGAAGACTCCGACGTATTCCGCGTATCCGGTCGTGGCGAACTGCACCTGACCATCCTGCTGGAAACCATGCGTCGTGAAGGCTTTGAAATCGCCGTGGCCAAGCCGCGCGTGGTGTACAAGGACATCAACGGCGAGAAGTGCGAGCCGTACGAAAACCTGACCATCGACCTGGAAGACAACCACCAGGGCGGCGTGATGGAAGAAATCGGTCGTCGCCGTGGCGAACTGACCAACATGGAATCGGACGGCATGGGCCGTACCCGTCTGGAATACCATATTCCGGCACGTGGCCTGATCGGCTTCCAGTCCGACTTCATGACCATGACCCGCGGTACCGGCCTGATGAGCCACGTGTTTGACGACTACGCACCGGTGAAGCCGGACATGCCAGGTCGTCACAACGGCGTGCTGATCTCGCAGGAAAACGGCGACGCCGTGGCCTACGCACTGTGGAAGCTGGAAGACCGCGGCCGCATGTTCGTGTCGCCAGGCGACAAGCTGTACGAAGGCATGATCATCGGCATTCACAGCCGCGACAACGATCTGGTGGTGAACCCGGTCAAGGGCAAGCAGCTGACCAACGTGCGTGCCTCCGGTACCGACGAAGCCGTGCGCCTGACTACCCCGATCAAGATGACTCTGGAATCGGCTGTGGAATTCATCGACGACGACGAGCTGGTGGAAATCACGCCGAAGTCGATCCGTATCCGCAAGCGTTTCCTGAACGAATCCGATCGTCGCCGCATGAACAAGGCTGCCGCCAACTAAATGGCTGGCCGGAACCGGTAACGGTTCCAGCTAAAACCGCCCGACAGGCCAGGCCTGTCGGGCGGTTTTTCATGGCGGCGGGTACAAGGTTGGCCGCAAGCGTTGCGGCCAACCTTGTCCTGTTGCGATCTGACTCAGCGGTTGTGGAACACGATGTCGCAGGCGAGACCGGTTTTCTGCAGTGCTTTCTGCGTTGCCAGATTGATGATCAGCGGGTTGCGGACATTGGCGCGCAGCTGCGACAGCGCCGGGTTGGCTTCGTCGCTCGGCAGCTCGCGGTAGATGGTCAGCAGGATGGCGGCGTCTTCCTGGCGGCTCAGCGCCAGCGCCGCGACTTCGTCCTGGCTCAGTTCGATCTCGTAGCGGATGCCGAGTTTCTGCGGGTCGGTCACGCTGAACAGCACATCGGGATTGTCCAGCGACTGCATCCAGAACACGCTGGGGTTGTTGCTGTCGGCTTCGTGGAACAGCTTGAAGCGGGTGCAGTTCTCGAAGGCGGGCAGGCCGGCCTCGAAAGTGATGATGGTGTTTTCATCGACTTCGACCTGGCCGAGCAGGCTGGAATTGAACAGCATGGTGCGTCTCCTCATGACATCGTGAACCGGCATTATGCAATAGCTATGGGTGTTGTTGGCTGACAAATGTCAGCCGGCAACGGGTAAAATGCCGCGCCATGACTTCCTCTCTCTATCCTGCCGTTTATCAGGCGCTGTGCAGCAGCGATATCGACGCCAAGCCGCAGCTCGCCAGCCTGTGTCATCAGCAGTGGCTGGCCGGCCAGCTGCCGCGCGCGGCGGACGCGCTGCCCTTGCCGCATCCGCTGCCGGCGCCGGGGCGCCCGGCGCGGCCGCAGCTGGTGTCGCCGTTCGAGGTGCCGCGCCAGGGACTGGGCAGTATCGCCGGCCGTGCCGGCCTGATTCACGCCATCGCCCATATCGAATTCAATGCCATCAATCTGGCGCTGGATGCGGTCTGGCGCTTTCGCGACATGCCGGACACCTTTGTCGAAGACTGGCTGCGGGTGGCGGCGGAAGAGGCGAAGCACTTCAACATGCTGCGCGAGCGGCTGCAGCAGCTGGGCTTCGACTACGGCGATTTTGTCGGCCACAACAGCCTGTGGCAGATGGCGGTGGACACCGATCACGACGTGATGGTGCGTATGGCGCTGGTGCCGCGGGTACTGGAGGCGCGCGGCCTCGATGCGGTGCCGCCGATCCAGAAAAAGCTGGCGGCGCTGGGTGATAGCGCGACGGTGGCGATCCTCGACCAGATCTTCGAGGACGAGATCGGCCACGTGCAGATCGGCAACTACTGGTTCACCACACTGTGCGACGCGCGCGGCATCGAACCGCTGGCCTGCTTCCGCCAGTTGCTGATCGACTACGAAGTCGATAACCTGCGCGGTGCTTACAATTGGGAGGCGCGCCGGGCGGCGGGCTTCAGTGAATTCGAACTGGCGATGCTGGAAGACTTTGCCGTTACCCGGCGGCGCCTTTCAGCCGGAGCGTAATGCCATGCTGCAACAACTGTTTCGTCACCTGTGCGCACGACGGCCGCTGGCCATCGGTTGCATGATCATCGGCAGCCTGCTGTTCGTGCTGGCTTCTGCGCTGCAACAAGCGGCGGCCGGCAATGTGCCGCTGCTGCTGCTGTCCATCGTGCTGATGGTGCTGGGCGTGGCCGGCCAGATGCTGGGCCTTCTGGCGCTGATGCGTGGTGGAAAACGCTAAAAATGCTACAAAAAACAGTAACTTGATGTCGCTGTTGTGCACTGTGGCCGGCTTGACGCTGCGCAGGGCGGCGCGCATAATCGCAGCGCAACAAAAAATTCATCAAAAGGCTCCGTCGCGGGGCCTTTTGCTTTGGCTTGACTCCGGGACAATCAAACATGGATGCACAGGCGTTTCTGCTGCAGCTGGAAAGCAATACCCTGCCAGCGGCCGAGTTCAATCATCGCGCGCACCTGCTGGCGGCGTGGTCGTACCGCCAGTTTTATCCGGCGCGCGAGGCGGCGGCCCGCTGCGCGCGCGCGTTGTCGCGCTACGCGATGGCACAGGGTGCGGCGGAGAAGTACCACCACACGCTGACTATGGCCAGCCTGACGCTGGTCTACGACCGTCTCGACGCGATGCCGGAGTGCCTGGGCAACTGGCAGGATTTTGTTGCGGCCAACCCCGACCTGCTCGATGGCCTGCCGGCGCTGCTGCGGCAGCACTATTCCGAACACAAACTCAACGACGACATCGCGCGCCGGGCTTTTGTCGAGCCCGACCTCGCGCCGCTGCCGATGTCCTGTCTGTTGCACTGAACCACTGAAGAAGCCTCCCCGATGAAAGCTCCCGAGCTGCTACTGCCTGCCGGCACGCTGGACAAGATGCGTGCCGCCTACGATTTTGGTGCCGATGCGGTGTACGCCGGCCAGCCGCGCTACAGCCTGCGCGCGCGCAACAACGACTTCAAGCTGGAAGAGCTGCGCATAGGCATCGAAGAAGCGCACGCCCGCGGCAAGAAGCTGTTCGTGGCCAGCAACATCCTTCCGCACAACAGCAAGATCAAGACCTACATGTCGGACATGGAACCGGTGATCGAGATGAAGCCGGACGCGCTGATCATGGCCGACCCCGGCCTGATCATGATGGTGCGCGAACGTTGGCCGCACGTGCCCATCCATCTGTCGGTGCAGGCCAATACCACCAACTACATGGGCGTGAAGTTCTGGCAGAAGATGGGCGTGGAACGCATCATCCTGTCGCGCGAGCTGAGTCTCGACGAAATCGCCGAGATCCGCCAGCAGTGCCCGGACATGGAGCTGGAAGTGTTCGTGCACGGCGCGCTGTGCATTGCCTACTCCGGCCGCTGCCTGCTGTCCGGCTACTTCAACCACCGCGACCCGAACCAGGGCACCTGTACCAACGCCTGCCGCTGGGACTACAAGGTGCACGACACCCAGGGTGACGACGCCGGTGACGTGAAACCGCAGAAGATCGACTTCGACTTCGGCAAGGCGCTGGAAGAGGCCAACCAGAACTTCTCCGCCTGTGGCGGGCAGGAGCGCCATCCGCTGGCCGACAAGACCTATCTGATCGAGGAAGCCAACCGCCCCGGCGAGATGATGCCGATCATCGAGGACGAGCACGGCACCTACATCATGAACTCCAAGGACCTGCGCGCCGTCGAGCAGGTGGAGAAGCTGGTCAAGATCGGCGTGGATTCGCTGAAGATCGAAGGCCGCACCAAGAGCCTGTACTACGTGGCGCGCACCGCGCAGACCTACCGCCGCGCCATCGACGACGCCGTGGCCGGCCGCCCGTTCGACTACAGCCTGCTGGCCGAGCTGGAAGGCCTGGCCAACCGCGGTTATACGCCTGGCTTCCTCGAGCGTCACCAGACACAGGAACACCAAAACTACCTGTCCGGTCACTCCATCGCCAAGCAGAGCCAGTACGTCGGCGACGTGATGGAAGTGGACGCCGACGGCTGGGCGCTGATCGACGTGAAAAACCGCTTTGCCGTCGGCGACCGCGTGGAAATCATCCACCCGAGCGGCAACCGCACCGTGGAGCTCACCGCGATGACCCGCAACGGCGAAGCCGCCAGCGTGGCACCGGGCAATGGCGTGAAGGTGAAAATCCCCGGCATGGCCGGCATGGAAAAAGCGTTGCTGGCGCGCCTGTTCTGAGCCGTGCCCCCTCCGCTGCGGCCAACCTTTGTGGTGCAAAGGTTGGCCGCAGCCACGGTTAGCCCGTACAATTTGTGCATTGCATCCCAGCCGGGCGCCCCTTGCGTCCGGCCTTTGATTTTTCAGGACCGATATGACCATTCAGCAACTGATCAATGACCGTGTGGTGGCCGCGCTGGCCGCCGTCGGCGTCGAGGGCGCCAATGCTGCCATCCAGACCGCCTCCAAGCCGGAATTCGGCGACTATCAGGCCAACGGCGTGATGGGCGCGGCCAAGGCGCTGAAGACCAACCCGCGCGCGCTGGCGGAGCAGGTGGTGGCCAAGCTGGACCTGGCCGGTATCGCCAGCAAGATCGAGATCGCCGGTCCCGGCTTCATCAACATCCACCTCGATCCGGCCTTTGTCGCCGCACGCCTGCAAACCGCGCTGCACGACGACGCGCTGGGCATCAGCAAGCCGGCGCCGCAAAAGGTGATGGTCGAGTACTCCTCGGTCAACCTGGCCAAGGAAATGCACATCGGCCACCTGCGCGGCGGCATCATCGGCGATGCGCTGGTGCGGGTGAACAGCTTCATCGGTCATGACGTCATTCGCCAGAACCACGTCGGCGACTGGGGCACCCAGTTCGGCATGCTGGTGGCGCACATGGTGGAATCGCGCGCCGCTGGCGAGGCGGAGCTGGAGCTGAAAGACCTGGACGTGTTCTACAAACACTCCAAGAAACGCTTCGACGAAGACCCTGCCTTCGCCGACCTGGCGCGCGACTACGTGGTGCGCCTGCAGTCGGGCGACGCCGAGGTGCTGGCGCTGTGGCAGCAGTTCGTCAAGCTGTCGCTGGCACACTGCAATGCCATCTACCGCAAGCTGGGCCTGCTGCTGA
Organism: Vogesella sp. AC12; assembly: GCF_024437575.1. Lineage (NCBI taxonomy): Bacteria > Pseudomonadati > Pseudomonadota > Betaproteobacteria > Neisseriales > Chromobacteriaceae > Vogesella > Vogesella sp. AC12. The sequence continues at coordinate 79,251 of NZ_JANFNU010000007.1, forward strand.
CCGACGACGACGTGCGCGGCGAGAGCTTCTACAACGACGACCTGCCGGTGCTGGTGGAAGAGCTGCGCCAGCAGGGGCTGCTGACCGAGAGCCAGGGCGCGCAGGTGGTGTTCCTCGACGAGTTCAAGAACAAGGAAGGCGAGCCGGCGGCCTACATCGTGCAGAAGCAGGGCGGTGGCTATCTGTACGCCACCACCGATCTGGGCGCGATCCGTTTCCGTACCCGCCAGCTGGGGCTGGATCGCTGCCTGTACGTGGTCGATTCGCGCCAGAGCCTGCACTTCCAGCAGCTGTTCACCACCGCGCGCAAGGCCGGTTTCCTGCGCGCCGACGCGCAGTTCGAGCACATCGGCCACGGCACCATCATGGGCCCGGACGGCAAGCCGCTGAAAACCCGCTCCGGCGACAGCGTGAAGCTGGTCGACCTGCTGGACGAGGCCATCGAGCGCGCCTACCTGCTGGTAAGCGGCAAGAGCCCGGAGATGGCGGAAAGCGAACGCCGTCAGATCGCCGAGGCCGTCGGCATCGGCGCGCTGAAGTACGCCGACCTGTCCAAGAGCCGCAACACCGACTACATCTTCGACTGGGACGCGATGCTCAGCTTCGAGGGCAATACCGCGCCTTACCTGCAGTACGCCTACACCCGAGTGCAAAGCGTGCTGCGCAAGGCCGAGGACTACAACCCGGCGGCCGGCATCGTCATTAGCGAAGCAGCGGAGAAGCAGCTGGCGGTAGCGCTGTCGCAGTTCGAGGACGTGCTGTCCACCGTGGCCGAAGGCAGCCAGCCGCACCATCTGTGTAGCTACCTGTACAACGTGGCGACGCTGTTCTCGCGCTTCTACGAAGCCTGCCCGATCCTGAAGAGCGAGGGCGAGGTGCGCCACAGCCGGCTGCAGCTGGCGGCGCTGACCGGCAAGACGCTGAAAACCGGCCTCGGTCTGCTCGGCATCGCGGTGCTGGAAGCGATGTAAGGGCTGTATTGGCCAAGGTTGGCCGCAAGGCCGGCCGTGCGCCACGCCAGCCCATGAAAAAACCCGCCAACTGGCGGGTTTTTTCATGGCGCCCGCTGGTGGCGGGGCTGCCGGGGCCAGGCTGGCGCGCGATCGCTTGTCGCGGCCAACCTTGCGGATATTGTGCTCGCTGCCGGTGTGATGGGCCGGCTGGCGCTGGCTGCATGACCGATCGGGTCGGCAGCCGTTACGGGTGGCCGGGTGGGGCCTGCCGCGTTGCCGGTGTGTTCAGGCGACCTTGAACTGCTGCATCAGCGCGGCCAGGCGCTGGCTGGCGGCGGCGGTCTGTTCGGCACTGTGCTCGCTTTGCAGCAGCACGCTGCTGATGTTCTGCGTGGCGCTGTCGACGTGCTGCACCTTGTCACCATAACCGCGGCTGGCACTGGCGATGCCGTCGATGGCGGAGATCAGGGTAGCGATCAGCTGCTGTGCATCGCCATTGTCGTGGGCGGCGTCCTCGGCCAGTTTCAGGCCGTCTTCCATCTTGCTCATGCCGCTGCCCATGCTGCTGACGGCGCCGGCCGCCTGCTGCTGGATGCCGCTGATCATGCCGCCGATCTGCAGCGTGGCGCTGGCGGTGCGATCGGCCAGCTTGCGCACCTCGTCGGCGACCACGGCGAAGCCGCGGCCGGATTCGCCGGCCCGCGCCGCCTCGATCGCCGCGTTCAGCGCCAGCAGGTTGGTCTGGTCGGCAATGTCGCGGATCACCGCCACGATCTCGCCGATTTCGCTGGCACTGGTCTGCAGCTGTTGCAGGGTCTGCGACGAGCCGAGCACCGATTCGCGGATGCCTTGCGAGCGCTCGCGAATCAGCGCCACCTGCTGCGTACTGCCCCGCGCCAGCGCTTCCATGCGCTGCAGGATGCTGGCGGCGCTGTCGCTGGCGTGGTCGATCTGCTGCTGTTGCTGCCCCAGCAGCGGGCGCATCTCCGCCATGCGCTCGACCACGCCCATCACGCTGTCGCGGGTGTCGTGGCGGCTGCCCTGCAGCTGCTGGTTGGCGATGCCGATCTCGTGCGAGGCGTGCACCACCTGGCGGATGGTGCCTTCCAGCTTGTCGATGAAGCTGTTGAACCAGCTGGCCAGCGTCGACAGCTCGTCCGGCTTGCGGCTGTCCAGATCCAGACGCTGGCGCAGGTCGCCGCCGCCCTCGGCGATGCTGCGGATGGCGCGGATCAGCGAGGTGACGCGCCCGGTCAGCTGCTTGGCGCCGAGGTGGTAGAACGCCAGCACCCCCAGCGCCTGCGCCACCCAGAACACCGGCAGCGACAGCGCCGCCGGCAGCCCGGCAAAGTGGTCGATGCCCCAGCCGGCGAGGCCGGCGGGAATGGCGGTCAGCAGGTACAGCCGCGTCAGGCGGTAGCCCAGCGGCCGGCTGCGGTACACCTCTTCCAGATCGGCCTCGCACATCATGCCCCAGGTGTCGTCGCTGCCGGGCAGCTGGAAGGTGACGCCGCGGCCGACCACCGGGATGTAGCGGTAGTCGGCGTAGCCGGGATAGCCGACGAAGGTGTTTTCGCCGCAGCGGATGGTTTCGCGCACGCCGGGGTGCAGCTGGCCGCTGGATGGGTCGTTGAAGCGCAGCTCCAGTTCGGTGTGCTTCTGCACCCGCACGCTGCCGAACGGGGTGGCGACGCCGTCCTTCAGGTTGTCGCCGAGGCTGAAGGTCTTGTCCTCGAAGCGCGAACGCGACAGCGCGGTGCCCGGCACCACGCCGGGATCGAACACCGGTCTGGCCATGAACAGGTAGTTGTCGCCGGAGTCGCGGAAGATGTGCCCGGCCTCGCGCTGGATCAGGTCGCCGAGCACGTCGTTGGGCACCCGCCCGCACAGGCCGCGGCTGCCGTTGTCCAGCGGCAGGTAGAACATCAGCGTCACTTCGTCGTGAAAGCGCGAGGTGGACGGCCCCAGCTGTTCGGTGACGGGGTCGTTGTAGGGGCCGTGCAGGAAACGCTGGCGCAAGCCGCGCTGCAACGCCGCCTGCTGCGACAGACGTTGGCCGCAACGTGACGTGGCGGTGGACGCCAGCACCACGCCGGCGGCGTCGACGATGAACAGCTCGGAAAAGTCCGGCGCCAGCTGCTTGCGGCGTGCCAGCAGCGCCTGCGGCTGCGCGCTGCTGCGGCACTGTTGCGCCAGTGTCTCCAGCTGCGCCCACTGCTCGCTGGCCCAGCGCTGCAGGATGTCGACGCGGTTGGCGGCCAGGCTGCCGAAAATCTGCGCCATCGCGTCGTGGCGGTGGTGGTTGAGCAGGCAGCTCCAGCGCATGGCCAGCTTGCCGGTGCCGCCGAACCACGGCAGCCAGTGTTGTTCTTTGCGACTCAGGGACATGGTAGGACTTGGTGCAGTCATGGCGATCCTGTCAGCGGAGGGGGATGCCGTGTTGCAGCAAGAATCAGGCCATTATTTCGATAAATAATGCTGCGCCGGCCGCGCCGCCATGGTGCAGCGCGATGAGTGGGAACGTGCCGCTGCGCCGAACTGGTGCGCCGCTGCCGCCTGCGGCCAACGTTCTGCGGCCAACGTTCTGCGGCCAACGTTGGCCGCAGGCGTTCAGCTGTCGATGCGGCCGCGGGTGTAGGTCAGGAAGTGGCCCTTGTAGGCCTCGCCGCTGTTCTGCCGCCGCGCCGCCGCGCGCTCGCTGAAGCGGTAGCCGCGCGCCTGCATCGCGCGGGTGAACGCATTCTTGTTGCCGCGGCCGGGATCGAGCACGATCACCTCGGCGTTGTCGGCGCAGTGGCGGTCGAGAAAGCCGGCCAGCTGCGACGGCAGCTCGCGGTCGTAGAGCAGGTCGCTGCCGATGATCAGGTCGAACTTGCCCAGCGCCGGATTGGCGGTGGCCCAGTTGCCGTTCTGGTATGGCACCACCGGCAGGCCGCAGCGCAGCGCGTTGTGCTGCAGGAAGCTGTCGGTCAGCGGGTGGCAGTCGCTGGCGGTGATGTTGCCGCCGCGCTGCTGCAGCACCAGGCTGGCCAGCCCCAGACCGCAGCCGACCTCCAGGATGCGCTTGCCGCGGATGTTCTTGCTGAGCATGGCGTCGGCCATGATGCGTGCCGACGGCCACACCAGCCCGAACAGCGGCCACGCCGCTTCCGGAATGCCGGCCGCGGCGGCGGCGCCGTCGGGATCGTGGTACTGGTTGCCATCCAGCAGCGAGCGGATGGGATAGCGGGTGTCTCCGATGAGCACGGATTCGAATTTGACCTGATAGCCGGGCATGGGCACTTTCGGGCGATAGAGGGATCGGCACTGATCAACTTATCGCGCCAGGTGCGCAGCAACAGGAAGAAGAGTCTGGGTCGGGCTGCCGGCGGCGTCGCGGCCGCCGGGGTGTTCGGGTGTTACACGCCGTGCTGGCGGTGTTGCGGGTGCTGCGGGCAGTTGCAGAGATGGTCGTTGACCACGCCGGTGGCCTGCAGGAAGGCGTAGATCACGGTGCTGCCGACAAAATTCATGCCTTCCTTTTTCAGCGCCTTGCTGATGCGGTCGGACAATTCGGTGCTGGCCGGGCATTCGCCCAGGCTGGCCCACTGGTTTTGCAGCGGCTGGCCATCGACATGATCCCACAACCAGCGTGCAAAGCTGCCATGTTTTTGCTGCATTGCAAGAAAAACGCGGGCGTTGCGAATCGCGCTGTTGATCTTCAGCCGGTTGCGCACGATGCCGGCATCCTGCAGCAGCCGCTCGACGTCGGCCTCGTCCATCGCCGCCACCCGTTGCGGGTCGAAGTGGTGGAAGGCGCGGCGGTAGTTGTCGCGCTTTCTCAGGATGGTGATCCACGACAGCCCGGCCTGGGCGCCTTCCAGCACCAGCATCTCGAACAGCTTGCGGTCGTCGTGTACCGGCTGCCCCCATTCGGTGTCGTGGTAGGCGATGTACAGCGGGTCGTCGCTGCACCAGCCGCAGCGTTGCAGGGTGGTCATGGTGGCGGGTTCCTGTGTTTACCGTTCATGACGACATTGTAATGGCGATCTGCTGCCAGCGTGCTGTCAGCACATGGCATGGCAATTGCTGCGCTCCAGTGCAATAACAAATTAAAAGGGAGACCCAAGGTGCTGACAGTCATGCTGGTGAAGGACGGTTCCGGCAAGGCCGCGTCGTTGCGGACGCTGCTGGAGCAGGCTGGCGTGCGCGTGGTGGCCGAAGTGGAGGCGAACCTGCATCTGGCCGACGTGCTGGCGGCGGCGCGTCCGGACGTGGTGCTGATCGACAGCGATGCACCATCGCGCGACATGCTGGAGCAGGTGTGCGTGATGGGCGCGCAGAGCGAGCGGCCGGTGGTGATGTTCACCGACGACGGCAGCCGCGACACCATCCGCGCCGCGCTCAGCGCCGGCGTCGCCGCCTATGTGGTCGGCGACGTGGAAAGCAGCCGTATCCAGCCGCTGCTGGAGGTGGCGATCGAGCGCCACCAGATCGACGTGTCGCGCCGCGCCGAGCTGGCCGACGCGCAACGGCAGCTGGCCGACCGCAAGGTGGTGGAAAAGGCCAAGGGCCTGCTGATGGAGATGAAGGGGCTGGACGAGGCCACCGCCTACAAGCAGCTGCGCGAGCGGGCGATGAAGCAGCAGAAGAAGCTGTCCGAGGTGGCGCAGGAGATCATCAGCCTGGCGGAGTGGCTGAAAAGCTGAATCCGCCGCTGTCGTGCAAGGTTGGCCGCAACAGGCATGCTGTTGCGGCCTTTTGCTTTCTGGCGGCGCCACTCGTGGTGCACGCCGGTACCGAGCTGGTGCCGCACGGTGCTGTTGCAGTGCAAAATAATTGCCGAAAAATAAAAAAGCCATTAAAAACAAGGTATTGATGTCTGGCACGACCCTTGCTAAATGAATGGCGAGACGCAAATACGCGTCACAAAGCAGGAAGGTGCCAACGGCGGCGCAGGCCTGGTAACACGGACAACGGCGTCCGTTGCCCTTTCTGATGAAGGGGTGACGGGCGCTTTTTCTTTTGCACTTGCAGTCCACTCACTCTGGGAGCAGCACATGGAAAAGCGTCACGAACTCGATCTCCACCCGCATGCGGCGGGCAACGAACGCCGCGACTTCCTCAAGGGAGCCTTGTCACTGATGGCCTCAACCGCCTTGCCTGCCGGCTTTGCCACCTCCGCCTTTGCCGCGGCCACCGGCAAACCCGAAAAGACCGAAGTCAAAGTCGGTTTCATCCCGCTGACCGACTGCGCCTCGGTGATCGTGGCGTCCAAGCTGGGCTTCGACAAGAAGTACGGCATCACCATCGTGCCGTCGAAAGAGGCCAGCTGGGCCGCGGTGCGTGACAAGCTGGTCAACGGCGAGCTGGACGCCTCGCACGCGCTGTACGGCATGGTCTACGGCGTGCACCTCGGCATCGGCGGCCCGAAGAAGGACATGGCGGTGCTGATGACGCTGAACCAGAACGGGCAGGGCATCACGCTCTCCAACCAGCTGAAGGAGAAGGGCGCCACCAGCGGCCCGGCGCTGGCCAAGCTGATCAAGGCCGAGCCGCGCGAGTACACCTTCGCGCAGACCTTCCCCACCGGCACCCACGCCATGTGGCTGTACTACTGGCTGGCGGCGCACGGCGTCAACCCGCTGTCGGACGTGAAAACCATCGTGGTGCCGCCGCCGCAGATGGTGGCCAATATGCGCGTCGACAATATGGACGGCTACTGTGTCGGCGAACCGTGGAACGCGCGCGCCATCGCCGACGGCATCGGCTTCTCGGTGGCCACCACGCAGCAGATCTGGCCGGATCACCCGGAAAAGGTGCTCGGCACCACCGGCGAGTGGGTGAAGAAGTACCCCAACACCGCGCGCGCGCTGGTGGCGGCGTTGCTGGACGCCTCGCGCTACATCGACGAGGTGAAGAACCGCGCCAGCGTCGCCAAACTGATTGCCGAGAAGGCCTACGTCAATGCGCCGGAGGCGGTGATCGCCGGCCGCTTTGCCGGCGCCTACGAGGACGGCCTCGGCAAGAAGTGGCAGGACCCGAAACTGATGAAGTTCTTCGACGGCGGCAAGGTCAACTTCCCGTATCTGTCCGACGGCATGTGGTTCCTGACCCAGCACAAGCGCTGGGGCTTGCTGAAGACCGATCCCGACTACCTGGCGGTGGCGAAACAGATCAACCAGATCGCCATCTACAAGGACGCGGCGGCGATGGCCAGGGTGGCTCTGCCGGCCAGCGACATGCGTGCCAGCAAGCTGATTGACGGCGTGGTGTGGGATGGCAAGAACCCGGCCGCCTACGCCGCCGGCTTCAAGATCAAGGCCTGAGGAGCGACATCATGAGTGCTGCAGAAACTTTCTCGCCAACGTTGGCCGCAAGCCAGCCCGCCACCGTGCGCAGCGCCCGCCCGCGCAAGCGCAAGACCCTGCTCGCCGCGGCGCCGCCATCGCTGCAACCGCTGGTGCGCTTCATCCGCTGGCTGGTGCCGCCGCTGCTGGGGCTGATCGCCTTCGTGCTGCTGTGGTCGCTGGTGTCGCAGCTCAGCCGCGGCAGCCTGCCGGGGCCGGTCAGCACCTGGGCGTCGGCCACCGAGCTGTTCGCCGATCCCTTCTACCAGAACGGCCCCAACGACCAGGGCATAGGCTGGAACATCCTGATGTCGCTGGGCCGCGTCGGCGTCGGCTTCGGCCTTGCCGCCGTGGTCGGCATTCCGCTGGGCTTCATGATCGGCCGCTTCGGTTTCCTGGCGCGGATGACGGCGCCGGTGATCAGCCTGCTGCGCCCGGTGTCGCCGCTGGCGTGGCTGCCGATCGGCCTCTTGGTGTTCAAGGCCGCCAGCCCGGCGTCGATCTGGGTGATCTTCATCTCCAGCATCTGGCCGATGATCCTCAATACCGCCGCCGGCGTGCGCGCGGTGCCGCAGGATTACCTCAACGTGGCGCGCGTGCTGCGGCTGTCGGAGTGGAAGGTGTTCAGCGTCATCCTGCTGCCGGCGGTGCTGCCGCACATGCTCACCGGCGTGCGCCTCGCGATCGGTACCGCGTGGCTGGTGATCGTGGCGGCGGAGATGCTCACCGGCGGTGTGGGGCTGGGCTTCTGGGTGTGGGACGAATGGAACAACCTGAATGTGGAGCACATCCTGATCGCCATCTTCGTGGTCGGTCTGGTGGGGCTGGCGCTGGAACAGGCACTGGTATGGCTGGCGAAGAAGGCCAGCTTCGGACAGGGAGAGTGACATGGAACGCTTCGTCGAGCTGGAAAACGTGCAAAAGCACTTCGATACCAAGAAAGGCCGCTTCGTCGCGCTGCAGGACATCAATCTCACCATCCGCCAGGGCGAGGTGGTGTCGCTGATCGGCCACTCCGGCTGCGGCAAGTCCACGGTGCTCAACATCATCGCCGGGTTGCTGGAGCCGTCCGACGGCATCGCGCTGTGCAACGGCCGCGAGATCGACGGCCCCGGCCCCGAGCGCGCGGTGGTGTTCCAGAACCACAGCCTGCTGCCGTGGCTGTCCTGCTACGGCAACATCCTGCTGGCGGTGGAGCGGGTGTTCGGCGCCAAGGAGGGCAAGGCGCAGCTGGCGGCGCGCACCGACGCCGCACTGGCGCTGGTGGGGCTGAGCCACGCCCGCGACAAGCACCCGCACGAGATCTCCGGCGGCATGAAGCAGCGTGTCGGCATCGCCCGCGCACTGGCGATGGAGCCGAAAGTGCTGCTGATGGATGAGCCGTTCGGCGCGCTGGACGCGCTGACCCGCGCCAACCTGCAGGACGAGATGGTGAAGATTGTCGATGCCACCGGCAGCACCGTGGTGATGGTGACTCACGACGTGGACGAGGCGGTGCTGCTGTCCGACCGCATCGTGATGATGACCAACGGCCCGGCGGCCACCGTCGGCGAGATACTGGAAGTGCAGCTGCCACGGCCGCGCAACCGGCTGGCGCTGGCGGGCGACGCCGACTATCACCGCTATCGCGGTGCGGTGCTGGATTTCCTGTACCAGAAACACCGCAAAGAGGCAGCCTGAGCGGCAACGGCAGGCTGCATCCCCTGACGTGGCGACACGTTGTTGACACCGGGCCGCTGGCCCGGTTTTTTCATGGGGCCTGCGATCAGTCGCCTGCTTTTGGTGCTGCTGTGCACCATCGGCAGGCGCAGGCGGCGGCAAAGGTGGCGATTGGGCGGCCAAAATGCGCTATCTGGCTGGCACGGCACTTGCTCAGATAACGCTGCAGATGATTGTCCCGGTTGCCAATGGCGGCGATGCGGGCTTGGACAAAGAGGTCCGTTGCGCGTGGTGCGATACCGCGGGCAACGGGCCTCTTTGCTTTTTTGCGGCACGGACCGCCGCGGCGCCACCGGCGCGCCGCCTGATCGATCACGGACATCTTTCAAGGAACAAGACAATGAGCAAGGACTTCTGGAAGGCAGGCCATACCCCGACACTGCTGGTGTCGTTCCTCTATTTCGACCTCAGCTTCATGGTGTGGTACATCCTCGGGCCGCTGGCGATCCAGATCGCCGAGGCCCTGCAGCTGTCGGCGCAGCAGCGCGGGCTGATGGTGGCGACGCCGATCCTGGCCGGCGCCCTGTTGCGCTTCGGCATGGGCCTGCTGGTGGACCGCTTCTCGCCAAAATTCGCAGGCATCCTCGGCCAGGTGGTGGTGATGCTGGCGCTGGGCTTTGCCTGGCTGCACGGCATCCAGTCGCTGTCGCAGGCGTTGTTGCTGGGGGTGTTCCTCGGCGTCGCCGGCGCCGCCTTCGCGGTGTCGCTGCCGCTGGCGTCGCAGTGGTATCCGCCCGAGCACCAGGGCAAGGCGATGGGCATCGCCGGTGCCGGCAACTCCGGCACCGTGTTTGCCGCGCTGCTGGCGCCAACGTTGGCCGCACTCTATGGTTGGGAAAACGTGTTCGGCCTCGCGGTGCTGCCGCTCTCCGTGGTGTTCGTGCTGTTCTACCTGTTCGCCAAGAATGCGCCGCAGCGCCCCAAGCCCAAGGCGATGGCCGACTACCTGCGCGTGCTGGGCGACAAGGACAGCTGGTGGTTCATGTTCTTCTACTGCGTGACCTTCGGCGGCTTTGCCGGCCTCGCCAGCGCGCTGCCGGGCTACTTCCATGACCAGTACGGGCTCAACGCCGTCACCGCCGGCTACTACACCGCCGCCTGCGTATTCGCCGGCTCGCTGATGCGGCCGCTGGGTGGCGCGCTGGCCGACCGTATCGGCGGCATCCGCACCCTGCTGGTGATGTACACCGCGGCGGCGCTGCTGATCGCGGTGGTCGGCTTCAACCTGCCGCAGGTCAACGTGGCGCTGGCGCTGTTTGTCGGCGCGATGCTGGCACTGGGCAGCGGCAACGGCGCGGTGTTCCAGCTGGTGCCGCAGCGCTTCCGCAAGGAAATCGGGGTGATGACCGGCCTGATCGGCATGGCCGGCGGCATTGGCGGCTTCCTGCTCGCCGCCGGCCTCGGCCTCGTCAAGCAGCACACCGGCAACTACCAGCTCGGGCTGTGGCTGTTCGCCAGCCTCGGCGTGGTGGCGTGGATCGGCCTGCACGGCGTGAAACTGCGCTGGCGCACCACCTGGGGTGCTAGCAACGTGACCGCGGCGCGGGTATAAGCGGCAAGCACTGGCCATCAGCGGGTCGGGATCACGGATCCCGCCCCGTTACGCCGTGCTGGAACAGGGCATCATCTTTAAGCGGGCATTATTTCTAGCAGGGAAGCACCATGAGCTTGCAACTTGCCGTCGGCCACGCCAGCGACGCCGGTCGCCGTGAACGCAACGAGGACGCGCTGGGCTGGAGCGTGCCGCAGGACGGGCTCTTGACCAGCAAGGGCGCGCTGTTCGCGCTGGCCGATGGCGTCTCCGGTTGTGCCGACGGCCGCCTGGCGGCGCAGTCCACCATCCGCGCGGTGTGCGCCGACTACTACGCCACGCCGGAAACGTGGGCGGTGTCGTCGGCGCTGGACCGGCTGCTGGCGGCGCACAACCGCTGGCTGCGCGCGCAGGGCAAGCCGCTGGTGGCGGCATTGTCGGCACTGGTGTTGCGCGGCCACCGCTACACCGTCGCCCACGTCGGCGACTGCCGCGTTTACCTCCTGCGGGAAGGCCGGCTGACGCAGCTGACCGTCGACCACGTGTGGGAGGAGGCGTCGCTGTCGCACGTGCTCAAGCGCGGCATGGGGCTGGACGAGCACGTGATGCCGGATTTCTGCGACGGCGATCTGCACGCCGGCGACGTGTTCGCGCTGCTGTGCGACGGCGTGTGGCAGGCACTGGGCGACAAGCGCATCGACGAGATCCTGCACCTGCATCTGGATGTGCAGCGTGCCGCCAGCGTGCTGTGCGAAGCGGCACTGGCCGCCGGTGCGCAGGACAACCTGTCGGCGCTGGTGCTGCGGGTGGAGGCGCTGCCGCAGGGCGCACTGGCCGACGAGCTGGCGCGCGGCACCAGCCTGCCGCTGCCGCCGAAGCTGCGCGACGGCCAGCCGTTTGAAGGGCTGACAGTGGTGGCCAGCCTGCACGCCTCGCCCGGCGGGCTGGCCTATCGCGTCGCCGACGCCGCCGGCCGGCACTGGGTGCTGAAGACGCTGCCGCCGCTGCTGGCCGGCGATCCGGGCGCGGAGCAGGCGCTGCTGGTGGAGGAGTGGCTGCAGAAACGCATCAGCTCGCCGTATTTTGCCGAGGTCGCCACCGGCGTCGAACGCCAGCACCTGTACTACCTGCAGCGCTGGCACGACGGCGAAACGCTGGCCGCACGGCTGGCGCAGCAGCGTTTCGGCATCAGCGAGGTGGTCGCCATCGGCCTCGCGCTGTGCCGGGCGATGTCGGCGCTGCACCGCCTGGGCATCGTGCACCGCGACATCAAGCCGGACAACGTGCACCTGGGCCGTGACGGCCAGCTGCGGCTGCTGGATCTCGGCGTCGCCTACTGCGCCGGGCTGACGCCGGAGCACGACGGCCCCGGTCCCGGCACCGCCAGCTACATGGCGCCGGAGCGTTTCGCCGGCGGCAAGGCGAGCAGCAGCAGCGACCTGTACGCCGCCGGCGTCACCCTGTACCAGCTGCTGACCGGCCGCTATCCCTACGGCGAGATCGAGGCGTTCCAGACGCCTCATTTCGACGCGCCGCAGCCGGCCTCGCGCCAGCGCCCGGACGTGCCGCTGTGGCTGGACAATCTGCTGCTGAAGGCGGTGGCACGCGAGCCGGGGCAGCGTTTCGAAACCGCCGAGGAAATGCTGCTGGCGCTGGAGCGCGGCGACAGCGTGCCGCAACGCCAGCTGCGGCGCGTGCCGTGGGCGGAGCGGGCGCCGCTGCGGCTGTGGCGCACGCTGGCGCTGGTTTCGCTGCTGGCGAACCTGGTGTTGCTGTATGCGCTGCTGCTGCGCTGAGAACCTGTTTACGATCTGCTGTGATTGATCTGAACGGGGCGCTACCGCGTTAAAAACGCCTTCGGAATGCTTGTTTATCTGGATAAACGCCGCATCCTCAGCCGTTTTCGCCTTGTTTCGCGTGAGCGCGCAAGATCGCAAACAGGTTCTGAATTGACCGTGGCTGCCTGTTTTTGGTGCTGCCATGCACCATAGACAGGCAGGCCAAGGCATAACAGGTCAAGGTTGGCCGCAATAAAGGGGTTTGCAGGCTGGCACGGCTTTTGCATTAAGACAGGCACAATCAGATTGTCCGGGTCGCCAATGGCGGTGACCGGGACAGGGACAATGAGGTCCGTTCGGCGTGGCGCAAGTCACACCGGCGGACCTTTTTTCGTTTCGGCACCGCTACGGCAATGACGACGGGCGGCGCAGGCAGGACACCGCGCAATGCGTCGCAAATCAGACAAAGGAAACACCATGAAGAAGCTCAAATTGGTAATGGTCGGCAACGGCATGGCCGGGGTGCGCACGCTGGAAGAGCTGCTCAAGCTGACCCCGGAGCTGTACGACATCACCGTGTTCGGTGCCGAACCGTACGCCAACTACAACCGCATCCTGCTGTCGCCGGTGCTGACCGGCGAGCAGACGCTGCCGGAGATCATGCTCAACGATGTCGACTGGTATGCCGAGCACGGCATCACCCTGCATCTGGGCAAGGAAGTGGTGGAGATCGACCGCGGCCGCCGCATCGTGCGCGCCGCCGACGGCACCGAGGCCGAATACGACCGCCTGCTGCTGGCCACCGGCTCCAACCCGTTCATCCTGCCGGTGCCGGGCAAGGAGCTGGACGGCGTGGTCACCTTCCGTGACATCCACGACGTCAACACCATGATCGATGCCGCGGCCAACCATCAGCACGCGGTGGTGATCGGCGGTGGCCTGCTGGGGCTGGAAGCGGCCAACGGCCTGGCCGCACGCGGCATGAAGGTGACCGTGGTGCACCTCGGCGAATGGCTGCTCGACCGCCAGCTGGATCGCACCGCCGCCGCCATGCTGCAGGACACGCTGCAGGAACGCGGCCTGACCTTCCTGCTGCAGAAGCAGACCGCCGAGCTGGTGGCCGGCAGCAGCGGCCGCGTCGCCAGCGTGCGCTTCAAGGACGGCGAGGAAGTGCCGGCCGATCTGGTGGTGATGGCGGTCGGCATCCGCCCCAACTTCAGCCTGGCGGAACAGAGCGGCATCTACTGCGACCGCGGCATCGTGGTCAACGACTTCATGCAGACCTTCGACCCGCGCGTCTATGCGGTGGGCGAGTGCGTCAGCCACCGCGGCGTCAGCTACGGCCTGGTGGCGCCGCTGTTCGACATGGCGAAAGTGGTGGCCAACCATCTGGCCAACTTCGGCATCGCCCGCTACGTGCCGGCGGCGACCAGCACCAAGCTGAAGGTGACCGGGGTGGACCTGTTCTCCGCCGGCAACTTCATGGGCGGCGACGGTCATGAGGAAATCACGCTGTCCGATCCGGTCGGCGGCATCTACAAGAAGCTGATCGTCAAGGACGACAAGCTGGTCGGTGCCTGCCTGTACGGCGACACCGCCGATGGCGGCTGGTACTTTCGCCTGATCCGCGAAGGCCACGCCATCCACGAAATGCGCGAACAGCTGATGCTGGGCGAGGGTGCCATCGGCGACGTCGGCCACGCCGGCCAGAACCGCGCGATGGGCATGAGCGACGACGCCGAAGTGTGCGGCTGCAACGGCGTGTGCAAGGGCAGCATCGTCAAGGCGATCCAGGAAAAGGGCCTGTTCACCGTCGACGAGGTGAAAAAGCACACCAAGGCGGCCAGCTCCTGCGGCTCCTGCACCGGCCTCGTGGAGCAGATTCTGATCAACTGCGTCGGCGGCGCCGCCGACGTGAAGCCGAAATCGGAAAAGGCGATCTGTGGCTGTACCGATCTCAACCACGGCCAGGTACGGCAGGCGATCCGCGAGCAGCACCTGACCTCGCTGGCGGACACCTTCACCGCGCTGGACTGGCGCTCGATGGACGGCTGCAGCAGCTGCCGTCCGGCCATCAACTACTACCTGATCTCCAGCTGGCCGGGCGAGGCGAAGGACGATCCGCAGTCGCGATTTGTGAATGAACGGGTACACGCCAACATCCAGAAGGACGGCACCTACTCGGTGATCCCGCGGATGTGGGGCGGCGTCACCAACCCGTCCGAGCTGCGCCGCATCGCCGATGTTGCCGACAAGTACGACATTCCGATGGTGAAAGTCACCGGCGGCCAGCGTATCGACCTGCTGGGGGTGAAGAAGGAAGACCTGCCGAAAGTGTGGGCCGACCTGGACATGCCGTCCGGCCACGCCTACGGCAAGAGCCTGCGCACGGTGAAAACCTGTGTCGGCAGCGAGTTCTGCCGCTTCGGCACCCAGGATTCGACGCAGATGGGCATCGATCTGGAACACGACCTGTTCGGCATGTGGAGCCCGGCCAAGGTCAAGCTGGCGGTGTCCGGCTGCCCGCGCAACTGCTCCGAGGCCGGCATCAAGGACGTGGGCATCATCGGCGTCGATTCCGGCTGGGAGCTGTACATCGGCGGCAACGGCGGCATCAAGACCGAGGTGGCCGAGTTCCTGTGCAAGGTGAAAACGCACGACGAGGTGATGGTGTACAGCGGCGCCTTCCTGCAGCTGTACCGCGAGGAGGCGTTCTATCTGGAGCGCACCGTGCACTACCTGCACCGAGTCGGCATGGAGTACATCAAGCAGCGGGTGCTGGCCGACGAGGTTGGCCGCAACGAGCTGTACGCGCGGCTGAAGTTCGCGCTGACCTTCGAGCAGGACCCGTGGGCGGAGCGCACCAAGGGTGGCGTCGCCCGTCACGAGTTTGAAGCGCTGAGCATCGAAACGGTTACCGCCTGAACCGGCGACTTGTCCATCGGCCACGGCAGCCCCGCGCCGTCGTGGCCACCACCAAAAGGATCACATCATGAGCCGCAACTGGAAAACCATCTGCCAGCTGAACGACATCCCGGCGCAGGGCGCCCGCGTGCTGAAGCGTGACGACGGCGACGACATCGCCATCTTTCGCACCATCGACGACCAGGTGTTCGCGCTGGTCGACAAGTGCCCGCACAAGGGCGGGCCGCTGTCGCAGGGCATCGTCTCCGGTCGCACCGTGACCTGCCCGCTGCACAACTGGAATATCGATCTGGCCACCGGCCAGGCCTGCGCGCCGGACGAGGGCTGTAGCGGCCACATCCCGGTGAAGCTGGAAGCGGGCGCCATTTTTCTGGCGCTGGACTGAGCATTGCATCAACAAGGTTGGCCGCAAGGAGACTAGAACATGACTGAAACAACGGGACACCACCACACCGTCTCCTCCATCTGCTGCTATTGCGGCACCGGCTGCGGCGTCGAGATCACCACCGACGGCAGCCGCGTGCTGGCGGTGACCGGCGACGGCGCCCACCCGGCCAACTTCGGCCGCCTGTGCAGCAAGGGCCGCACGCTCGGCGACACCACCGGCCGGCCATCGGCACGGCTGTTGCGGCCAACCTTGCGGATGTCCAAGGATGAGCCGGCGCAGGAAGTCAGCTGGGATAGCGCGCTGGAGGCGGTCAGCGGCAAGCTGGCCGACACCATCCGCCAGCACGGCCCGGACGCGGTCGGCTTTTACCTGTCCGGCCAGCTGCTGACCGAGGACTACTACCTGTTCAACAAGCTGGCGCGCGGCCTGGTTGGCACCAACAACGTCGATACCAACTCGCGGCTGTGCATGTCCAGCGCCGTCACCGGCTACAAGCTGACGCTGGGCGCCGACGCACCGCCGGCCTGCTACGACGACTTCGATCACGCCGAGTGCGTGCTGATCGCCGGCTCCAACATGGCCTTTGCCCACCCGGTGCTGTTCCGTCGCCTGGAAGATGCCAAGGCCGCCAACCCGGCGATGAAGATCATCGTCGTCGATCCGCGCCGTACCGATACCGCCAGCATCGCCGACCTGTACCTGCCGGTGCTGCCTGGCACCGACGTGGCGCTGTTTCACGGCATGCTCAATGTGATGATCTGGGAAGAGCTGATCGACCGCGACTACATCGCGCAGCACACCGAAGGCTTTGCCGTACTGAAGCAGCGGCTGCAGGAATTCACCCCGCGTGCCGCCGCCGAGCTGTGCGGCATCAGCGAGCAGGATCTGGTCACCGCCGCACGCTGGTTTGCCCAAAGCGCGGCGACGCTGTCCTGTTACACCATGGGCCTGAACCAGTACAGCAACGGCAGCGACAAGAACGCGGCGCTGATCCACCTGCATCTGGCCACCGGCCACATCGGCCGTCCCGGCTGCGGCCCGTTTTCGCTGACCGGCCAGCCCAACGCGATGGGCGGGCGCGAGGTCGGTGGCCTTGCCACCGCCTTGCCCGGCCACCGCGAGCCGGGCAATGCCGCGCACCGCGCCGAAGTGGCCGCGCTGTGGGGCGTGCCGGCGCTGCCGGCCACGCCGGGGCTGGCGGCGGTGGAGCTGTTCGAGGCCGCCGCCGAGGGCAAGATCAAGGTGCTGTGGATCGTGTGCACCAACCCGGCGCAGTCGATGCCGGAGCAGGCGCTGGTGCGCGCCGCGCTGGAAAAGGTGGACTGCGTGATCGTGCAGGAGGCGTTCAACAGCAGCGAGACGCTGGCCTACGCCGACATCGTGCTGCCGGCCGCTACCTGGCCGGAGAAGGACGGCACCGTCACCAACAGCGAGCGCCGCATCAGCCGCGTGCGCGCCGCGCTGCCGGCACCGGGGCAGGCGCGCGAAGACTGGCGCATCGCCGACGACGTGGCGCAAAGGTTGGCCGCAAGCATCGCGCCGGAGCGGCTGCCGGCGTTCGGCTTTGTCGATGCCGCCGCGGTATTCGCCGAGCACGCCACCACCACCGCCGGCCGTGATCTGGATTACAGCGCGCTCAGCTACGAGCTGCTGGAGCAGCGCGGGCCGCAGCAGTGGCCGTTCCGCGACGGCCACGGCACCGCCCGGCTGTACGGCGACGGCGTGTTCGCCACCGCCAGCGGTAAGGCACAGTTTGTCGATGTCGCCTGGCGCACGGTCAGCGACAAGGTGTCGGCGCACTTCCCACTGCGCCTGACCACTGGCCGCCTGCGCGACCACTGGCACACCATGAGCCGCACCGCGCTGGTGCCGGCACTGACCCGTCACGTGGAAGAGCCGCAGCTGGCGATGCACCCGCGCGACCTGCAGCGCCAGCGCCTGAACAGCGGCGACCTGGTCAAGGTGCGCAACAAGCGCGGCGCGATCTACCTGCCGGTGGTGGCCGACGACAAGCTGCGCCCCGGCGTGGCTTTCATCCCGATGCACTGGGGCGGCGCCGCACTGGGCGGGCAGGGTATCAACGCGCTGACCACCCGCGTAGGCGATCCGCTGTCGCGGCAGCCGGAGCTGAAGCACGCCGCGGTGGCGGTGGAAGCGGCCAAGCTGCCGTGGCGCGCCACGCTGCTGCTGAAGGGCGACGCGCTGGCGGCACGGGCGCGGCTGGACGCGTTGCGCGCGCTGTTCCCGTACGCGGTGGCGGTGCCGGTGATGCTCGGCGGCGTGGAAGCGCTGCGGCTGCGGCTGGCCGCCAGCGCGGCACCGGACGCCGCCGTGCTGCAACAGCTGGCCAGCGTGCTGGAGCCGGCCGGCAGCCTGTCGGCGGCGCTGGACGACCCGGCGCGCGGCATCCTGCGGCGGGTGTGGCTGCAGGCGAAACAGCCGCTGGGCTTCGTGCTGGCCGGCGATGTGCGCGCCGACGAGGCACTGAGCAGCTGGCTGGACGGCGGCGCGGCACCGGACAGCCTGTCGGCGCTGCTGACCGGGCAGGCGCGCGGCACGGCGCGTTCGCGCGTGGTGTGCTCCTGCGAAGGCGTGCGCGAGGACGCGATCTGCGCCGGCATTGCCAGGGGGCTGGACGTGGACGGGCTCAAGCGCGAGCTGCGCTGCGGCACCGGCTGTGGCTCCTGCGTGCCCGAGCTGGTGCGCATGGTGGCGGTGTAATCCCGCTGGTTTTGCGATATTTAGTTATAAAACATCGTTCTAATCGAACTTTTTGTTTCAGGTATGGTGGCCGGCAGGGTTAGGAACGTATTCACGATCTCGCGAGCCAAAGTCAGACAAGGCGGGATTGGCCAAAAAAGCGCAGTTGACACGAAGTCAATGAGCATTTTTTGGCCAATCCCAACGCAGGATCACGAAGGCGCAGCAGATTGTGATCAGGTTCTAACAGGCCGCACACGCAAAGGAAATCTCATGAACGGCAAGGTATGGTTAATCGGCGCAGGTCCCGGCGATGCGGAGTTGCTGACCCTGAAGGCGCTGCGCGTGCTGCAGTCCTGTGACACCTGGCTGGTGGATGATCTGGTCGGCCGCGACATTCTCGATTTCGCCCGCCCAGGCACCCGCATCGTGCACGTCGGCAAGCGCGGCGGCTGCAAGTCGACACCGCAAGCCTTCATCCTGCGGCTGATGGCGCGTTACGCGCGCCAGGGCAAGACCGTGGCGCGGGTGAAGGGCGGCGACCCGTTCATCTTCGGCCGCGGCGGCGAGGAGTGGGCGTGGCTGGCGGAGCGCGGCGTGGACGTGGAGGCGGTCGGCGGCATCACCGCCGGTCTTGCCGTCGGCCCGGCGCTGGGTCTGCCGCTGACACACCGCAGCGTCGCCCGCGGCGTGGCGCTGGTTACCGCGCACACCGTGGACGGCTCGCGCCCGGACTGGCAGGCACTGGCTGCCTCGCAATTGACCGTGGTCTGCTACATGGGCATGAGCGATGTCGAGGCGCTGGCCGGCGAGCTGATGGCCGCCGGCTATGCCGCCAACCTGCCGGTGGCGGTGGTGCATCGCGCCGGTTGTGCCGAGCAGCGCCACATTGTCACCCGCTTGCAAACGTTGGCCGCCGATGTGGCGCGCAGCGGCCTGGCCAGCCCGGCGGTGATCGTGCTGGGCGAGGTGGCGGCACTGGCGCAGGTAACGGTGGCCGAGCAGGCGTGGCCCATCGCGGTGTAAGACCCTGGCGGGTGGCTGGCAATTTAGTGGCCTGAAAATGATATTTGCGGCAATGTTGCTGCAGATTTGGCGGCTTGTCGGTGTCGATGCTGTGAAAAAGCAGGCTTTATGTTAGGTTTATGGCTTGTTTGCCACCCGATCCAGACAAGAGAGAAACAGGAAAACTATGTTCCAGCATGTCGAAGCCTACGCCGGCGACCCGATCCTGACCCTGGTTGAAACCTTCAACAAGGACACCCGCAATCCGAAAGTCAACCTCGGCATCGGCCTGTACTACGACGAGGAAGGCCGCATTCCGCTGCTGCCGTCGGTGCAGAAGGCCGAAGCCGCGCGCGTGGCCAGTGCCGGTGCACGCTCCTACCAGCCGATGGAAGGCGCCGCCAACTACCGCACCGCAGTGCAGCAGTTGCTGTGGGGCGCCGGCCACGAGGCGGTAACCGCCGGCCGCATCGCCACCATCCAGACCATCGGCGGCTCCGGCGCGCTGAAGATCGGCGGCGACCTGCTCAAGCGCTACTTCCCGGACAGCGAAGTGTGGGTCAGCGCGCCGACCTGGGACAACCACCGCGCCATGTTCGAAGGTGCCGGTTTCGTGGTGCACGACTACCCGTACTACGACGCCGCCACCGGCGGGGTGAAGTTCGACGAGATGATCGCCTGCTTCAAGGGTTTGCCGGCCAAGACCATCGTGCTGCTGCACCCGTGCTGCCACAACCCGACCGGCGTCGATCTCTCCAATGCGCAGTGGGAGCAGGTAATCGAGGTGGTGAAGCAGCGTGACCTGCTGCCGTTCATGGACATCGCCTACCAGGGCTTCGGCGACAGCCTGGAGGATGACGTATTCGCCATCCGCGCGATGACCGCCGCCGGCGTCAGCTTCTTTGTCAGCAACTCCTTCTCCAAGAACCTGTCGTTCTACGGCGAGCGCTGCGGCGGCCTGTCGGTGGTGTGCCACGATGCCGAAGAAGCCGGCCGCGTGCTGGGCCAGCTGAAGGCCACCGTGCGCCGCAACTATTCCAGCCCGCCGACCCACGGCGGCCAGGTGACCGCCATGGTGATGACCGAGCCGGCACTGCGTACCGAGTGGGAAGGCGAAGTGACCGAGATGCGCGAGCGCATCAAGGCGATGCGGCAGAAGCTGTACGCGGTGCTGTCGGCCAAGGTGCCGGGCCGCGATTTCAGCTACTTCATCAAGCAGCGTGGCATGTTCAGCTACACCGGGCTGACACCGGAGCAGGTGGATCGCCTGCGCGAAGAGTTCGCGGTGTATCTGGTGCGCTCCGGTCGCATGTGCGTGGCCGGTCTCAACAGCCGCAACGTGGAATACGTTGCCGATGCGATGGCGGAAGTACTGAAAGCCTGATTGCGGCCAACCCTGGCTTGCCAAAACGCCCCGTGTGGTCACGGGGCGTTTTTTATGGCGTGTCTTTTTTCATGGCATGCCTCGGGCTTGGTACTGGCGTGCCGGCTCTGCTAAGCTGTTTGGCATGGACTGCCGCCGGGCGGAGGTACGCAGGGCGGTAGTCGCTGTTTGTCTTGGGGTGTTTGTCAACGTCACAACAAGGAGTCGTCACATGGCAGGTTGGTTCGAATTGAGCAAAAGCAGCGACGGGCAGTTCCGTTTTGTGCTGAAGGCGGGCAATGCGGAAACCATTCTCAGTAGCGAGCTGTACCACACCCGCGCCGCCGCGGAGAACGGTATCGCCTCGGTGCAGGCCAACAGTCCGCTGGAGGAGCGCTACGAGCGCAAGACCGCGACCAACGGCAAGGCGTTTTTCAACCTCAAGGCCGGCAATCACCAGGTCATCGGCAGCAGCCAGATGTACAGCAGCGAGGCGGCACGCGATAACGGCATCGACAGCGTCAAGACCAACGGTACCTCAACCACGATCAAGGATCTGACCGGCTAAAGCGCGGACAAGGGATGCCGGACGTTTCCGGTGCCGCTGCGCCGACGCTGATTTGGTCACAAAAAACGCCGTTCCCGCCACAGCGGGAACGGCGTTGTTGCGTCACGCTCAGGCTTATTGCGCGGCGGAAGCGTCGCTGGCCGGCTTGGCCACACCGGCCCACTTGCCGCCTTCCAGGCGGTACAGGGTCACGGTGCCGTTCTTTATGTCGCCGTTGCTTTCAAAGGCGATGGGGCCGGTCACGCCCTGCAGCGAGGTCTTGCCGACTTCGGCCAGGTATTTCTTCGGGTCGGCGGAGTTGGCGCGTTTCATCGCATCGATCACTACGCGGGTCGCGTCGTAGGTGTACGGCGCGTAGGCCTGGATTTCACCGTTGAAGCGCGCCTTGTACTTGGTGTTGAACGCGGTGTAGCCCGGCATCAGCTCTTTCGAGGCGCCGGCGCTGGAAGCGTAAGCGCCTTCGCCATCCTTGCCCGCCAGCTTGGCGAACTCGGCGGTGTTGACCCCGTCGGCACCCATGAATGCCGCGGTGATGCCCAGCTTGCGCATCTGCTTCACCAGCGGGCCGGCCTGTGCGTCCATGCCGCCGTAGAAGATCAGTTCCGGCTTCTCGCCCTTGATCGAGGTCAGGATCGCCATGAAGTCGGTGGCGCTGTTGGTGGTGTATTCGCGCTTGACGATCGTGCCGCCGGCCGCTTCGGTGGCCTTGGCAAAGTCGTCGGCCAGACCCTGACCGTAGGTGGTGCGGTCGTCGATGACGGCGATGCGTTTCGACTTCAGCTCGGTTACCGCGTACTTGGCCAGCGCCTGACCCTGTTGCAGGTCATTGGCGATGATGCGGAAGGTATTGTTGTAGCCTTGCTCGGTGAATTTCGGGCTGGTCACCGAACCGGCGATCATGGTGATGCCGGCATCGTTGTACAGGCGCGAGGCCGGGATGGCGGCGCCGGAGGTCAGGTGGCCGATCACGGCGGCAACGCCGGCGTCGACAAAGCGCTGCGCAACCTGGGTGGCGACTTTCGGGTCGGCCTGGTCATCTTCGGAGATCACTTCAAAACGGACCGGCTTGCCGTCCAGGGTCAGCTTTTCCGCGTTGGCTTCTTCGGCAGCCAGCTGTACGCCATTGTCGGCGTCACGGCCCCAGTGTGCGAACGGGCCGGTCAGCGGGTTGGCGGAGCCGATCTTGACCACGTGTTCCTGCGCGGCAGCGGGGGCGCTGGCGGCGGCGTCTTGCTGTGGTTCGGCATTGTTGCAGGCGGCCAGCGTCAGTGCGGCCGCGGCGATAGCGGAGAGGCGATATGGATTCATGGTGAAAACGTGTCCCTGTTCCTCATAGCGGGAACATTGTGTTTGTAAAATGCAGGTGGTTTTATGGTCAGCCGAACCGGGCCCGGTTCGGGCGCCTGTTGTCGTGACATTGTGTCCGGACCGCGCGGGGTGGTGGCAGTCGTGGAGACAAAGGGAAGCGGCGACTGGATACAATCGACGTGTTGCAATGATCTTAAATGCTGCATTGCGATATGGCAAGCATAAAAAATGGCGCCCGTCAGGGCGCCATTTTCACGTACAACAAGCTTGTCAGGTCAGCTTACTTGGCTGGGCCGCCAACAGTGGAAACCACTTCCCACTTGCCGCCTTTAACCTGGTAAACGGTGACTGCGCCGTTCTTGATATCGCCTTTTTCGTCAAAGGAGATCTCGCCGGTCACACCGGTCATCTGGGTCTTGCCCACTTCCGGCAGGTAGACCTTAGGATCGGTCGAACCGGCACGTTTCATGGAGTCAACCAGGACTTTCACGGCATCGTACTCGTAAGGAGCATAGATCTGTACGTCGGTGTTGAACTTGGCTTTGAACTTGTCGTTGAATGCCGCGAAACCTGGCATCTTGTCGCGTGGCACGCCGCAGCTGGAGGAGTACTGACCTTCAGATGCTTCGCCAGCCAGTTTGATGAACTCCGGAGTCTGCCAGCCGTCGCCGCCCATCAGCTTGGCCTTGATGCCCAGACGCTGCATCTGCTTGGCCAGTGGTGCTGCCTGTGCGTCCATGCCGCCGTAGAAGATCACGTCAGGCTGAGTCGATTTGATCGAGGTCAGGATGGCGTTAAAGTCGGTGGCGGTGTTGGTGGTGAACTCGCGCTTGGAGATCGCGCCACCTTTGGCTTTAACTGCTTTTTCGAATTCGTCAGCCAGACCCTGGCCGTAAGCGGTACGGTCGTCGATGATGGCGACTTTTTTCGCTTTCAGGTTGTCTACGGCAAACTCACCCAGTGCCTTGCCTTGCTGTACGTCGTTGGCAATCACACGGAAGGTGGTCTTGTAACCTTGCTTGGTGTAGTCAGGGTTGGTCGCGGAAGGGGAGATCTGCGGGATGCCGGCATCGGAGTAGATCTTGGATGCTGGGATGGTGGTGCCGGAGTTCAGGTGACCAACCACGCCGACAACCTGGGCATCAACCAGACGCTGAGCAACCTGGGTACCGATTTTCGGGTCAGCCTGGTCATCTTCGGAGACCAGTTCAAACTTGACTTTCTTGCCACCGATCTCGACGCCTTCGGCGTTCAGGTCTTCAATGGCCAGACGCGCGCCAAATTCGTTGTCTTTGCCCAGGTGAGCAATCGGACCGGTCATTGGCGATACTTGACCGATTTTGACTACCACGTCACCGCCGGCATCGGCCGCGGCAGCGGAAGCATCAGCAGCTGGTTGTTCTTCTTTGTTGCCGCAGGCAGTCAGTGCGATGGCGGCTGCTGCAAAGAGGCTAAGGCGTGCGAATTTATTCATCTTGTGTTTCCCCTGATCTTAGTCATGTGACTTGTAAGATCCGCTCAGTTCTTTTGGAAAGAGCAGATGCGGACTGATTATGCGTAGCACCCTATGCAGTGTCAACGAAGTTTGATTTCACCAGTTTGGAGATTGTCGGACACGTCAAAGGTTATGACATATTTGCTGCACTGCATTGGTCAGATTGCCAGGCGGATAAAGTATAAAATGAACAATGGCGCACCATTTTGGTGCGCCATTGGGGTGAAAAAATCGCTTTTGCTAGCCGTTTGCGCCTGAATCTTGCGCACGCTGAAAACGCAGCACCGGATCATCCGGTGTTGTTATCCAGCCACCAAGATGCTGCTGTACCAGTGCTGTCAGTGCATTCAGCCAGTTTGGATCTTCGTTGAGGCAGGAAATATAGCGGTATTCGCCACCGCCGTTGGTCAGGAAAATCTCCTTGCCTTCCATGGCGATCTCTTCCAGTGTCTCCAGGCAGTCGCCGACAAAGCCGGGGCACATCACGTCCAGTTTTTGCGTGCCGGCCTTGGCCAGTGCCGTCAGCGTGTCGACGGTATAGGGCTTGAGCCACTCCGCCTTGCCGAAGCGGCTCTGGAATGCCACCACATACTGTTCCTTGCTCAGCTGCAGCCGCTCCGCCAGCAGGCGGCCGGTTTTCAGGCATTCACAGTGATAAGGGTCGCCCTTGTCCAGCGTGAAACGCGGCACCCCGTGGAAGGACATCAGCAGCTTGTCGCCACGGCCGTTTGCCTGCCAGTGCGCCTCCACCTGTCGCGCCAGCGCCTCGATATAAGGTGGGAAATCGTGAAAATGGCGCACGGTGCGGATTTCCGGCATGTTGCGCATGCGCAGCAGGCTGCGGAACACCTCGTCCAACGCGGTCGCCACCGAAGAGCCGGCGTATTGCGGATACAGCGGCACCACCAGCAAGCGCTCGACACCCTGCTCACGCATGCCGCGCAGCACGCTGCCGACCGACGGATTGCCGTAGCGCATCGCGAAGTCGACCGCCACATGCTCCAGTCCGGCGGCCGCCAGCTGTTCGGCCAGCAGTCTGGTCTGGTTGCGGGTGTGGACCAGCAGTGGCGAACCCTCGCTGCTCCAGATGCTGGCGTACTTCTCGGCGCTCTTGCGCGGGCGCAGGTTGAGAATGATGCCGTTGAGGATCAGCCACCACAGCGCTTTCGGGATTTCGATCACGCGCTGGTCGGACAGGAACTGCTTGAGGTAGGGGCGCAGGGCCTTGGCGGTCGGCGCCTCGGGGGTGCCGAGGTTGATCAGCAGCACGCCGGTCTTGGGGGTGTAGCTGTGGCGGAAAGCCGGTTCTGCGAGCGGTGCGGCCATGTTTTGTCCAGTACAAATAATAAGGGTGAAGCTTACCTTGCGGGCCTGAAAAAGCAATGGCCGCATTGCTGCGGCCAACCTTGTGCCACGAATGGCGCGGCTTATTCCTCTCGCGCCGGCACCAGCACACTGCGGTTGCCGTTGGTTTCCATCGCCGAGACGATGCCGCTGGCTTCCATCTGTTCGATCAGGCGCGCGGCGCGGTTGTAGCCGATGCGCAGGTGGCGCTGTACCGACGAAATCGACGCCTTGCGCGTTTTCAGCACGATGGCGACGGCATCGTCGTACAGTGGGTCGGCTTCCGTGTCATTGCTGCCGGAGAGACCATCACCGCCGTCGCCAGCCTCGGTTTCGGTGCCGCCGGTGAGGATGCCTTCGATGTAGTCCGGCTCGCCGGTGGTCTTGAGGAATTCCACCACCTGGTGCACTTCGTCGTCGGCGACAAAGGCGCCGTGCACGCGCAGCGGGTAGCCGGTGCCCGGCGGCAGGTACAGCATGTCGCCCTGTCCCAGCAGCGTCTCGGCGCCCATCTGGTCGAGGATGGTGCGGCTGTCGATCTTGCTGGACACCTGGAACGCGATCCGCGTCGGGATGTTGGCCTTGATCAGGCCGGTGATCACGTCCACCGACGGCCGCTGCGTGGCGAGGATCAAGTGGATGCCGGCGGCACGTGCCTTTTGTGCCAGACGGGCGATCAGTTCCTCGATCTTCTTGCCGGCCACCATCATCAGGTCGGCCAGTTCGTCGATCACCACCACGATCATCGGCATGGTCTCCAGCGGCTCCGGCGTTTCCGGCGTCAGGCTGAACGGGTTGGGCAGCTTCTCGCCGGCCTTTTCCGCGTCGCGGATCTTCTGGTTGTAGCCGGCGAGGTTGCGCACGCCGAGCTTGGACATCAGCCGGTAGCGTTTTTCCATCTCGCCGACACACCAGTTCAGCGCGTTGGCCGCCTGTTTCATGTCGGTGACCACCGGCGCCAGTAGGTGCGGGATGCCTTCGTACACCGACAGTTCCAGCATCTTCGGATCGACCATGATCAGGCGCGCCTCCTTCGGCGTCGCCTTGTACAGCACCGACAGGATCATCGCGTTGATGGCCACCGATTTGCCGGAGCCGGTGGTGCCGGCCACCAGCACGTGTGGCATCTTGGCAAGGTCGGCGGATACCGGCTGGCCGGCAATGTCCTTGCCCAGCGCCATCGCCAGCCGCGAGCTCATGTTCTGGTAGCTGTCGGAGCCGACGATCTCCGACAGGCGCACGATCTGGCGCTTCGGGTTGGGCAGTTCCAGGCCCATATAGGTCTTGCCGGGGATGGTTTCCACCACCCGGATCGACACCAGGGAGAGAGCGCGCGCTAGGTCACGCATCAGGTTGACGATCTGTGCGCCCTTGACGCCGATGGCCGGCTCGATCTCGTAACGGGTGATCACCGGGCCGGGGTAGGCGGCGACCACTTTCACGTCGACGCCAAAATCGGCCAGTTTGCGTTCGATCAGGCGCGATGTGTATTCCACCGTTTCGGCGGAGACCGGCTCGCCCTGTTCCTTCGGTGCGGCCAACAGCGGCAGGCCGGGCAGGGTGTCGTCGCCAGGCGCGGCAAACAGCGACTGCTGTACCGGCTTGGTCACCTTGGGCGACAGTGGGATGTCCAGTACCGGGGACTCGATGCGCACCGGCGGCTTGTCCTCGATCTTCTTCTTCTCGGTGACGACTTTTTCTTCGCGCTGCAGCGCGATTTCGCGGCCGATCTCACGGTCCTGTCGCGCCTGCCACGCTTGCCAGGCCTTCAGCATGCCGTCCTCGATGGCGGCGCCGATGCGCTCCATCAGGTTCAGCCACGACACGCCGGTAAACAGCGAGAAACCGATGGCGCCGCTCACCAGCAACAGCAGGCCGCCGCCGGTCAGGCCGAATACGCGCGCGGCGACATCGCCGAGGAACTGGCCAAACAGGCCACCGGCGACCAGTGGCAGGTTCAGCGTTTCGTCACGCCAGATCAGCGCTTCGAGGCTGGCGGAGCAAAGAATGAACAGCAGGAAACCGAACGAGGCCGCCCACGCCATCGGCCCGGGGCGGCGGATGCCGTCACCCAGCTGGCGATAGCCCCAGGCGATGGCGGCGAGGCAGAACGCCACGCTCAGCCACGCCGAGTAGCCGAACAGGTACAACAGGATGTCGGACAGCCAGGCGCCAAAGGCGCCGCCGTAGTTGCGCACCTGCGCATCGGCCGAGCTGTGCGACCAGGAGGAATCGGCAGGAGAGAAAGACGCCAGCGTCAGAACGAGGTAAACGGCGGTCACGGCCATCAGCAACCACCACGCTTCGCGCAGCAGGCTGGAGAGCCGTGGCGGCAGCGGGTCGGTGTTGCGGACAACGGCTTTACGCTTGAAGAGGCGCATTGAATATTCTGTTTGATTAGGGTGGTGGCTGATTATATCGGCAAACCGCACAAAAGCCGCGCGCCGGCGCGTGAATTTGTCAGGCCGGATACAGTGCCCCCAGCACGCGCCGGCCGCTGGCACCGGTCACCGCCGGCAGGTTGGCGCCCTGGCGCCGGCTGAAGCAATAGCCCAGCCAGGCAAAGGCGGTGGCTTCCACCTGCTGCAGCGGCAGCCCCAGCTCGTCGGTCAGGTGCCAGCCGACCTGCGGCCAACGTTGCTGCAGCCGCTGGCGCAGATCGCGGTTGCGTGCGCCGCCGCCGCACAGGTAGACCGCGCTGACGGCGGGCAGGAACTGCTGCGCGGCGTTGACGATGCTGTGCGCCACCAGCTCGGCCAGGGTGGCCTGCACATCGGCCGGGCGCAGCGGCTCGCCCAGCGCGTGCAGCTGGGCTTGCAGCCAGGCCAAGTCGAACAGGTCGCGGCCGGTGCTCTTTGGTGGCGGCGCGTCAAAGTAGGCGGTGGCCAGCAGCTGTTGCAGCAGGCGCGGATGCACGCTACCGGAGGCCGACCACGCGCCGTCGGCGTCATAAGGTTGGCCGCAATGCAGCTTGATCCAGGCGTCGAGCAGCATGTTGCCGGGGCCGCTGTCGAAACCGGACACCATGCCGTCGCTGCCGAGGTAGGTCAGGTTGGCGATGCCGCCGATGTTGACGATCAGGCGGCTCACGCTCGCGTCATGAAAGGCATGGGCGTGGAAGGCGGGCACCAGTGGTGCACCCTGGCCGCCGGCGGCGACATCGCGGCTGCGCAAGTCGCCGATCACGTCGATGCCGGTCAGTTCGGCCAGCAGTGCGAGGTTGCCAAGCTGCAGCGTGTAGCCGCGCTCCGGTGCGTGGCGGATGGTCTGGCCGTGGCAGGCGATGGCGCTCACGGCGCTGGCGTCGAGCTGGCAATTGGCCAGTAGCTGCTGCACCACTTGCGCGTAGCGCTGCGCCAGCTGGTTGGCCAGCTGTGCGCTGCGGTCCAGCTCGTTGTGTGCCGGGGTCTGCAGCGCAAGGATGTCCTCGCGCAGCGCCGCCGGATAGTCGACGAAGGCCTCGCCGCAGACGCGGAAGCGCGGGCCGGAAAAATCAACCAGTACCGCATCCACGCCGTCGAGGCTGGTGCCGGACATCAAACCGATAAAGTACGCAGACATGAAAAAACCCTGACAGTGGTGCTGTCAGGGTTGCGGATTGCACGGGGGCGTTTACTCCAGCTGGGCAACGCTGACCGGAATCTCCCTGAGCAGCTTCAAATTAGCCGCCAGCTTAACGCTCTGCTGGCGGAAGGCCAAGCGTTGTTGCGTGCTCAGCCCCGGCACTGGCAGGGCGTTGGTCGACGGATCTACCGCTTGGCCGTTGACGCGCACTTCCATGTGCAGGTGCGGGCCGGTGGAGCGACCGGTGCTGCCGACATAGCCGATCACCTGGCCGGTGGACACCTTGCTGCCGCGTGTCAGTTTCGGCTCGAAACGGCTCATGTGCGCATACAGCGTCGACAGCTTGGCGTTGTGCTTGATGATCACCACGTTGCCGTAGCCGCTCTGGCTGGCGATGGTGTCGATCACGCCGTCGGAGGTGGCCATGATCGGCGTGCCGCTGCCGGCGGCGTAGTCGATACCCTCGTGCATGCGCAGGCTGCGCAGCACCGGGTGGAAGCGCATGCCGAAGCCGGAGCTGATGCGGGCATTGCTGACCGGCTGGTTGCTGAAGCCCTTGCGCAGCGACTGGCCGGCGGCATCGTAGTAGGCACCGGATTCGCTGTCATGGGCGAAGTAGAACGCCTGCCAGGTCTTGCCGCCGGACTGGACCTCGGCGGCCAGCACGTTGCCGTTGGCAATCGGCGAACCCTTGTACAGCAGTGTTTCGTAGACCAGGTTGACACGGTCGCCCGGTTGCAGGCGGGTGGTGTCCAGCTGGTCGGAGAAGATCTCGCCCAGCTGGGTGCGCACCTCGACCGGCACGCCGGCCTGGGCCAGTGCGCCGCTGAGGCTGGTGCGAATCTCGACGGAGCGTACCGCCTGGATCACCTCGGTGCGTGGTGGCTCGGCGCTGGCCTGCCACTGATCGCCCTGTTTTTCGATCACGACCAGCACTTTTTCGCCGTTTTCGTCATCGTTGAGGAAGCGCAGGCCGAACAGTTCGCCCTGGTCGTTGATCTGTACCGACAGCGTGGCGCCGGCGCGCAGTTTCAGCACGTCGCGCGACACCGGCGCGGTATGGATGAAGCGATTGGCTTCGTCGCTGCCGACGCCGAGGCGGTTCAGCACGCGGGCAATGGTGTCGCCGCGCTGGATGCGCTCTTCGCGCCAGTAGCGCGAGCCGTCGGACTCGCCGCCCGGCAGAGCCGGCAGTGCCAGCGACTGGCTGACTTCGCGCACTTCAAGTGGCGCCTGTTGTGCCGCGCCCGGGGCGACGGCAACGGCGGTCAGTACGCCGAGAAAGGGCAGGGTGGCCACGCCGATCAGCCAGCTGAAGCGATGTTTCATCAGGCGCTGGAGGCCTTGTTGACGGAATTGCAGCAGTGTCTGGTAGTTCATGGATCTCTTCGTCTTGTATGGCCCGGATGGTGTCCGGGACAAGCACGTTTATCGAACAAGCTGCTTAATCAACAGCTATTGATAAAAATACAAAGGAGGCAGGTTAGCAAAAAAATGTCCACAGGCAAACAAATAATGTTTAAGAATCAACAAACTAGTCCCATGTCATCGTCAGATTTACGACAGGTCCCAGCTTTGCTGCGCGCAGAAAAAGCGGGGCCGCCTGCAAAGACTGTTTTGCCCCTAAATAAGTTCAAGCCCCGCGGCAATTGGTCAGCGCCGGCTGCAAACCGCTACAATGCCGGCCTGTGCCGATGACCGCTTGTCATCGCATGTCACCCACCCGACGCTACACCCGCCATGAAATACACCCTGTTTGTTCCCGGCCTGACCTGGCTGGACAGTGACGCCGGCCCCGAGTTGTGCAAGGACCTGGCGCTGCCGGCGCTGTCGACGCTACTGGGTCGCGGCCAGTGGCGCAGCGAGCCGCTGAGCGCCAGCGAGATGCTGTGCCGCACCTTCGGTCTGCCGCAGCCGGCGCTTGCGGCCAACCTTGCCCACGCCGCCGGCCTGCCACCGGCGGTCAGCTGGCTGATTGCCGATCCGGTCAACCTGCGCGTCGATCGCGACCGCGCGCTGCTGGGCGACATCGGCATCATGAATCTCTCGCAGGACGAGGCCGCGGCGCTGCTAGCCAGCCTGAACGCCTTTTTCGCCGAGGACGGCCTGGTGTTCCATGCGCCGACACCGGCGCGCTGGTTCGTCGCCTTGCCGCAAGCCAGCGGCGCCGAGTTTTCGGCGTTGCCGGATGTAGTCGGCGAAGACATCAATCATCACCTGCCCAAGGGCGCAAACGGCATGCGCTGGAGCCGCTTTCTCAACGAGCTGCAGATGTTGCTGTACACCCACCCGGTCAACGAAGCGCGCGAGGCGCGCGGCGAGCCGACGGTGAACAGTCTGTGGTTCTGGGGCGAGGCCAGCCAGCCGCAGCCGCTGGCCAGTGCCTATCCGGCGGTGCACAGCCATGACCCGCTGTGGCAGCAGCTGGCACAGCAGGCCGGTGTCGTCGGCGCCAGCCCGAGCTACGCCTTCACGCTGGCGGAGGGCGCCGGCGATGTATTGCTCCACCTCGACGCGGCCGAGGGCGCGGCGCAGTTCCGCGACGTGTGGGGCTGGCGCGAGGGGCTGCTGCAGCTGGAGCGCGACTGGTTCGCGCCAACGTTGGCCGCACTGCAGCAGGGCCGGCTCAGTGAAGTGCAGCTGTGCTGCCACGGCAGCGCCGGCCTGCACAGCCGCACCACGCGGCTGGATCTCTGGAAACTGTGGCGCCGTCCGTTGCCACTTAGCAAACTGTATCCGCAATGACCCGTATCGTTACCCGCCAAGTCCCGGCCGACCCCGCCCGGCAACTGCACCAGCAAGGCATTGCGCCGTTGATGGCGCGGCTGTACGCCGCCCGTGGTATCGCCGACGCCGCCGAAGTGGATTACGGCCTCAAGGGGCTGCTGCCGTATCACAGCCTGAAAAACATCCAGCCGATGGCCGCGCGACTGGCCGATGCCATCGCCGCCCGGCAGCGCTTGCTGGTGGTTGCCGACTACGACGCCGACGGGGCTACCGCCTGCGCGGTGGCCGTCAAGGGACTGGCGGCGCTGGGGGCGGTGATCGACTTCATCGTGCCCAACCGCTTCGAGTACGGTTACGGCCTGACGCCGGAAATCGTCGAGCTGGCGGCGCAGAGCCGGCCGGACATCATCGTCACCGTCGATAACGGCATCGCCAGCGTTGCCGGTGTCGAGGCCGCCAACGCGCGCGGCATCGAGGTGCTGGTCACCGATCACCACCTGCCCGGCGACACCTTGCCCGCGGCGCTGATCGTCAACCCGAACCAGCCCGGCTGCGAGTTTCCGTCCAAGAATCTGGCCGGCGTCGGGGTGATGTTCTACGTGCTGATGGCGCTGCGCGCCGAGCTGCGTGCCCGTGGCGCCTTCCGGCAGCAGCCGGAGCCGAACCTGGGCGAGCTGCTGGACCTGGTGGCGCTGGGGACCGTGGCCGACGTGGTGAAGCTGGATCGCAACAACCGCATCCTGGTCGACAACGGCCTGCGCCGCATGCGTGCCGGGCGCATGGCGCCGGGCATCGCTGCACTGTTTCGTGTCGCCGGCCGCGCCGCGCACAAGGCCAACGCCTTCGACCTCGGTTTCACCGTCGGGCCGCGGCTGAACGCCGCCGGGCGGCTGGACGACATGAGCCTCGGCATCGCCTGCCTGCTGGCCGGCGACGAAACGCAGGCGCTGACGCTGGCGCAGGAACTGGACAAACTCAACCGCGAGCGGCGCAGCATCGAGCACGGCATGCAGGACGAGGCGCTGGCGGTGCTGTCCGGCATCGACGCCGAACAGCGTTATACCTTGTCACTGTATCGCGACGACTGGCACCAGGGCGTGGTCGGCATCGTCGCCTCGCGGCTGAAGGAAAAATATCACCGGCCGGCCATCGTGTTCGCGCCGGGCGACGAGGGCGAGATCAAGGGCTCCGGCCGTTCCATCCCCGGCTTCCACCTGCGCGACGCGCTGGACCTGGTGTACAAGCGCCACCCGCAGCTGATCCTCAAGTTCGGCGGCCACGCGATGGCGGCGGGGTTGACCATTGCCGAAGCCCGTTTCGACGAGTTCGTCGCCGCCTTCGAGGACGTGGCACGCCAGCTGCTGGACAGCAACACGCTGACCCGCACGCTGGAAACCGACGGCCCGCTCAGCGGCCGCGAGCTGTCGCTGGCGGTGGCGGAAACGTTGGCCGCAGAGGTGTGGGGCCAGGGTTTCGCCGCGCCGACCTTTCACGACGACTTCCATATCGTCAGCCAGCGCGTGGTTGGCGACAAGCACCTGAAACTGCGCCTTGAAAAGGACGGCGTGCAGTGCGACGGCATGCTGTTCAACCAGGTGGAGTGGCTGCCGCAGACCATCAACGCGGTGTACCAGCTGGCGGCCAACGAGTGGCAAGGACGCAAGGAATTGCAAATCTATATCCAGCACTGGCGCCAGCCCGGCTGAGTGCCAGTCTGACCGCAACCCGGACGAGGACACCATGATCGAATTACTGATGGCGCTGCTGACCGGTGCCGGCGCCGGCATCGCCGCCACCTGGCTGGTTGGCAAGCACCGCGCCGAGGCCGCCTACCAGCGCGGACTGGGCGAAACCGCGGCGCAACTGGCCGCAGCACTGGCGCGGGGCGAAGCCTTGCAGTGGCAAGTCGATGACAGTCACGCACGCACGACTGCGCTGCAGCAGCAGCTAGACAGCCTGCGCCAGCTGTTGTCCGAGGCGCAGCAAAAACTGGCGGTGCTCGCCAATCGCGCGCAGCGCCTGCCGGAGCTGGAAGGGCAGCTGCAACAGCAACAGCTGCAGCTGCGCGAGCAGGGCGAAAGGTTGGCCGCACGCGAAGAGCAGGGCAGGCAACTGCCGTTGTTGCAGCAGGAGTTACAGCAGTTGCGCGCCGCGTGGCAGGCACAGCAGAACGACTTGGCCCGGCTGGGTGCACGCGAGCAGGAGCTGCTGACCCTGCTGCAACAGGAGCAGCGCCAGTCGGCGGAGAAGCTGCAGCTGCTGCAGGAAGCGCGCGAGGCGCTGTCCAACCAGTTCAAGGCACTGGCCACCGACATTCTGGAAGAAAAGTCGAAGCGCTTTACCGAGCAGAACCGCGAAAACCTCGGCCAGCTGCTGGGGCCGCTGGGCGAGCGCATCCAGCACTTCGGCAAGCTGGTGCAGGATACCTACGACAAGGATTCCAAGGAGCGGCTGACGCTGGAGCAGGAGCTGCGCCGGCTGCAGGAGCTGAATACGCGCCTCAATCACGACGCGGTGGCGCTGACCCAGGCGCTGACCGGTAGCAACAACAAGACGCAGGGTAACTGGGGCGAGATGATCCTGGAGCGGGTGCTGGAAACCTCCGGCCTGACCCGCGACCGCGAATACCGCGTGCAGGTGTCGGACACGGTGGAAACGGGCGAGGGCGGTCAGAAACGCTATCAGCCGGACGTGGTGATCGACCTGCCGGAAGGCAAGCAGCTGGTGATCGACTCCAAGGTGTCGCTGAATGCCTACGTGCGTTACAGCGCCAGCAGCGACGAAGCGGTGCGCGACAGCGAGCTGAAGGCACACATCGCCGCGTTGCGGGCGCATATCCGCAGCCTGTCCGAGAAGCGCTACCAGGATCTGTACAAGCTCAACACGCTCGATTTCGTGTTCATGTTCGTGCCGGTGGAACCGGCCTATCTGCTGGCGGTGCAGCACGACATGGGCCTGTTCAACGAGGCCTTCGAGCGTCGCATCATGATCGTCGGCCCCAGCACCTTGCTGGCGACACTGCGTACCGTAGCCAGCATCTGGCGTTACGAACACCAGAACCAGAACGCACAGGAAATCGCGCGACAATCCGGCGCCATGTTCGACAAGCTGGCAGGGCTGGTGGACACGCTGGAGAAGCTGGGCAAGCAGATTGGTACGGTGCAGGACAGCTACGGCACCGCGATGAAGCAACTCAGTACCGGCAGCGGCAATCTGCTGGGACGCGCCGAAAAACTGCGCAAGCTGGGCGCCAAGACCAGCAAGCATTTGCCGTCACATTTGCTGCTCGATTCGGATATCGCGGAAGAGACAGAATAATTTCTTGGCGATTACCGGGTGATGAACTATAAAAAAGTCAGACACTGGGAAGGAGGAGGGCTAGATGGTATCGCTGATAACCTTGTTGATGTATGTGATGTTTGCACTGATCTTTGTTAAAGCGTTTTCCTCCAACCGTAAACGTGATGTTGTACGTGTTAAAGCTCCGGCATCGTGCCGGCAACGCTCTCACCTTCGTTAGTGTCTGGTGCAGTGAAAGGTAGTTATGTTGTAGCAGTAAAGCGACGTTGTACCATTCAACCACCCCCAGAAGCCGGCAGAAATGTCGGCTTCTTTCATTTTGGCGTGCTGCTGATGGCGCGGTGCATGACGTCATCGAATTGTTCCTCCAGAACACAAACAAGGCTCCTGTCCATGTGCCGGTTGCTGGTGATGGTTTCATCTTGTATTGATCGCCGCAGGGTCGCCAGAATGGCGCCGTCCGGTGATGCTTCACGCATCAATCGACTGCAAGACCACTGCCAGCTACAGCAAACTGCTGACTGTCTGCCTTGATGACAAGGCCAAGATCGAACGGTGCTCGATCGGCTTTGTCTGCAGGGTGCGTAGGTGGAACAGTCGGCGGTAGTCGGCCAGCCGTTCGATTTCCTCGAACTAGATACCGACTTGGTAGCCGGCCGACACGATCAGCCGCGAACCCTCGGCACGGGCACCGTTCCAGACTCCTGCGCATCGCAGCTCGTTGCTGTCCAGCAGCTCCAAGTTTTTCACGCACGCGACTGGCACCGGCGATTTACCAGCGTTCCACGCCTGAACGATGCTGACAGTCATGCTAAGTTCTGCCGCCAGTGCCTCTATATATTTCCCGAAATGAAAAAGCCCGATCAGAGTAAGAAGACGGGCGGAAGAGTAGAGCTTGCGGCGGATTCTGTGTAGTTTATTAGACATAATAAACATTATGCGACACGTTACTCAAACCCCTTGGGGGGCTTTTTCACCATTAACTGGGCTCGCCAGCATCGTCATTACCACCAGACCGGCCACGGCCAATTTGCGAAAATCCTGCCAGAAGTCCTTTCTGGCTTGGGTTTTCTCGCGCTCCATGGCCGCTGCAATCAATTTTGTTCGACACATTTATTGCCAGAACAACAACGATGTGAACACGTCCTAAAAGAAAAATTCGTTTACACAAAAATCCAGATCGTGTTGGACTCGATTTGCCTGTGCAGAGGCTTGCCAAGATCAAAAAACCAGTCGATTTGAGCCACACGTTGAGCCGCACGCCGAATGTCATGTCGAAGCTATTGTTGTGGTTCGTAGCTGTAGCTGTGGCTTGCAATCCCGTGCTCGTACCTGAATGCCTAAACACCAGACAAAAAAAGAACCTCCAGCATCAGTCACCGATGGCAGGAGGTTTTGGAAGCACGGATTTGGTCTCCGTTACGCTTCAGATGAGGAACGCCATTCCATATCAGAAAGCATGATTAATGATAAGGCTACCCTCGGTGTAATGGCTATTCGTAAAAATACCTAGTGCTCAGCGGGCGGCGTTTAGTCTGGTTTTTAGCTGTTCCGGTTCACGTATTGACCTGATTTCATTGAAGAAATCGCCGGCTTCGATATAGGTACGTTTCAGCTGGTTAAGCCATTGCTTGACCCTGCTGACGGCGTAGCTGCTATCGCCGGCACGCAGCTGACATTGCATGAACAAGTTGTCGACATGCGCCAGAACATCGGCCCATGGCTCCGGCAGCAGCTGACTGCCAGTTTGCTGCAGGTGTTTGATGCGTTTGGCAAAATCGGGGGCGGCAATCAGGCCGCGGCCGATCATGATGGTTTCGCACTGGCTGACTGCGCGGATGTTGCAGTAATCCTCCAGGGTCCAGACTTCGCCATTGGCAATCAGCGGGATGTCGATCACGTCCTTGATTCTGGCAAACCACTCCCAGTGGGCCGGCGGTTTGTAGCCTTCTACCTTGGTGCGGGCATGGACGGTCAGCTCCGCGGCGCCGGCGGCGTTGATGGCACGGGCGCAGTCCAGCGTCAGGCTGGTATCTTCATAACCTAGCCGCATTTTCGCGGTGACCGGGATGTCGGCAGGTACCGCAGCGCGGACGGCGGCAACGATCTCGTAGAGTGTTTGCGGCTCTTTCAGCAACACTGCGCCGCCACGATGACGGTTGACGGTCGGTGCCGGGCAGCCAAAATTCAGGTCGATGACCGGCGCGCCCAGCTCCGCCGCCCGTGCTGCGTTGTCGGCCAGACAGGCCGGATCGGAGCCGAGTAATTGCAGTCGCACCGGTGTGCCGGCGCGCGTCTTTGACTGCTGCAGCAGTTCGGGGGCCAGACGATGAAAAGTCTTTACCGGCAGCAAGGAGTTGGTGACGCGAATGAATTCGGTAACACACCAGTCGATGCCGCCAATCTCGGTCAGCACATCCCGCATCACGTCATCTACAAGCCCTTCCATCGGGGCCAATACGATCTTCATACTATTTTCACCAGAACTGAGAAAGCTCCGCTTTGCGGCCAACTATTGACTTTTAAACGGGGCGTGGTAAACCTTGGCGCCTTTGCATTGAAGGCAAGCCATTCATCATGAGCAAGACCGCGATAATTATTGATACCGATCCTGGCCAGGATGATGCGGTCGCTATTTTGACAGCTTTAGGCTCGGCCCAGCTCGAAGTTGTCGGAATTTCGGTGGTGGCGGGTAATGTGCCGCTGGAGTTGACGACAAAAAATGCCCGCATCATCTGCGAGTGGGCCGGCCGGCCGGAGGTACCGGTCTATGCCGGCTGCGAGCGCCCTCTTCTGCGCCCGCTGGTCACCGCCGAACACGTGCATGGCAAGACCGGGCTGGACGGTGTACCGCTGCATGAGCCGGCCATGCCCTTGCAGCCGGAGCACGCCGTCGATTTCATCATCCGCACCCTGCGCGAGCGCGAAGCCGGCAGCGTCACGCTGTGCATGCTGGGGCCATTGACCAACCTGGCGATGGCGATCGTGCGGGCGCCGGACATCGTTGGCCGCATCCGGGAAATCGTGCTGATGGGTGGCGCCTACTTTGAGGGTGGCAACATCACGCCGTCGGCGGAATTCAATATCTATGTCGATCCGGACGCGGCGGCCACGGTGCTGGCTTGCGGTGCCGCCATTACCATGCTGCCGCTGGATGTCACGCACAAGGCGACCGCGTCGCCGGCGCGCATCGGCTTGCTGCGCGCCCTGCCCAACCGCGCCGGCAATCTGGCGGCCGACATCATGACCACGCTGGAGCGCTTCGACGTGCAGCGTTACGGCGCCAACGGCGCGCCGCTGCA
The DNA here is from genome assembly GCF_024437575.1 of Vogesella sp. AC12. Lineage (NCBI taxonomy): Bacteria > Pseudomonadati > Pseudomonadota > Betaproteobacteria > Neisseriales > Chromobacteriaceae > Vogesella > Vogesella sp. AC12. The sequence goes on from NZ_JANFNU010000007.1 coordinate 117,550, forward strand.
CGATCCGACCGTGATTGCCTATGTGCTGCAGCCAGGGCTGTTCTCCGGGCGCATGGTGTACGTGGCGGTGGAGCAAAACAGCGAGCTGACGCTGGGCGCGACGCCGGTGGACTGGTGGGGCGTCACCGGGAAAGCGGCAAATGTAAATTACCTTACAACTGTTGATAGTGATGGCTTTTTCCGCTTGCTGGCAGATAATTTATCTACACTCCCCTGAAACGACAACACGGGTCATGCCGGAATGAGGGCTATATCATGTTGAACAAGGCAACATTCGCCGGTGGCTGCTTCTGGTGCACCGAGGCGGTTTTTCGCCAGGTGCCGGGCGTCAAGTCGGTGACGCCGGGTTATACCGGTGGAGCGGTCGCCAATCCCGGCTACGAGCAGGTGTGCAGTGGCCGCACCGGCCATGCCGAGGCGATCGAAATCGAGTTTGATGACGAAGTCGTCAGCTATGAAAACCTGTTGCGGCTTTTTTTCGCCACCCATGACCCGACAACGCCGAACCGGCAAGGCCACGATGTCGGCACGCAATACCGCTCGGCGGTGTTCTGGCACTTCCCGGAGCAGGAAGCCGCACTGGTGCGCATCATGGATGAATTGCGGCCAACCTTGCCGCCCGGCGCGCAAATCGTGACGCAGTCGCAACCGGCATCCACCTTTTACCCTGCCGAAACCGAGCATCACCGTTATTATGAGCTGAATCCTAATGCGCCCTACTGCCGCGCCGTCGTTGCCGGCAAGGTGATGAAAGGCGAACAGGTGCTGGACACGCTGCAACAGCGCGGCCTGGCCGATTAGCCATTGAAAGTCCGGACTTGATCACAACAAAAACGTTTCTGCAGGCGGTACGACAACACTGGGGGGCGAAGTGGCTGTTCTGGGCGCTTTGCTTGCTGTTGAGCTACGCACTGGTGGCACAGCTGGCCGGTTATCGCCAGCAAACATTTGATCAGGCCCTGCAACTGAACCAGACGCTGCTGCGTCGGCAGCTGGATTACACCGCCCTACTGCTGCAGCAACTGACACCGACGGACGCTGTCGCCCCGCAAGCCCTCAACGCGGAACTGCCCGCTTTCGTGGTGGCCGCCGGCTTCCAGCACAAGATTGATACCGGCAGTCGTGACGCCTTCGAAGTGCAGCAGAGCTATCGTCGCCGCGCGCTGTTCCTGATCCGCGAATATCGCGACCAGAGCAGCGACACCTGGACGGAAAGCAGTGCCTGGTTCCCTGCCCCCGCTCGCAGCCACTACATCCCGCTTGCCAACCTGTCTCCGGATCGTCCCGGCGGCCGCCTTGAATACCTGCAAGGACTGGATCTGGCCGCCGACCGCTTTTTCGCGGCCGCGATCAAGGCCGCCATCAGCAGTGGCGAAATACAGGCCTGCAAACCGTTTACCTATCGCGACGGCGCGCCGGGACTGGCCTTTGTCAGGGCCGCCTACACCGGCGGTGTGCTGCCGGACACCACGGCGGAACGGCTGAGCCAGGTGAGCGGCGTGGCGGTGGTCTTTGTCGACCTCCGCCAGCTGCTGCCGCTGCCGGACAACAGCCCGCTGCAGTTGTCGATCAGTGCCGCGCCGGACATGCCGCAACTGGCCAGCGTGCCCGCGGCGGGCGTACCGTTCTCGGCACTGCAAACGCTGCGACAAACCCTGCTGGTGCCGGAGCCGGTGCTGCCTTACGTGCTGCAACTGAGCCTGCCGGCTGCGGGCTGGCTGCCATGGCTGCTGTTTGGCGGTGCCTTGCTGGGCAGTGGCATGCTGTCCCGCCGGCTGTTTCGTCCCGCTGCCCCTGCGGCGGAACCGGCCTTGCCGCCTGTTGCCGCGCCGCAGCCGCTGGCCGCGCTGGAACATATCGCGTTGCAGGCGATGGACGAAGCCGTGCTGCTGCTGTCGGTGCGCAACCAGGTGCTGTACGCCAATGCCCGCGCCATGGCGCTGACCGGCGATGCCGCCTTGCAGGGCAAGCTGCTGGATGGCGTCGACTTCGGTATCTGCTATCCGCGCAACCAGCGCCGCGTCCATGTGTTGCCGCGCCTGATCGAGAAAAAAGTGCGGGCGATGCTGCCGCCGGGCAGCATCCTGATCGACGCCCACGGCCAGGAGTGCGAGATCGAGGGCGAGTTCATTCCGCTGAACGATGCGGCCAACGTTGCGGTGCGTTACCTGCTCAGCTTTCGCCATGTCGGCAAGCTGCGCCAGGACATGGTCGCCGCGCTGAAGGCCAGCGAAATGCAGCTGAAGAAGCATCAGGACGAGCTGGCGCGCGTCGCCCGCATCAATACGCTGGGCGAAATGTCGTCCGGCGTGGCGCACGAAATTAACCAGCCGCTGTCGGCGATCATGAGTTACAACGAAGCCTGCCTGGCGATGATGGACGACGCCAATCCGGACCCGGTGTTGCTGCGTATTTCGCTGGTCTCCTCGGTGCGGCAGGCCAACCGTGCCGGCCAGATCATCCGCCGCCTGCGCGAGCTGGCCAGCCGCAAGCAGCCGGAAGTGGCGCCGCTGAACATCAACGACGCGTTGCGCAGCGCGCTGGACCTGACCAAGAACGAGCTGGCCGCGCGCGAGGTGATCGTCACCACCGATCTGGCGGAAGGCTTGCCGCAGGTAATGGCAGACAGCATCCAGCTGGAACAGGTGATCATCAACCTGATCAAGAATGCCGTCGACGCCATGACCGAGAAAAACCGCAGCGACGAGCCGATGCGGATCTTTGCCTATAGCGAACGCCGCGGCCGCCACATCCGGCTGGGAATCCGTGACAACGGCACCGGCATACCGGAAAATATCCTGCCGCACGTATTTGACCCGTTTTACAGTTCAAAGAGCGAGGGCATGGGGCTGGGACTGACCATCAGCCAGACCATTATCGAAAGCATCGGTGGCCGCCTGGCCGCCCGCAATCTGGAGACCGGCGGCGCGGAGTTTTCGCTGACCGTGCCGGTACTCAAAAACAGCCATCCCGACGCAAAAGAGGAGCAGCAATAATGGCATCGATGACACCATCCGTGTACGTGGTCGATGACGATCCGGGGGTGCGCGACGCGCTCGCCATCCTCATCGGCACCCAGGGCCTGCACGTGCTGACCTTCGACAGCGCCACGTCCTTTCTGCAGGCCTACGCGCCGGGCGATATCGGCTGCCTGGTGCTGGATATCCGCATGCCGGACATCAATGGCCTCGCGCTGCAGGACATCCTCAGCATCAAGGAAAACAAGCTGCCGATCATCTTCATTACCGGCCACGGCGACCTGGAGCAATGCACCCGCGCCTTCCGTGGCGGGGCGGTCGATTTCATCACCAAACCGATCGACCGCAACCGGCTGCTGGAAAGCCTGCGCAAGGCGATCCGCAACAGCATCCAGCTGCAGCAGCACGAGGCGGAAACCGCCGAGGTCAAGCAGCAGCTGGAAAAAGTCACCGAGCGCGAAATGGTGATCCTGCGACTGGTGGCTGACGGCCTGTCCAGTAAGGAAATTGCCAAGGAACTGGACGTCTCGCCGCGCACCATCGAGGCGCACCGTGCCAACCTGTTCAACAAGCTGGGCGTCAATTCGCTGGCTGAGTTGATCCGCTTCTATCTGAAAGCCTTGCCGATTACCGGCAACGAAAGTATCACGCATCCATCATGACCAAGAACCTGTTCAGTGTGATCGGCCTGGTTGCCCGACACAGCAAACCGCACATCATCGAATCGCTGCTCACCCTGGCTGCGCACCTGACCCAGCGCGGCGTGCGGGTGCTGATCGACGCGGAAAGCATGCCGCCTGCGGACGACAACACGCCAGCCTACCCCACCGTCGAGCGCGACGATCTGGGCAAGCTTGCCGATCTGGTGATCGTGCTTGGCGGCGACGGCACCATGCTGTCGATCGCCCGCGTGCTGGCCGCCTACCGCGTGCCGCTGGTCGGTATCAACCAGGGGCGGCTCGGCTTCATGACCGACATTCCGCTGCACGAAATGCTGGCCGCGATCGACCAGATCCTGGAAGGCCAGTTCGTGCCGGAAGAGCGCATCCTGCTGCAGGCGTCGGTGATCCGCGAAGAAGCGGAGATCACCAGCGCACTGGCGCTCAACGACGTGGTGATCAGCCGCGGCGCCCTCGGCTCGATGATCGAGTTTGAAGTGTTCGTCGATAACCAGTTTGTCTACAGCCAGCGCTCCGACGGCCTGATCATCAGCACCCCGACCGGCTCTACCGCTTACTCGCTGGCTTCCGGCGGGCCGATCCTGCATCCGACCCTGCGCGCGATGGCGCTGGTGCCGATCTGCCCGCAGTCGCTCAGCAACCGGCCGATTGCGGTCAGCGACAACTGCGAGGTGGCCTTCATGCTCACCCGCGGGCTGGACACGCGCGTGCATTTTGACGGCCAGTCGCACTGCGACCTGATGGAAATGGACCGGGTCATCGTGCGCAGCTACCGTAACACGCTGAAAATCCTGCACCCGATTGGCTACAACTACTACGACATGCTGCGCCACAAGCTTCACTGGGGCGAGCGTCTGCTCTGAGAAATCACAAGACCATGCTGCTGTCACTGAATGTTCGCGACTTTGTCATCGTCGATCAGCTCGATCTCGATTTTCATGCCGGTTTTACCGTGCTCACCGGTGAAACCGGCGCCGGCAAATCCATCATCCTCGATGCCCTGGGCCTGTTGATGGGCGACCGTGCCGATGCCGGTCAGATCCGCGACGGCGCCGAGCGCGCCGAAATCGCCGCGCAGTTCTCCATCCACAACAGCCCGGACCTGCGCGCCTGGCTGCAGGACAACGAGCTGAGCGGTGACGAGGACGACCTGCTGATCCGCCGCCTGGTGGATCGCAACGGCCGTTCACGCAGTTTCATCAACGGCCAGCAGGCCACCCAGAGCCAGCTCAAGGCCATCGGCGAGTATCTGGTCGACATTCACGGCCAGCACGCGCACCAGTCACTGATGCGCGCCGACACCCAGCGCGCGCTGCTCGACGCCTACGCCGGCAGCACGCAGCTGGCGCGCGACGTGCGCGAGGCATGGCAGGACTGGCAGCAGGCGCGACGCCAGCGCGAGGACGCCGAGCGGCTGTCGCGCGAATCGGAAGTCGAGCGCGAGCGCCTGACCTGGCAGATCAACGAACTGAGCGAGCTGAACCTGCAGGCCGACGAGTGGCCGCAGCTCAACCAGCAGCACTCGCGGCTGGCCAATGCCGCCGAGCTCGCGCAAACCGCGCAGCTGGCGGTGGACGTACTGTCCGACATGGATGGCAACTGCCTATCGCTGCTGTCGCAGGTGCAGAACCGCCTTGGGCGGCTGTCGGCGCTGGATACGCGGCTGGCGGAGTCGTTGGCACTGCTGGATTCGGTTGATGCCGAATTGCGCGAGGTGGTGTACAGCCTGCGCAGCTACGGTAGCGACTTTGACGACGACCCCAAGCAGCTGCTGGATGTCGAGGCGCGCCTCGACGTACTGATGCGCATTGCCCGCAAGTACCGTTGCACGCCGGAAGAGCTGCCGAAAAAACTCGGCGACTGGCAGCAACAGTTGGCCGCACTGGAGGCGTCAACGGATCAGGAGGCGCTGGCCGTCGCCGAATCGGCGGCGCTGGCACGCTACCGTGCCCACGCCGAGGCGCTGTCCGGCAAACGCCGCCAGGCCGCCAACGAGCTGTCGTCCCGCATCAGTACCGAAATGCAGCGGCTGGCGATGGAGGGCGCGCGCTTTGCCATCGAGCTGTCCGCTGCGGCGGAACCGACCGCCAATGGCCTGGAAGCCGTCGAGTATCTGGTAGCGGCCAACCAGGGCAGTACCCTGCGGCCGCTGGCCAAGGTGGCATCCGGTGGTGAGCTGTCGCGCATCAGCCTGGCGATGCAGGTGGTGATCAGCCAGGTCGCCAGTGTGCCGACGCTGATTTTCGACGAAGTGGACGTCGGTATCGGCGGCCGTGTCGCCGAGGTGGTCGGCAAGCTGTTGCGGCAGCTGGGTGAACGCTATCAGGTGCTGTGCGTGACGCACCTGCCACAAGTGGCGTCCTGCGCCAGTCAGCACTGGCAGGTCAGCAAGTCCGGTGTCGATGGCCGCACCGTCAGCCGCATCCAGCCGCTGGATCAGGTGCAGCGTATCGACGAACTGGCGCGAATGCTGGGCGGCGAGGACATCACCAGCACCACGCGGCAACACGCCAGCGAAATGCTGCTGGCGAACGCGGAGTAGTTTTTCCGGCAAGGCAAAAAGCCCTGATCGAGCAGATCAGGGCTTTTTTTATTGAGCCGTATATTGCCGCGCCGAGAGACTGTCGTACCTGGGTCTGGTGATGCCTGCGCGGCACGTTTGGCGCGTCGCCCCGGCCTGCAGATATCTAGAGTGCGTGTACGGTTTCGGTCGTGCTGGGTGCACTGGTCAGCGCGGCATGGCGTTGCATCACCTGCGCCAGCGTCCATTGCCCCCACAGGAAGTGATGCCGGTTGCTGTTGTGCTGCCGGTAATCGGCAATGGTTCTGGCAATGAATGCGCCATTCAGCCCGGCCGAGGCGCTGGATTGGTCTAGCTGCAGCGCATCGTCGCGCAGCCACCTGGCAATCGGCACCGCAAAACCCTGTTTCGGCCGGTGCAGGATGTCCTGCGGCAGGATCTGTGCCAGTGCCTTTTTCAGGATGTATTTCGTTTCGCCATGGCGCAGCTTGTATTCCGAAGGGATTTTCCTTGCCAGATCAACGACATTGATGTCCAGGAAGGGGGAGCGCACTTCCAGTGAATGCATCATGCTGGCGCGATCGACCTTGGCGAGAATGTCGTCCTGCAGATAAATATCGGTGAAAAACTGCAGGCTGCGGTCGACCAGATTGTGTTGGCTGCCGCGCTCCCACGCCGCAATGGCCTCCGAGAACACCTCTTCCAGATCAACCGGCTCCATAAAGCACTCGGCGAGCGCGGCATCGTCCAGCGGGCACATCCAGCTTGGGTGCCACAGCCGGGGTGGATGGCTCAGCCCCTGCAAGGTTCGCTTGAGCTTGAAGTCCAGGCTCATGTAGCCATCGCCGACCGGCAGGCGGTTGGCCAGCAGGCGGATGGCCTCGTGTAGTGGGCCCGGCACCAGCTTCTGGTAATAATTGGCCCAGCGCAGTGCCCGGAATGGCGCGTAACCGGCAAACAGCTCGTCGGCACCATCACCGCCCAAGGCAACGGTGACATGGCGCCGCGCATGCTGGCACAGCAGGCTGGTGGGCAGCAGCGAACTGTCCGCCAGCGGCTCGTCCAGCTTGCCGGTTATGGCGGGTAACAGGCTGCGCGCGACGTCCAGCGACAGGATGGCTTCATGATGGCGGGTGCTCAGCAAGGCGGCGACGCGACGTGCGTGCGCGGATTCGTCGAAGCCGGCGACATCAAAGCCGATGTTGAAGGTTTGCAGCTGCCCTGCTCCGCTTTGTCGGGCTGCCAGCGCGGCGACGGCGGAAGAATCGATGCCGCCGCTGAGAAACACGCCGAGCGGGACATCGGCGACCAGCCGGCAGGCTACGGCGTTGTTAAGCCGTTCTAACAGTTCCTCTTGCCATTGCTTTTCAATGCCGGCCGGGCGTGCCTCTGCCGGCTCCAGCACGAAAGACCAGTAACGGGAAAGGCGCAAACTGCCGCTGTCGAGCGTGAATACCAGCGAGCAGCCGGCCGGCAATTTATGAATGGCGTGGTATGGCGTGTTGGGGGCCGGCAGGTAACCGTAGGCAATGTACTTGCGGATTGCCGCGCGGGACACGGTGGCGGTCACTGCCGGATGGCACAGCAAGGCGGTCAGCTCGGAGGCAAAGACAAAGCTGCCCTGCTGCAGCGTGTAATAGAACGGTTTTTTGCCGAAGCGGTCACGGCTGCAGAATAGCCGCGCCTGGCGGCGGTCATACAGCGCAAACGCCCACATGCCGTTCAGGCGCCCGGTCAGCGCCTCGCCCCACTCGCGGTAGCCGTGCAGCAATACTTCCGTATCCGAGTGGTCGGTCAGAAACACATGGCCGGCCTGCTCCAGCTCGGTGCGCAGCTCGCGATAATTGTAGATCTCGCCATTGAACACCACGCCCAGTGCGCCATCGGCGGTCCACATCGGCTGCTGGCCGCCGGCCAGATCGAGAATCGCCAGCCGGCGATGCCCGAGATAGACCCCTTGCGCCGGGTCCGTCCAATAGCCGACACCGTCCGGCCCGCGATGGATGATTTCGTTGCTCATCCGCTCCAGGTCCTGTCGCGTACCGGCGCCTACAAATCCGACGATTCCACACATCTGGCCGTCCTCGTTGCACAGCGCGCCTTGATATTGAGCGTCTTGCCAACCAGATACACGCTCTTGCCCTGGGCTTCGTAATAGGTGCGGATCAGCAGTTCCGCCAGTAGTCCCATCAGGATGCACATGAAGCCGGTCACGCCGGTCATCACCACCAGCAGCGGCAGCGGTGTCGAGATGAAGGACACCCCCTCCACCAGTTTCAGGTACACGGCCCAGCCACCGGTGAGCAGGCTGATCAGCAGGATGAACAGGCCGGCGGCGCCAAAAAGATACATCGGCTTGCCGGCGTATTTGGACAGGAAGTTCACCACCATCAGATCGAGGATCACCTTGACGATGCGGCCCAAGCCATATTTGGAAACACCATTCTGCCGTGGGTGGTGCAACACCGGGATCTCGGCAATGCGGGCGCCAAACCAGCTGGCGTAAATCGGGATGAAACGGTGCATTTCACCGTACAGGCGCACGCCCTTGATCACGTCTTTCCGGTACGCCTTCAGCGAGCAACCATAGTCATGCAGGTGCACGCCGGAAATCGACGAAATCATGCGGTTGGCGACGCGGCTGACAAGGTTGCGCTTGATCGGGCTGTCCTTGCGGTCTTGCCGCCAGCCGGACACGACATCAAACCCCTGCTCCAGCTTGTCCAGCAAACGCGGAATATCCTCGGGGTCGTTCTGCATGTCGCCATCCATCGGGATGATGATGTGGCCCTCCGCGTAATCGACCCCCGCCATCATCGCTGCGGTCTGGCCAAAATTACGGCAGAACTTGATCACCTTCACGCACTGGTCTCTTGCGGCCAACTCTTCCAGTCGCTCCTGGCTGCCGTCCGTGCTGCCATCGTTGATGAAGATCAGCTCCCATGGCTGCTCCAGCTTTTGCAGTACCACTACCGCCTGCTCGTAAAGCGCGACCAGATTGTCGGCTTCGTTATACACCGGCACGATAACGGAAATCATGAGTACCTCCCCGTTCCAGGATGGCACAAGCAATAAACCGCAGAATGGCTGCTCAGAAACTGGATTTCCCGACCAGCAATATCCCGCAGAAAATCAGAAAAATGCCCAATGCCCTGGTAGCATCAATTGGCTCACCCAGAAAAAAATGCGCCGCCATGATCACGGCAACAAACTGGATGGCGGCAAAGGATTGCGCGACATTCAACGGTAATTTGGTCAGCACCAGAATGTAAAAGCACGCCGCCAATCCGAAAAAAACAAAGCCGAACAGGATTCTGATATTGAACAGCTCGATCAGGCTGTTACCGGATTTTTCTGCCCCGGATTTGAGCAAAAGGTTGGCCGCAACCGTCATGGCGACCATGATTATGTAATAAATGAATAACCGCATTTTTGCTGTGCTCATCCCGGTTTTTCCGCCATGCCGATAACGATCAATCCGTAGCGCCGGAAAGCATGCAGGCTGGTGATGGCGTGATCCAGCCTTGCGGCCAACCTTGTAACCAGGCGTATGCCGGGGAGGTAGCGAAATGCCCTGTTGAATACCAGCACATCGCTGTTCATCAGCAGGCAATAACCCAGAAAACCATAGGTTTGCCAGGTCTTGAGCACAAAGCCGGCATTTTCAAGGGGGGGCACCGTTTCCCGGTACAGCAGTGGGCGCTCAGTTTTATCGTCCAGCGACGGCGACAGGCGGTAAATCAGCGCACGCAGCCAGCGCCAGAGGAAAAAATCACTGACCGGCTCGCGCCAGTAGAAACGGCCGCCCGGTTTCAAGATCCGGAATACCTCGCGAAACAGCTGTTGCCGGTCATTGACGTGGTGAATGCCGCCGATGATGAAAACACTGTCGAACAGGCTGTCTGCCAGCGGCAAGCGGGTGGCGTCGCCTTGTACAAAACAGTAATGCTCGGCATCCAGCAGACTGGTTTTGGCCGCTTCCAGCATCGACAACGAGATATCGATCCCCAGCCCGGTGCCGACCTTGTCGCCCAGCAGGCGGAATGCCTCGCCACTGCCGCAGCAGATCTCGGCGGTACTGCCCAAGCTGGCCTCGGCGGCGATATCGAGAAAGGCGCGGTCAAGGTAGGCAGCATACTCTTGCGTATGCGGGTAGCCGAGATTGTTGATATAGATGCCGGCAATTTTCTCGAAATGGGCTTGCTGCCGCCTGGCGTCTTCAGTGCAGAAGTGCTCTGCAAACAGCGGCACGCCGGACGGGCTGATCCGGTAGTGCAGGCTGCCGTCGCGGCTGGCCAGCCCATGGTCGCCTTGCTGCAACGGAGCGCCCGAAAGCGGGCAACGCAGCATGGTCATGAACTTTTCGGCGATCTGCATCGCTATGCCTCCTTGCGCTTGCCGCCAAACTTCCAGGAGTTGCCATTTCTCATGATGATATAGGTGCTGTGCTGGTCAATATCGGCATGGCCGGCCAGCCAGGACTCAATCGTCGCCCTATTGATATAGACAGTTTGCGGGGTGACCAGCTGATCAAAGGCGACATGCCTGAAAAACCGGAAGTCGCGATTGCTGATCCAGCGGCAGTACTGGTATAGCGGCAGCTTTTCCACGCCGCTGATGCCGGCCAAGGCCGCGACGGTTTTTGCATAAAGGAAAAACGGCACCGCCAGCGGGGTCGCCACGCCGTACTTGGTCAGCCACCACGGCAGATGCGACGTTATCTTGCGCAACGGGTCAACCAGCTTGATGATCAGGCTGTTGCCCTCTTCCGCGTAGACCCAGCAATGAAAGCGGCCGCCGGGTTTGACATTGCGGATCACCGCGTCGAAGCCTTCCTTGGGGCAGTCCAGGTGATGCAGCACCCCGATGGAGTAGACCAGGTCATAGCCCGCTCCGCTAAAGGCGGTCATGTCACTTTTCGTGATTTTCCAGTTTTCCTCCGCCCTGCCCGCCAGATTCTTGCAGGCGGAAAGAATGGCATCGCCCAGATCCACTCCTTCGACAAAAGCCGGTTTCCAGTCCAGCAGGTGCAGCATCTGGCTGCCATTGCCGCACCCCAACTCCAGCACCTGGCGCCCGGCGACATCGGCCGCGGAGAGCGGGCTCATCCAGTCCGTAAACTGGTCGCGGGTGTAAACGGAGCCGGCTGGCAGGTCGTTCCAGGAGTTGGCAAAGGCATCGGCGGTTCTCTGATCGGTCAACATGAATCACCCCTCGCTTTCATTGCTTGATGAAAGTGCAATGCTTCCCATGTCATGTGTGCTGTTCAAGCCCGGAGCGTACTGCTTGATCAGTTGCTGATACTTGGCAGTGTCTTTCAGCAGCACCGAGTGCTTGCCATCATCAAAAACCAGCTTGAAGTCACCGTTGTTCAGCAACAGCTGCCTTAGCGGCGACAGGTTTTCACACAGTACGTAGTCAATATTGTGCTTGTAGAAATACTGCTTCCAGTTGCTGCCGCCACGGTACATCTCCCGGTACTCGGTGATGAACGGCTTCGGATAGATATCCGTTCTGCCGTAGATGAAAACCCGCTGCCGGGGATAGAGCCGGTAAATCAGATAGCCACCGTAATGATAGGTGTTGAACATATTGCCGCTGATGTTGTGCTTGATGACAAAGTCAGTTGCCGCAACTGGAAGGATTCGCGACACCATCACGCTGTTGTGTTCTTTTCTGCTCGGGTAAAGCAGCAGAATGGAAAATAGCGACGCAATCAGCAGCAACCAGTTTGCCAGTGGCGCACTACCGCCGACCTGTTTGTTACCGGCCGTCATAATGCGGTGAGCAAAGGCTGAGAAGCCGGATTTTGGTGTGTAGTCCGATTGCTTGAATATCCTGGCGAGTGATAAATCCTGGCAAAAGATGGAAAAAAACGGCGCCATCACCAATGCGGCCAACGGGATGTTTCGAATGGAAAAGAACGCCCCGCCAATGAAAACCAGGGAAACGCCAAGCTCGGTTAAATCCGGTTTTTTTCTTGCGTAAATCATGTTCGTGAAAAACAGAAACACGACCACCAGGAAATATTGAAAGAATGGCTTGTGAAAGCTGGGGGATTGCCACTCGCTGATGAACTGGGTATCACCAGAAGAAACGATTGCGTGATAGGGATACAGCCAGTATTGCCAGCCATGTGGGTTGATGGCAGTGGCCAGAAATCCTGCTATGGCAATAAGGCTTAGTTTTTTCAATCGCCTGGTTTCAATGCGGCCAACGTTGTCCACCAGTAAATGATGGCTCCACTCCGCGACAAGAAAAACCGCCAGCAAAACCAGACCGATAAAAAAACCGCCATGCGCATTGGCCCAGATTGCCATCATTAGTGGAATGAAAATCAGGCCGCGATCGGATGCCCGGTATTTGAACATGAACAGTTGATGCAGCAGGATCGCGAAAAACAGGAAGGTAAAAATATGGGGCCGAGGTGCAATGGCCCCCATTGTGGCGCAGAACAGCATCACCACTAGAATGGCCTTGCCTTCATCTTTAAGTTGTTCATGGCAGGTTTTGTAGGTGATAAACCAGCACAGGGCGTAAACCAGCGCGGTAATGGCAGCGACGCCAGTCAAGCCGGCCTGTTGATACAGTAAATAGAAAATGGCCTGACTCAGCCATTCGGAAAGCACCCAGGAATGGCCAGAGTTGGTATAGGTGAAGACGTCATGCCATGGCAGCTGTGCCATGGTGACAATCAACTCGCCTGTTTTCAGGTGCCAGTAGAAATCGGGGTCTTCAAACTTGGGGAACAGCAGCATTATTGTAAACACAATAATGAAAATGGCGGAGGAAGGTGTTAGTCCGGCTCTTGTGTAGGCCATGATTTAAATTCCCCCTGTCGGCTTTACGCAAAGACTAACAAGTGCTTTTTTCTATACTCCGAGGTGCACTATAGGCGATGTCATACAATTTGCAATTGTTTGACTTTGTGGTGCCGGTGATCTAAAGCCGTATGTATGGCATTGCTTATCGAATGAATTTATCTGAACCGATGCTCACCAGGGGCTGATCATGAACAAGTATAGCCGTCACTTGCGTTTGTTTTTGGTTAACGAGGATGGCGTGACCGCCATGGAGTACGCCCTGCTGGGAGCACTCATTGCCGTGGTCATTATTGCGTCTGTTACTGGCGTCGGATTGAATGTTCAGGCCTTGTTTCTGAACGTGGCCGACCAGGTTGAAGCCGTAGCCGCAGATGTCCTGTGATTAGCTGGTACGTCATTAGCGTAAATTACATATGCATTATATTTTTTAATAAAAAATGCAGTTGGCAATTACTTGATAAGAATCGTAGGTTATTGGCTGGCGTGTAAATTGAAATTTTTCTTGTTAGCCGCTAATGGTGTACTAACATAATGTTTAAGCTGCCATTGGTTGTAATTTAATGTGCGGTGCAGTATTTGTTTTGAGTATTCTGGCAGAAAGTCAGTATGCTTGGTCTGTTTGGAATGCTTGAACAAGGCATGCGTCATGTCTCGTTGGCGCAAAATGGACGGCAGTCGTTGCTGCCACAGGTTCAATTTCCATGGAGGTGTTGGAAATGGATAAGCTTGCATTGACATTCAAACGTTTCATCCAGGAAGAAGATGGTGTAACAGCCATTGAATATGGCTTGATTGCCGCCCTGATCGCCGTGGTTATTATTGCTTCGGTTGGTGCTGTGGGTGAAAACCTGGAATTGGTATTCAACAACATTGCAGCCGAACTGGCCGCTGCCTTGGCTTGACGTTAGTTATTCTCCAAGGGGAAATAATTGGCAATGATTTTCATCTGGCTGGCCTGGATAGCTGCCATTGGAATCGGTCTTCTGTTCGGGGCGAGGTTGGGTCTGCTTGCTGGATTCCTCCTCGCTGCCGTTTTTACCGATATGAAAGCCAGAAAAGTTCCAAACAGACTAGTCCTTACCGGTATTGTCATTGGCTTGCTGGCACAGGCATTTTTGCTGGATGGTGAAGGTATTGTGTCAGCCCTCAAGGGGCTGGCATTCGGATTCGGATTATTCCTGCCGCTTTATCTGTTGCGTGTCATGGGGGCGGGAGATGTCAAATTAATGGCACTGGTTGGCTGTTTTACCGGTTCGCCAGCGATCTTTGGTGTCGTGTTATGTACCTTGTTGGCCGGTGGTGTGTTGTCCCTGGTATTCGCGTTGAAGTTGAAAATGGCACGTCAAATGCTGAGTAACAGCATATTCATGGTACTGCCGGGCGCTGCCAAAATCGCTGGTGATAAGCCGTCGACTCACCCTGCGGGCGTGAATTCTGTGGGGACGCTACCTTATGCCATGGCTATTTCCGTGGGTACGGCTAGTTATCTGATTTGGCAAGGAATTTGATTTGGTTGGTTGTGGTTTTTAAATAAATTTTCATTGCCAGATCAATGCGCCTGCTAACGCTGGCGCTGTTTTGTTGTGCTTGTTTGTTAGCGATTGATTATCGAAAAATTATCCTTGGTTAATGGTTTTTGCTGGGCTATATCTCATTGCATAAATACCCGGTTCGGTTTTTATGTTGGCGAGGAGTGATGAAAATGTTCAATCCAGATGGTTTGGAATTACAAGGCAACACTCCTTCTCGTGATATTTTGCCCCGTGCTCCGCAGACTGTGAAAGAAACCGGCCTGGATTTCCTGTTTCTGGTGGAGCTGCTCTGCAAGACCCTCTTCTTTCATGGCCAGATCCGGCTGGTCGATCTGGTCAACCTGACCAAGCTGCCGCTCAGTGTGCTGGAGCCGCTGTTGGCCTTCATGCGTAGCGAACAGCTGTGCGAGGTATCCGGTCGTAATGAAACGGAAGCCACCATTGCCTTCACACTGACCGACGTTGGCCGCAACCGCACCCAGACCTACCTGCAGAAAAGCCATTACGCCGGCCCTGCCCCGGTGACGCTCCAGGCCTATAACGATGCGGTGCGCCGGCAGTCGGTGGCCAACATGAAAGTCACCAAAGAACTGGTTGCCGAAGGCTTCAAGGGTTTTGTCCTGCGACAGAACACCATGAACCAGCTTGGCGCCGCGATGAACTCCGGCCGGGCCATCCTGGTATACGGCCCGCCCGGCAGCGGCAAGACTTATGTCTCCGAACATCTGGCTACCCTGCTGACCGGCAACTGCACCATTCCTTATGCCGTGCTGGTGGATAGCGAGGTGATCCAGCTGTTCGACCCGTTGGTACACCAGCCTGTGGCGAGCAGTCACAGTGGCAGCTCGCTGGACAAGGGGCCTCTGCACGATGCGCGCTGGATCGAGTGCCAGCGCCCGGTCGTGATCACCGGTGGCGAACTGACCCTGTCGATGCTGGATCTGGATTTCGACGAGAACACCCGCTTTTACCAGGCGCCACCACAGGTCAAGGCCAACAATGGCTTGCTGATTATCGACGACCTTGGGCGGCAGCTGGTCTCGCCACAAATGCTGATGAACCGCTGGATCGTGCCGCTGGATCGCCGTGTGGACTATCTGGCGCTGCATACCGGCACCAAGTTCATGGTGCCGTTCGATGTCATTGTGATTTTCTCCAGCAACATTCCGCCAAGCACGCTGGCCGACGAGGCATTCCTGCGCCGGCTTGGTTACAAGATTTACATCGGCAAGCTTGAGGAAGAAGAATACCGCGCGATTTTCGAGCAGAACTGTGCCCGCCTGGGCATTCCCTTTAGCGACGAGGGACTGCGGTTTGTGATTGATGAATTGCACGGCAAGCACGACAAGCCCCTCCTCGCCTGTATTCCACGCGATTTGCTGGAACAGGTCCGCGATTTTGCCTTTTACCAGGGCATCAAGCCGGAGCTGAACGAGGAGCTGCTGACGTGGGCATGGGAAAACTACTACACCAAGGGATAGGTTGCGGTCGCGACCTGGCTTGAGCTTTCAATCAAGTGTGGGGAGAAGGCAGTGAAAAACCCAAGAGCCATAGCAATGATCGTGGTGTCCGTCATCGTCGGCCTGGTGGCCGTGGTGATGGCATCGCAATGGATCAACAAGCAGACCAATGTCTCCGCCCAGAAAGTGGTTATCGCGGCGGTGGATGTCGATCTTGGTTCCAAGCTGACGCCGGAGATGTTGCGCCTGGTTGACTGGCCAAGCGGCAGCATTCCAGAAGGCGCGATTATCGATCCGCAGACGCTGGATGGGCGGGTGCTGAAAACCAGCGTACTGCGTGGCGAGGCGATTCTGGAGTCGAAGCTGGCGCCGCTGGGTACCAAGGGCGGCCTGTCGGCGGTGGTGATGGAAGGCAAACGCGCGATGACGGTACGGGTTAACGACGTGATCGGTGTGGCCGGCTTTGCCTTGCCCGGCAACTATGTCGATATCCTCGTCAATACCACCGAAGACGCCAAAGCCAACGTCAAGGAAAAGGTGGATATGAGTATTTCCAAGATTGTGCTGGAGCACATCCTGGTGCTGGCGGTGGCGCAGGAAGCCAGCCGCGACGATACCAAACCCAAGGTGGTCAACGCGGTGACGCTGGAGGTTACGCCAGAGCAAGCCGAAAAGCTGGACCTGGCACGCAGTGTCGGCACCTTGTCTCTGGTGTTGCGCAATCAGGTTGACCCCAAACCGGTAGAAACCTCCGGCATTACCAAGCAAATCCTCCTGCGCGGCGACGAGCCGGCACCAGTGGCCAAGCCTGTGGCGGCCAGCAAACCGGTGGCCAAGCGGGTGGTGAAGAAAGTCATCGTGAAACGGCCTGCCCAGCCAGCCCCGATCGCGGCAACCCAGAACTGTGTAGAAATCGTCAGCGGCACGTCTCGACATATCGAGTGTTTCTAACTGTCAGACATCCAGCCCAATTCGTTAGGGAGTAAAGTCATAATGAAAAAGAAACCTGCCGAAGCACGCTTGCCCCGCCTGAATCTGGGTGCGCTGGCAATCGCCACCAGCTGCATGATGATGTGGGCCACGACGACCCAGGCCGCCACCATCGCCCCGAAAGCGGCGGCCACGACACCGTGCAATACCATCGAATCGGCACCGATGGTCAATGTCACCGTCGGCAAGTCCTTCCGCCTGAAGACGACTTCACCGGTCAGCCGCATCCTGCTGGGCAATCCGGCGGGGACGCAAGCGGCACAGCCCAAGGAAGGCGTAGAGGGTGACGACAAGAAAGCCCCAGAAGGCAAGGCCAATGCGGGGGTGGCCGGGCTGGATGTGATCCTGCTGAGTCCGAGCGAAATCTACCTGCTGGGCAAGAGCGTGGGCTCAACCAATATCATCCTGCTGAGCCGCACCGGCCAGTGCATGCTGGTCGATGTCACCGTCGGGGTGGACACCGCCTCGCTGCAAAGCTCGCTCAACGACATGCTGGCCGGTGAAGGCAGCCGTATCAAGGTGAGTGCCGCCTCCGATTCGCTGGTGCTGACCGGCACCGTGGCGGATTCGACCCGGGTCGACAAGGCCATGACGTTGGCCGCAGCCTACGCCGGTCAATCCAAGGTCATCAACATGCTGTCGGTGGATGCACCGCAGCAGGTGATGCTGGAAGTCAAAGTGGCGGAAATCTCGAAGAAGCTGCTGGACCAGGTCGGCATCAACCTGGCCGGGGTGCTGAATCATGGCGGCTGGAACTTTAACTGGGATACCAATTTCCTGTCCGGCAACGCGTCCAACGCTATCGGGCTACTGTTGGGTGGCAACAATGGTGGCACTTCCAATCGGCGAAGTTTTGAGATCGATGGTCAGCACGATGACGGTCTGGTCAAGGTCTTGGCCGAGCCGACCGTGATGGCGATCAGTGGTCAGGAAGGGAGCTTCCTCGCCGGTGGCAAGATATTCATCCCGGTAGCGCAGAATAGTAGTAGCGGCGGCCAGACCATCACCCTGGAAGAAAAAGAGTTCGGCGTGGCCCTGCGCTTTACCCCGACTGTACTGGATGGCGGCAGGATCAACCTGAAAGTAGCGCCAGAGGTCTCCGAGCTGAATGCTAGCGGCGTCAATATCACCGGCCTCAATGGCACCGCCATCCTGCCGTCGTTCACCACCCGCCGTGCCGCGACCACCGTGCAACTGCGTGATGGCCAGAGCTTCGCCATCGGCGGCCTGATCAAGAACAACGTCACCACCAACATCAGCGCCTTCCCGCTGCTGGGCGAAATCCCGATTCTGGGCGCCCTGTTCCGCAGTAGCAGCTTCCAGACCGACAAGACCGAGCTGATCTTCGTGGTGACCCCACGGCTAGTGAAACCGCTGCCGCCAAACTATGCCTTGCCGACCGACAACTACACCCCGCCAAACCGGGCTGAGTTCTTCCTCGGCGGGAAGATGGAAGGCAAACCGCCAGCTGCCGCAGGCGCCAGTTCCGGCGAAGGTGCTCCCCCGCCGGTGCAGCCACAAGCCCCTCAAGCGCCATCCGGCTTTGAAGTGAAATAAGGAGGCCAAGTCATGCGAACTTACAAACTGGTGATGATTACCCGCACGGTTTTGCTGGCATCACTGCTGACGGCCTGCTCGTCGACCCCGTATCTGGATAGCCGCTTCGGTGAAGCCGTCAACATGGCCAAGGCGCAGCAGACCATCAATCCGGAGGCCTCGCAGGACATGGATCCGGTCACCGGCATCGACGGCAAGGCGGCGAAGGAAGGCATGGATCGCTACCACGAGTCGTTCCAGAAGCCGCCTTCCACCGCCGGCATTCTTACCATTGATGTGTTGGGTGGCGGCAAATAATCCCGCCTTGTTTCAGGATCAGATGCATGAGGTGGCTTTATGAAACGCACTGGCAAGCTACCGGGCCGGCGATATCAGGAAGGCGCGGTAGCCATCATCGTCGGGCTATGTATCGTTGTCCTGGTCGGTTTCCTGGGGCTGGTCGCTGATCTGGGGCGGCTGTTCATCACCAAGACCGAGTTGAGCAACGCGGCAGACGCCTGCGCTCTGGCCGCGGCGGCAGAGCTGAAAGGCGATGCCGAATCGCTGAACCGGGCGGAAAGCGCCGGCATCACCGTCGGGCAGCGCAACAATGTCAACTTCCAGGACGATGCGGTTTCGGTGCTGGTCAATAGCGACGTCACCTTCAGCGACACGCTGACCGGCACCTATTTCACCAAAAATGCGGTGGCGGCAGCCAGCATCCCGAACATGAAATACGCCAAATGCACCCTGCCGCAAACCGGCATCATGCCCTGGTTCATGCAGGTCATGGGGGCTGGCGCGCAAACGGTGACCGCACATGCGGTGGCCGCCCTGTCGCCATCGCAGACCAACTGCGCCATTCCGGTGGGGCTGTGCCAGCAGACACCACCCGCCAGTTGCCCGGATGGCACGGCTCCTGATAGCTACGGTTTCTGTGTCGGTAAATGGTACGGCAGTCGTTTCACTGCCGGTGGCGGCTTTACTGGTAGTTTCAACCTCATTGACTACTCGCCTCCTGCCGGCGGTGCCAGTGAACTGTCCGCACTGCTGACCGGCTCCGGGCAGTGCAACTTGAATATCTCCAATTCCGTCGGGCAAACCGGTATGCAGCAATCCATTGCCCAGGCGTGGAATACCCGTTTTGGCCTGTATCAGGGTAGTGAAAGCGTTAGCACCGCACCGCCGGATTTCACCGGCTTTGCCTATACCGCAACCTCCTGGGTCAGCCAGTTCAACGCCTACAACGGTACCTCCGGCGCCACGCCCAATTTTCTGGCGTCGAGGGTGGCCAATGCCGTTTATCAGGGGGACACCGCAGCCGGTATCACCCTGATCGGTAATCCGCGCAGCGCCACTACGGCACAACTGGATAGCAATGGGGCCGACCGGCGACTGGCGCTGATGCCGATTGTCAACTGTGGCAGCTGGGCCGGGTCGCAGACGGTGCCGATCCAGAAGTTTGCCTGCGTACTGCTGTTGCAGCCGATGCCAGGACCGGGTAGCGACACCTTTGTTGAGTATCGCGGTCAGGCTGATGTGCCGGGCAACCCGTGTGCCACGCTGGGGCTGCCGGGCGCCGGTGGCGGAGTCGGCCCCAAAGTGCCGGCGTTGGCGAGATAGGAGATGGCCATGCAACCGCGCTCTCGCCAACAGGGTGTTGCCGCCGTCGAAATGGCGATCCTGTTGATGCCGCTAATTTTTATCGTGTTCGGCATCACCGAGTTCGGCCGGGCGTTTTACCAGTTCAATACGGTGACCAAGGCCACGCGCGATGCCGCGCGCTATCTGTCGGCGCAGCAGCCCGGCACCAAGGATACCGAGGCGACCTGTCTCGTGCGCTATGGCAACACCAGCTGCAGCGGCACCTTGCTGGCGCCGGCACTAGGTAGTGCCACGGTGACGATTTGCGACTGGCAGCGCTGCGCAGATCATCTCGCGCAGGGCACGGCACCGGTTGTCAATCTGGTGTCGGTGACGGTCAGTAATTACCAGTTTGTTTCGCTGGTTCCGTTTGTTACCGCAGATCTGTCCACCATTACCTTTGGCCAGATTCGCACTGTAATGAAGGCAAACCTATGAAAACCTCATTCCGGCAGCTGCGGCTGCCCCGCAGGCAGGCACAGCGTGGCGTGGCGGCCGTGGAGTTTGCACTGGTCGCCATGATCCTGTTTTCCCTGTTGCTTGGCATCATGGAGTTTGGCCGGCTGATGTTTACCTGGAATTCGGCGGTGGAGGCGACGCGGCGCGGTGCCCGCCTGGCGGTGGTTTGTGACATGAATGCGGCCAACATCAAGACATCGATGCAGAAGTTCCTGCCGATTACCGACGTCAATGACATCGTGGTCACTTACGAACCAAGCGGCTGTACCGGCGCGGCAAATTGCCAGAGCGTGACGGTGTCCATTTCGCCCAATGCGCCGGCATTCCATTACGTCTTCCCGTTTATGAATGAGTCGTGGCGGATACCGGCATTCAGTACCACGCTGACTCGGGAAAGCCTTGCCACCGGCACTGGTGCCGATGCCAACCCTGATTGTGCGTCGCCTTGATGGTTAAACCATCGGCGGCCAATCAACGCCTGCGGGCGCAACCATTTTTAGTTGAGGCGCAATCATGAGAATCTCGATTATTTCGCACAACACCAAGAACCTGGATGAACTGCGCCGCTTTGTCGAAACGGACAGCAGTCGCGATGTCAAGGTGTTCACCGGTGGGGCGGAGATGCTGGCACCGGTTGCCGACCAGTTGCGCCCCGACATCATCATTCTGGAAAGTGCGACCGACGAAGCCCTGGCGGATTTTTCTCCGCTGGCACAGCTGAACCTGCGCCACCCCGACATCACCCTGATTCTGCTATCCAGCAGCCAGACGCCGGAAGTACTGTTGCGGGCGATGCGTGCCGGCGTGCGCGAGGTACTGCCCTCCCCCGTTGGCCGCGATGCGCTGCATCTGGCGCTGGTACGGGTCGAAGAAAAGCGCAATCTGCAGAATACCTCGCGTCAGAAGGGCAAGGTGTTTGCCTTTATCCCGTGCAAGGGCGGCAGCGGCTCGACCTTCCTGTCGACCAATCTTGCCTACAACCTGGCGTCGCAGGAAGGCAAGAATGTGATCCTGATCGACGTCAACCTGCAGTTTGGCGATGCCTCGCTGTTCATTTCCGACCACAAGCCGACGACCAACCTGGCCGAGGTGGCACGCCAGATCATGCGCATGGATGCCTCGTTCCTTGCCTCCAGCCTGCTGAACGTGCTGCCCAACCTGGGCATCCTGTCGGCGCCGGAAGACCCGGTGCAGGCGATGGAGGTCAGTCCCAGCCACATCGATACCCTGGTCAACCTGGCGCGTAATCACTATGACGTGATTATCCTGGACGTTGGCCGCGCGCTGGACCCGGTCAGCATCAAGGCACTGGATCACGCCGACGTGGTGTTCCCGGTGCTGCAGATCACGTTGCCGTTCATTCGCGATGCCCGCCGGCTGCTGGATGTGCTGCGCTCGTTGGGTTACTCGCAGGAGAAGATCAAGCTGCTGGTCAACCGCTATGAAAAAGGCGGCGACATCCGGCTGGAGGATGTCGAACGCACACTGGGGATGACGGTGTACAAGACCATCCCCAACAGCTTCAAGGCGGTGGCGACTTCGGTGAACCAGGGGATTCCGATCAGCAAGTTGTCGCCCAACAATCCGGTGGCGCGCACCCTGCAGGAACTGGGGCGGGAACTGGTGCAAGGCGGCAATGGCGAAACCTCGTGGTGGGGCAATCTGCTGCAGCACATTCAGGGGGGCATCCCGCCCGTTCGTAGCGGCGGTGCGCTGGGGCCCACATCGGCTCCGCAAACGCCCGAGTAATGCCTGGCACCTTTCATTGAATGGAATGCTTGTTAAAGATAAATCTCTCGGCAACTAAGACATCAGCCTGATAACCCGCCACTTCGGTGCCCGAGCAGACTGATCATCGGCAAAGGGGTAGCTATCATGTCATTGCGCGATCGGCTCGAATCAATCCAGCCCAGCTCCGAAACCTTGCAGGCCATCGTCAAGTCGGCCACGTCGGCCAATTACGAGTCCTACCACGACCTGAAATCCCGTATTCACCAGAAACTACTGGAGCGGGTTGATCTGGGTGTGATGGAGAGCCTCGCCCCCGAGCGCCTGAAAGACGAGCTCAAGATCCTGGTGGAACGGCTGCTGGCCGAAGAAAATGCGGCGCTCAACGACAATGAGCGGCGCAGCCTGGTCAAGGACATCCAGCACGAAATGCTTGGCCTCGGCCCGCTGGAGCCACTGCTGGCCGACCCGACCATCTCCGACATTCTGGTCAACACCTTCCAGCAGGTCTATGTCGAACGCCGCGGCAAGCTGGAACAGACCGATGTGCGCTTTACCGATGATGCGCACCTGATGAAGATCATCGATAAGATCGTGTCGCGTGTCGGGCGGCGTGTCGATGAATCCAGCCCGATGGTCGATGCCCGTCTGCCGGACGGCTCCCGCGTCAACGCCATCATCCCGCCGCTGGCGATTGACGGGCCGATGCTGTCGATCCGCCGTTTTGCCGCCACCCCGCTACGCCTGAACGACATCATCGAGCTGAAGAGCCTGACGCCGGACATGGGCACCGTGATCAAGGGGCTGGCCAAGGCCAAGATCAACATGCTGATTTCCGGGGGTACCGGTAGCGGCAAGACCACCCTGCTCAACATCCTGTCCGGTTTCATTCCCGATACGGAGCGCATCATCACCATTGAAGATGCCGCCGAACTGCAGCTGCAGCAGCCGCACATCATCCGGCTGGAAACCCGCCCGCCCAATATAGAGGGCCGGGGCGAAGTGCCGCAACGGGCGCTGGTGCGCAACAGCCTGCGCATGCGGCCGGATCGCATCATCCTTGGCGAGGTGCGCGGTGCAGAGGCCGTCGACATGCTGCAGGCGATGAACACCGGTCACGAAGGCTCGATGGCCACCATCCACGCCAACACCCCGCGCGACGCCATCACTCGCATGGAAAACATGGTGGGCATGGCCGGGATGAACCTGCCGCCCAAGGTGATCCGCCAGCAGATCAGCTCGGCGCTGAGTGTGGTGATCCAGGTGGCGCGCCTTACTGATGGCAAGCGCAAGGTCACCAGCATCCAGGAGATTACCGGCACCGAGGGTGACGTGATCACCATGCAGGAGATCTTCCAGTTTGTACAAACCGGCATTGGTGTGGACGGTGCGGTACAGGGCTACTTCTGCGCCACCGGTGTGCGGCCGAAGTTCATCGAGCGCCTGAAAACGCACGGCGTGGAGATTTCGGACGCGCTGTTCGATCCCAGCAAACGATTCGAGTAGGTGCCATCATGGACACGACCTTTGCCATCCTCATCCTGCTGATCTTTGTCGCGGTGGTCTTCCTGCTGGAAGGCGCCTTCCTGACCTGGAACTCGTACAAGGGTCCGGAGGCCAGCCGCATCGAACGCCGCTTGCAGGCGATGTCTGCCGGCGCGCATCACGGCGAAGCAATGCAGCTGATGAAAGAACGGCTGCTCAGCGACTCCAAAATGATACAGCGCGTCCTGCTGGCATTCCCGCGCGTGCACAAGCTGGACCGCATTCTGGTGCAGTCCGGGCTGAAGCTGAATGTCGGGGTGTTTCTCGGCTTCAGCCTGGCGCTAGGGTTGGCCGCATTCATTGCCAGCCGCTTTTTCCCGCTGCCGCTGCTGCTGTCGCTGCTGATCGCGCTGGCAGGCGCCTGCATCCCGTGGATGATCGTCATGAACGCCCGCCACAAGCGGCTGGTGCAGTTCGAGGCGCAACTGCCGGATGCGCTGGACCTGATGTGCCGGGCCTTGCGCTCCGGCCATGCCTTGCCCCAATCGTTGAAGATGATCGGCGACGAAATGTCCGATCCGATTGCCGGTGAATTCCGCATCGCCTTCGACGAGGTCAACTACGGCTTCTCGATGCAGGAGGCGCTGATGAACCTGGCGACGCGCATCCCTAGTACCGACCTGCGCTATATGGTGATCGCGGTGCTGATCCAGCGCGAAACCGGCGGCAATCTGGCCGAGCTGCTTGGCAATATCAGCGCGTTGATCCGGGCGCGGCTGAAACTGTACGGCACCATCCGGGTGCTGTCGGCCGAAGGCAAACTGTCGGCGTGGATCCTGACCCTGCTGCCGTTTGCAGTGGGCGGGGTGATCCAGCTGATCAATCCGGGCTTCCTTAAGGTGTTATGGGAAGACCCCAGCGGCTTCATGATGGTCGCGCTGATCGGCTGCATGATGATCGCCGGGATTTTCTGGATGCGGCAGATCATCAAGATCAAAGTCTGACGGCACCCTTACTTGTCATGGCGAGGAAACAGTCATGAATACCTCACAATGGATCTACCTGGCGATCATCTTTCTGGTGGTGTTTGGCGTCGCGCTGACCATCTCGATGCAAGTCGCCCCCAACCGGGTAAAGGCCCGTCTGGAAAAGGTGGTGCAGGCGGATACGCCGCTGGACACCGACAATGCTTCGGCCTGGGTGGCCAAGGCCATCAAGATTGCCACGCCGCTGGCGAGGCTGTCGGTGCCCTCCGACGGCTGGGAAAGCTCGCCGATCCGCATCCGCTTCATGAATGCCGGCTACCGCGGCACCTCGGCGATACCGCTGTACTTCGGTGCCAAGACCCTGTTGGCGCTGGTGTTCCCTGGCGTGCTGTTTCTGTACATCGGCCTCACCGGCGGGCACATGGAAGGCAACAACTTCCTGATCTCGATGCTGTTTGCCGCCGCAGTCGGCTACTACCTGCCCAACATCATCCTGGCACGGCGCATCGAGCAGCGGCAGCAGGAAATCTTCAACAACTTTCCCGATGCCATCGACCTGCTGCTGGTCTGTGTCGAGGCCGGTCTGGGGCTGGACGCGGCGCTGCTGAAAGTCGGCGAGGAAATCCGCATCAAGAGCACCATTCTTGCCGACGAACTGCATCTGGTGAATCTGGAGCTGCGCGCCGGCAGCAGCAAGGATCGCGCGCTGCGCAACCTGGCGATGCGTACCGGGGTGCAGGAGGTGGATACCCTGGTGGCGATGCTGATTCAGGCGGACCGCTTCGGTACCAGTATCGGCGAATCGCTGCGCGTGCATGCCGATGATCTGCGTACCAAGCGCCGCCTGCGTGCAGAAGAAGCCGCTGCCAAGATCCCGCTGAAGCTATTGTTTCCGCTGATTTTCTGCATCTTCCCTGCCCTGCTGCTGGTGTTGCTGGGGCCGGCATTCATCCAGATCTACCGCGTGCTGCTGCCATCGTTCGGCGGTGGCGGTTAGCCGGGCGTGGCGCAAGCCGTTATCGAGCATGTCATGGGAGAAAACGCCATGAAAAACACTCCGCTGCTGTTGTCGCTGCTGTGCTGTGTCCCCCTGCTGCAAAGCTGCGAATCGGTGCCGCCGAAACAGGCGTGGGGCTTCCAGCCGCTGCTGAAGGTGCGCCATGGCAATGAAAGCCCGGCGGCGTACTATCAGCTTGGCCGCTACTATCAGGGCCAGAACCGTAGCGACCTCGCCATCCCTGCATTCCAGCAAGCGCTGGTGCTGGACAAGCACTACGCCGAAGCCCACAACGCGCTCGGTAGTCTCTACGCCGGTCGGCGCCAGTTCGAGCTGGCGATTATGGAATTCCAGCTGGCACTGGCGGCCGCGCCGGATACCGCGCACTTCTATAACAACCTTGGTTATGCCTACTACCTGCAAGGCCGCCCGATCGAGGCTGCCGCCGCGCTGGAGAAGGCCGCGGCGCTGAAGCCGGGCGATGCCAAGATCACGACCAACCTCAATCTGGCATTGGCACAGAAGACGAAAGCCGAACTGATGCAACAGGCGTTCACCCCGGCCACGGCCAGTCCGCCGGCAAGCACCGCCAGCAATGTCGCCCCGCCGCCAGTAGCCCAGCCAGTAACAGAAGCCACGGTGGCAGTGCCCGTGCTGGCCCCGGCCAGCACGCCGGCTGCTGTCGAAGCAATAGCTCCGGCGCCATCCCTGCCCGCCACCCCGCCGCTGGTGGCGGAGCCGGCACCCGTTATCGCACCACTACCGTCACTCCAGCCGGCACCAGTCGAGCGGCAGCAAGCAGTAGAACCGGCAGCACCAACCATGTTGGCCGCAGCGCAGCCAGCGCTGCCGACGGATACGCCGCCATTGGCGCGCGCTGCCCTGTACGAGGTGTCTAACGGCAACGGTATAACCGGCATGGCCCGCCGCGTGAACCAGGCCTTGCTCGCCCAGGGGCATCCGGCGGCACGGCTCACCAACAGCAAGCCGTTCCGTCAGCCGGTGACCGTGGTCGAATATCGCCCCGGTTATGCCGGCATGGCCGCAAGGCTGAGCGCCAGCCTGCCGTTGAAACCGGCCATTACGGAAAAAGTGGATCTGCGCCAGAGTACCGATGTCCGGCTGGTGCTGGGCCGCGACGTGATGACCCACCTCGCGCTGGTCACGCCACGGCAGCGTGAAGCCCAATTGGCGCTCGGTGCGCCACGGCTGGTGAAACCTTGAGCGACGGTTGCCTAACAAGCTGCCTGCTGGTGGGCAGTGTGAAGCAGTTAGCTAAAGCCAAGGCGCCAATCTCCTGTCAGTCGACGGCTTGATTGGCGTCTTTCTGGTTTTGTCTGATTGATTTTGGTCGCGGCATAACGACGCGTGGCAGAGCCTTACCACAAAGACCGTTTTTCTTACCACTGAATTACCACAAAAAACGGATGAGGTGCGGTGACAGGGCGCGCCGGAAAATGAAATGCGCCGCCTTATCTGGCAAGGGTTGTAGCCCTATTTATTACCAGTTAAGACGGCGCATTATTGAGTTCTGGCGGAAGCGGTGTCCGCTTGATTTAAGTCCACCAACATCCTTTGTTTTCTATTAAATGTATTGAAAATCATGGTGTTGTGCTGGTTTGTTGTCTATTGAGTTCCATGGGTATACCATGAAAGCCACATCACAATGGCTACCAGATTGGCTACCATGGCAATACTTACAGATCGAAAAGCACAGTCGCTTAAGCCTACAGATGCAGCGTTGTCACACGGCGGAATAACTGGTCTCACCCTGCACCCGCTCAAGACAAAAGGGCACGGGCAATGGAAGCTACGTTATGTCAGCCCAATCACGGGTAAGCGTAGGTCACTTGGGCTTGGTAGTTACCCTGCAGTTAGCATTGCCCAAGCCACACAGCTTGGTACAGAGGCAAGAGAGCTTATTGCCAAGAACATCGACCCTCTGGAGGTAGAGGCAGTAGCTACTTGTACCCCCACCTTTGAGCAAGCCGCCTACCGGGTCTATGAGGAACTACTTCCCAGCTGGAAGAACTTGAAGCATGGACAGCAATGGATAAATACCCTCAGGGCTCACATCTTTCCCAAGCTTGGCAGCCTGACCGTTGACATACTGAAACCGAGTCATTTTGCCGATGCTTTACGTCCCATTTGGCTAGATACACCTGAAACAGCTTCTCGTATCAAGCAACGCTGCCATGCAGTCATGGCATGGGCATGGGCACATGGTTTCGTGCAGGCAAACCCCATAGACGTTGTAAGCCGACTACTCCCACCTCAAAAAGCATCGCATGCTCACCAACCTGCGATGCCATGGCGAGATATACGACGTTTTGTATCTGACAGGGTAAGGAACTACCCTCGAGGGGAAACAACCAGACCACTCCTGATGTTTCTGATCTTAACCGCCACGCGATCCGGAGAGGCACGTGCGGCTCAATGGGGGGAATTCGATCTTGCGAATAAAATCTGGACAATTCCCGCTGGCAGAATGAAAGCTGGTATCCAGCACCGAGTGCCCCTTAGCAATCAAGCCGTATTGATCCTTCAGTCACAGCAGGGCTTGCACGAAGAGCTCGTTTTCCCTAGTCCCGCAGGGAAAGTTCCTTCTGACATGATATTGACTTCATTTTTGCGCCGCGAACAAGCCCAAAGCGACACAGAAGGAAGAGCAGCTACGGCACATGGTTTTCGATCTAGCTTTCGCGACTGGGCCAGTGAAAATGGTTACCGCAAAGATCTTGCTGAACGTGCCTTGGCGCACGCCATTGAAAACAAAGTTGAAGCCGCCTATCACCGGACCGATTTACTGGAAGAGCGTCGCCTAATGATGCAATCTTGGGCAGACTTTCTCGACCCTCAAGTAGCAGCGAATGGGTAGCGAAAACCGCTACACATTCGTGGGGCTTTCACCTAGGTAGGTTGTCCAGCATGGTGGTCTTTGAACCTGCCGTATTGCCCCGCTGAGGCCACTCAAGAGCGCAATACGACGAAGCTAGTCTTTCCTGTCGTCAAAGAAAGCCTGAAGGCTGAGTTGAACGGCTAGATGCTGCAAAAGCTGCAGGGAAACCCATTTGCCGCAGTAAGTGTTGTTTTTTCTGGAGCCTTGGTCAATGCCATGGTCGATGCGATTGTTTCGCGGCAGGGTTTAGCCATGATGATGCCAAGAAAGTTTTACCCCGCGTCTTTGCCGGCATGGAAGTCGACTTCTACTGCGGCTGTGCCTATAGCGGCAAAACAGTCGATCTGGACAGCTGTGGTTATGTCCCGCGCAAGAATGCAACACGTGCCGGTCGCATCGAGGAGCACGTGGTGCCGGCATCCCATCTCGGCTCACAACGGCAGTGTTGGCAGAATGGCGGCCGGAAGAACTGCACGGCGACCGACAAGTTGTTTGCGCAAATGGATGGGATCTGAACAATCTGGTCCCGGCGATCGGCGAAGTCAACGGCGACCGTGGCAACCTCTCATTCGGTGCGTGGATGCGAAACCCAACACCGGTTTACGGGCAGTGCCTAAGCCTACCAGACTTCAAGCTCAAACGATTTCAGCCCCGCGAAGAAGTGCGTGGCCGGGCAGTGCGGATCAGTCTCTATATGCACCAACGCTATAACCTGAAAATGAGCAATCAGGATAAACAGCTGTGGTGTGCCTGGGCGAAGACCTATCCGGTTGACGACTGGGAGCGGCGTCGGGACGAGCGCATCATCAAGTTACAGGGCGAAGGTAACGCGCTGGTGACTATCCCCTCCAGGCTTGCAGAGCTATGTAACCAAAACGAATAGGTCGTCAAAACATCGACTAAGCTAGCTTGGCCGAACGAGCATGCACACGGGCGGGTCATCGGCCTTAGCGGCCACTGGGATGTACCCTGCGCAACGTCGGCAATCAGTCAGCTAGCGGCCCGTGGCGATAACCCCAGTCTGAATGACTGCTTTCCTCAGCAGCCAAGGGCCGCTCTCGACCCGCTGTCGCCCCTCTGGCTGCAGCGGCCAACGTCTGCTTTGCTCTACGAAAGCAGCCCGCCGCCGGCGGGGATACGGCCGACCGCTGTTCAGCCTGCTAAAAAACATGTGCTTTTCTGCAGCGCTACAGGATGCCGCTGGGGGTAGCAATCACTCGCTTAAGGCTTGGGCAATGGGAGATGTTTGTTGAAAGCGGCAATTTTTGAAAATACGTCGGCAATGAATTCAATAAACACGATCGCCCGTGTTGGAAGAAGCCTGTTTGCAACATAGACGATCTGAACAGGGACGGCCGGAGCAGTATATCCCGCCAGAATTAACTGCAGGCGACCGCTTTTTAACCCTTCCTCAAACAGCCATTCTGGCCCATGCCCAACCCCTAAACCTGCGGTGACCGCTGCACGAACGGCGTCGGGTGAGTTAACCCTCAGCCTGCCAGAAACCGGAATATCGATGTCACGAAAACGCCATGTCGCACCGGACGACAGCAAGGTGTAGATCACGCAGTCGTGATCACGCAGGTCATCCGGTGTATGCGGCACCCCGCGTTTAGCCAGGTAGTCCTGACTCGCCACGAACACGCGCTCGTACAATCCAATGCGCCGAGCGCGCAGCGCACTGTCCTCCAAATGTCCGATGCGAATTGCGAGTTCGATCCCCTCATCAACAAGGTTCGCGTAGCGATCGTTGATCTGGAGATCCAGTGTCAATCTGGGGTAACGCTCCAAAAGAGCCGGTACGTGCGGCAACACGAATGCATGTGCCAGCGCGGTGGGACAGGCCACGCGCAAGAGTCCCGATGGATCGACGTTGTTCCTGAATGACGATTCTGATTCGTCCACAGCATCAAGAATTCGCCGAATGTCGGCGTAGTAGCGTTCGCCCTCCGGCGTCAAGGCAAGCTTGCGTGTGGATCGGTGCAGCAGCCGCGTTTGGAGGTGATCTTCCAGCGCCGCCACGTAGCGACTGACGTTGGGTTGTCCCAAGCCCAAATCTCGCCCTGCGGCAGAAAAGCTTCCCGTCTCTACGGCACGTGCGAAGCATGTCATCAAGAGGAATCGGTCCAAGCAGCCTCCAGTTCATGCAATAAAAGCATGAAACATATTCGAATTGGCCATCTTATCGCCTATCAAGCATGGGTGCACACTTCTCCCTGTCGACCACGGTTGGTTGTCACTTACAGGAGAACTCAATGTCGCGCTTGCAAGGTAAACGTACTCTCATCACTGGCGGCACCAGCGGCATCGGTCTGGAAACCGCGAAGCAGTTTCTGGCCGAAGGCGCCCGCGTCATCGTTACGGGCGTCAATCCCGATTCGATCGCAAAGGCTCGGGCCGAGCTGGGGTCCGAGGTTCCGGTTCTGCGCTCCGACTCGGCTAGCGTCGCAGCGCAAAAGAAACTGGCACAAGCCGTCAAAGACCACTATGGCCAACTTGACGTTGCCTTCCTCAACGCCGGCGTATCCGTCTGGTTGCCATTCGAGGAGTGGACAGAAGAGATGTTCGATCGCTCGTTCGATGTCAACGTCAAGGGACCGTACTTCCTGTTCCAGGCATTGCTTCCAGTGTTCGCTCGCCCTGCGTCCGTCGTGCTCAACACGTCCATTAGTGCGCATGTCGGGGCCGAGCGCTCTTCCGTTTATGCCGCCACCAAGGCCGCGGTCCTGAACATGTCGAAGACGCTTTCGACCGAACTGCTTGGGCGCGGGATTCGCGTCAACGCGGTCAGTCCCGGCCCGATCGAAACGCCGCTGTACGACAAGCTCGGTATCCCCGATGCCTACCGCGAGCAAGTTAACAAGGACATTGCGGCCACCATCCCGCTCGGCCGCTTCGGTACGCCGGAGGAGGTGGCCAAGGCGGTGCTGTACCTGGCCTCCGACGAGTCCCCTTGGACGGTCGGATCGGAAATCGTTGTTGATGGCGGCCGCATGCTCAACGGCTGATCGCGCAACGTTGGAGCCCGGTGAAAGTGGTTGGGGCCATCTCTGGACAACCCGGCGCTGAAGGTGCCCTCCGGCGTCAAACCTTGAGCCCTCCGGCGAAGCAACGGCAATAGGGGACACGGGAAAACATCCCCGTGCCCCCTCCTCTAAACAGACAATTCGAGCCTCACACAACAATGCCTACGCTTACCCTGATTAGCCACCCGCTATGTCCGTTCGTTCAACGGGCGGCCATCGTGTTGCTAGAAAAGCAAGTTCCGTTTCAGCGCATCAACGTTGATCTTAGTGACAAGCCCGCTTGGTTCTTGGAGATTTCGCCGACCGGTAAAGTACCCATGCTTCAAGTTCAAGAAGCCGGTGGTTCCAATGAAGTACTGTTTGAGAGTGTGGCGATTTGTGAATACCTGCAGGAAACACAGCCTGGGCCGAGCCTGTATCCAGACGATCCACTGGCGCGAGCCAAACATCGCGCATGGATTGAATTTGGCTCGGCAACGCTGGCAGAGGCGTGGGGATATTTGAACGCCAAGGATCATGTCACCGCCAACGTGAAAGCCACCTCGCTCAAGGACAAGTTGGCCCAACTCGAAAAAGTGCCAAGCCTCGGCCCGTACTTCGACGGAGAGACCTTTGGCATGGTGGATGTGGTCTTTGCACCCGTCTTCCGCTACTTCGATGTTTTGGAAACAGATCGTGACGCGTCGCTTTTCGCCGACTTTCCCAGGGTCAATGCTTGGCGTAAAAAGCTCAGGGTAAGAGCCAGCGTTATAGCCGCTGTTTCCACCGATTATCCGGCGCTTTTTCGAGCGCACTTGCGGCGCCAACAGGTCTTGCTGATGGAAAAAATTTAGGGATTATCTCCATCCGAATCTGGCCGGACCCACAGGCTCAAGTGCAGACGGTTGCACACCTCGGCCGTGGGCTTGGCATGAATGGTGATGACTGAATCGCCCCGGCTTCTATAGCCATTCCTGTCCGATAATCCAGCAGCATTTGCGTAAAATCTGCAAGCTAGGGGTAACTTGCACCAACCGGCTCTACCCGAAGCGACAACCCACT
>NZ_JANFNU010000008.1:0-35049 GCF_024437575.1 Vogesella sp. AC12
CCCCCCCCCCCCCCCCCCCCCCCCCCCCCCCCCCCCCCCCCCCCCCCCCCCCCCCCCCCCCCCCCCCCCCCCCCGCCACCGTCACCCCCGCCGCGGGCGGGGGTGATGCTTTCTAGGCGGTCGCCAGCACCTCGGCCGCCACCTGCTCCAGCTCGCGGCGCAGCCAGCTGTGCGCCGGGTCGTGGCGGTATTTCAGGTGCCAGATCATGTACATCGGCATGCGGCCAACCTTGGCCGGCAGCGGGCAGCTGGCAAAGTCGCGCATCAGTCCGCGCCCGAGCAGGCCCGGCAGCGTCGCCAGCAGGCCGCTGCCGCGCAGGAAGGCCGGGATGCCGGCGAACGACGGCACGGTGACGGCGAAGCGGCGCGCGATACCGCGCGCCTCCAGCTGCAGGTCCACGTCCAGCATCCGCCGCGGCGCGTACAGCACGGTGACGTGCTCGGCGGCGAGGTAGTCGTCCAGCCGCGCCGGCGCCGCGCGCTGCGCCGGATCGTAGAACACGCGGTAGTCGTCCTCGAACAGCCGCTTCTGCAGGATGTCGCCGGCCTCCGGCGGCCGCGGCGAGATCGCCAGCTGGCAGTGCTCGTCGCGCAGCATCTCGCTGCTGGGCACGTCGGACGGGATCACCCGCAGCCGTACCCCCGGCGCCTGCTGCCGCAGCCGCTGCCACAGCGGCGGCAGCAGCAGGTCGCGCTGGAAGTCGTTGGCGGCGATGGTGAAGGTGGTGTTCAGTGTCGCCGGCGCAAACGCCTCGCCGGCGGCGAAGCGCCGCATCTCGTCCAGCAGCACCCGTGCCTGCAGCGCCAGCGCCTCGGCACGGGCGGTGGCCACGATGCCGCGCCCGCTCTTGACGAACAGCGGATCGCCGGTGATCTGGCGCAGCTTGTCCAGCAGATGCGACACCGCCGACTGCGTCACCCCCAGCCGCCGCGCCGCGCCGGTGACCGACTGTTCCTCGATCACCGCCAGCAGCAGCTGCAGCAAACGGCCGTCCAGCTGCAAATGATCGAAATCGCTCATACGTGCCATCAATACCCCTGTCTTTATTCCGGTTATTGCTTTGCCGATACTACCCGACACAGCAAACGCTGCAAGCAGGGAAACCAATAGGGAGAACAGGATGGAGACAACAAAACGCAAGCTCCGCGTCACCGGCACCGCGGTATTCGACGGTGATCTGGCGCAAAAGGGCTACGCCCTCAACAAGATGTGTTTTTCCTTCAACGACGCGGCCAACCGCCAGGCCTTCGCCGCCGACGAGGCCGGCTACTGCCAGCGCTACGGCCTGAACGCCGAGCAGTACGCGGCGGTGCGCGAGCGCAACGTGCTTGGCCTGCTGGCCGCCGGCGGCAATGTCTACTACCTCGCCAAGTTCGCCGGCATTCTCGGGCTGGACGTGCAGGACCTCGGCGCGTTGCAGACCGGGATGAGCAAGGAAGCGTTCAAACAGATGTTGCTGGAGGCAGGGAAATAATCATGGCAAAAATCGTAGGCGGCATTACCACTTCACACGTTCCGGCCATCGGCCGCGCCATCGCGCAGAACCTGCAGCAAGACCCGTACTGGAAGCCGTTCTTTGACGGTTTCCCGCCGGTGCAAAAGTGGCTGGACGAGGTGAAGCCGGACGTGGCGATCGTGATCTACAACGACCACGGCCTGAACTTCTTCCTCGACAAGCTGCCGACCTTCGCCGTCGGCGCCGCCGCGCAGTACCACAACGCCGACGAAGGCTGGGGCATCCCCACCCTGCCGTCGTTTGCCGGCGACGCCGAGCTGTCGTGGCAGCTGATCAACAGCCTGGTGGCGGACGAATTCGACATCACCACCTGCCAGGAAATGCTGGTCGATCACGCCTTCTCGCTGCCGATGAAGCTGCTGTGGCCGGAACAGGACCGCTGCCCGGTGCGCACCATCCCGGTGTGCATCAACACCGTGCAGTACCCGCTGCCGTCGGCCGCCCGCTGCTACAAGCTGGGCGAGGCGATCGCACGCGCGGTGGCGTCCTGGCCGGAAGAACTGAAGGTGGTGGTGATCGGCACCGGCGGCCTGTCGCACCAGCTGGACGGCGAGCGCGCCGGCTTCATCAACAAGGCCTTCGACCTGCAGTTCATGGACAGCCTCACCGCCGCGCCGAAGTGGGCGACGCAGTACAGCAACGAGGAGCTGGTGGAGCAGACCGGCACCCAGGGCGTGGAGCTGCTGATGTGGCTGACCACCCGCGGCGCGCTGCCGGGCGAGGTGGTGGAGCTGCACCGCAATTACCACATCCCGATCTCCAACACCGCCGCCGGGCTGATGCTGTTCGAGTGCCGCTGAGGCCGGACCGCCGGCGCTGGACAGCGGCGCCGCGCTGACGTCGTAAAAAAAGCACCGTTCCCCTGCCGGGACGGTGCTTTTTGCTTGAGCGGCTCGGCCGTGGCCAGCCGGCGTGCGGCTCAGCCCGGCGGCCGCAGATAGGCCAGCACCGCCTCCACCAGCATCTTGCGGTGCGATTCGCGCGACGCCTCGCTGACCATGTCGCGGCCGAAGATGGTCTGGAAGGTGTAGCGGTTGGCGACACGGAAGAAGCACAGCGAGCTGATCAGCATGTGCAGGTCGGTGGCGTCGACCTCGGGGCGGAACAGCCCCGCCGCCTTGCCGCGCGCCAGCACGCCGTCGAGCACCTCGATGATGCTGCGGTTCAGCGACTTGATCTTCGACGACTGCGCGATGAACTTGCCGTGGTGGATGTTCTCGATGCTGACCAGGCGGATGAAGTCGGTGTGCGCGGCGTGGTAGTCGAAGGTGAACTCCGCCAGCCGGATGATGGCGTCCACCGGCGACAGCTCAGCCAGGTCCAGCCCGGTTTCGATGTCGCGAATCTCGCCGTAGCAGCGCTCCAGCGCCGCGATGTACAGTTCTTCCTTGCTGCGGAAGTAGTACACCACCATGCGCTTGATGGTACCGGCGCGCTCGGCGATGGCGTCCAGCGTGGTGCCGCTGAAGCCGGTCAGCGCGAACTCGCTCACCGCGGCATCGAGTATGCTTTTCTTCATGCCCTCCGGGTTGTTCTTGCGCTTTTGCTTGACCACCGCGCTGCCTTCCGGCGCCTCGCCACTGTTTTTCATGATCGGCACATCTGTTCCAGACTGAGTGAACGCCGCACCGGCAACGACGGCCGCCGCGGACAAGACCTCCATCCTATCAAAAAGCGCCGCCGCTGTATTTGCGCGCCGGGCGCCCGTTGCGGCCAACCCTGGCCGCGTACGGAACTCTGCCGCCGTTGCCGGCCACCAAGCAGGATTGCCCGCTCCCCCGAACCCGCCCGACACCATGCCCATCCGCGCCCTGACCCTGCCGCTACTGGCCGCCGTGTTCGCCGTCGCCGCCTGCAGCCAGACCCGCCCGCCGCCCAAGCCACCATTGGGACAGGCCAGCTTTGCCAGCTACCGGCAGGAGACGCGGCAATGGTTGCGCCAGCAGCGCCAGTTCGTCGGCGCGGACATCGAGCGCGAGCTGGACTACAACAGCCCGCACGAGTGGCAGCCGGCCGGTACGCCGCGCGGCGGCGTGCTGCTGGTACACGGGCTGGGCGATTCGCCGTTTTCCTTTGTCGACATCGCGCCGCGGCTGGCGCAGCAGGGCTGGCTGGTGCGCACCGTGCTGCTGCCCGGCCACGGCAGCACGCCACAGTCGCTGCTGCCGGTGGCGATGGCCGACTGGCAACAGGTGGTGCGCGAACAGACGCAGCTGCTGCAGCGGGAGGTTGACCGCGTCTGGCTCGGCGGTTTTTCCACCGGCGGCAATCTGGTGCTGGGCGAGGCGCTGGCCAATGCCGGTATCGCCGGCCTGCTGCTGTTCTCGCCCGGCCTCAAGTCCGACAGCCGCCTCGATTGGCTGACACCGTGGCTGGCACCGCTGCGGCCGTGGCTGCGCTCGCCGGAGCCCGCCCGCGCGCAGCAGACGCCGGTGCGCTACCTGAACGTGCCGACCAACGGCTTCGGCCAGTACTACCGCAGCAGCGCCAGCGTGCGTGCGCAGCTGGCGCGCCAGCCCTACCCGCGGCCGGTGCTGATGGTGCTGAGCGAGCACGACTCGGTGCTCGACGTGCGCTACACGCTGGCGCAGTTCAGCCAGCGCTTCAGCCATCCGCACAGCCGGTTGATCTGGTACGGCAACGCGCCGGCCAGCAGCGACCATCGCGTGCTGTGGCGCCCGGACCGGCTGCCACAGCAGCGCATCAGTCAGTTCTCGCACATGAGCGTGCTGTTTGCGCCGGATAACCCGCTGTACGGCCGCGACGGCAGCCTGCGCCTGTGCCAGAACGGGCAGGACGCCGCCGATGACGCCGCCTGCCGCAACGGCGCCACGGTGTGGTATTCCGACTGGGGCTACCGCGAAGCCGGCAAGGTGCACGCCCGGCTGACCTTCAATCCCTATTTCGACTGGCAACTGCAGCAGATACAGCAGCTGCTGGCAGGCAGCAGCGCCGGCGACGCCACGCTGCAGCAGGCGGCCGATGCGCGCTGAGCCGTCCGCCGCCACGCTTGCGGCCAAGGTTGGCCGCAAGCGTGGCACTCGGCAGGCCGGATGCCAGCCGCTACACTACGGGGCTTCCATTACGCCGGCCTACACCGGATTGCACCGGATCGCCCCCATGCCCGACTGCTATCAGCCGCTGCGCCAGCCGCGCAGCGAGTACCACCACTTCAACGGCCATCCCTGCCACGTGCTGCGCTGGGGCGAGGCCGACGCGCCGACGCTGTTCATGCTGCACGGCTGGATGGATTGCGCGCTGACCTTCCAGTTCGTCGCCGACCTGCTGCCAGCGTGGCAGATCATCGCGCCGGACTGGCGCGGCTTCGGCGCCAGCGGCTGGAACAGCGGCAGCTACTACAGCGCCGACTACCTCGCCGATCTCGACGCGCTGCTGCAGCACTACAGCCCGCAAGCGGCGGCCAAGGTGGTCGGCCACAGCATGGGCGCGATGGTCAGCGGCCTGTACGCCGGCATCCGCCCGGAGCGGGTGGCCAAGCTTGCGCTGGTGGAGGGCTTCGGCCTCGCCGACAGCCGCGCGCAAGAGGCGCCGGGCCGCTACGCGCGCTGGCTGCGCGAGAAGCAGCAGCCACCGGCCTACCAGCCGCTGGCGTCACTGGCCGCGGTGGCACGCCGGCTGCAGGAGCGCAACCCGCACCTTAGCGCCGACAAGGCCGTCTTCATGGCGCAGGCGCTGACCACGCAGCGCGACGGCGCGCTGAGCTACCGCGCCGATCCGCGCCACAAAATGGTCAACCCGGTGCTGTACCGGCTGGAAGAGGCCAAGGCCTGCTGGCGTCGCATCAGCTGCCCGGTGCAGTGGGTGATCGGCGGCGAGATGTGGGATCACCCGATGGCCAAGGGCGTGTTCGACACCCTCGACGAACGCCGCGCCTGCTTTGCCGACCTGCGCGAAGCGGTCATCGCCGACGCCGGCCACATGGTGCAGTGGGAGCAACCGGCAAGCCTGGCTGCAACGCTGCAATCGTTCTTTGCTCAGGAACAATCCGTCTAAGCCGGTGCTGGATTTCGGGCTGCCCATAACGTAAGGTAAACGCCATTGTCGTTTTTACCGGAGCCCGCCATGACCCGCTACGCCCGCCATCTGCAACAGCGCACCATCGTCAACCCGTTCCAGGGCCTGCCACGGCTGGAGGCCGCCATCGGCCGCCGCATCGTGTCGCGCATCGGCTCCAACGAGAGCATGCCGATTGCCGGCCACCCGCTGGCGACGCAATGGGGCGAGGCGCTGTACGAACTGGCGCGGCTGTATCCGGACCCGTACGCCAGCGCCATCCGCGAGCGCGCCGCGGCGCTGAACGGCGTGGATGCGGCCAACGTGGTGGTCGACGCCGGCGCCGACAGCCTGATCGCGCTGTTCCTGCGCGCGCGGGTGTCGCCCGGCGACGTGGTGGTGTGCACCGCCGGCACCTACCCCACCTTCCGCTACTTTGCCGAGGGCGTCGGCGCCGAGATCGTCGAGGTGCCGTACGCCGAGCACGACGGCGTACTGGTCAACGACCTGCCGGCGCTGGCTGCCGCCGCCAACGCGCACCAGGCGGCGCTGGTCTACCTCGCCAACCCGGACAACCCGACCGGCACCTTCCACCCGCGCGACGCCGTCGCCAGCCTGCGCGCCGCGCTGGCCGACGATACCCTGCTGCTGCTGGACGAGGCCTACGTCGACTTCTGCGCCGCCGCCGAGCGCCAGGGCGTGCTGGCCAACACCGTGCGCCTGCGCACGCTGTCGAAGGCGCACGGCCTCGCCGGGCTGCGCGTCGGCTACGCCATCGCGCCAGAGCAGTGGATCAGCAAGGCCGACCAGATCCGCACCCAGTTTGCCGTCTCAAGCGTGGCGCAGGCGGCGGCGGTGGCGGTGCTGGATGCGCCGCACTGCGCCGACACCATCATCCGCGACACCTGCCGGCTGCGCGAGCAGCTGCACGCGGCACTGACCGGCGGCGGGCTGCGCGTGCTGCCGTCGCACACCAACTTTGTCTGCATCGTGTACCCGGATGCCGACAGCGCGCTGCAGCGGCAAAAGGCGCTGTTGCAGCAGGGCATCGCGGTGCACCGTCCGCCGCATCCGGCGATGCAGCACATCCTGCGCGTCACCGCCCATCCTGACGCATGTCAAGACTCGACCATTGCCGTGCTGCTGCGGGGCTGAACACGGGTACACTGTGCCGTATTGCCCTGTACCCACCCCACCATAAAAAGCGGCCGCAACATGAAGGTTCCCCATTTCGACCAAGACACCACCGCCGCGCTGGTGCGCAACCTGGTGATTCCGCCGCGTCCGGCGCTGCTGGACCAGCTCGCCGCCTTGCGCAACGATCCGGAGATGAGCCTGCTGGACGTCGCCGGGCTGATCGCCACCGACATCGGCCTGTCGGCCGCCATCCTCAAGGCCGCCAACAGCCCGCTGTTCAGCAGCCAGCGTAACATCACCTCGGTGCAGCAGGCGGTCAGCCTGCTCGGCACCCGCAACACCATCACCCTGGTCAGCGGCCTGCTGCTGCGCCTGGCGCTGACCGCGGAATCGCCGCCGGCGATCGAGCAGTTCTGGGAACGCAGCATGCAGGAGGCGGCCATCGCCGCCACGCTGTGCGAGCGGCTGGGACGGCCGGCGGAGGAGTGCCAGAGCTTCGCGCTGTTCCGCAGCTGCGGCATCGCGGTGATGCTGATGCGCGATGCGCGCTACGAACGCACGCTGCGCCTGATCGGCCAGGCGCGCGACCGCCAGATCAGCAAGATCGAGCAGGAATTCCACAACACCAGCCACGACATCGTCGGCTACCTGGTGGCACGCACCTGGAACATGCCGGAGCCGTTCTGCCAGGCGATCCTGCTGCAGCACCAGCCGGAGCTGTTCCAGGTCGGCAGCGAGCCGCTGCTGGACCACGAGCACATGATGATGGTGGCGGTGGCGCGCGCGGCGCAGTACGTGTGGCGCACCAGTACCGACCACCACGGCGACGGCGCCTGGCGCGAGCGTGCCGACGACATCGTCAGCTACCTGGGCATGGACAGCACCGAGTTCGAGGACTGGGTCGACAGCATGCACCACCAGCTGCACCACTGAGCGCTGCCTCCTCGGCGGCAGCCATGAAAAAACCGGACGCTGGCGTCCGGTTTTTGTTTGTGCGGTGCCCTGTTCAGTGGCGCGCTTCGCGCACCGCGGCCATCACGTCGAAGTTGAACAGGCGGTTGACGTCGTCTTCGTCGAACACATAACGTTGGCCGCAATACTCGCAGCCGATCTCGATGCTGCCCTGCTCCAGCACCACGTCGGCCGCCTCCTGGCCGCCGAGCAGCTTCAGCATCTCGCCGACACGCTCCTCGCTGCAGTTGCAGGCAAAGCTGACCGCCGCCGGGTCGAACACGCGCACCGTTTCCTGGTGGTAGAGCCGGTACAGGATGTCGTCGGCACCCAGCGTCAGCAGCTCGTCCTGCTGCAGGGTGTCGGCCAGCGCCACCACGTGCGGCCAACCTTCGACGTCGCCGTGCCCGTCCGGCAGGCGCTGCAGCAAGAGGCCGGCGGCGGTGTCGTCGTTGCAGGCGAGGATCAGGCGGGTGTCCAGCTGCTCCGAGCGCTGCATGTAGTTCTCCAGCATCTGCGCGATGCTGTCGCCCTCCAGCGCCACGATGCCCTGCCACGGCTCGCCCTCTTTCGGCTCCAGCGTCACCACGAAGGTGCCGCCCTCGCCCAGCAGCTCGGCCAGCGGCGCGTCGGTGATGGCGGCGTCAAAGCGCGCGGTGGCGCGCACGGTGCGCTCGCTGGTGCATTCCGCCACCGCCAGGCGCAGCGCGCCCTTGCCGTGCAGCTGCATGATCAGCGTGCCGTCAAACTTGAGGTTGGCAGCCAGCAAGCTGCTGGCTGCGACCATCTGGCCCAGCACGTGGCGCACCGCCGCCGGGTAGTTGTGGCGGGTCACCACCTGCTGCCAGGCACCGTCCAGGCGCACCAGCGCGCCGCGGACCGGCACACCGTCGAACAGGAAGCGCTGCAGGGTATCGGCTTGGTTCATTTGTCAGAATCCTTATCAATCGAAACAGTGTAGAGCGACATCGGCAACGCGCTGCTGGCGTCGAACTCGGCGCCGGCACGCACCGCCGCCTCGGCAATCGCCCTGGCGTCCAGCGCGCTGTCGTACAGCGCGTGCATCGCGCCCATCGCGAACTTGCGGCCGGAGCCGATGGCCCAGAAACGGGAAAATTCGTACACCTCGCGCATCGGATAGACGCCGAAGATGCCGTGGCTATTGGCGACCAGCACCATCATCTGGCTGGATTCGTACGGGTCTTCCTCGTCTTCTTCCGGGCGCAGGAAAAAGTGGTCTTTCAGCTTGGGATGGATCTTGCGAAAGGTCTCGAACAGGCCGCTGCGGCTGGACAGGTCGCGCGATTTCATCCCCTTTAGCGCGCCCTGCAGCACCAGGTCGTGCGCCGCCGAGCCGGCAATGGCCAGATAGCTATCGCCCAGGCGGAAGATCTTGTCGTGGAACACGTCATAGGCCGCCGGCAAGCGCTGGTCGTCGCCAAACGTGGTCTGGCTGTCCGCCGCGATGGCGATCTGCCCGTTCTTGCGTACTACCACGATGGTGGTCATCGCCATCTCCCCTGGAAAAGAAAGCAAAGGTGGTGATTTTACTGGAAATTGCAAGCCCTGCCTGCATCCGGCGCGGCAACAGGCTTGGCGGGCGCGCCGCTGCGTGAAACAATAAGGCATCACCCCGGCAACACCGCAGAAACGGACCCACCATGTGCCAGCTGCTCGGCATGAACTGCAATACCCCGACCGACATCCTGTTTTCCTTCGAGGGTTTCCACCGCCGCGGCGGGCTGACCGACCATCACGCCGATGGCTGGGGCATCGCCTTTTTCGAGGGCAAGGGCGTGCGCCTGTTCATCGACGACAAGCCGTCGGCGGATTCGCCGGTGTCGGCGCTGGTGCGGCAGTACCCGATCAAGTCGCAAAACGTGATCGCGCACATCCGCAAGGCGACGCAGGGCGTGATCAACCTCGCCAATTGCCACCCGTTCCAGCGCGAGATCTGGGGCCAGTACTGGATCTTTGCCCACAACGGCGACCTGAAGGATTTCCACGCCCGCCCCGGCTGCTACTACAACGCGGTGGGCAGCACCGATTCCGAGGCCGCGTTCTGCTACATCATGGAAGCGCTGCGCGCCAAGTGGTGCACGCCGCCGGATACCGCCACGCTGTTTGCCGAAATCGCGCGCCTGGCCGCCGAGCTGCACGGCTACGGCATCTTCAACTTCATGCTGTCCAACGGCGACTGGCTGATCACCCACTGCAGCACCAAGCTGCACTACATCGTGCGCCAGGCGCCGTTTCCGGCGGCGCACCTGGTCGACGAGGACGTCACCGTCGACTTTGCCACCGTGACCACCCCCGACGACCGTGTCGCGGTGATCGCCACCATCCCGCTGACCGACAACGAACAGTGGACGGCGATGCAGGCCGGCGAGATGATCCTGTTCCGCGACGGCGCGCCGCTGCTGCAACACCAGTCCTGATCCCCCCAACGTTGGCCGCAAGGCCGGAAAGCCCCCATGCCGCACCTGACTGCCGAATACAGTGCCAATCTCGACCGTCTTGCCGTGCGCCCGCTGCTGCACGCGCTCAATGCCGCGCTCATCGCCAGCGGCCAGTTCGAGGCGCTGGACATCAAGAGCCGCGCGCTGCGGCTGGACGACTACCTGGTGGGCGAGGCCGACAGCGGCCACGCCTTCGTGCACGTCCGCCTCGACCTGCTGTCCGGGCGCAGCGACAGCGTGAAGCAGGCGCTGTCGGTGGCGCTGCTGCAGGTGCTGGACGCGCAGGTCGCGGCCCCGGCCGGCGTCGCGCTGCAACGCTGCGTCGAGGTGCGTGACATCCACCGCGCCAGCTACGCCAAGTCGTGCGCCTGAACGGCAACACCGCACAAAGAAAAAGGGAGGCCGCGGCCTCCCTTTTTTGTTGCGTGCACTGCAAAACTCAGTAGGACAACGACTCGTGACGGGTCGGCACCAGCGCACCGGCCGACAGCGACATCATCAGCAGCGCGATGCGTTCGTGCATGATCACCGTGTGACTGTTACCGGCAAACTGC
Organism: Vogesella sp. AC12; assembly: GCF_024437575.1. Lineage (NCBI taxonomy): Bacteria > Pseudomonadati > Pseudomonadota > Betaproteobacteria > Neisseriales > Chromobacteriaceae > Vogesella > Vogesella sp. AC12. The sequence continues at coordinate 10,633 of NZ_JANFNU010000008.1, forward strand.
ATGAAACGGCGCAGATCCTCGCGGACTTTGCGCGAGCCGGTGAGGTCGATGATGATGTCGATGCGTTCGCCCTGCTCGGCCAGCTCGATGAAGTTATCGGTGACCGGCACCCCTGCCTCGCGCGCGATCGCGATGCCCGGCAACGCGAGATTCAGCTCCGCGACGCCGACCAGTTCGACAAAAGGCGCAGCCAGCAGCTGCTTGAGTAGCGGCGTGCCGGTTTCACCGGCTCCCACCATGGCAATGCGGATTTTTTCCATTGTGACCTCCATGACTGCCTATGCACCAGGCATCAGGCATCAGAAGGCGACACTCTAGCAATCCGCGCCGGCCGGCGAATTGCGCTGGATCAATTCCCCGCCGCATCCTGCGCCGCGAGGAAGGCCTGCAGCTCGGCCAGTGTCGGCATGCCGCCCTGGGCGCCGACCCGAGTCACCGCCAGCGCGCCGGCGGCGGCGGCCAGCCGCATCGCCGTCTCCACCCCCTGCGGCAGGAAGGCCGCCAGCGCGCCGTTGAAGGTGTCGCCGGCGCCGGTGCTGTCCACCGCCGTCACCGCGAAGCCGCTCTGGTGGTGCAGGCTGCCGTCGGCGCGCGCGTGCCAGGCGCCCTGCTTGCCGTGCGTCATCACCACCTTGCCCGGCAGCGCCCCCAGCAGCGTCGCGATGTCCTCACCCTCGCGTTGCAGCAGCAGCGCCAGCTCGTGCTCGTTCGGCGTCAGCAGGCTGGCGCCGTCGATGATGTCCTGCGGCAAGGCCTGTGCCGGCGCCGGGTTCAGTATCACCGGCACGCGGTGGCGTGCCGCCAGCGCCAGCAGCGCGCGCACCGTCGGCAGCGGGATTTCCAGCTGCGTCAGGATCACATCGGCGGCGGCGATGGTGGCCGCGGCGGCCTCGATATCGGCCGGCAACAGCTGGTGATTGGCGCCGGGGATCACCACGATGTGGTTGTCGCCGCCGCTGACGGTGATCACCGCCACGCCGCTGGCAACGCCGTCAACCACGCCGACGTGGTGGGTGTCGACGCCCTCCGCCTGCAACCCGGCCAGCAGCTCGCCGCCGAAGGCGTCGCGGCCAACCTTGCCCACCATGCTGACCTCGGCCCCCAGCCGCCGCGCCGCCACCGCCTGGTTGGCGCCCTTGCCGCCGGGCAGGGTCAGGAAGCGCTCGCCGGTGATGGTTTCGCCCGGTTGCGGAAAGCGCGGCGCCAGCGCCACCAGATCCATATTGATGCTGCCTACCACCACCACCTTGCCCATACCCTGCCCTCGTGTGCCGTCGTTATCGGGAATATCTTAAAGAGGCGCGCAGTATCGCCGCCACGAAAAAGGCTGCCAAGTGCCCACCACTCGGCGGACAGCTGGCAGCCCGGTGCCGCGCGGCATAGCCGCACTCAGTGCAGGCTGGTCTGCGACAGGAAACGGATGTAACCGACGCTCTCCAGCCAGTAGCCGCCATCGGACAGCGGCGTCGCCTCCTCCAGCTCGGCCACGGTCAGCGTGAACTCGCTGCCGTCGAGCGAGGCCTCCAGCGCCACGTCGTCTTCGTCGGCGTAGTCTTCCGAGGCATACATGAATTCGGGCTTGATCAACTGGTTGTTGATCTGGATGTAGTCGGACTGATTCAGCAAGCGCAGGATGTTCATGATGGTCTCCTTGGTGCTGCCACGCTCCGTCACGAAAGGCGGGGCCGGTTTACATGCTAGCCATGACAAACTTTGCCGCAGCGTGCCGGTAGCCGCAGCCTGCTACATCCAGCCACGCTCCGCGAGGGATTCGGCGTGGCTGCCGGTGACCACAAAATGATCCAGTAAACTGATATCGACCAAGGCCAGCGCCTGCTTGAGGCTGGCGGTCAGTGCCCGGTCGGCGGCGGAGGGTTCCGCCACGCCGGACGGATGGTTGTGCGCGACGATCACCGCATGGGCATTGTGCTGCAGTGCGCGGCGCACGATCTCGCGCGGGTAGACCCGCGTCTCGGTGAGGGTGCCCCTGAATATTTCTTCGACCGCCAAAACCCGGTTTTGTGCCGTCAGGAACAGCGCCACGAACACCTCCACATCACGCACCCCGATCGCCAGCCGCAGGTACTGCCGCACCGCCTGCGGGCTGGACAGCGCATCGCCCAGCTGCATTTCCTCCGCCAGCACCCGCCGCGCCAGCTCCTTCACCGCCATGAACTGCGCGTACTTGGCCGGCCCCAGCCCGCTGCCGCGGGCAAAATCGCCCGGCTCCGCCGCAAGCAGCTTGCCCAGACTGCCGAAGCGCTGGATCAGCTGCCGCCCCATGTCCACCGCCGAACAGCCGCGGATGCCGGTGCGCAGGAAAATGGCCAGCAACTCGGCATCGGACAGTACCGCCGGGCCGCGCTGCAACAGCTTTTCGCGCGGGCGTTCCGCTTCCGGCCAGTGGGCAATCGACATCGCAGACTCCTTATTGGGCTATAGCATGATATGTAGCAGGTTTTTAATGACATATCACTATTATGTAGTACCGCGCCCACGCGCCGCGCTGTCGTCGGCGGCGAATACGTTACAATTCGCGCTCTGTTGCCAACCAACACAAAGCCGAACCGATGACGCAAAAACGCATCCTGCTGGGCATTACCGGCGGTGTCGCCGCCTACAAGGCCGCCGAGCTGACCCGCCTGCTGGTCAAGGCCGGCCATCACGTCGAAGTGGTGATGAGCGAAGCCGCCACCCGCTTCGTGACGCCGCTGACCTTCCAGGCGCTGTCGGGCAATGCGGTGTACTGCGATGTGTGGGACAGCCGCCCGGACAACGCGATGGCGCACATCGAGATGTCGCGCCGCGCCGACGTGTTCGTGATCGTGCCGGCCACCGCCGACTGCCTGTTCAAGCTGGCGCACGGCGCCGCCAGCGACCTGATCTCGACCATGGCCAGCGCGCGTACCTGCCCGCTGGTGGTGGTGCCGGCGATGAACCGCCAGATGTGGGAGAACCCGCCCAACCTGCGCAACGTCGCCCAGCTGCAGGCCGACGGCGTGCAGGTGTGGGGTCCGGCACACGGCGTGCAGGCCTGCGGCGAGACCGGCCCCGGCCGCATGCTGGAGCCGGAAGAAGTCTTCGACCTGCTGAACGGTTTCTTCGATGAGAAAGTGCTGGCCGGCAAGCGGGTGCTGCTCACCGCCGGGCCGACTTATGAAGCGATCGACACCGTGCGCGGCATCACCAACATCAGCTCCGGCAAGATGGGCTACGCACTGGCCCGCGCCTGCCGCGACGCCGGCGCCGAGGTGACGCTGGTCTCCGGCCCCACCGCGCTGGCCGCGCCGATGGGCGTGCGCCTGCTGCCGGTGCAAAGCGCCAGCGAGATGTACCAGGCGGTGCTGTCCGAGGTTGGCCGCAGCCAGGTGTTCATCAGCGTCGCCGCTGTCGCCGACTACCGTGTCAAAAACCGCAGCGAGCACAAGATCAAGAAGGGCGACGCGCTGCCGCTGATCGAGCTGGAAGAAAACCCCGACATCCTCGCCACCGTCGCCTCCCTGCCGGCGGCGCCGTTCTGCGTCGGCTTTGCCGCCGAAAGCCAGAACCTGCTGCAGTTTGCCGACAGCAAGCGCCGCAAGAAAAAAGTACCGCTGCTGGTCGCCAACCTGGCGCAGCAGGCGATGGGCAGCGACGACAACGAGGTCACCCTGCTTGACGACGCCGGCCAGCACCCGCTGCCGGCGATGGCCAAGGCCGAGGTGGCACGCGCCATCGTCACCCACCTGGCCCGCCTGCTCTGAAGCACAAGCACACAAGGTTGGCCGCAGGCCTGCGGCCAACCTTTTTTTTAGCCCATGAAACGAGTCACTGCATGAAACCCACCATCGACGTTCAAATCCTCGACGCCCGCCTGAAGGACAACCTGCCGGCCTACGCCACCAGCGGTTCCGCCGGGCTGGACCTGCGCGCCGCCATCGACGCCGAGATGACCATCGTGCCCGGCCAGACGGTGCTGGTACCGACCGGCATGGCGATCCACCTGGCCGACCCCAAGCTGGCGGCGATGATCCTGCCGCGCTCCGGCCTCGGCCACAAGCACGGCATCGTGCTGGGCAACCTTACCGGCCTGATCGATTCCGACTACCAGGGCCAGCTGTTCGTCTCGGTGTGGAACCGCGGCGACAGCGACTTCGTGCTGAAGCCGCTGGAACGCATCGCGCAGATGATCATCGTGCCGGTGGTCCAGGTCGGCTTCAACATCGTCGACAGCTTCGACGCCTCCGAGCGCGGCGAAGGCGGCTTCGGCAGCACCGGCCGCAAGTGAGCCTCCGCCGTTAAAAAACACTGCGGCCAACCTTGGTGACAAGGTTGGCCGCAGTGTTTTGTGCCGCGCCGTTTACTGCAGCGGCGGCAAGTACGCCTGCCACGCCGGCGGAATCCGCCGCAGCACCGCCACGCGGCAGACGTGCCAGAACGCCGACAGCGTCAGCAGCGCCGCCCCGATCAGCAGCGCGGTAATGGCAAAGCCCAGGCTGACGACACCGTACTGCTCCAGCAGGCCACTGAACGCGTACAGCACATAGGCCAGCGCCGACACCATCAGCGCGCGGCGGTCGATACACAGCGATACCAGCGCAATCGCGCCATACAGCGCCAGCACCAGCAGCGCCTGCGCCACGCCGGAGTGGCCGCCGGGGCCGGCCAACTGCTGGAACGCCGGATGCACCAGCAACGGTGCCGCCAGCAGATGCAGCCAGAACGCGACATCGGCACGCCGCGTCTGGCGCTGGCGGTCACTGCTATCCCAGCGCATCGCCAATACGAAGCTGGCGAGGCCAGCGCCGAACACGATCAGATTCAGCCAGTCGCGCAGCAGCGGCAATGCGGCCAGCAGCAGACTCGCGACACAGCCGGTCAGCGCCGCAGTGCCGGCGGCCACCGTAATCGGCACCTGGAAACGGCGCCAGTGCAGCCAGGCTGCGGCTGTCGCCATGGCACTGGCCAGCACCATCACCAGCACCGAGTCCGCGATCGCCCCCGCCAGCAACGCCATGCCAGCCATGCCGGTGCCACCGACAAACGCCAGCAGCAGCACGATGGACGGCAGCGCCATCCGCCGCTGGCGGGTAAACACCTCGGCCAGCCCCCACGCCGTCACCGCCACCGCCACGCCACCACACCATGGCGCCAGCGTGCCGGCAATCCAGCCCACTGCCAGCAGCAGCAACACGCTGGCGATGACCACGAACACGTCGTTGAACCCGCTCAGCAGGCGGAAATGCTCCTCATCCGCCACTGGCTGCTGCCTTGCGACATGATGGCGAAACGCCGCCGCCGTGTCCGCGCTGAAGATGCCGGCGCGCACCGCCGAAGCGAGATCTTCTTCTGTATACATGTTGCCCTTCTCCCGTCACTGATTCTGCCGTCATCGCCACCGCACAGTCGCGGTGCCGCAGCGATCCGGCCACTGGGCGCATCATGCCATCATGCTGATCGCCGGCAAAGCCGCCGGCCCATGCGGCGGCCAACCCTGGCCGCCTCAGCCCTCGCCGCGCATCTGCCGCCGGTAGCGTTCCGGCGAAAAACCGACCTGCTTGCCGAACATGGCGATGAACGCCGACGGCGTGCCATAGCCCAGCTGCGCCGCGATGTCCTGCACCGGCCAGCCCTCCTTCAGCCACGCCAGCGCCTGCAGCAGCCGCACGCGGTTGCGCCACTGCACGAAGCTCATCCCCAGCTGCTGCTGGAAGCGCCGCGCCAGCGTGCGCTCGGTGCTGTGCACCCGCTGCGCCCAGCGGCCCAGCGTGGTGTTGTCGCCGGGCGTGGCACGGATGGCGGCCAGGATAGGCTGCAGCTGGCGGTCGCTGCTGTCCGGCAGGTAGCTGTCGACGCTGCCGGCGCGCACCAGATGCTCGACCAGCAGCTCGGCCTGGCGCACATCCCACGCGTCGCCCATCGCCACCACCTCGCGCTGGCGGAAGTCCTCCAGCAGGGCGCGCACCAGCGGCGTCTGCGCGATCAGGCAGGCGCGGTCCGGCAGACGCGCGGCCAACTCCGGGCTGACGTACACCGACAGATAGTCCATCGCCTGCCGCACGTGCGCCGCGTGCACCCTCTCCGCCGGCACCCACACCAGGTAGTCGGCCGGCGCGATCAGCCGCTTGTCGTCGAGCACCAGTTCCAGCAGGCCGAGACTGATGCGGTTGATCTGGCCCCACGGATGGCGGTGCGGCTCGAAATCGGTATTGGCCATGAACTGCTCGTAGCGGAAGTACAGCGGTGCCGGTGGCGGCAGCTGCAGGTCGATGGCGGAGTAAGGCGGCAGCATGTTGTCGGATTTGGCGCATGAGTTTGTCTGTTTTGCATTATAAGCAACAAAACAGACAGGCTTACACTGGCGCCATCTTGCCGCAGGAGCGTTGTCATGGCCGTACTGTTTCCCCTGCTGGCGGTGCTGATCTGGGCCGCCAACACCGTTGTTTCCAAAGCTGCCGCCGGCGTATTCGACCCGGCCGCCATTTCCTTCTACCGCTGGCTGGTCGCCGCCGTGGTGCTCACGCCGCTGCTGGCACGGCCGCTGTGGCGCCGCCGCGCCGAGCTGCGCCCGCACCTGCCGCAGCTTGCCGTGCTGTCACTATTAGGCATGGTGATGTACCAGTGTCTGGCCTACTACGCCGCGCACAGCACCAGCGCCACCAATATGGGCGTGATCTGCGCGCTGATCCCGCTGCTGGGGCTGCTGCTGAACGGCGTGGTGTTCCGCCAGCGCATCGCGCCGGCAGCCATGCTGGGCGTGGCGCTGTCGCTGGCCGGCGTGCTGTACCTGCTCGGCCACGGCGATCCGGCCAGCCTGCTGGCCGGCGGCATCAACCGTGGCGACGCGCTGATGCTGATCGGCTCGGCGTCGTACGCGCTATACGGCATCCTCTACAAGCGCTGGGCGCCGCCGTTCGGGCAGTGGCTGAACCTCTACGCCCAGGTGCTGCTGGCGGTGGCGATGCTGACGCCGCTGGCCGCCAGCGCCGACAGCCTGGCCATCCCCGCCGCCGGCCTGCCACTGGTGCTGTTCGCCGGCATCGCCTCCTCCATCCTCGCCGCCTACTTCTGGATGCGCGGCCTGCAGCAGCTGGGCAGCGAACGCACCGCCATCTTCATGAACCTGCTGCCGCTGTTTACCGCGCTGATCGCCAGCCTGCTGCTGGACGAAACCATCCACGCCTACCACTGGCTGGGCGGCGGCCTGATCCTGCTCGGCGTCAGCCTGACCCAGGGCGGCCTCGCCCCGCTGTGGCGGCGCTGGCGGCTGAGCGCGCCATAATCCGGGCTGCTTCTCCGGCAGTGAACGACAACAACGAGCTAGTCACCAAAACGGCCAATTTCTGAGCTGCCTGTCCGGCAGTGAACACGCACTCCCGTCCGACTCGCCCACCTCGGACTTTCTGAGCGGCCTGTCCGGCAGTGAACTTCGGTGTCGATCCAGGCATCGAAGCCCAGCATTTCTGAGCTGCCTGTCCGGCAGTGAACGCGATAGCCAGCTCGCGCACCATGGCCTTGGTTTTCTGAGCTGCCTGTCCGGCAGTGAACAATGACGCATCCCACGTCCGACCCTCGCGAATTTTCTGAGCTGCCTGTCCGGCAGTGAACATCACGCGCCACGCCGCCCCAGCCGTCAAACATTTCTGAGCTGCCTGTCCGGCAGTGAACACCCAGCGCGATGTTGGTGCCACCGGCATTCATTTCTGAGCTGCCTGTCCGGCAGTGAACACTGCTGGCGGCCGGCGCCGGCTTCACCATCTTTTCTGAGCGGCCTGTCCGGCAGTGAACACGGAATGGGCTGCACTCTTTGCGGCACGCATTTTCTGAGCTGCCTGTCCGGCAGTGAACCAGCAGCCGGAAATGAAGCCGGCGCCGGTAAATTTCTGAGCTGCCTGTCCGGCAGTGAACATAAGCCCACTCGCCCATGCGACCCCCTTACATTTCTGAGCTGCCTGTCCGGCAGTGAACTCGAAATTCTTGATCTTGCGGGGCGTGCCCATTTTCTGAGCTGCCTGTCCGGCAGTGAACAAGGCGCTGGAGGCACCAAAGAAGGCAGGAACTTTCTGAGCTGCCTGTCCGGCAGTGAACTTTCTCGGCAGCGGTCTGACAGTCCACGCAGCTTTCTGAGCTGCCTGTCCGGCAGTGAACCGGCCTATGCTGCCGCGTCCGGGGCCATCATCTTTCTGAGCTGCCTGTCCGGCAGTGAACGCGTGGGCAAGACGACGACTGTTCGTGGTTTGTTTCTGAGCTGCCTGTCCGGCAGTGAACCCTTTCGGTTGTGGCAGCCTAAGCTGCCTCAGTTTCTGAGCTGCCTGTCCGGCAGTGAACGCATCGAAGTTGCACCACGCTGGTTTTCACGTTTTCTGAGCTGCCTGTCCGGCAGTGAACGGGAAGGAGACCGCAGTGCTGATTGCAGAGCTTTTCTGAGCTGCCTGTCCGGCAGTGAACTCGAGCGTGGCCAGCGGGCATCTACCCGTGAATTTCTGAGCTGCCTGTCCGGCAGTGAACCTTCGTTGCACTTCACAGCGGCCCACGCATCAGTTTCTGAGCTGCCTGTCCGGCAGTGAACTTCGAGTTGTGGCACGGCAATGGACGGGATTCTTTCTGAGCTGCCTGTCCGGCAGTGAACTCGTACCCCGTCCGTCGCCCTGGTGCGTCAAGTTTCTGAGCTGCCTGTCCGGCAGTGAACTCTTCAGTCCTCCAACATGGCCATCAAAGCGATTTCTGAGCTGCCTGTCCGGCAGTGAACGGTGAGAGGCGGGGAAAACCCCGCCCCTTGATTTTCTGAGCTGCCTGTCCGGCAGTGAACCTCTCCGCGGCCAGCCGCTTGCGCTCTGTCCATTTCTGAGCTGCCTGTCCGGCAGTGAACTCAGCCACGTCGATTCGGTCGGTTCTTGCGATTTTCTGAGCTGCCTGTCCGGCAGTGAACCGCATTGGTCCGGTTTCGTGGCTGGGTGCAAGTTTCTGAGCTGCCTGTCCGGCAGTGAACAAGCCGGCCTGGTAGAAACCGAGCGGGGCGTATTTCTGAGCTGCCTGTCCGGCAGTGAACTTCGGCTTCGGCGGCGTCGGCAAACGCGACAATTTCTGAGCTGCCTGTCCGGCAGTGAACCCAAGTGCGTGCTGGATGTGGGCGATGTCTTGTTTCTGAGCTGCCTGTCCGGCAGTGAACATAGTGGTAAGCGCTGTTGGCCCCATGAGAGTTTTCTGAGCTGCCTGTCCGGCAGTGAACGCCCTGCTCGCCAACTACGGTTTCATCCCCAATTTCTGAGCTGCCTGTCCGGCAGTGAACACGAGGTGGTGGCAGCGCATGGTGGCATGGCCTTTCTGAGCTGCCTGTCCGGCAGTGAACAATCTCCATCTTTGGGGTATGGTACTTCGCGTTTTCTGAGCTGCCTGTCCGGCAGTGAACGCACTCGCGTAGCCTTTGCAACCATTCACCAATTTCTGAGCTGCCTGTCCGGCAGTGAACATGTACTCGGGTGGGGCGTACCGATCAAACCATTTCTGAGCTGCCTGTCCGGCAGTGAACTCGATCAGCGCGTCATCGATGCGATCCTGATATTTCTGAGCTGCCTGTCCGGCAGTGAACACAATTGCGCACAGTAGACCGACTTGAGCGATTTTCTGAGCTGCCTGTCCGGCAGTGAACCCGGCCGCGCATGCTGAGCGTGGCCAGCAGCATTTCTGAGCTGCCTGTCCGGCAGTGAACTGACGGTGCGTTTCGAACATGCTGACGTGCTTTTTCTGAGCTGCCTGTCCGGCAGTGAACTAACCGAAACCGGCCAGGGCGGCGCGGATGGCTTTCTGAGCTGCCTGTCCGGCAGTGAACTCGACCTTCCTCGATTTCAAGTGCTTGTATCATTTCTGAGCTGCCTGTCCGGCAGTGAACCTGGCCAAGGTGCTACACGTCGACGTGGCAACTTTCTGAGCTGCCTGTCCGGCAGTGAACCATCACGGTTCCCGATACTCGCCAGAAGACCCTTTCTGAGCTGCCTGTCCGGCAGTGAACCCTCTGGCGGTGGCATCTCTTTCAAGCTTGATTTTCTGAGCTGCCTGTCCGGCAGTGAACACGGGGGTTGCACACGATCAAGGCTCTGTCGTTTTCTGAGCTGCCTGTCCGGCAGTGAACGTTTGCCTTTCTGGTTTACCCGCCTCTCCGTTTTTCTGAGCTGCCTGTCCGGCAGTGAACCTTCGGTTCGAGCTTGGGCGGCGTCCATGCCATTTCTGAGCTGCCTGTCCGGCAGTGAACGTGTCCGGCGGCCGCACGGTGCGGCGTTGGACTTTCTGAGCTGCCTGTCCGGCAGTGAACGACGCGCAGAACCGTGTTATCGCCTTCGAGGATTTCTGAGCTGCCTGTCCGGCAGTGAACGTGTGGCTGATTACCCAAGCGCCGCGGCTGATTTTCTGAGCTGCCTGTCCGGCAGTGAACGCACCAATGCGGGTAATGAGGTCAGTCCAGAATTTCTGAGCTGCCTGTCCGGCAGTGAACCCCTCTTTCGCGCTCAGCCAAGGCCATCCAAATTTCTGAGCTGCCTGTCCGGCAGTGAACAAGTACATCAGCAAAAACATTGACGGCTTCAATTTCTGAGCTGCCTGTCCGGCAGTGAACGTACTGCCACCAGTACCCCCAGTGGAACCGCTTTTCTGAGCTGCCTGTCCGGCAGTGAACCCGTTTACGAATTCGACGCACTGCGCCATTACTTTCTGAGCTGCCTGTCCGGCAGTGAACCAGTGGCGCCAGCGCCAATCTGGTCGGTGATCTTTCTGAGCTGCCTGTCCGGCAGTGAACACTGGCGGGGCTTTGTTTTCTGGCGCTGGAATTTTCTGAGCTGCCTGTCCGGCAGTGAACCATCAATCAGTGAACGCCGGGGCGGCTGAGAATTTCTGAGCTGCCTGTCCGGCAGTGAACCCGCAGAGGCGCACGAAGTCGCCCCAGTTGGATTTCTGAGCTGCCTGTCCGGCAGTGAACATGTTGGGCGTTTTCTGGCGGGTGTCGGGAACTTTCTGAGCTGCCTGTCCGGCAGTGAACTAGACGCCTTCCGGCTGCAGGCCTTGACCAGCAAGGTACGCAGCGATTTTACCGGCAAAAGCCCTTTACTGAAGCGCCGCCATAAGTAACTGATTTTCAAAGAGCCAAATTGCGCGCCAGAAAAAAGGGTTGCGACCAACGTTGTCAGCCTGGCCACAACCCTTTGTGCTTCAAAACGCGGGTACGGTGGCCACCTGGCTCAGGCCGTAGGTGTTGAATTCGCCTTGTTCGCCAGCAGCGACTGCGGTCTGGGTAATGAAAAGGCGAAACTGCTGCTGGCCGGTGCTCTGGCTGCTGAGGGTCAGGTATGGCAGGTCGAGCCGTTTGGCCTTGTCGTCCGGGATCAGCCGCAGCGCTTCGATCTCGCTCACGCCTTTGCGCCGCATCAGCCGCGCACGCTCTCTGGCCGGGTTGCTTTTGATCTGTTTGCGCTGCACGCGGATGTGGCCAGCGCCCACCGGTACCGGCTGGATGTGGCCCACGGTGACGTGGTCGCGCATACCGGCCAGCCAATTGCGAGCCATGAAGCTGTCCAGCGCAGCGGCGCTGCCGTGCAGGCGCAGCGTGTGGCCCAAGGTTGGCCGCAAGGTGTTATCGCCGTCTCCTTTTGGAGCCGGATTGTAGCCGGGGAAGCTTGCGCCGATGTCGCTACGCTGGGTTGTCACCAGCGCGCGGTGCAGCGTGGAGAACAGGGCGTTCAGCAACAAGGGCGGGGAAAACTCCGGGTCCGGCAGGATGCGGATGTCCAGATAGTGGTCCATGACTTAGCCCGCCTCACCGAAGACGCCGCCGCGAATCAGGGTGGCGATGACGAAGTGCTGTTGCGCCAGATCGGGCACTTTGTCGTTCAGCACCCAGTTGTCCAGCAGGGTGTAGAAGTCGGTTTTCTGCTTGGGCTGGCGATAGGCACGGCCCTGAGTGGTGACGGAGCCGTAGGGCTCGATGGCGATAGGGCCGTTGCTGTCGGCTTCCGGATACCAGTTGTCGATGGTGCGGATGGCGTTACCGATTTTTTGCGAGTGGATGGCAGCGATGGCCAGCTTGCCTTGTTGTACGGCATACAGCGTTTTGCTCTTGTCGCCACGACCACGATCGAGAATCAGCTCCTGACTCGGGAAGACTTCCTGCCCGGCACCGACACGCACAAAGGCGGTGATCTGCAACAGTACGTGCTCTTCACCGGCCAGGCCGCTGGTGATGGCGCGGGTCAAACCGGCCAACTGGCTTTCGGCACTACCTGCGGCAAAGTCGCGCAGCGACAGCGCCAGTGCGTCGAACGTCCAGCTTTCGGCTTCTTTACCGTCGCTCAGGCGGGCGATGTGGACGTTGACTTGTTCCGCGCCCACACGGTTGCGCCACAAAAAGCGGCCATTAGCCAGATTGTGGGCGTAGCGGCGGGCCAGCTCGGTAAAGCCGTTGGCACTGGTGTAGCTGGTTACGGTGTCCAGCAGCCTTTGGCGGTAGTCGCTGCTATTACAAGCGGACGGCGCGCCGGTGCCGCGCAGCACGCGCAGGGTGAAGCGCACTTTCAGGGTGTCGGCGTCGTGCGGCAGCGCGGCAACGTCGACGGTTTGCAGGTTGGGGTTCTCAATCGCCGCGTCCAGTTTGGCCGGATCCTGGTCTTTGGTTTTCAGGCGGTTGGAGATGGTACCCCGTACGGATTTTTCCTGGATGGTGACGGCAGGCCAGTTCTGGCTATTGGCCTGCTCTGCCCAATTCCCGGCAAAAAACAGCGCATCGGACGGATCCAGCTTGCGTTCAAAGGCGAGGACGGTGGCGGTTTTCAGGTTGGTCGTCATGTTCATTCTCCAATAAGGTCAGATGCCGTATCTTGCGGGGCGGTGTAGTGATTGCGGCAGCGATACACGCCGCTGGCTTCGTCAAAGTCGGGGTACCACAACAGATCCAATACATCGTGCAGGCGGTGCGGGCTGCGCCATTCACCCAGCGAATACACGCTTTCCACAAAGCGGAATGGCGTGCTGTCGTCGCGGGCATTGGCCACGCTGCCTGCCGGGTGCAGCCCGGACAGCGCGCCGTAACCCACCGGAATCGGCACAATCCAGCCCTCGCCCTGCTGGCGCGAGTGTTGCCAGACGGTATCGCCCTTGTCGTCGGTGACGGGGGAGTGATTGAGTCGTGATTTGTCCAGCCAGCCGTCCAGCAAGGTGGCATCAGGGTTGTGCCCGACCAGCTTGGCGTGATGGCTGTGCAGCAAATCGTCACGCGCTAGCAGGGCAAAACCCGGCAGCCACTGGCGGCGAAGCTGGCGGAATTGCTTAGCCCGTTTTTCGCCCTCCTCCAGTGCTTGCAATGTCGGCTTGATACGGCGGGCTGGCTGGTTTGCTTGCGGTATCACGCTGCCGCCGGCGATACGCAAGGTGGCGACGATGTTGGCAATGTTGGCCGCAATCTCGTCGCGTTTTGCTTCGTTTTCTGTCAGCACATCCCCCGCTACGCCAAACACAAGGGTGATGTCGAGGTGAATGCGACCTTCTTCGACAATGGCGGCCGTGCTGCCATCTTTGTCTATCGGGTTGCGTGTCAGATTGAAACGCTGCACGTAGTCGCCGTTGGTTTGCGCCTGATAGCCGTGGCAGATCACGCCCACGCCGTAAAATTCCAGATCGATTGCGCCTGCCAGCTTGCGCTCCAATGCCGCCATCAGCCCGCTAAACGCGGTGATGGAGGGCACGCCCCAAGTGTGCTGGCTGGAAATGGCATTGGCGTTTTGCACGCGCAGGTGAGGCAGGGTTAGCAGGCCAGTGATGTTAGTCAGCATCTTTACCGCCTTTCTGACCCTGGACTTGATCAAGTGCTGTCAGCGTGCGCGGTTGTTCATCATGCAAAATTTGCCACTCCCGATCACCGGCCAGCTCGCGTGCCCAGTAGCGAAATTCCGCATCATTGACAGGCAGTGTCTTATCCAGTTGGCTGTTGAGCCAGCGGGCGAAGCGCTCCGCCACTTGCAAGGGCCAGTCTTGCCACTGCCATGTCTTGTTGAAGTCTTCATCCCCTGCGGCACGCCATGGGTCCAGCCAGCATTGCTCTTCAATGGGCAGCTTGCAGTCGGAATGCGCCGTCCAGCCAGTTGGCAGCTTGTTGATGATCTCGGCGGAATACAAAACCAGCTCGTCGAAAATCTGGTCTTGCAGTTTTTTGCGGTGATCGCGGATGTAGATGTTGTTCGGGGAGTTATCTTCTTCCCCCTCTTTGGGCGCCTTGTAGTGCTTTTGCAGCCAGGTGCGCAGTTCACGCAACAGGCGCTGCACTTCACGGCGACGGCCAAAGCGATTGAAGGCGCTATCGGTGTGGTACAGCGGGGTCAACTCGCTGCTTTCCCATACGGGCGGCAGGGAGGCAAGCAGGTAGTTGCTGCCTTTGCGTTCGGAGTTCAACTGGGAAATATTCTGCGGCTTGGTACCGCCTTTTTTCTCTTCGGCCAAGTGCGGGTAGTCGCTGTAACCATGCGGGTACCCCACCCCGTCACGTTTTGCCTGCCGTGCCGCCTTGGCATCCTCGCCAAAGCGGTGTTGCTGGATGGTCTGGTAAATGTGGTGGGAAAAGGCGCTGGCGTACAGCGGGGACAGCAGGTGGTAATGACTGTCGTCGCAGGGGTTGGGCAGGTCGTCGGCATTGGGGCTGACCAGCCAGTACACCTGTTTGGCACGGGTATGGCTGCCGGGATCGCCGTTGGGTTCGGTGATGCTGACAAAGGCATCGCACAAGGTTTGTGCTTGTTCCGCGTCATCGCTCAGGGCGGACAGGGCATCGGCATCGCCTGCTTGCAGCAGACTGAGCAAGGTTTGGCCGTCGTGTTCCAGCTTGAGGAGTTTGTAGACATCCAGTGCGGCGGCATTGCCGACGACATCGCTGGCGGATGAAGAGTGCAGGCAGTGGCTGCCCACGACATCCCGGTTTGACAAGCTGCTTGCCGGGGCAAACAGGCTGCTGCCCTTGGCATCCGGATGGATGGCCTTGAGCGTGTGGGTGACCATTTGTAGCTGACCCACCCGTCGGGCGGCGTCAAGCAACCAGGCGGCTGGCTGGTACTGCGCTTTCAGATCGTCGCGCTTGGCCTCGTCATCGGCCAGTTTGTCGAGCTTGTCGCTTAGACGTTGGTGCAAGAAATCGGCAATGAGTGTCCGTAAACGCTGTTGCTTTGTTATGGGGACATCGGACATGCAAGGTCCTCCGGCAAATTGAATCATGTAGAATCACCCCGCACACATTTTGGCGAGGTGGTTGTTGCCTTGAATGTCTTGAAGTCATGCAGCTGATAAGGCGGTGTGATGGTCAGTCACATTTGTATCCTCCCTTCTGAATCAAAATACAGGGTGCAGGCGGCAAAGCCTTTGGTGTGGGCTGTACTGTCATGACGGAATGGCCGTTCTGTCATGACAGTGCCACTTTGCATGGGGTGCTGTTGATTTTTATCCTATTAGCTATGAGCTCTATATTATGCAAATGGCAAACGAAGTTTATTTGAAAGCCCATTGGCATGCAATGACTTATGCCAAATGCCTTCCATGCAAAAGTCTACGCATGGTGTCGTGCCGACTTGCGGCTCGTGGCTAAAGCCTCGCCAACAGCGTTCACTCTTTGAGTGAGCCGCTTTAGCCTAAGCTTTTAAAGCTGGTAAAACCGATTCAGCTTTGCTGTAAAAACTGCCGGACAGGCAGCTCAGAAATATTAACAATGCGCTCTGTCGCACCTTTTCACTGCCGGACAGGCAGCGCGGCCAACCTTGCAAGGTTGGCCGCATTCATTTTTTCTTGCTGAACCCCAATGCCGGATGAAACCACCAGCCTTGAACGCTGGCGGGCAGCGTCACAGTACCGAAGTGGCGAGCACACTGCGCTAGCGGCATGTCCATCTCTGAAGCCAAGGTTTGCAGGGCGGTGAGGTAATCGGTTTCCGCCCATGCGGTGATGCCCTGGCTTTGCAGGTCGCGATCAGCAATGCGGTGATGCAGGCTGCCGTCTATTACCAGTTCTTTCTTTTGAAAGCGGCTCTCGCCGTCTACCAGCTTGATCAGGGCAAAGTCGTCCTCGTCTTCGTTGGGCAATAACAGCAGGTCCACGTCTTCGCTCAGATCCAAACGGAACGGATGCTTGCGTAGCAGCAACGCGCCAAGCATGGCGGCGGGCTGTTTCCAGCAACTGCTGGCATTGATTGGCGGCAGTGGCGGCGCTTTACTGGCGCGGGTTTTGATGGGCGGCTGGCCGTTGTCGCCGGACATTCTCATGCGCAGACGTGCGTGCTCCAGATCCACCAGACTGGTTTTTTGATTCAGTTTTTCTCGTGCCAGCAAGCGCGGGCGGGCATCCAGATGGCGGTATTCTTCGGGCTGCAAGATCAGATGCAAATTGTGTTCGGCGAGACAGAAATTGTCGTCGTGTTCGTCTTCAAATCCGGGGCGCAGATAGGCAGGTTTGCTGGGCTGGGTCAGGCTGTGCATGTTTTTCTCCAGAATCAGCACATTCACTTTGCCCCATGCCTGTGGCCGATGGCGG
Organism: Vogesella sp. AC12; assembly: GCF_024437575.1. NCBI lineage: Bacteria > Pseudomonadati > Pseudomonadota > Betaproteobacteria > Neisseriales > Chromobacteriaceae > Vogesella > Vogesella sp. AC12. The sequence continues at coordinate 27,157 of NZ_JANFNU010000008.1, forward strand.
CGCACGCGTCCGGCCAGCTGGATCAGCGAGCGCATGGAAGATGGCTCGGCGATGGCCCATGAGTAATCGTGGTCGCGCCCCACTTCGGTGACGGGGCTGCCGAGTACGATGAAGATTTGCTCCGGCTCGGGATGGGCATCCAGCCGCTGGCGGATGTCGGGCAGCTTGAAGACGGCTTCCGGCGTGGTGCGGTCCAGTGCGGCATCCAGCCGCCGTTCTATGGCGGAGCGCAGCAGCAGCGGGTATTGCGAGTGGTAAACGCACAGGTGGATGCGCACGCCGTCCGGTGCGACTTGCCGGTACAGGGCTTGGGCGAGCTGGTATAGCGGGCCGATATTGGCCAGCCGGATCAGGCCAAAACTGATGTGCTTGCCGCTGGCGGGGTCGGTTTCGGCGTTGTCGCGGTGCAGGCGCAGTGCGGCGTCGCGCAGGTGAATGGCCAGCGGGTCGTACATGTCGCGCTCGTCGTGCGGGATGCCGGTGAGCGGCAACAACTCGGCGGTGCGGCGTACCGGCTGGTTGGCGAGCCAGGCGTGGCGACGGCTGGCAAATTGCTGATGCGCCTGGGCGAAGGCGACACTATCGGCGCAATCGGTGGCGTGGGTATCGCGCTCGTCCAGCCAGGCGCAGCTGATATTCAGCGGCAGGCCGGGTTGGCCGCGACTGCGCTGGTAATGTTCTCGTCCCGCCAGATAGGCATCAAACAGGCCACCCACCAGCGCCGGTGGCAGCGTGGCGGAGGAGAGCAGTACGCGGCTACCCAGCAGCCCGGCCCAGTGCACCAGCCGGGTGAGCGCGGGCAGGTCATTGATGTCGAAGTCGTCCGGCTCGTCCAGTACCAGATCCGAACTCATCAGCCGTAGCATGGGGGCGATCTGCCGCCCGCCGCGCTCGCTCTCCGTGGCCGGAGTCAGGTGGTCGATGGTGCAGACCAGCACCGGCGCGGCCAACATGGCCTGTACCGCGTTGTCTTGCGTCAGGCGGGAGAGCAACGGGTGGTCAGGGTTGCCGTCAAAGCGCACGTGGCTGGTTTCGTCCAGCAGGGTTTGTTGGGATTCCGAGCCGGTTTCTTCGGCCTCGGCCTGATAGTGCTCGAACAGCTCGCGGCTGGCAGCACCGCCCACGCGAATGGCCAGATCGCCGTCGTCCAGTTTCAGCTTGTCGCGGAAGGCCTGGCCGGTTTGCAGGGTGAGCGTGCGCAGACCCAGCGCAAAGGCGCAGCGCATGCCGATGGCAGGATCGGACAGACCGTACATCACCCGCGCATTGCCCAGCGTTTTGCCGCAGCCGGTGGAGGCCATATTGACGATAAAGGCGCCATGCTGACGGGCATTTTCGCGCAGGCTGCAGGCCAGCTCATAGGCTTTGTCCTGCCAGCGAAAGCGTTCGTTCTGGCTGCGCTGTTGCAGGATGCGATGGCGCGCCAGAGACGGCAGGTGGCGCTCGAAGCCGGGCAAGGCGCGGCTGGCTTGCTGGCTGTGGCGGGCGACACCCAGCAGGTGTTCGTTCAGCGTCTGGTTGAAGTGGCGCTCGGGGTCGATTTTTTGGGTGTTGGCAAAGGCAATGCCGCTTTCTGCCGACTTTTTCCAGCTCTGCTTAACGATCTGGCTGGAGAAATGGTGGTCAGCCAGCATCAACAGCAGGCGCGAGATGTGCATCACATACGGGTTTTCCAGCCAGTGGCCGAAGGCGGCAGGCTGGCGCTTGGCCAGCGCTGCGGCCAACCTTGCCGCCTGTTCGCGCCAGGTTTTGTCCTCCACCGGCAGGCCGTGCGGGAATGTCCAGTACGGCTTGGCTTCGACCTTGCTGGTGGCAGTGAAGGTTTGGTTCCACTGGCTATCGACCAGTTGCAGTCCTTTTTGCAGCAGCTCTGCTGTGATGGCTTCCCCCAAAGGAGGCACCGGCAGGCGGTGATGGGTAACGACGAGCCAGGCGATGGCGGCGGCCAGTGGCGGCAGCTTATTGTCCGCGAAGGGTTTGTTGTCAGCCGCTGCATCGTCCATGCCATCGCGCAGCTGGGCGGCTTTCAGCTTTTTCTCCCACAGCTTGCCATCCATTTCTTTCGGGTCTTGCAGGCGCGCCAGCCAAGTCGCGTCGTCATCATCGCCGATAAAGGCCTGGACCAGCCGTAGCGATACCCACTCGTGACGATAAAGGTTGGCCCCAAGCGGCCCTTTGCTGCGCAAGCGTGTCTGGAATGCTTCGCACGCCTTGCCCAGATCGTGAAACAGCGCGGCCAGCGTGGCGATGAGGCGGATGTCTTCGCCATGCAGCCAGTCGTTTTCGTCGTCGCTACGCAAGATGTCGCTTTCAGTGCGGTTGGTGGGGACGGCACCGACGGCATTGAAGCGGCGGGCATCGCCGACGATCCACATCAGCTCGCTGTGGTCGCGCCCGCGCAGCCAGTGGCAGGCGACGGCAGTATTCTTGCGGGCGGTCTTGCGCAGCAGGCGGCGCAAGGTATCCAGCCCGGCCTGGGTGATCGGCGTTTGCCACACGCGGTCGCCGCGCCGCTCAGCAAACTGGTCGAGAATGCGGCGCGTCTCGGTCAGCGCCCGTTTGTCGCACTGAGAAACCAGCAGGATGTTCACGCCGGCCTCCCCTGCTGTTCGGCAATGACCTTGAGCTGGTCGATCATGAAATCCAGCGCCTCGCTGCGCGTGAGCTGGCCGATGCATTGCTGGCGGAAGGTCTGCTCGTCATCGCCGCGCATGGCGCTGATGAAGGCTTGCGGCAGGATGATGGCGTCCTTGACGAGATCCGCTGCATCGAACACCAGGCCGCCGCGCCGCGTCTTGCCATGCAGGATGGTCAGACCATGCGGCAGACCCAGCACCCAGGTCGCCGTCGCACCCAGGCCGTAGGCCAGGTAATTGCCATGATCGAGAAAACGGTTGGCCGGATCGGTGCCGCTGCCGCGCTTGGCACGGGTGAACTCGCCATAGCGCGTGGCCTGCGCCGCGAGACGGAACAGCTGTTTCGACAGCCGCGCTTCTTCGGTGAGCAGGCTCATGTGATCGGGCGCCTTCGCCAATGCGGTGCTGCTGCCTTGCAGGATGGCGTCAAGGTTGGCCGCATCGATGCTGAAACCGGCCTCACGCAACTGGCGGCTATCCAGCCAGTGCTGGCGGATACGGTTCAGCCGCGCCTGTTGCAGCAGCTTGGCTGCGGCCAACCTTTTGCTCTCGTCGAACCAGAACTGCACCCACCACTGCAGGTACTCGGTGGGGCGGTATTCCGACTGCGGCGATTGCCAGGCAATGTCGATTTCGCGCTCGCCCGCCGTAAACAGCGGCGTACCGCCGCCACCGCAAAAGCCGACCATCACACCGGCCTTGGCCAGCTCGCGCATGGCCGCTTGCGTGACAGAGGTGCCGGTACCCAGCAGCAGCGTAGTGGTGTTGGCAATGGGTATGTTCCAGTACAGCGACTGTTTGCCCTGCTCAGTGACGTACTCCACGCACCCGCCATTGACCAGCACGCGACAGTGCTCGAGATAGTAAAGATTGGCACGCTTGGAGTGCAGAATGGTTTTGAGGTCGGACGGCGAGATGTCTTGCATGAGGGCTCCCAATATCAACACAGGCATTATGCATTTATTTATTCAATAAGAATTAAATGTGCCATTACCACCCAAAGCAGGTCCCGTTTGCCATCAGGCAAGATGGCAGCATCAGCCGGCCTCCCCAGCGGAGAAGACAACGGCGCGCCGCGCCCGGCCAAGGACACTGGCTGCCATGCACCGGAGACGGGAAAGCGCACACACCGAAATCAAGACGACGAGTGAAAGCAAACGGAACAGGAAAATGACGACACGGCTTAACCCCGCCCTTGGCGAAAACAACGCCAGGGAGAAGGTGCTGATGACAGGCAGGCATGTACCTTTTTCCGGTTCCGCGAAAAAGGTACACAAAAAAGCTGGATGTTACTGGACGTTGCTGCACGCTACCGGACAACAAAAAACCCGCAAAGCCTTGTAGCTAGCGGGTTTCTGTTCTGTCTTGGACTTCCTTGGAAGTCGATGTGGTGCCCCCGACCGGAATCGAACCGGTACAGCTTGCGCCGAGGGATTTTAAGTCCCTTGTGTCTACCAATTTCACCACAGGGGCACAGACAGGGCGCTGATTCTAGCGCATAAGCGCTGCCGGCGGCAATCTGCGACCGGGGGAGAGGCGATGACGCTCCTTCTCCGGCGGTGCTCGGGCAATGCGCCGCGGTACCAATCATGGCAGCGCCCTGCCCCGCCCGCATCGCCACCCAGCACAAAGCAATGCGGCCAACCTTGAACCCAAGGTTGGCCGCATCCATTTAGCACCGCTGACAGCGGATCAGCGTGGCTTGTGCAGCAGCGAATTGCGTCGCGAATAGCCGAAGTACACGCCGAGGCCGATCAGCAGCCAGCCGACAAAGAACACCCAGGTCAGCGCCGACAGCTGCGTCATCAGGAACACGCAGAACAGGATCGCCAGCGCCGGCACATACGGTACCGCCGGGCAGTAGAACTTGCGCGGCAGGTCCGGCTCGCGCTTGCGCAGCACGATCACCGCCAGCGCGATCAGCGAGAACGCAGCCAGGGTGCCGATGTTGACCAGCTCCGCCAGCGTGTGCAGCGGCACGAAACCGGCGATCAGCGCGATCACCGTGCCGACCATCCACGTCGCCTTGTACGGGGTGCCGTATTTCGGATTGATATCGGAGAACACCTTAGGCAGCAGGCCGTCGCGCGACATCGCCAGCAGGATGCGGGTCTGGCCATAGGTCATCACCAGGATCACCGTCATCATGCCGAGGATGGCGCCCAGATCGACAAAACCGGCAAACCAGTCCAGCTTCGCCACCTGCAGCGCCAGCGACACCGGATGGTCGATGCCAGCAAACTGCGTGTACGGCACGATGCCGGTCATGATCGCGGACACGATCACGTACAGCAGCGAGCAGATCGCCAGCGACCAGATCACCCCGCGCGGAATGTCGCGTGCCGGGTCCTTCACCTCTTCCGCCGCGCAGGTCACCGCATCGAAGCCGAGGAAGCTGAAGAACACGATGGCGGCACCGTGAAACACGCCGTCAAAGCCGTAGGGCAGCGCCGGCGACCAGTTCACCGGCTTCACGTGCCACATGCCGATGACGATGAACAGCACCACCACGGCGACCTTGATCATCACCACGATATTGTTGATGCGCTTGGATTCCTTGATCCCGAACGCCAGCAAGCCGGTGATGATCATCGCGATGCAGAACGCCGGCAGGTTGAACAGCGTGTCCTTGCCCGGCACCGCACCGGCGGCCGCCGTCAGCGCCTCTGGCAGGGTGATGCCGAAGCCGGCCAGCAGGCTCTGGAAATAGCCGGACCAGCCCACCGACACCGCCGACGACGCCAGCAGGTACTCCAGCATCAGGTCCCAGCCGATGATCCACGCCACCAGCTCGCCCAGCGTGGCGTAGGCGTAGGTATAGGTCGAACCGGAAATCGGCAACATCGCCGCAAATTCCGCGTAGCACAGCGCGGCAAAACCGCAGGCCAGCGCGCCGATCACGAACGACAGCACCAGCCCCGGCCCGGCCACGGTGGCACCGGTGCCGGTCAGCACGAAAATCCCGGTACCGATAATGGCACCAATCCCCAGCATGGTCAGGTCAAACGCCGTCAGTTCCTTGCGCAACCCTTGTGAGGTCTGCGCGAACGCCAGCATGCCCTGAACGCTTTTCTTGCGCATCAAGCCCATGTATTCCTTGTCCCTAATGTTGGCCGCAGCGGCTGCCTGTCGTTATTCAAGGCGGCAATCCGGCTGGCGGCAGATCGTCTGATTTGTCCAGGGTTTGCCAGCGCTGCTGTCGCCCGCTGCCGGGGGCGAGCACAGTACCGTGACAAACAAGGGGCGGGATGTTACCGCAAGCACCGGGGCCGGCAAATACGCCGATCGGCGCCTGTCTTTACGCCGCTTGCCCGGCACCAGCGCCGCCGCTTCAGAAAACGCCGCCGATTATTCATTTCGGCAAATAATGTTGCCAAAGTCGGTCAATGGCAGCCACAAATTCAGCCATGCACGCTTTTGGCATAACCATGGCGGCAAACATAAATTTGCATACAATCGATCAAAAACATTCGATTTTTGGCACAGCTCACCACAAAAACTGTTCCGCCGTCGGCCAAACGGCAGCATTTCGGACTGGATTGCCACCCCGCCGCGGCCGGCGACACGCTGCCGCATGAGCGCGACAAGGCCGGTAAACAACCTTGCCAGCTGCGGTGCTGGAGCTGGATCTTGCCCTTGGACGGGCACGGGGGCAGGTACGGCGCGCAGTCTGGCGCGCGGGGCCAACGCAAGGTTGGCCGCAGCCCGATCTGCACCGTGATGGGGTGTGGAGATGCGGCCGGCGCTCGGTGCGCGACCGTTGCCAGGCTGGGCAGGCAGGATAGGAAGGGAGATCCGCTCAGAGTGGCGTCAGCGGCGCTCGCTTTGCAATCTGTCGCGGCCATGCAGCTGGCCGCCCACCGTTGAACACAGGGGGCTTGTCTGCTGCTGGCACAGCAGCATGTGCGCTATCTCCTGCCCGAGACAACAAACGAGGCCGGAGCAGACGCCGGCATTACGCTGTACTCGAACGGCGGCAGCCACACGCCACCGCGGCGGTCTTGCGCAGGGCCTTGCCTGCCACGACAGCCTGCAGGGGGGGCCGGCCTAAGCAGCCGCGGCCAGCCGCGCCTGCGCCGTCGTCAGCAATGTCGCCTCATTTGCCGGCGCGGCGAAGTCCAGTCGCTGCCGCACGCCGTCGCGCAGTACGTCCAGCCCGCAGACATCCAGCCCCAGCAGCTGCAGCGTGGCATCCGCCGGCTGCAGCGCCGCCAGCAGTGCCTGTTCCTGCGCCGCTGCCAGTTGCGGCAACACGGCCCAGTCGCTGGCGTCGACCCAGCCCATGCGGCCGAAGCCGCCGATAAAGCGCAGGCGCTTGGGCTGCAGGCAGAAGAAATGGAAATCGCCCAGCGCCAGGTAATCGGCGAACGCCGGGCAATAGCGCAGCAGCCGCGCCAAGGTGTCCGCGTCCGGCGACATCGCCTGCAGATCGCCCACCAGCGTCATGCGCTCGCCTTGCAGCACATCGGCACCGCCCTGTTGCAACAGCACGCTGACGCGGCCATCGGCGCGTACATTGCGGCAGTGTTCGGCCAGCTCGCTCATCAGCAACCACGGCCGGTGCGCCGCATCCAGCGCGAACGGCAACACGGTGACAAACGGGTAGCCTGGCAGCGCCTGCGACTGCGTCGCCAGCGCCAGCGAGCTGCAGCGGTGCAGCAGGGACAGACAATCGGTAACGGGAATGTTCATGGCAAAGGTTGGCCGCAACATGGAGATGTTCCCAGCTTAGGCAACATCGCCGGGCACGGCAATCGACGCCGGCAGGCAGTTCTGCGGGACGGATATCGCAACAGGCAAGACGGACAAAACAAAATCCCCAGCAAACTGGATTTGCTGGGGATTTGTCTGGAGGCGCGATCCAGAGTCGAACTGGACTGACCGGATTTGCAATCCGGGGCATAACCGCTTTGCTATCGCGCCGTAAGCATGTGATGCTCGCCATGGCGAATCATCTGAATCTGGAGCGGGAAACGAGGCTCGAACTCGCGACCTCAACCTTGGCAAGGTTGCGCTCTACCAACTGAGCTATTCCCGCAGGGGTACTGCCTGATGCCGTAAATTGTATGGAGCGGGAAACGAGGCTCGAACTCGCGACCTCAACCTTGGCAAGGTTGCGCTCTACCAACTGAGCTATTCCCGCGTCGCATGATACTGCTGTACATCTGTAAAACCGGGTGGAGCGGGAAACGAGGCTCGAACTCGCGACCTCAACCTTGGCAAGGTTGCGCTCTACCAACTGAGCTATTCCCGCGTC
>NZ_JANFNU010000008.1:35145-149519 GCF_024437575.1 Vogesella sp. AC12
TCAACCTTGGCAAGGTTGCGCTCTACCAACTGAGCTATTCCCGCGTCGCATGATACTGCTGTACATCTGTAAAACCGGTGTGGAGCGGGAAACGAGGCTCGAACTCGCGACCTCAACCTTGGCAAGGTTGCGCTCTACCAACTGAGCTATTCCCGCATCACTTCTCGTCGTCGCTGTGTTACTGCGTTGTCGAGAGCTGCGAATTATAATGACCAAAAAATTATTGTCAACCTCTCACAGCTCGATTTTTTTGCCGGAAAACTGCGTGGCGGCCATCTTCAGGTAGTAAACCATTGACCACAAAGTCAAAATAATGGCGACCACCATGAAAATATTTCCGAGGATCAGGGTGTCGATGGCCGGCAATACCGGGCCGGCGTACAACAACAACAGAATGGCGATCATCTGCGCCGCCGTTTTCAGCTTGCCGATATAGGCCACCGCCACGCTGCCGCGGCTGCCCTGCGCCGCCATCCACTCGCGCAAGGCCGAAATCGCGATCTCGCGCCCGATGATGATCATCGCCATCCAGCCCTCGGTGCGCCCCAGCTCCACCAGCAGGATCAGCGCCGCCGCCACGATCAGCTTGTCGGCCACCGGGTCCAGGAAGGCGCCAAAGGCCGAGGTCTGCCCCAGGCGGCGTGCCAGGTAGCCGTCCAGCCAGTCGGTGGCCGCGGCCAGTGCAAAGATGAAGGCACCGAGGCTATTGCGATGGTGGGACAGCAGCACGCTGTCTGGGAGGAAGAACACGGCCACGCAGACGGGGATCAGGGCGACGCGCAGCCAGGTCAGGAAAATCGGCAGGTTGAAGGGCATTATCCGGGTGTCTTTATTCAGTGCAGGGCTTGGTAAATTTTTTCTGCCAGCGCGCGGCTGATGCCGTCTACTTGCGCCAGATCGTCGATGCTTGCCGCCACCACGCCGCGCAGGCCGCCGAAACGGGTCAGCAGCCGCTGGCGCCGTGTCGGGCCGACGCCGGCGATGTCCTCCAGCGTCGAACTGGTGCGCGCCTTGGCACGGCGCGCGCGGTGGCCGGTGATGGCGAAGCGGTGCGCCTCGTCGCGCACGGTCTGGATCAGGTGCAGCGCGGCGTGATCGCGCGGCAATTGTAGCGTCTTTTGCAAATGGGGAACGATCAACGTTTCCAGCCCCGGCTTGCGGCCTTCACCCTTGGCGACACCGACAATCGGCACGTCGACGCCGACCTCGGCCAGCACTTCCAGCGCCACGCCGACCTGGCCCTTGCCGCCGTCGATCAGCAGCACGTCGGGCAGCCTGCCCTCGCCGGCCGCCAGTTTGCTGTAGCGGCGGGTCAGCGCCTCGCGCATGGCGCCGTAGTCGTCACCGGCGGCGGCGGTCTCGATATTGAAGCGGCGGTATTCCGACGGCTGCATGCCGCCACGGTCGTACACCACGCACGACGCCACGGTAGCCTCGCCCATGGTGTGGCTGATGTCGAAGCACTCCAGCCGTGCCACCTCCTCCACCTCCATCAGCTGTGCCAACGCTGCGAGGCGGGCGTTCTGGCTGGCGGCACTGGCCAGGCGCTGGCTGATCGCCAGCTGCGCGTTCTTCTGTGCCATCTCCAGCCACACGCGACGTTCGCCGATCGGGTTGCCGATGAATGCCAACCGCTTTTGCGCCTGCTCGACCAGCAGCTGCTGCAACTCCGGCGCCACCGTTTCGTTGTGGATGATGGCCGCCGGCAGCGGTGCGCCGAGGTAATGCTGGGCGAGGAAGGCCTCAAGGTTGGCAGCAAGGCTGTCGGCGGCGTTGAGCGGAAACAGGCTCTTGTCGCCGAGGTGACGGCCACCGCGGATCATCACCAGGTTGACACACACCACGCCGCCGTCGCTGGCGATGGCGATCACGTCGGCGTCGAGCTGGCTGGTATTGCTGGAAATGAACTGCTTTTCCTGCACCCGCGCCAGCGCCTGGATCTGGTCGCGCAATTCGGCCGCCTGCTCGAAATGCATCGCCTCCGATGCGGCCAACATGCGCGCGGTGAGCAGGTCGATCAGCTCGTTGTGCTTGCCCTGCAGAAAGGTGACCGCGCTCTGCACGTCGGCACGGTAGGCTTCGCTGCTGATCTCGCCGGTACACGGCGCCGAGCAGCGCTTGATCTGGAACAGCAGGCAGGGGCGCGAGCGATTGGCGAACACACTGTCCTCGCAGGTGCGCAGGCGGAACACCTTCTGCAGCACCTGGATGCTTTCGCGCACCGCGTAGCCGTTGGGATAAGGACCAAAGTACTGGTGCGGCTTTTTCGGCTCACCGCGGAAATAGGCCAGCTGCGGGAAGGCGTGCCCGGACACCATCAGGTAGGGATAGGACTTGTCGTCGCGGAACAGGATGTTGTACTTGGGGGTCAGCGCCTTGATCAGGTTGTTTTCCAGGATCAGCGCTTCGGCCTCGCTGCGCACCACGGTGGTGTCGATGGCGGCAATCTGGCGCACCATCAGCTGGATGCGCGGGCTGTGGTCGCTCTTCTGGAAGTAGGAGCTGACGCGTTTCTTCAGGTCGATGGCCTTGCCGACATACAGCACGTTGCCAGCGGCATCGAGCATGCGGTACACCCCCGGCAGGCTCGGCAGGTTGGCCAGGAAGGCCTTGGCATCGAAGGCCGGCGACTTAGTTGCCACACCAGGTCCTGACGTGATCGCGCGCGGCGGCGATGGCGGCGCTCAGCGTCGCCTCCGACTGCGGCGCGGCCTTGGTGGTCGCCTTGGGCTGGTTCAGGCTTTCCAGTTTTGCCAGGTGGCTACGCGCGGTGCTGCAGTTTTCCTGCTTGATCTTGCGGTTGTGCTCGTCGATGCGATCGTTGAGCTGCTTCACCTGCTGCGGCAGGCCGCCGTCGCTGGCCGGTGCCGAGGCCGGGCTGGCCGCCGAGGCCGGCAGCGGGCGCAGCTTCACCGTTTCCGACTTGCGACCCTGCGGTGGCGGTTGGTCGGAAAACACGGTGCGGCCATTGCCGTCCACCCAGCGATAGACCTGTGCCTGCGCCGCCGTTGCCAGCAGCAGTGCGCCCAGAAACACCCCGTAAACAGCCTTCATCACCTCTCGCCTCCCGCCTTACCATGAATCGCCATTCTAGCGTGCGCCCGCCATGGCAGACAGCTTTGTTGCGACCGTGCCCGCCACCGGCGCGCACCTCATTCGCCACTGCCTTTTGCACTGCGTGCGCGGGATCGGTATAATGCGTTTTTGCCGCTAAAGGAAAGCAAGATGCGCATCATCGAGAAGGCCTACACTTTCGACGACGTTCTCCTCGTGCCGGCCCACTCCGCCGTTCTGCCACGTGACGTTGCCCTGTCCACTCGCCTCACCCGTAACATCAGCCTGAATCTGCCCCTGGTCTCCGCTGCAATGGATACCGTCACCGAATCGCGTCTGGCGATTGCGATGGCCCAGGAAGGCGGCATCGGCATCATTCACAAGAACATGACCGCCGAGCAGCAAGCGCTGGAAGTGTCCAAGGTGAAGCGTTACGAAAGCGGCGTGGTCAAGGACCCGATCACCATCGCCCCGGACATGCTGGTACGCGACCTGGTGTTGCTGACCCGTCAGCACAAGATCTCCGGTCTGCCCGTGGTTCAGGATGGCAAGGTAGTGGGTATCGTCACCAACCGTGACCTGCGTTTCGAGACCCGTCTCGACCAGCCGGTGGCCTCCATCATGACCCCGCGCGAGCGTCTGGTGACGGTGAAGGAAGGTGGCAGCATCGATGAAGCGCGCGAGCTGATGCACAAGCATCGCCTGGAGCGGGTACTGGTGATCAATGACGCCTTCGAGCTGAAGGGTCTGATTACCGTCAAGGACATCGTCAAGACCAGCGAACACCCGAACGCCAACAAGGACAGCCAGGGTCGCCTGCGCGTCGGCGCGGCAGTCGGTACCGGTGGTGACACCGCCGACCGCGTGGCAGCACTGGTAGCTGCCGGCGTCGACGTGATCGTGGTCGATACCGCCCACGGCCACAGCCAGGGCGTACTGGACCGCGTGAAGTGGGTGAAGGATACCTTCCCGCAGGTGGACGTGATCGGTGGCAACATCGCCACCGCCGACGCTGCCCGCGCACTGGTGGCCGCTGGCGCCGACGGCGTGAAAGTGGGCATTGGCCCAGGCTCGATCTGCACCACCCGTATCGTGGCCGGTGTCGGTGTACCGCAGCTGACCGCCATCCACAACGTGTCCGAAGCGCTGAAAGGCACCGGCGTGCCGATGATCGCCGACGGCGGCATCCGCTTCTCCGGTGACATCTCCAAGGCGCTGGCCGCCGGCGGCAACGCCGTGATGCTGGGCGGCATGTTCGCCGGCACCGAAGAAGCCCCGGGTGAAGTCGAGCTGTACCAGGGCCGTTCCTACAAGTCCTATCGCGGCATGGGCAGCCTGGGCGCGATGAGCCAGGGTTCCGCCGACCGCTACTTCCAGGACGGCAACAGCAACGCCGACAAGTTCGTGCCGGAAGGCATCGAAGGCCGTGTCGCCTACAAGGGCCCGATCGCCCAGGTGATCCACCAGCTGGTGGGCGGCCTGCGTTCCTCGATGGGCTATCTGGGTTGCAAGACCATCGACGAAATGCACGACAAGGCCGGCTTTGTGGAGATCACTTCCGCCGGCATGCGCGAATCGCACGTGCACGACGTACAGATCACCAAGGAAGCACCGAACTACAACGTCGGCGGTTAAGCCCCAACGTTGGCCGCAAAAAACCCCCTGTTGCGAAACAGGGGGTTTTTTTGTTGGTGGCCGGTACCTGACGGCAGCGGCTGCCGGTTTACTCCGACTGCACCAGGATTTCCTGCGCCCACACCATGGCGTCGATGTGCGCCTTGTTGACGTCGGCCGGCTCCAGCTTCAGCAGCTCGGCCAGCGCCACGATGCGGTCGGCGTTGTCCTGCTCCGCAGAAATGGCCAGCGCCAGATACGGCGCGAACATGCCGCGCTGGTTGAGCAGCGCATCGGCCACCGTCGGCGGCAGGTCCAGCGGCGACAGCGCGCTGGCCATCTCCACGTGCATCAGCGCGTCCAGCAGCGAGAACATGCCGGACAGGAACAGGTGCTCGCACTCCAGGCGGTTGTTGCCGCCCAGCTTGCCCAGCGTCTCCATGAAGCGGGCGCGGAACAGCGAGCGCTCCAGCAGCGCCACCGAGCGGCCGTCGTCCTTGCGTGAGGTGAACAGCAGCAGCGTCAACCACTTGAACAGCGATTCGCGCCCCAGCAGCAGCAGCGACTCCTCGATCGACATCACCTTGCGCGACAGGCCGTTGGCCGGCGAGTTGATGAAGCGCAGCAGCTTGAACAGCAGCACCGAATCCAGCTTGAACTGGGCGTCGATCTCCTGCGTTTCCGCCCCGGCACGCAGCAGGCGCATGATTTCCAGCACCCGCATCTGGCTGGCGTCGGCCTTGCCGGCGGACTGCGAACGCACCGCGGTCAGGAACGCGCCCTGGAACAGCACGAAGCGCTTGGCGGCGCCCGGCGTCTTGACACAGACATCGAAGTCCTCGCTGGAGCTGATATTGCGCGCATACCAGCGCGCGGCGGGATAACGCGCCAGCATCTGGTCCATGAACGGCGCCAGCACCTCGTCGGCGGCGCCGCTGAAGTCGAGGATCAGCAGGTCGATGCGGGAGAACAGCTCGTCCTGCAGCGCTTCCGGCAGCACGCGGCGGTCGAACAGCGACGGCTCCAGCGCAAAGCGGCGGCCCTGTGCGCGATGCTGGTCGATCAGCGCGATGGTGCTGTTGCTGACCGGATCGTCGATCGCCGGATTGAGCACGAAATAGACGCGGTCGCTGGGAAAAGCCTCCAGCGACGCGTCCTGCAGCGACAGCGTCGACACGTGCACCAGCGCACGGCGCGAATTCAGCAGCCGGAACACGTCCATGTTGATCAGCGTACTGATCATCAGCCGGTCGAACTGCAGCCACTGCCCGGCCGACGACTCGCGGCGCTTGACGGTATCGCGCACCATGAACTCGTAGGCCACCACCCGCTGCTGCAGGTCATGCAGCGGCTGATGGGTGACAAAGCCCAGCGTGTGCGGCAACACGATATTGTCGCCACTCTCCGCGGCCGGCGTGCTGGCGGCGGCGGTTTTCACCTCGCGGCTTTCCTTGGCTTCCTGTGCTTGTCCCTTGCCGGTCAAGCTGCCAAACAGACTTTTGAACATGGCAAACCCTATTGTGTGCGAACGACGGGCAGCCTGATGCTGCCTCTTGGATGGAAGAGCGCTTAGCCGATGCGGCCGGGAATGCGCGGGGTATCGACCCGCACATCGCCGCACTGCGCGCGGTGGCGCAGCGCGTGGTCGATCAGCACCAGTGCCAGCATCGCCTCGGCGATCGGCGTGGCGCGGATACCGACGCAGGGGTCGTGGCGGCCGTGGGTCTCGACCATGATCGCCTCGCCGGCCTTGTTGATGGAGCGGCGCGGCTGCGCGATCGACGACGTCGGCTTGATCGCCATCGACACTTCGATCTGCTGGCCGGTGGAAATGCCGCCGAGGATGCCGCCGGCGTGATTGCTGGCAAAGCCCTGCGGCGTCAGCTCGTCGCCGTGCTCGCTACCGCGCTGGGTGACGCAGCCGAAGCCGGCACCGATCTCGACGCCCTTCACCGCGTTGATGTTCATCATCGCGTAGGCAATGTCGGCGTCGAGGCGGTCGTACACCGGCTCGCCCCAGCCCACCGGCACATTGTCGGCCACCACGCGCAGGCGTGCGCCGACCGAATCCAGGCTCTTGCGGATGCTGTCCATGTACGCTTCCAGCGCGTCGACCTTGCTGGCGTCGGCGGCGAAGAACGGGTTGTTGCCGACCTCGTCCCAGCTCTGGAACGGGATCTCGATGTCGCCGATCTGCGTCATGTGGCCGCGGATCACGATGCCGTATTGTTCATGCAGCCATTTCTTGGCAATGGCGCCGGCGGCGACCCGCACCGCGGTCTCGCGCGCCGAGGAACGGCCGCCACCGCGCGGGTCGCGGATGCCGTACTTGTGCCAGTAGGTGTAGTCGGCGTGGCCGGGGCGGAAGGTGTCGGCGATATTGCCGTAGTCCTTGCTGCGCTGGTCGGTGTTGCGGATCAACAGCGCAATCGGCGTGCCGGTGGTCTTGCCCTCGTACACGCCGGACAGGATCTCGACGGTGTCCGGCTCGCGGCGCTGGGTGACGTGGCGGCTGGTGCCGGGCTTGCGGCGGTCCAGCTCGGCCTGGATGTCGGCTTCGGACAGGGTCATGCCCGGAGGGCAGCCGTCAACAATGCAGCCGATTCCCGGCCCGTGGCTTTCGCCGAATGAAGTAACAGTAAACAGCAGGCCCATGCTATTGCCAGACATCGCTTTATCCTTGCCTATTTTTTGGTGATCGCTGCTGATTCTAGCACGGACCGGCAACGCTGCCGGCGCTTGCACAGCGTCACAATTCACCAAACCGCACCGCCGCCGGGCGCGCGCCACCCGCTAAAACGGCGTCATCGGCCGGCCCGCGGCCCGGGCGCGCCGGCCGCCAACATGGCGGCCAACGTTGGCCGCAAAAAAAGCGCCCCGCAGGGCGCTGTGCTTGTGGCGAAGCGGCCGCTCACCACGGCATGTTGCCGCCGCGGCGGCGGTACCAGCCGGTGACCGACAGCCGCTGCTGCCGTGCCGGCAGCACCTCGTGCCAGAAGCGGTCGGACAGGAACAGTACCAGCGTGCCGGCTTCCGGCTCGACGTCGATGAACTCGCGGCAGTCGGCATCCAGATAGAGGCGGATCTGGCCGCCGGCCTGCTGCGGCCAGGCCTCATTCAGATAAAACACCGTGGTCAGCGTGCGCGCGTCGTCGTCCTGGAAGCGGTCGAGATGCTTCTTGTAGAACGCGCCTTCCGGATACACCGCGAAGTGCGACTCCAGCTCGACGAGGCCGAGGTACAGGCCGCGATTGACCGCCTGCATGATGTCGTCCATCGCCGCGTTGTAGGCCTGCACCGCCGGCAGCGCCGCCACCTGGTCCAGCCACAGCACCGAATCGGAACGGATCTCGGCACGGCGCGCCTGGCCGTCGGCGCGGCCGGTGGCGGCCTCGTGGAACAAGCCCTGCTGCCACACGTCGAGGCAGGCGGTGCGCAGGTTGGCGGTCATGGCGGCGGACAGCGCGTGCGGGATCACCACCCAGCCCTCGCTGGCGAGGGTGTCGATGACGTGGTCGAGGTCGAATTGCAGTTGGGACATGGCCGGAAACGGTCGCAAGGATAAACACAGCCCGCTTTCTACCACAGCCGGCCGCCGGCGGCGAATGCGCCAGGTCAAGCCCGTCGCAGTTTCCCGCCTGGCATCGGTGCCGGCTTGCGGCCAACGTTGGCCGCAAGCCGTGCTCAGTAGTTTTCCTGCACCATGCCGTAGCGCCCGGCCAGCCATTCCAGCACCAGCGGGAAATGGTCGCGCACCGCGTCGGGGTGGGTCAGCAGGCTGACGTGGTTGTAGTCGTGGCGATGGCCGCTGTGGCGCGCCAGCAGCCGCAGCCGCGACAGGTGCGTGCCGCTTTCGTCGCGAAAGCGCTTCACGTCGGCCGGGTGGCCGCGGCAGGGATCGTTCTGCGCGGCGAAGTACAAGGCCGGCGGCAGTTGCTGCGTCTGCGCCGCCTGGTGGTAGTCGAAGCGGTCGTCGCTGTCCAGCCACGGCCGATTCTGTGCCCAGAGCTTGCTCTGACGGTGGCTCTTGTCAGTTTCATCGTCGGCGCCGAGGCCAAGACGGCGCGCCGGCAGGTAGCCGACGCTGCGGCACAGCACGCGGCCGACGATGTTCCACAGCAGATCGACTTCCAGCAGCTTGTTGAGATTGCGCACGCGCACGCTGCGCTTGCTGCCGAAGTAGACCAGGCTGGCCACCTGCGCGATCAGCTGCGGCTGGCGCAGCAGGCAGCTGCTCATGTGCACGCCGCCCCAGGAGTGCGCCATCCAGTGCACCGCCACCTCGCCCTTCAGCTGGCGGATCGCCGCCTGCAGCGCCGGCAGGTCTTCGGTGATGGTTTCGGTCTGGCCGTGACGCGCACCGCGGCCGATGCGCGGCGTGCTGCGGCCGCGACCGCGCAGGTCGGCGACGAACACGTCGTAGCCGTGGCGCGCCAGATAGTGCGCCAGCCCCTTGCCGTTGTCGGAATAGAAGATACGGCCGTTGGCCATCACCCCGTGCAGCAGCAGCACTGGCGCGCCGTCCTTTTCCGGATGGCGGATGCGCTTCAGGTACAGCGTGTCGGTGGCGGTGACCGGCACCCACAGATCGTGTTCGCGGTTTGTCATGATTCCTCGTGTGTCGCGGATGATGGTCTACGCCATCATTAAAACAAGCGCTTGAATCATCCAAGGGAATGACGCTGACGTCAATCGGCAGCCAGCGCCCCCATCTCCCCCCGCCACGCAGCGGTCCCGGCGTGCATCGCCATAGTGCCGCGCGCACAAAAGCCGTAGACTGCCGCCTTCACGAATTCACGCCCCGCGCCCGCCCATGCCCTTTTCCACCCTCGGCCTTGATCCGGCGCTGCTGCACGCGCTGGACGAACAGGGCTTCCACACCGCCACCGCCATCCAGCGCGAGGCGATCCCGGCGATCCTGCACGGCCGCGACCTGCTGGCCACCGCCCGCACCGGCTCCGGCAAGACCGCCGCCTACTGCCTGCCGCTGTTGCAGCGCTGGCAGCACGGTCGCCATGACGGCAAGCAGCCGACGCTGCTGGTGCTGCTGCCGACGCGCGAGCTGGCGCAACAGGTCGGCAGCGTGCTGCAACAGCTGGCCCGCCACCTGCCGCCGCCGAAGATCGTCACCGTCTACGGTGGCGTGTCGCTCAATCCGCAGCTGATGGCGCTGCGCGGTGGCGCCGACATCATCGTCGCCACCCCCGGCCGGCTGCTGGAGCTGCTGGCCAACAACGCGCTGCGCCTGGACCAGGTGCGCACCCTGGTGCTGGACGAGGCCGACCGCCTGCTGGAACAGGGCTTTGCCGACGAGCTGGAACAGGTGCTGGCCGAACTGCCGCTACAGCGCCAGACGCTGCTGTTCTCCGCCACCTTTGCGGCCAACGTGCAACAGCTGGCAACAAGGCTGCTCACCGACGCGCAGCGCATCCACATCGCGGAACAGGCGCCGGACATCCGCCAGCGCGCGATCGAGGTCGATAGCCGTCAGCGTACCGCGCTGCTGTGCCGGCTGATCGCAGAGCAGGAGGGCGCGCGCATGCTGGTCTTCGTCGCCAGCAAACAGGGCGCCAGCGAACTGGCGCAGACGCTGCAGCGCGAGGGCATCCGCGCCGCCGCGCTGTTCGGCGAGCTGGCGCAAGGCCGCCGTGAACGCGTGCTGGAGAACCTGAAGGACGGCACGCTGCAGGTGATCGTCGCCACCGACCTCGCCGCGCGCGGCATCGACATCCCGGCTCTGCCGGTGGTGATCAACTACGACCTGCCGCGCTCGCCGCAGGACTACACCCACCGCATCGGCCGCACCGGCCGCGCCGGCGAAAGCGGCCTCGCCATCAGCCTGATCGACGCCGACAGCCGCGCCCACTTCCGCCTGATCGAGAAGCGGCTGCAGCTGAAACTGCCGCGCGAGCAGCTGGCCGGCTTCGTGCCGGTTGACCAGCCCTCGCCAAGGTTGGCCGCAGCCGACGACAACGGCGGCATCAAGGGCAAGCGCCCGAGCAAGAAGGACAAGCTGCGCGCCGCCGCCGCAGAAGCCGCCGCACAGCAGGCCGCCAAGCCGGACTGAACCGAGTTAACGCAAGCAACAAAAAACCCCGCCCGGCAGCGCCGGCGGGGTTTTTCATGTCTAGCTGACCGCGGCCAGGCCTCAGCCCTGCCAGCGCTCCTCGCGCCACTCGGCCATCGCCGCATTGTCGAGGAAGGTCCACGCCACGAAGCGGCTGATCTTCTGCCCCTGCGCCATGTTGACGGTCTTGACCTGCTTGGCGCCCAGCTTGCGCAGCTGGCGGTACAGCTCGTGCAGGTGCGCCTCGCGCGACACCAGCGAGGTGAACCAGCAGCACTGCGCGGCAAACTCGCGGCTCTCCTGCGCCATGGTGCGCAGGAAGGCGACTTCGCCGCCGTCGCACCACAGCTCGGCGTGCTGGCCGCCGAAGTTCAGCACCGGCTTGTCCGGCACCTCGCCGGTGAGGTTGGTCACCTTGCGCCGCGACACCGCCTCGGCTTCTTCTGCCGAGGCATGGAACGGCGGGTTGCACAGCGTGACGTCGAAACGGTCCTTGCGCTGGATGACGCCGGCAAATACCTTGCCCGCGTCCGCCTGCAGCCGCAGCGTCAGCGCGCCGGACAGCACCGGGTTGAAATCGGCAATCGCCTTCGCGGCTTTCAGCGACACCGGATCGATGTCGCTGCCGACAAAGCGCCAGCCGTACACGCTGCGGCCGATGATTGGGTACACGCAGTTGGCGCCGACGCCGACATCCAGCACGTTGACGCGCGGCGGCACCGTGCCGTCGTTGCAGCCGGCGAGCAGGTCGGCGAGATGGTGGATGTAGTCGGCGCGCCCCGGAATCGGCGGGCACAGGTAGCCCGGCGGCAGATCCCAGAAGCCGATGCCGTAGTAGTGCGCCAGCAGCGCGCGGTTCAGCGCCTTGACCGCCGCCGGATCGGCGAAATCGACGCTGTCGTCGCCGTAGTCGTTGGGGCGCACAAAGGCGGCCAGCTCCGGCAGGCTGGCGATCAGCGCCGGGAAGTCATAGCGCTGGCGATGGGCATTGCGCGGGTGCAGACCGGCTTTGCCGGTTGGTTTGGGTGTGGCTATCATGAGGTATACCGCAAAAACAATGGCCGGATTGTACGGGGTTATCGCGCCGGCTGCTGGATTGCCGGCACCACACCAGCGTCAACCGCGGCAGGTTGACGACCATTGCGGCCAACCTTGGCCGCCCAAGGGGCGGATGCGGCCAGACGCCACAATACATGTGCGCCACCGCACCGACATGACACCCCGCGTGTCGCACTCTTGTACTCAATTGCGGGCCTGAACGCGCCCCTCTCCGAGTTGGCGCTGCCCGCACACCCCATCGCCACCGCTAGCGGCCTGTGCACGCAGGCAAACGACTGGCTACGCCAGCGCCGCGCGGCGGCGACAAGAGCGGGCGCCCTGCCCGCAAGGAGGCTTGATCATGAACACCATCCACTCACAACAGTATTCAGCGCTGATGCTGGGCTTGCTGCTCGGACTGTCCCCCCTGGCGCTGCACGCCGACGACACCATGCCTGCCACGCTGCAGGCCGCCAATCTGCAAATACAGCAACAGAACGGCATCGCCTATCTCAGTGGCGGCGTCGGCCAGGACGAATCGCAGGCCATCAAACAGAGTGCCGGCTACAGCCTGCACCTGACCTTTTCCGAAGGAACCGGCCAATATGTGGTCGGCGTCGATGTCGACATCCGCACCAGCAAGGGACAGCCGGTGCTGTCGCTGCAACAGGTCGGGCCACTGCTGTATGCCGACCTGCCGGCCGGCAGCTACCGGGTGGACGCCAGCTATATGGGCATGCGCCAGCAGCGCAACGTGCAACTGGGCCGGAACGGCTCGCGCAGCCTGAACTTCAACTGGCGCTAGCGCAAGCCAGCCCGGCGCTCAGGCCAGCTGACCGGGATTGACGCTTTCGAACTTGTGCCACACCCGCCGCATGTCGCGCGCCGAGGCAAAACCGGCGCCTTCGGCGGCGCGTTCCACCGCCACGCCCTGCTGCAACAGCTGGCGCACCACCGCCACCCGCAGCCGCTGCTGGTATTCGACGATGCCGACACCAGCCTGCTCGCGGAACAGCCGCGTCAGATGGCGCGGGCTGAGATGGACGCGCTCGGCCAGCGCCTCCACCGGCCAGCGCAGCGCCGGATCGCGCGCGATCAGGTCCTGCGCGCGGTGCACCGCCGGGTGCAGGTGATTGCGGAACGCCAGCCACGGCGACAGCTGCGGATCGTCGCCGGCGCGGCGGCTGTACAGCACCATGCGTCGCGCCACGCGGGCGGCGATGTCGGCACCGGCGTGGCGCTCGATCAGCGCCAGCGCCAGATCCATGCCGGTGGTGATGCCGGCCGAGGTGGCGATGTGGCCGTCCTCGACAAACACGCGGTTGTCCAGCACCCGCGCCTTCGGCGCCAGCACCGCCAGCTTGGCGGTAAGGCTGTGGTGGGTGGTGCAGGCGCGGCCGTCGAGCAGCCCGGCCATGCCGGCCAACAGCGCGCCGGAGCACACCGTCGCCAGGCTCACCTGCGGCGTGATGTGCTGCTGCAGCCAGTCGATCAGCCGCTGCGCCGCCGGCGTGGCGTAGTCGGCATCCTCGTCCACCGTGCCGCACAGGATCACCAGGCTGCCGTCAGCCAACACCTCGGGCAGCGGGTCGATCCGCGACGTGAGTCCCAGCGAGCTGACGCACTCCGGCTCCGGCCCGGCGACGTGCAGGCGGAACGGCGCACCCTCGTCGATGGCCATGCGCAGCGCCTCGGCCGGGCCGACGAAATCCAGCGCCAGATAGCGCGGTGTGAGCAGGAAGATGATGTCGATCACGAAAGAACCTGAACCTCATCAAAATCAAAAATATCAAAAAACGAGATGACGTTACTTACGACATCAACGAAGTTGCGCCAACTGCCATCATCAAGTTTGATCCAGACATAACTCGCTTCGGCAAAAAAACCGGACCCAAATGGGGCACTGAATAATCCATCATGGCTAGTTGCATCCAGCTGATCAGAATGCTCCAGTACCCGCGGCGATTTATTCCCACGCGTTTCATTAGTGAGAATGCAGTGTTTACTTGCATCACAAACATCCCTGACTAACAAGAAATCTGGGCACTTCACCGCAATGGCCTCGGAAATCTTTGTTACCCCCCAACCTTGATTTGCCTGAGCCTTCAAGTAGTCCACCAAATGGTAAAGAACGATTGCAGCCAATCTGGCTCTTCTGACACTGAAGGGGTCATGCAGAAACTCGTCAACAGTTGGCTTTACTGTTTCCCGAAAATAGCTCTGAGCAACATTCACTGCCACTTTTTCCCCTTGTTGCCAATTTCCGATACTCACAACTCGCCCAGCCGGATCTCCGGCGCGTACTCGCCATCGACCTCTTTCACGATCGCCTGCGCCGCGATCACGCGCTCGCCGTTGAAGGTCAGCGCCGGGTTGCCGTGCAGGTGCCAGCCGCGGTTGAGCGCCTCGCTGACGCGGTGGCAGAAGGCGGCGTCGTCGGGGCCGGTCAGCAGTCGGTACAGTTTCATAACGTGTCCTGTCGGGAGTTAAAAAGTCTGGCGATACACCACAAAACCGGTATCGCGCGCCACGCGGTCATACAACTGGCGCGCGGCATGGTTGGTGTGATGCGTATGCCAGTACAGGCTGGGGCTGCCGGCCTGGCGCGCCGCGTCGGCCACGGCGGCAATCAGCTGGCGGGCCACGCCCCTGCCCCGTGCTTCGGGCACGGTAAACAGGTCCTGCAGGTAGCAGGCGTGGTGCGGCATCAGCGTGTTACGGTGAAAGATATAGTGCGCCAGACCCAGCAGTTGCCCGCCCTGCCAGGCCAGTAGCGCGTGGACCGGCTCGGCCGGATCGAGAAAGCGCTGCCAGGTGAGCTGGCTGATGGCCAGTGGAAGCGCGCTGGCGCCGTGGCGGCCGTAAAAGGCGTTATAGCCGTCCCAGAGCGGCAGCCAGGCGGCAAAATCGTCCGCACCGGGCGGACGCAGGGTGAGGTCGTTTGCCATGCGGCCAACCTTACGCCGGCTGCGGCTTGCGCAGCAAGGCCAGCAGCCGCGGGCCGAACATATTGATGGCCAGTCCGGACACCAGCACCACGCCGCCGGCCAGCTGCCAGAAGCTGAGGCGCTCGCCCAGCACCAGCGCCGAGGACAACACCCCCACCAGCGGCACCAACAGCGAATACGGCGCCACCACGTTGGCCGCATGGCGCGACAGCAGCTTGCTCCACTGGCCGTAGCCGAACAGGGTGGCGATCAGCGCCAGATAGCCGATGGCGAACAGGCTCTTGCCGCTGACCACCTGCGCCCAGTCGATACTGGCCGACTCGAACATGGCCGACAGCGCGAAGAACGGCACGATCGGTGCCAGGCTACCCCACACCACCAGCCCCAGCATGTCCGGCTGGTAACCGGCGCCGACGATGCGGCGCACCACCACATTGGAAAACGCCCAGCAGGCGGCGGCGCACAGGGTCAGCACAAAGCCGGCCAGCGGCAGGCCGGCGGCGCCGAGGCCGCCGATCAGGTACAGGCCGCAGCCGCCGACTACCAGCCCGCCCAGCTGCCAGCCGCTGAAGCGCTCGCGCAGCCAGGCCATGCCGATCAGCAGGGTGAAGAAGGCGGACGACTGCAGCACGATGGAGGCGAGACCGGCCGGCATGCCCAGTTTCATCGCCGAAAACAGGCAGGCAAACTGCCCCAGCCCCATGGTCAGGCCATACAGCGCCAGCCAGCGCCACGGGATGTTGGGGCGGCGCACGAACAAGAGGCCGATGCCCGCCGCCGCGGCAAAGCGCAGCGCGCCGAGCAGGAAGGGCGGCACGCCGGCCACGCCCCACTTGATCACCACGAAATTGAAGCCCCACACCGCGACGATGGCGAGGGCGATCAGTCGGTCTTGCCAGTTCATGGCCTTTGCTCCTGCGAAGTTGTGCCCGGCCGCCGCGGCGGCCGGGCGGGTGAACCCGGTCTGTTACCTTACGCCACCGATGCCAGTGGCAACAGCAACAGTGTGTTCACGATTGCACGGCTACAGCTGGCGCGGCTTGACCACGCGCTGGCTGCTGGCCGGGTTGGCCGCCAGTTTCGCGCCCACCCGCCGCGGCCGCGGCTGCAGCTCGCCGCCGCAATTGGGGCACAGCTGGTGCAGCTTTGCCGCGCAGTCGTGGCAGAAGGTGCACTCGAAACTGCAGATCAGCGCCTGCTCGCTGTCGCCGGGCAAATCGGTATCGCAGGCCTCGCAGCCGGGGCGCAGTTCAAGCATGGCACACCTCCTCCGCGTCCAGCCGTGCCAGCACGCTGTCGATGCTGTGGATCTCGGCAAAGCGGCCGGCCAGTACCAGCTCGGTGCGGGCGATGATGTCCTCCGGGCTGTAGACGCGGCCGCTGACGGGATGGCTCATGGCAAAGGTCAGCGTCGCCTCCGACACGTAATCGACGGCAAAGCCGAGATCGCTGCCGACGCGGGTGGTGGTCTCGCAACACTGCTCGCTGCGGATGCCGCTGACGATCAGGCGGTCGATGCCGCGCGCCGCCAGCCACGCCTGCAGGCCGGTGTCGGTAAACGCGTTGTGCACGTGCTTGGTAAAGGTCACATCGGCGCCGTCCGGCAACCACGCCATCGGCCGCACCAGGCCGGAGGCGGCACCGAACGGGCCGTCACCCTCCTCGTGCAGCACATAGACCACCGGCAGACCGCGCGCACGGGCGCCGGCGATCAGCGCCAGCAGCTTGTCGCGAAACGCGGGCAAGGCGGCGGCATCCCAGTACGGGCGTTGCAGGAAGGAATCCTGGACATCAATCACAAGCAGGGCGGAACGGGACATGGCAGCTTCCTTGGTAGTGGCAGGGGAACAACGCCATTGTGGCTGCGGCCAACCTTGGCCGCGAGGCGTAAAGCCGACCGGCTGCGGACCGATTGCGCCATCAGCTTGTTACGGCGGCGCAACTGTGTCAGCCCCGATACAAAGCCGACAACGCACCGACACGGCGGCGGCGGACACTGCAGGCTGTGGGGATGCCCCCGTCACTTGTCCCCGTCCCTATGCAAAGGAAGCCATGATGCAACGCCCCGCCCTGCCGCGCCTGCTCGCCACCCTGCTCTGCCTGACCGTGCTGCACGGCGCGCTGGCGCAGCTGCCGCCGGCCGCTCCGCCGCCCCACCAGAGCGGCGCCCACCACCCGCGACCGGGCCTCGCCGGCCAGCTGGAGCCGCTGCTGCCCTATCTGCAACTGGACGCCAGACAGCAGGCGCTGTGGCTGAAGGCCGACATCGCCGAACTCAGCGAGCAGGCCACCCGCCGCCAGGCGCGGCAACAGGCGCAGCTGACCCTGCGCCGGCAGCTGGAAGACGGCAGCAGCAGCCTGTCGGCGGCGCTGCGCGCCAGCGTGGCGGCCAGCGACAGCGCGGCCGCCCTGCCCGCGGCGTGGCTCGCCTTCCTCGACAGCCTGGACGCGCAGCAGGCCAGCCTGGTGCGGCAATGCCTGCTGGCGCACATGAACAGCGAACTTGCCGCGCCGGCGGCGCCGCAGGATCAGCCATAATCACGGCTGCTCACCACCGAACCGAAACGGAAACCCGCATGACCAGCCCCGCCACTCGCCTGTTGATTGTTGACGATGATCCGGAGATCCGCAGCCTGCTCGGCCAGTACCTGCAGGCCTACGCCATGCACTGCACCTGCGTCGGCGACGGCGTGGCGATGCGCGCGGCACTGGCCGAACAGCGCTTCGATCTGGTGATCCTGGACCTGATGCTGCCCGGCGAGGACGGCCTGGCGCTGTGTCGCCAGATCCGCGGCGAGGGCGAGCTGCCGATCATCATGCTCACCGCGCGCGGCGAGGCGACCGACCGCGTGGTGGGGCTGGAGCTGGGCGCCGACGACTACGTGGTGAAGCCGTTCGACCCGCGCGAGCTGGTGGCGCGCATCCACACCGTGCTGCGCCGCAGCCTGCGCAGCAGCGCCGGCGGCAGCGCCAATCCGCAGCAGGACGTGCACTTCGACGGCTGGACGCTGAGCCACCTGAAGCGCGAACTCACCACCCCGCAGCAGCTGCTGGTGCCGCTGTCGAACGCCGAATACCGGCTGCTGTGCACCTTTCTGGAACGGCCGCAGCGCATCCTCAGCCGCGAGCAGCTGCTGGACGCGGCGCGCGGGCGCACGGTGGAGGCCTTCGACCGCAGCATCGACCTCTTGGTATCGCGCCTGCGCCAGAAGCTGGGCGACGACCCGAAAGCGCCGCGCCTGCTGAAGACGGTGCGCGGCGAGGGTTACCTGTTTGACTGCAAGGTACGCCAATGAAACGCCTGATTCCCGATACCGTCTTCACCCGCCTGTTCGGGCTGGTGGTGGCGGCGCTGCTGACCACCCATCTGGTGATGACCAGCCTGCTGCTGTTTTTCGGACCGCACTTTTCGCGTGACGAGCCGCCGCCGCGCCCGCCACTGGAGCGTGCAGCCCCCGGCGCCAACCTGCGGCCAACCCTGGCGCCCGGCGACGCCGCGCGACAGCCACCGCCGCCACCGGACAATCGCAACCGCTTTCCGGCGCCGTTCTGGCTGGCGCAGCTGGTGACGCTGGCGATCATCGGCCTGCTGGCCTGGTACGGCGCACGGCGGCTGGCGCGCCCCATCCAGCAGCTGACCCAGGCCGCGGCGCGGCTGGGCGACAATCTGGAGGCACCGCCGATCGAGGAAAGCGGGCCGCAGGAAACGCGGCAGGCGGCGCGGCTGTTCAACCGCATGCAGGACAAGCTGCGCCAGCAGATGGCGGAGCGCAGCCGTTTCCTCGCCGCGGTATCGCACGACCTGCGCACGCCGCTGACCCGCATCCGCCTGCGCAGCGCGCAGCTGGACGACACCGCGCTGCAGGCCAGGCTGGGCAAGGACATCGACGACATGACCGCGATGCTGGACGCGACGCTGGCCTACCTGCGCGACGAATCGCAGCAGGAAAGCTGGCAGATGCTGGACATCACCGCGCTGCTGCAGGTGCTGGCCGAGGACGCGCAGGAACAGGGCCACCACGTCAGCGTCGACGGCCACGCCGACAGCCTGCTGACGTTGCCGGGCAGCCTGCGCCGCTGCCTCGACAACCTGCTGGAAAACGCGCTGCGCTACGGCGAACGCGCCGACATCCACCTGCAGCAAACCGGCGATACGGTGGGCATCGAGATCCGAGACCACGGCCCCGGCATTCCGGAAAACCGCATGAGCTCGGTATTCGAGCCCTTCGTGCGGCTGGAAGAATCGCGCAACCGCCACACCGGCGGCGTCGGCCTCGGTCTCGCCATCGCCCGCGACGCGGCGCGGCGCATGGGTGGCACGCTGACGCTGCACAATGCGCCGCAGGGCGGCCTGATCGCGCGCCTGACCCTGCCGCGCGACGCGCACGGCGCTTTGTATCAACTTTGACACAAAGCGGATAAATGGCGCTGACACACTGCCTATAAATTGTCATCACCCGCAGCAGCGCCGCATGGCCGGCGGGGATACCGCAGGCGAGACGAGGAGCATGACAATGAGCAGCGCAATCAGCAGTGTCGGCAGCAGCTACCTGCCCGGCATGAGTGGCATGGGTGGCGGTCCGCGCGCGATGAAACGCCCGGACAGCGAGCAGATGGCCAGCGAGATCTTCAGCAAGCTGGATACCGACAACCAGGGTTATCTCGAAGCCAGCGATTTTGGCTCGGACAACGAGGACGTGTTCGCGGCGCTGGATACCGACAGCGACGGCAAGGTCAGCAAGAGCGAGCTGAGCACACGCCTGAAACAGCTGGCGGAAGAGCTGGACAGCCAGTTCAACGCCATGCGCAGCCAGGGCATGGGCGGCATGATGATGGCCGGCGGCATGCAGGGTATGCCGCCACCGCCCGCCGGCGGCGAGGACGACGCCGGGCTGGAACAGGAGCAGTTGTCGGCGATGGCCGCCGACGCCAGCGAGGCCGGCGACAGTGTGGCGGCGGCCCGCTTCGCCGCGCTGGCGGAAAACTTCGACAGCGCCGACAGCAACCAGGACGGCAAGGTCAGCTTCGCAGAAAGCGTCGCCTACGAAGAAGCGCAACGCAGTAGCAGCGGCACCAGCAGCGAGGACAGCGGCGTGGCCAGTGCCGACAGCGAGCAGGATGGTCGCATCATGATGCGGCTGATGGCGATGCTGCGCGCCTACAGCAGCGACGACGACAGCAATAGCGGCAGCAGCGTGCAACTGACCGCCTGATCGCCTGACCGCGACGGGAACCAGTGACGCCGGCCAGGGTCTGTCACTGGCCACCTGCCCCCTATTCCCGACGAGGCTCCCCATGCTGATCCGATCCCTGTTCCGCGCCGGCACCCTGCTGGCGCTTTCCCTGCCGGTGCTGGCCGCACCGGTCGCCACCCTGTTCAAGGACCCCAACTGCGGCTGTTGCGGCAAGTGGGCCGAGCACATGGCCAGCCAGCAATTGCCGCTGCACAGCGAAAACCGCAGCGACATGGCCGCGATCAAGGACAAGCTGCAGGTGCCGGACAAGCTGCGCTCCTGCCACACCGCCAGCATCGGCGGCTACGTGTTCGAGGGCCACGTGCCGGCCGATCTGGTGCAGAAAGTACTGCGCGAGAAGCCGGCCATTCGCGGCCTGGCGGTGGCCGGCATGCCACAGGGCAGCCCCGGCATGGAAACCGGCGTCAAGCAGCCCTACCAGGTGATGGCGTTTGATGCCAAGGGCAAGCAGTGGGTGTACGCCACGCGCTAAGCCGTCGGCAAACCCATGAAAAACCGCCTGCCCCCATAACGGGGACAGGCGGTTTTCTTGTCTGCGGCCAACGTTGGCCGCAACCTGCATCAGGCGGAGGCGACCAGAATCTTGCCGATCTTGACGCGCCATTCGGCCGGGCCGGTGTTGTGCACCGAAGTGCCACAGGAGTCCACGGCCACGGTCACCGGCATGTCCTGCACGTCGAACTCGTAGATCGCTTCCATACCCAGGTCTTCGAAGCCGACCACTTTCGACGCCTTGATCGCCTTGGACACCAGGTAAGCCGAGCCGCCGACCGCCATCAGGTACACCGCCTTGTTGTCGCGGATGGCGTCGATCGCTGCCGGGCCGCGCTCGGCCTTGCCGATCATGCCCAGGAGGCCGGTCTGTTCCAGCATCTGGCGGGTGAACTTGTCCATGCGGGTGGCGGTAGTCGGGCCGGCCGGGCCGACCACTTCGTCGCGTACCGGATCCACCGGGCCGACGTAGTAGATGAAGCGGTTGGTGAAGTCCACCGGCAGCTTCTCGCCCTTGTTCAGCATGTCGATCATGCGCTTGTGCGCGGCGTCGCGGCCGGTCAGGATCTTGCCGTTGAGCAGCAGCACGTCGCCCGGCTGCCAGCTGGCCACTTCTTCCGGGGTGATGTTGTTCAGATCGACACGCTTGCCGTTGCTGGTGTCGTAGGTGATTTCCGGCCAGTCTTCCAGCTTCGGCGTTTCCAGGTGCGCCGGGCCGCTGCCATCGAGATGGAAGTGGATGTGGCGGGTGGCGGCGCAGTTCGGGATCATCGCCACCGGCAAGGATGCCGCGTGGGTCGGGTAGTCGAGGATCTTCACGTCCAGCACCGTGGTCAGGCCGCCCAGGCCCTGCGCGCCGATACCCAGCGCGTTGACCTTCTCGAAGATTTCCAGGCGCAGCGCTTCGACGCGGGTCAGTTCCGCGCCGCTGGCGGCCTTGGCCTTCAGCTCGTGGATGTCGACGTGGTCCATCAGCGATTCCTTGGCCAGCAGCATCGCCTTTTCCGGCGTACCGCCGATGCCGATACCGAGGATGCCCGGCGGACACCAGCCGGCGCCCATGGTCGGCACGGTCTTGATCACCCAGTCCACGATGCTGTCGGACGGGTTCAGCGCGTAGAACTTGGACTTGTTCTCCGAGCCGCCACCCTTGGCGGCGCAGATCACTTCCACGCCGTCGCCTTCGACGATCTCGAAGTGCACCACGGCCGGGGTGTTGTCCTTGGAGTTCTTGCGCAGGCCGGCCGGATCCAGCAGCACGGAGGCGCGCAGCTTGTTGTCCGGGTTGTTGTAGGCGCGACGCACGCCTTCGTTGACCATTTCCTGTACCGACAGGGTGCTGTCCCACTGCACCTTCATGCCCACCTTCAGGAACACCACGGCGATACCGGTATCCTGGCAGATCGGGCGGCGGCCTTCGGCACACATGCGGCTGTTGATCAGGATCTGCGCCATCGCGTCCTTGGCGGCGGGGCTTTCCTCGTGCTGATACGCCTTGTACAGCGCGTCAATGTAATCCTTGGGGTGATAGCAACTGATGTACTGAAAAGCATCGGCGATGCTCTGGATAAAGTCTTCCTGACGGATGATAGCCATTGATGTGTTCTCCAGCGTAGCGGCTGTGGGGATAACCGCCCCATTTTAGGGACTTACGCTGCGCTGCGCCATGCTGGAATGCTTGAAGATTGCCCGGCTTGCGTTCATGCTGCCGTTTGTCAAAAAATCATCAGGGCATCATGATGCCGCGCCCGCTGTTATCGCTGTTGCTGTGCCTGCTGTTGCTGTCCACTCCGGCCACGGCGGCCGTCATCCACGCCGTCACCACCGAATTTCCACCCTTCCAGAGCGAGCAGCCGGCGCCATGGGGGCTGGCGCTGGAAGCGGCGCAAGCGCTGGCGGCGCGCAACGGCGATACGCTGGCGGTGCAGTTCCTGCCGTGGCCGCGCGCCTACCAGATGGCGGAAACCACGCCCGGGCTGCTGATTTTCTGCCTTGGCCGCACGCCGCAACGCGAAGCGCGCTACGCTTGGATCGGGCGCATCGCCAGCGGCGACGCTCGGCTGTGGCGCCTGGCCGACCGCCCCGAGGTCAACCCCGCCACGCTGCAAGAAGCCCAGCGTTGGCAGCTGGGCGTGACCGCGCGGGACATGAAGGCGGACTACCTGCTGCAACAGGGCTTTGCCTACGAACGCAACCTGCAGCAAAGCAGCGACGACCTGTCCAATATCCGCAAGCTGTACGCCGGCCGCATCGACCTGCTGCCGTTTTCCAATCATCTGGTGCTGGCCTGGCGGACACGCGAACTGGGCCTGGACCCGCGCCTGCTGCAGCCGGTGCTGCCGCTGCCGGCACTGTCCAACCCGCTCTACCTCGCGTTCAGCCCCGGCACCGCGCCGCAACTAAGCCGCCGTTATGCCCGCCTGTTCCGCCAGCTGCAGCGCGAGGGCGTGTTCGAGCGCCTGCGCCAGCGGCTGCAACTGCCGCGCGAGACGCTGCCCGGCGACTGAGCCGTTTCCTGCACGCTTTGTACTCCTTGCATTCCCTGCATTCCCTGCATTCCCCACGCCTGCGGTAAGCCGTCCGCCGGCTCCATCCGCCAAAAGCGAACGCCTCTCCCTACCGCCAGTCGCGGTGCCGACTGCTATAACCGCTATACGCACCCCTGCCCTGTTTCCCCTGCCGGAGCCGTCATGAGCGAAGCCCTTCCCCGCGGACTCAGCCACAGTGTCGCCCGTGCGCGGCTGGCGGCCGAAGGCGCCAACGAGCTGAGCACCGAGCAGCGCCGCAGTCTGGCCGCCATCGCCGGCGAGGTGGTGCGCGAGCCGATGTTCCTGCTGCTGCTCGGCGCCGGCGCCATCTATCTGGCGATGGGCGACGCGCACGAGGCGCTGATCCTGCTCGGTTTCGTCGCCATCATCATGACCGTCACCATCGTGCAGGAGCGGCGCACCGAGAACGCGCTGGAGGCGCTGCGCGACCTGTCCAGCCCGCGCGCACTGGTGATCCGCGACGGCGAGGCGCAGCGCATCGCCGGACGCGAGGTGGTGCGCGACGACATCCTGATCCTCAGCGAGGGCGACCGCATTCCGGCCGACGGCGTGGTGCTGCAGGCGCACGAGCTGGCCACCGACGAATCGATGCTCAGCGGCGAATCGGAGCCGGTGGCCAAGTTCGGCCAGCGCGAGCCGGCCTACGCCGGCACGCTGGTGGTGCGCGGCCAGGGGCTGCTGCAGGTGTGCGCCACCGGCCAGCACACCGAGCTGGGCCGCATCGGCAAATCGCTGACCACCATCGCCGTCGAAGCCTCGCCACTGCGCGACGAGATCGCGCGGCTGACGCGGCAGCTGTCGCTCTTGGGCGTCGGCCTGTGCCTGCTGCTGGCGCTGCTGTACTGGCTGCTGCGCGACAGCTGGCTGGACGCGCTCCTGGCCGGCATCACGCTGGCGATGGGCATCCTGCCGCAGGAATTCCCGGTGATCATGATCGTGTTCCTGGCGCTGGGCGCGCGCCGCATCGCCAGCCACCAGGTGCTGACCCGGCGCCTGAACGCCATCGAGACGCTGGGGGAAACCACGGTGCTGTGCGTCGACAAGACCGGCACCCTGACGCAGAACCGCATGGCGCTGGCGGCGCTGGCGGTGGACGGCCAGCTGCTGGACACCGGCCGGCTGCCCGGCGGCGAGCTGCCGGAGGCCTATCACGAGCTGCTGGAATACGCGGTGCTGGCCAGCGAGATCGAACCGCACGACCCGATGGAGCAGGCCTTCCACCACTATGCGCGCACCTATCTGGCCGATACCGAACACCTGCACCCGGCGTGGTCGCTGGCGCGCGAGTACGAGCTGTCGCCGGCGCTGCTGGCGATGTCGCACCTGTGGCGGCAGGATGGCGACGACGACGACGTGGTCGCCACCAAGGGCGCACCGGAGGCGATTGCCGAGCTGTGCCACCTGCCGGACGCGGCGCGCGCGCGCCTGATCGCGGACGCGGCGCTGCTTGCCGACCGCGGCCTGCGCGTGCTGGGCATCGCCAAGGCACGCCACAGTCCGCACCAGGAGTGGCCGTCGCTGCAGCATGATTTCGACTTCGAGCTGCTCGGCCTGGTCGGCTTTGCCGATCCGCTGCGCCCGGAGGTGCCCGCCGCCATCCGCGAGTGCCAGCAGGCCGGCATCCGCGTGCTGATGATCACCGGCGATCACCCGCACACCGCGCGCGCCATCGCCCGTCAGGCCGGCATCGCCAGCCGCGGCACGCTGACCGGCAGCGAGCTTGCGGCACTGGGCGACGATGCGGCCAACCTTGGCCGGCAGCTGGCCGGCATCAACGTGTTCGCGCGGGTCACACCGCAGCAGAAGCTGGCCATCGTCAACGCGCTGAAGGCCGCCGGCGAGGTGGTGGCGATGACCGGCGACGGCGTCAACGACGCACCGGCGCTGAAGGCGGCGCACATCGGCATCGCGATGGGCAAGCGCGGCACCGACGTGGCGCGCGAGGCCGCCGCGCTGGTGCTGCTGGACGACGACTTCACCGCCATCGTGACGGCGATCCGCCTCGGGCGGCGCATCTTCGCCAACCTGCGCCAGGCGATGAGCTACACGCTGGCGGTGCACGTGCCGATCATCGGGCTGTCGATGCTGCCGCTGCTGTTCGGCATGCCGCTGATCCTGGCGCCGATCCACATCGCCTTTCTGGAGCTGGTGATCGACCCGGCCTGCTCCATCGTGTTCGAGGCCGAACCGGAACGGCCGCAGCAGATGCAGCAGCCGCCGCGCCGCGCCGGCGAAACGCTGCTGTCGCGGCCGCAACTGCTGCTGGCGCTGGCGCAGGGTGCGCTGGTGCTGCTCAGCTGCGGCGTCGCCTACGCCGCCAGCCTGGCGGCGGCGCTCGACGACGCCACCGCGCGGGCGCTGACCTTCATCGTGCTGGTCAGCGCCAATGCGCTGCTGATCCTGCCCAACCGCTCGGCGCAAAGCGGCTGGCGAGCACTGTTCGGCGGCCTGTCGGCGGTGGCGGCGTGGGTGCTGGGCGGCACCCTGCTCAGCCTGCTGCTGATCACCAGCATCCCGGCACTGGCCGGCGCCTTCGGCTTCGTACCGCCGGCGCCGGGGCTGTGGCTGGCGGCGTTTGCGCTGGGCTGCGCCACCCTGCTGCTGCTGGAAGGCAGCAAGCGCGTCGCCGCGTGGCGGCACTGAAAGCGACCGCCTGTTCAGCCTTGTTCGGGCGCGGCGGCCGGCTTGGCCCGTACCGGCGGCGCCAGCACCTGATCGGCATCCTGCCGCAGCTGGCCGGCGAGGCGGGTCGCCAGCTCCAGCCGGCGCAGCAGCCACGGGCTGAGATCGCTCTCGAACGGATCGGGCAGCAGCACCGGCCCCGGTGCCGCTTCCGCCGCCGCGACCGCCGCGCCGCCGGCGTGCTGCAGCGTGCTGTCGATGGACTGCGCCGCCTGCTGCAGCGGCTGGCGGATCTGCTCCGGCTGCAGACGGTCGCGACGCAACAGCAGCATGCTCTTCACCGCCGTCAGCTGTGCCAGCAGCTGGTAACTGTGCGCCAGCAGCAAGCCCAGCGGCGCCAGCGGCGGCCGCACCGCACGCGGCTCGGCCAGCGAGCGCTGCGTCGCCTGCACCAGTGCCGACAGGCTGTCGTAGGCCTCGCGTCGCGCCAGGCGCCAGGCCAGCTCCGGCTCGTTGTCGATCGCCTGCAACTGGCCCAGCCCCAGCGCCACGCGGGCATGGCGTGCCTGCGCGCTGAGGGTACGCGCCACCAGCGCCGGGATCTGGTGCCGCTCCCACGACGGCAGCACATAGCTGCACGCCCAGGCGATGGCGACGCCGAGCAGGGTGTCGGCAATGCGCTCCGGCACGCCGAACACCGGGCTGGCGCCGGCATGCAGCATATGGGCCTGCAGCAGGCCGAGCACGGTGGCGGCCACCGCCGTCACCAGATAGCGGCGCACGGCAAAGGCATGGGCGAAGGCCTGCGCCAGTGTCACCGCCAGCAGCAACAGCCACGACGACGGCTGCAGCGCCAGCAGTGCGCCGGCGATCACGCAACCGAGCAGGGTGCCGGCGACACGGCTGTTACGCCGTTCCAGCGTCTGCGCCAGACTGCCGCGCAGCACCACCACGATGGTCAGCAGGATCCAGTAATCGTGCGCCACCCACGGCAGCACCTGCGCCAGCGCGTAGGCAGCGCCGACGGCCAGCGCGGCGCGAATGGCGTGGCGCAGCGGCGGCGCATCCCAGCGCCACAGCCCGGCAAACGGCCGCCACGACCACGCGGTGGGACTGACGAACAGTTGCCAGCTGGCGCGTACCCCGGTCAGATCCGGCGCCTGCTCGCCGCGCGCCAGCGCCACCAGCCGCACCACCTCGTCGTTGATGTTGCCGACACGGTTGGCCAGCCCGCGCGCCAGCATCGCCGCCGACGGCGCCTGCGACTCGACGGCCGCTTCCGCCTCTGCCCAGTGCAGCGTGGCCAGCAGCGGCCGCAGGCTGGCGACCGGCGACGGTGTGCGCCCGTACAGCAACTTGTCGGCCAGCTGCGCGATGTCTGCGGCCAACGTTTGCAGCACCTCGTGCAGCACACCCAGCACCGGCGCGTGGCCGGGGCGGGATTTCAGCGCGTCCAGATCCAGCTCGCAAGCCAGCAGGTGGTCGCGCATTTCCAGCACCTGCAGCAGCATCGCCGCCAGCTGCTGCCGCCGTGGCGTGCGCGGCGACTCCAGCAGGATGTTGCGCGCGCTCTGCAGCTGGTCGGTCAGCGCCGCCTGCTCGCGCAGCAGGCGGCCGATCAACGGCGCCCGGCGCCGCTCGTCACTGTCCGGCGGCAGGAATTGCTGCGCCTGCAGCTGCATCAGCTCCGCCAGCGCCAGCAGGGTGTCGGCCAGCAACTGCACCCGGTAGCGGCCGTTGAGCAGCGCATTGGCCAGCGTCGCCCACAGCAGGTACAGGCCGGCGCCGAGCGCGAAGTGCAGGCTGCTGGCCAGCACCGGCGCGGTGCCGTCGTGCGCCGGCATCGCCATCGCGAACAGCATCGCGAACATGATCGACACCGACAGCGGAATGCCGCGCTTGCCCCACGCGGCGGCGAGAAAGGCGATGAAGGTGGCCGGCAGCAACAGCAAGCCCAGCTGCAGCGCATCGCCGTGCAGCAAGCGCGTACCGAGGAACAGCGGCAGGCCGAGCAGCGCCGCCGGCAGCAGTTGCCGCAGCTTGCCGCGCCGCGGCGCCGGCTGGTCCGGCGGAATGCACACCACCACACCGACCGAGGCCGCCGCCGCGGCCAGGGCGCCCAGCCACAGGTGCACCGC
Organism: Vogesella sp. AC12; assembly: GCF_024437575.1. Taxonomy (NCBI): domain Bacteria; kingdom Pseudomonadati; phylum Pseudomonadota; class Betaproteobacteria; order Neisseriales; family Chromobacteriaceae; genus Vogesella; species Vogesella sp. AC12. The sequence continues at coordinate 62,923 of NZ_JANFNU010000008.1, forward strand.
GGCGGAGATCAGCAGCAGCCCCAGCGCCGCCGACAGGCCGTTGGCAACGTGGTGGCTGAGCGCCACGCGCAGGGCGAGGCGGGGATGCGGCGGGGCAAAGGCAAATCTCGGCATGGCGGAATCGATCCGGAAAATTGGGATGGACAATGCGCCGGCGGCCTACGCCGGCGCTCAAAAGCGGTTCAATGTCAGCGGCGACGGATGGCAATGGGACGATACAGCGCCTTCGGCATGCTTGTTTATACCCGGCTAACAGCCGCTTCCTCCGTCGTTTTTCCTGGTCTGGCGTGACTGCGCGCGACTGTGAACAGGCGCTCAGGAGGCTTCGGTGAGCGCGCGCCAGGCGGCATCGCTCTGCCACTGCCGGCACCAGTGCGGGAAGGCGTCGGCGGCCAGCGGCCGCGCAATGCCGTAGCCCTGCACCAGCCGGCAGCCGAGCCGGCGCAGCACCGCGCCGTGCTGCAGCGTTTCCACCCCTTCGGCGATCACCTGCCGCTCGAACACCGTCGCCAGCTGGATCACGCCTTCGACGATACCCAGATCGTCGGCATCGGTGAGCATGTCGCGCACGAAGCTCTGGTCGATCTTGAGGGTGTCGACCGGCAGCTTGCGCAGATAGGTCAGCGACGAATAGCCGGTGCCGAAGTCATCCAGCGCAAAGTGCACGCCCAGCTGGCGGCAGCGCTGCAGGATGGCGACCGCCTGCTCCATGTCGGCGATGGCCGCCGTCTCCAGCACCTCCAGCTCCAGGTGCGCCGGCGGCACATTGCCGTGGCGGTGCAGCGCACGCGCCAGATCGGCATAGAAGGTCGGCGCCAGCAGGTAGCCGGCGCTGACATTGACGCTGACGCGCATCACCAGCCCGGCGTCGTGCCACGCCGACGCCTGCGCCAGCGCGGTGTTGATCACCCACTCGTCGACCGCGTTTTCCAGCTCGCTGCCGTGCAGCAGCGGCAGGAATGCGTCTGGCGCCAGCAGGCCGCGCTCGGGGTGGCGCCAGCGGATCAGCGCCTCGGCGCCGATGATGTCGCCATTCTCCAGATCCACCTTCGGCTGGTAGTAGAGCACGAACTCGCCGTTGTCCAGCGCGTGGCGCAGCAGCTCCAGCTCCTTGCGGTGCGCCTGCGCCTTGCGGTCGCTTTCCGGGTCGAACATCTGGTAGCGGTTCTTGCCGGCATCCTTGGCCAGGTACATCGCCTGGTCGGCATGGCGCAGCAGGGTATCGGCGTCGGCATTGTCCTGCGGATAGAGGCTGACGCCGATGCTGGCCGAGGCACGCACCACCGCATCGCCAAGGCAGACTTCCTGCTGGATCGCCGCCAGCAGTCGCTCCAGCACCAGCGCGCACTCCTCCGTACCGGCCACGTCCACCAGCAGCACCACGAATTCGTCGCCGCCCAGCCGCGCCAGGGTGTCGTCGGCGCGCAGCACCGCTTTCAGGTTTTCGGTGACGCCGATCAGCAGCTGGTCGCCGGCGGCATGGCCGTACTGGTCGTTGATCGCCTTGAAGCCGTCAAGGTCGAGGAAGCACACGGCGCAGGATTTGCCGCTGCGCGCGGTGTGCCGGATCGCCTGCCCCAGCCTGTCCGACAGCAGGCGCCGGTTCGGCAGGCCGGTCAGCGGGTCGAAGTGGGCGATGCGCTCCAGCTCGGCCTCGTGCGCCTTCAGCTGGCTGATGTCAGAGAAGATGCCAACGTAGTGGCGCACCTGGCCCAGCTCGTCGCGCACCACCGAGATCGACAGCAGCTCGGGATAGCAGTCACCGTTCCGGCGCCGGTTCCAGATTTCGCCGCGCCAGAAATCATGCTGCCGCACCGAATCCCACATCTCGCGGTAAAAGGCGGCGTCGTGCTGGCCGGACGACAGCAGCTTCGGCGACTGGCCGACCGCCTCGTCCGCGCGGTAGCCGGTAATGCGCGAGAAGGCGGCGTTGACCTTGGTGATCTGCCCGGCTGGGCTGACCACCATGATTCCCTCGTAGCTGCTGTCGAACACCACCGCCGCCTCTTTCAGCGCCAGCTCGAACAGCTTGCGCTCGGTGATGTCGGTATGGGTGCCGGACATCATCAGCGGCAGGCCGTGCGCGTCCCACGACACGATGCGGCCGCGCGACAGCATCCAGCGCCAGGCGCCGGATTTGCACAGGCAGCGGATTTCCACCTCGTGGCTGGGCGCCGCGCCGGACAGATGGCGCTGGATGGAGTCGATCGCCCGCGGCAGGTCTTCCGGATGCACGTAATCCGGCCAGCGCTCGACGGTGATCGCCATTTCTCCCGGCGTGTAGCCGAGCATGGTTTCCCAGCGCGCGCTGACCTCGAACGCATTGGTTTGCAGGTTCCAGTCCCAGTAGCCCTGGTCGGAGCCGTCGATCACCCGCGCCAGCTGCTGCTCGCGCTCCTGCAGCGCCAGCTCGGCGCGCATTTTCTCGGTGAGGTCGCGGCCGAAGATCATGTAGCGGCCATCCTGCATGCGGCCGGTGGTCAGCTCGACGGTGAGCTGATGGCCGTCGGCATGGCGCAGCTGCCATTCGCGGCGCAGGAAGGCGGCGGCCTGCAGCTGCTGCAGGTGCGCCGGCAGCTCGGCCTGGCTCTCGGCTGCCAGGATCTCGACAAAGTGCAGCTGCTCCAGCAGTGGCAGCGGGTGGCCGCTCAGGCGGCAGGCGGCCGGGTTGGCAAACAGGAAGCGGCCGTCGGCCGCGGTCACCCAGATCGCATCGCTGGCCTCGTTCAGCACATAGCGCAGCTCGTCGTCAATGCGCTTGCGCTCGGTAATGTCGCGCGAGATGCCGAACAGGCCGTTGATGCGGCCGTTGCCATCGAACATCGGCCCCTTGGTGACCAGGAACACCATCGCCTTGCCGTCCGGCAGCGTCAGCCGCTCTTCGGCGGTCTGCACCGCGCCGGCGGCCATGATGTCGCGGTCCTTGCTCATCAGCGCCTGCGCCGAAGCGGCATCGAACACCTCACGGTCGTCGCGGCCGAGGATATCGTGCACCGGCTTGCCGACAAAGGCGGCGGCGGCGGCATTGACCAGCAGGTAGCGGCCCTGCTCGTCCTTGACGAACACCGCGTCGGTGGTGCCGGACACCACCGCATCCAGCAGGCGGCGGTTGACCTCCTGCTTGGCCAGCGACTGGCGCAGCAAGGCGCTGAGCAGGCTGACGCCGATGCCGTTGAGCACCAGCGATGCCCACTGCAGCTGCACGTAGGGTGATGAGGCCGTACTGTGGAAGTGCGGCTCGGCCGCCAGATCGGTGGCCAGCGCGGCGAGCGCGGTGGCAAACAGCCCCGGCCCGAGGCCGCCGAGCAGCGCGCACAGCACGATCGGCAGCATGAACAGGATCAGCATCGGCTGCACGGCGAAATCGACCGGGATGTTGAGGCGCAGCAGCATGACCGCGGCGGTGATCACCACCGCGAACACATACAGCAGCCAGTGCGGCCGCCGCTCGCGGTCGATGCTGAGCGTCAGGCTGCCGAGCAGCGATTCGCGCTGCGTCGCATCGAACGGCGGCACCGCGCGCAGCAGGAAAAAGAACACCGCCGCGGTGGCGATGACGAAGAGCACGCCCTTGGCGGTCGACAGCCAGGTCAGCGCGCCGGCATCGGCAAACAGCAGCAGCAGACGGTCGGACAACAGGATCCACAACAGCCCGCACACGACGTAGCTGGTGATCGACAGCAGGATAAAACGATTACGGGGATGACCTGTCATGCCACATTGATCCTTGATTGACGCCGCGATGGCACACCGGCGAGGGGGACAGGTGCAACGGTCGCGGCGGCGGCGCGCCAGTACCCGCGCACCGGCCAGCCGCCTACCTTGCCGCATGTTACCCGAAGCGGTGGCCGGCCATGCAGCCGGCCGCGCCCGGGCGTGGCTTTTATACAGCATAGATAATGGTGCCGCCTTCGCCCATCGCCGCCACCGGCACGCTGGCCAGCGGCGGGCGGCGGCGTTTCGGGGCGGCGCCAAACGCGTTAAGCTGGCAGGCCGTTGCCGGCGACCGCCTGCGCCATCCGTGCAGTACCGCCGGCCGACGCACCGTGCGGCCAACGTTGGCCGCACGCCGCGCCTGTCACCCACGACCATCCACCGCCATGACACCACCCGACACCGCCACCAGGCTCGCGCCTGCCGATCCCCCCGCCCCCGTCAGCCTGTGGCAGGCCTTCCGTTTCTGGCTGAAGCTGGGGCTGATCAGCTTTGGCGGCCCGGCCGGGCAGATCGCCATCATGCACCAGGAGCTGGTGGAGAAGCGACGCTGGCTGTCCGAGCGCCGTTTCCTGCACGCGCTGAACTACTGCATGCTGCTGCCCGGCCCGGAGGCGCAGCAGCTGGCCACCTACATCGGCTGGCTGATGCACCGCAGCGTGGGCGGCATCATCGCCGGCGCCCTGTTCGTGCTGCCGTCGCTATTGTTGTTGATCCTGCTGTCGTGGCTGTACGTCGCCTTTGGCGAGGTGCCACTGGTGGCCGGCCTGTTCTACGGCATCAAGCCGGCGGTCACCGCCATCGTGCTGCAGGCCGCGCACCGCATCGGCCAGCGCGCGCTGCGCCACCGGCTGCTGTGGGGCATCGCGGCGGCGTCCTTTGTCGCCATCTTCGTGCTGCGGCTGCCGTTTCCGCTGATCGTGGCCGCGGCCGCGCTGGCCGGCCATGTCGGCGGCCGTCTGGTACCGGCCGCCTTCCACGGCGCGGGGGGACACGCTGCCGCCGGCCAGTCGTTCGGTGCCGCGCTGATCGACGACGACACGCCGTCACCACCGCACGCGCGCTTTTGCTGGCGCCGGCTGGGACTGGTGCTGGCGGTGGGCGCGCTGCTGTGGCTGCTGCCGATGGCGCTGCTGACGCTGACGTATGGTTGGCCGCACACGCTGCCGCAGATGGGCTGGTTCTTCAGCAAGGCGGCGCTGCTGACCTTCGGCGGCGCCTACGCGGTGCTGCCCTATGTCTACCAAGGGGCGGTGGAACACTTCGGCTGGCTGACGGCGACGCAGATGATCGACGGCCTGGCGCTGGGCGAAACCACGCCGGGGCCGCTGATCATGGTGGTGGCCTTTGTCGGTTTTGTCGGCGCCTACGGCCAGGCGCTGTTCGGGCCGGAGGCTCTGTTTGCTGCCGGGGCTGTCGCCGCCGGCGTGGTGACCTGGTTCACCTTCCTGCCCTCCTTCCTGTTCATCCTCGCCGGCGGGCCGCTGGTGGAAGCCACCCATGGCGACCTCAAGTTCACCGCGCCGCTGACCGCCATCACCGCCGCCGTGGTCGGCGTGATCCTCAATCTGGCGCTGTTCTTCGGCTACCACGTGCTGTGGCCGCACAGCTTTGCTGGCGGCCTCGACTGGCCGTCGCTGCTGATTGCGCTGCTGGCGGCGGTGGCACTGTTCCGCTTCAAGCGCAACGTGATCCACGTCATCGCCGGCTGCGCCGTGCTCGGGCTGGCGCTGAAAATGCTGCTGTAAGCAGCGTGCTCCTCACCAGCTCCCGCGAGACAAGGCGACAACGGCCTAGGCGTTTAGCAGTGCTAACGGCACATGTCTGACTGGTACTTGACGCCGTATCGCGCCATTGGGATCGAGTCGCCACCGAGGGTAAAGCGGCGCCAAGGCGCTCAGCGCGGCCAGCAATACCACGCCAGCGCCAGCGCGCTGCCCAGCCACAGGCCGACGATCACCACCGCCGCGCGGCGGCTGCGCGGCCGCGTCAGCAGCTGTGCCGCCTGTTCGCGACAGGCGGCCAGCACCGCCGGCGGCAGGCAGCGCAGCACCAGCAGCAAACCCAGCGGCAGCAGCAGCAAGTCATCGACATAACCGAGTAGCGGCACGAAATCGGGGATCAGGTCGATTGGGCTCAGCGCGTAGGCGGCCACCAGCAAGGCCAGCAGCCGCAGCCAGCGCGGCGTGGCCGGATGGCGCGCGGCAAAGTAGACGGTGACGACATCGCACTTGAGTTGATGCGCCCAGCGCCGGGCGGTGGCAAGAAAGGACATGACGGCTCCAAAGGTTGGCCGCAAGCATGCTCCGGCCCGCTGCCATCATGCCGCGACCGCCGGCCCTTGTCAGTGCGCGCGAGTGGGGGCTGCGGGCGGTCCCGACACCGGGCGAGCCTGCAGCCCTGGCAAGCTCGCCAGCGGCGCACGGGCGCGTAGCCCTGTGCGGCCGGATCACGCTACGGCAGCAAAATCGTCGGCGGTGCGCGGGTACCGGCGGCGCGCCAATGACAACGCCGACCGTCGGCAGACGGTCGGCAGACGGTCGGCGTGCAGGACAGGAACAGCCGCTGCGCGCTAGCCGGACAGCCGCTGCAGCGAATTGGCCAGCTCGCTGATGCGCTGCTTGGTTTCATCCACCAGGCCGTTGATCTCCTTGGCCGAAGACGACGAGCGCGAGGCCAGCTTGCGCACCTCGTCCGCCACCACGGCAAAGCCGCGCCCGGCCTCGCCGGCCCGCGCCGCCTCGATCGCCGCGTTCAGCGACAGCAGATTGGTCTGCGCCGCGATCTCGTCGATCACCGACACGATCTGGCCGATCTGGTTGCTGGAGGCCAGCACCGCGTTCATCGCGCCGTCGGTGGTGTCGCGGCTCTCGTGCTCGCCCTGCACGTTCTTCACGAACGCGGTGTAGGCAATGCGCCCTTCCAGCCGGATCTTGGATAGCGACAGCATGCCCCACACCTTGCTGCCGTCCTTGCGCTCGATGGACACCTCGCGGCTGGTGCCGACGATCTTGTCCTGGCCGCTGCTGCGGTTGGTATTGACCAGATGGTCGTGATTGCTCTGGATCGCCTGCGGCACCAGCATCTTCACGTTGTGGCCGATCACCTCGCGGCGCTCGTAGCCCCACAGCCGCTCCGCCGCCGCGTTGAAAAAGGTGACCAGATTGTGCTCGTCGATGGCGACCACCGCGTCCAGCGCCTGCTCCAGCGTCTGGTTCATCATCTCGCGCGCCTCGCGCTCGCGGGTCACGTCCTTGACGAAGGCGGTATAGCTGATGCGATCGCCGCAGCGCACCCGCGACAGCGACAGGCTGCCCCACACCTTGCTGCCGTCCTTGCGCTCGATGCAGACCTCGCGGCTGGTGCCGACGATCTTGTCGACGCCGGTGCGGCGGTTGGCGTTGACCAGCTCGTCGTGCTGCGACTGGATCATCTGCGGCACCAGCATCTTCACGTTGTGGCCGATCACCTCCTTGCGGTCGTAGCCCCACAGCCGCTCCGCCGCCGCGTTGAAAAAGGTGACGTTGTTGTCCGGATCAATGCTGACCACCGCGTCCAGCGCCTGCTCCAGCGTCTGGTTCAGCGCCTCGCGCACCTGGCGCTCCTTGGTGATGTCCTTGACGAAGGCGGTGTAGGTGATGCGGCCTTCGATCTCCACCTTGGACAGCGACAGGTTGCCCCACAGCTGGGTGCCGTCCTTGCGGAAAACCGGCACGTCGCGGCTGGTGCCGACGATCTTGTCCTGGCCGGTGTGGCGGTTGGCGTTGACGTAGCCGTCGTGGCTGCCCTGGATGTCCTTGGGCACCAGCATCTTGATGTTCTGCCCCAGCACCTCGCTGCGCGCGTAGCCCCACAGCCGCTCGGCCGCAGCATTGAAAAAGGTGATCAGGTTGTGCTCGTCGATGCAGACCACCGCATCCAGCGCCTGCTCCAGCGTCTGCCGGATGCTTTCGCGCGCCGTGTGTTCGGTGGTGATGTCGCGCACAAAGGCGGTATAGGTGATCGACTTGCCCTGCTGCACCTTGGACAGCGACAGGCTGCCCCACACCTTGCCGCCGTCCTTGCGCTCGATCAGCACCTCGCGGCTGCTGCCGACGATCTTGTCGACGCCGGTTTCGCGGTTGGCGTTCACCAGCCGGTCGTGATCGTGGCGGATCAGCTGCGGCACCAGCAGCTTCACGTTCTGGCCCAGCACCTCCAGCGCGCTGTAGCCCCACAGCCGTTCGGCGGCGGGGTTGAAATAGGTAATATTGTTATTGTCATCAATACTGACCACGGCATCGACGGCCTGGTCCAGTATCTGCCGCGTGGTGTCACCCAGATTCAGGCGCAGCAAACGCGCAATCGACTGACGGCTTCCCATGGCTCACTTCCCCTTATGATCGCTTTGTAATCAGCCGCAATCGCCAATCCGCCGCCTTCCCGGCCCGGACCGCCACCACCGCATTGCTGCAAACTCAAATTGATCTTAGTGGCCAGCCCATGAAAATCAAATAATTTATTGATGTTAAAAATACCAACAACACGCAATAAGCAATAAAGTTTTCTACAAAGAAAATAACCAATATTTAACACCCGCCGCAGAGTGCATTTCAGCCATGTCCGCAGCGGGTGAGCCCGGTCCCCATCCGGCAGGCAATGGCCGCCGCCATAGCTCGGCACGACCGTGCCGATACCGCGCAGCGTCAAGTCTGGCCTGCCCCGTAGCGGTGCCAGCGGCAGCACCGGCAAGGTGCACGCCACGGCCAGACAACGCGGCGGATTGCACCGTTTTGTACGGCGCCATTCAGCAAAAATCCGCGCGCTGATTTTAAATTTCATGACATGTTAAAAACTTGAAGCAGCGTCATGACGCCTTGCCAGCGCGGCGAAGGCTTGACCGGCAAACGGTGCGCCAAGGTGAATGAGCACGGCAACATGGCATTGAAGCAGTATTACTATTGAAATACCGTTCAATTAAAAACAATGATCACCATGCCATCATCATCGCCACGCTTTACCAGCCGCCGGCCAGGCCACCGCGGCTCGCCGCGGCGACAAGGTTGGCCGCAAGCCGGCACCGCAACCGGCCGCCACTGCACGGCGAACATCATTGACCGAGCGGTGACCGGGAATGGCCGCGCGACCGCCGTGCCAGCACATTGCGGTGATGCCGATAAAAACCCGCCATGACAAACAATCACCATAAAACATGAATCTGTCCATTACGTATGATGAATAGTCGGCAGCGAAACCCAATCTGAACTATATCGGATTGATCTTTTCTGCATTTATCGGCCATCGGGAGATTCATCATGAGAATGCTGTTGCGCAGTTCACTGCTGATTACCGCCTTGCTGTCGGCACTGGCGGTGGCGGACGAGCAATCGGTGAAACGCTCATTCGAAGAACGCTTCCCCGGCGCAGAGGTGTCCTCGGTGAAAAAAGAGGCGCTGACCGGCTTGTACGAGGTTTATGCCATCGGCCAGTTATTCTATGTCGATGAAAAGGTCAGCTACGCGATCCAGGGCAATCTGATCAATGCCCAGACCCGGCAAAGCCTGAGCGCCGAGCGCATGAAAGTGCTGTCCGAGATCAGCTTCAACAAGCTGCCTTTCGAACAGGCGATCAAGATCGTCAGGGGCAACGGCAAGCGCCAGGTCGCCGTGTTCGAGGACCCGGATTGCCCGTTCTGCAAGCAGCTGGAACGCGAGCTGCAGAAGGTCAACGATGTCACCATCTACGTGTTCCTGTACCCCATCGAGCAGCTGCACCCCGGTGCCACGCTGAAGTCGCGCAAGATCTGGTGCGCACCGGACCGCGCCAAGGCCTGGCTGGCGTCGGTGCACGACAACACCGTGCCAGAGGGCAGCGGCGAGTGCGACACCCCGATCACCAATCTGGCCAAACTGGCGCGCACCCACCGCATCACCGGCACGCCGACGCTGATCTTCGCCAATAACGAGCGCGTTGCCGGCGCCATCCCGGCGGCACGGGTAGAACAGCTGCTGGGCAACACCACGCCCTGAGCCGGCCTCGCCGACAAGCCTCACAGCACTGCCGCAACCGGATACCGGCTAGCCGCAACCGCGGCTAGTCCGGCGCCACACCTTCCCGCCGGCACGATGTGCCGGGCGGTGCTGCCCACGCCGTCACCACCGCACGACCGAGCGGCTTGGCGCACGCGCACCCGCATTTCCTTACTCCGCACCGCCAACGTTGGCCGCAGACCCGCTGCCGCCGCGCCACATTCCCTGCCCCGTTCCGCTCCCGCCTCCTGCCCCGCCGCAAGCACGCTGCGCGCCGGCGTGCGGCGCTGTCGTCCTGGCATCACCCTTCCAAGTTTACATTTAATCTATTTAGGGTTATTTATTGCCACCAAGCAATGTATATTGCTTATGAATTAAAAAACAGTAGCTTGAATCAATAAAATATCGGAATGATTAACATCATTTTGTTTAATATAAAATAAACAACCCACCATGACAAAATCAAAAAACAACAATAAAAACAATCACATTTATATATTTCAGCGATTGATTTTTGGCAATATTGCCATTGCCTGTTTCTTGTGTATAGTTCGCTCTTCAATATTAAGTAAATTCTCGGAATATTCATCACCCGCCGCCCGGAGCAGCAGTTAACCGGTGCACAGCTGCACACACGCCACAAAACACTTTTAAGCAGACGCTGATACTAATAAAACCACATCAATGAAAACATTTAGTCTGTTTTCAGAAAATGTGCCTTCTACGAGTACAGTCATGAGTGGTGTAGGCAGTTGCGGGGGATGGGCTTTTCTTTTGATGATGAGAGGAATGTCATGCTTCAACGCGCAATGCGTGCCTGCGGCCAACGTTTCGGCCTGCCGACGATGTTGCCGGGCGCCTGCTTGCTGCTTCTGCTGCTTGCGGCACCAGGTATCACCCCGGCGTCAGGCAAGACAACACCGGCCCTGCCAGCCAGCGTGGCCGCCAAGCCAATCCAGCTTGAAGGCGAGCTGGAGCTGTGGACCGAAGATGACTTCAAGAACAAGAAGAGCCACTCGCGGCAGTTCCTGAAGACCGAAGCGGGGCAACGCTACGAGCTTAAATTCAAGACAAAACAGCCTCAGCATGAGCCGGGCAGCAAGGTACGGGTACAGGGCACGCTGAGCGGCAACAGCCTGATGCTGGAAACCGGTGGCGACACCAGCTACCAGTACCTGGCGGCACCGGCGACGGGGATCAATGCCCTGGGGGTGCAAAGCACGGCGGTGCTGCTGGTCAACTTCCAGGATCAGCCTGCCAACAAGCCCTGGACGCCTGAGCAGTGGCACAGCTTCGTGTTCGGCAGCGCCAGCGGCTCCGTCAACAGTTTCTACCTGGAAAACTCTTACCAGCAGACCTCGTTCAGCGGCAAGGTATTCGGCTGGTACACGCTGCCGCTCAACAGCACCGATACCTGCAACAGCGACAACATCGCCAGCGCCGCCAAGGCGGCGGCCAGTGCCGCCGGGGTTGACCTCTCCGGCTATGCCCGCGTTGTGTATGCGTTTCCCAATACCAGCAGCTGCAGCTGGGGCGGCCTGTCCTCGGTGGGCAGCATTCCCTCGCAGTCCTTCATCAACGGCACCATGTCGCTGAGTGTGGTCGGGCACGAGCTGGGCCACGCTCTCGGCTTGTGGCATTCGCACGGCCTGGACTGCGATGTCAGCGCCACCGGCAACAGCTGCACCTATGTCGAATATGGTGACCGCGTCGATATCATGGGATGGCAAACGGGACATCTGAATGCCTTCCAGAAGGAAAGGCTGGGCTGGTTGAACTACAGCGCCTCTCCTGCCATTACCACGGTACAGAGCAGCGGCAGCTATGTGATCGAGCCGATCGAGACGGGCGGCAGCAATGCCAAGGGGCTGAAGATTCTCAAGAGTACCGACCCGGTCACCGGCGCCAAGACCTGGTATTACCTGGAATACCGCCAGCCGATCGGGGTTGACTACTATTTCAGCACCAACAGCATTTATCAGCCGGGCAATATCTTTGCGGGGGTGTGGGTACGCACCGGCACGGATGGTGCCGCGTCGAGCAGCTACGCGCTGGACATGACGCCGGGCAGTCTTTCCTACTCCGCCACTGCCGATCTGGCCGACCCGGCCCTGGTGATCGGACAAAGCTATACCGACACCAGCGCAGGCGTGACCATCACCCCGACCTGGGCCAACAGCGGCGGCATCGGCGTGGATGTCACGTTTGCCAAGAGCACCTGCACCCGCGCCAATCCGTCGCTGGTGATGTCGTCGCCAGGCAGCACGGTCGTGGCTGGCACCGCGGTGACCTACACCGTCGCGGTCACCAATAACGACAGCAGCAGCTGCAGCGCCGCCAGCTTCAGCCTGCAAGGCAGCCTGCCCAGCGGCTGGAGCGGCAGCTGGAAAAACGCCAGCCTGAGCCTCGCCGCCGGCAGCAGCGCATCGACCACCCTGACGGTCACATCGCCAGGCTCGGCACTGGCCGGGAGCTACAGCATCGGAGCCAAGGCCAGCAACAGCAGCGCCACCACATACAGTGGCAGCGGCGCGTCAAGCTACGTGATCGGCAGCAGCACGACCACCACGACCAGGGCCAAGGGGCGCAGCAAGTAAGCGCAGGGGACGGTGCCCGTGGTGCCGACGCCAAATGAAAAGGGCGATGGATCTTGCGATCCATCGCCCTGGCTTTTCCCGATGCTCAGGAAAGGCGGTTTACTGCAGCCACTGCCGGTCAGTCACTGGTGTCAGTGACATCCGGAATACCATCAAGATCGGTATCGCACAGGTAGCAGGTGGCATTCACCGGACCTGCGGTGAAGGTGCCATTGATGCTGCCCTCGCCCGTTACACTCACGCCATCGGTGAACGCGGCGCTGGACGGCGGGTTGACCAGATCGGCATTGGTCGGGTTGTAACTACCCAGGAAGCAGGCAGTCTCGTTTGGTGCCAGTACCAGATCCGACTTGGCGACCCCGGTGATGCAATCAACCTGGTTCAGCGTGCTGACCTTGGTATCGACCGGAGTCGTGATGGTCACCGACTGGTTGGAAGTGCTCGGGTTGCTCACCTCAACCCTGACATCGGTTTGCAGCGCCAGCAGACCATTGGTACCGGCCACCAGTTGCATCCCTTTGCAGACCTTGGTGATATCCAGATCCGCCGTCACTGTCGCCTGGCAAGCGCTCGCGCTGACGGCACTGACGACCGCATCCTTCGTGATATCGCTCTGCCCCGGAGCCGAACCGGCCGCAGCATGGATAGCATTCTGGAAGCTGTTCAGGCTGCCGATACACGAAATGCCGACGGTTACGCTCGCTCCCGGAGCCAGGCTGCTGGCCACTTTCACCGGCGTGCCGGTAATGAGCTCGGTGCCGTTGACATTCTGATCGCCAGTGTTGCTGGTGATGGTGCAGCTGGTTTCGCCGGTATTGGCAAAGTTGAAGCTCTCGTTAATGGTTACGTCATAGACGGTTCCGGTTGGGCTGGAGTTGGTGACCGTGGCCGTAAACGGACTGGTAAAGGTGGCAAAGTCACTATTCACGGTTGCCTGGGTACAAGCTTTGGCCGCGCCAATACTGCAGTTGGAGAAATCACCCAGCGCAAAGTCGAAGATGGTGGCACCGAGCGAGGTCGACGAACGGGTATCGGCCAGATAGCGGTTGAAGCATCCGGAGATACCGACCGCAGTCAGGTCAATGCCGCCTTCGAAGAACATGCCGATATCCAGATCCTTGCTGCTGGTATAGGCAGGGCCGCTAGGATTGGAGGTCTTGCTTTTTACCAGCCAAGGCACATCGGCATTGGCGCCATCGCCGTTGAGCACGGCAGTGTTGACCCTGGCACAAACGTTAAAAGCATCGCCGTTGCACTCGCCACCAGAGGCGATCGGTGTCGTGCCGAGCGAACCATTCGCGCCGCCGTTCCAGCGGTAGGCCTTGATCTCGCTGACGCGGCCACCATTGGTAAATTCGGACACGATCAGCACGTCACCATCGGTGTGATTGCCGACGAAAGCGGTGGTACCGCTACCGGCAGGGCAGCTGACATCCGGGTCCTTGAGGAACCAGAAACCGACATCCTTGGTACCGTCATTGGAGGCCACATCCAGAGCAAAGTAGACAATCAGGTGATTGTTTGGATTGATGTAGGCAACCGCGTAGGCATTGTTGATATCAGTCTTGTCATTGACGTTGTTGGTCTTCTTGCACTGCCAGCCCGGGGTGATGTTCAGGGTATCCTTACTCCCGGTAGCGAACAGGCTGTTGTCGTTGCTGGTGGCCGGAAAAAAGTCAACGACGAAGGTTGGCGAACTGAAGCCGCTAGGCAGCGACGCTTTCGGGGTGGCGCCGACAGCAGGGAGATTGCTGTCAAAGACATCACTCCAGTCCGGCTTCTCTTGGGTGCCGCCCTTCATGTCGCCGTCAAGTTGGAAATAGGTTGCCGGGTTATCTGCTAAGGCGAACGGCGTGATGCCCATGCCCATGACGCCCAGACAGCACAGGGCGAAGGCGGACAGCGCCTTTCTTAGCTTGGTTAATGAGAACATTTTGTGCCTCCATTAGATCGCAATGTAGAGGCGGTTCCTGCCAAGGAATCGCACGCGTGATTCCCACCTCATGGCACGTGCCGATAACGTTCACACCGCATGGCTTCTTGCATGGAGGCGACTGCGCCAGCAAGCGCCGGCACCATCGCCAAAGCTCTATCGGTACTACACCTCGTCCTGACAATCCCAGACCGTGATGAAAGCCCTCCTCCCTGATGCCGGCTGGGTTTGCTACGCTTCATCGTAGGTTACGGTGAAAACAGATTCAAGCAACTGTTGAAAATATAACATCAGGAAAACTGGCAAGAAAAGCAGTATTAATCAGCATTTTTGCGGCAGGAATCACCACGCGGAACGACGAAAAAGACAGTTGTGACTAGCGGCGGGTACCACGAGCTAACCGCCGCGGCGGCTGGCCAGCCGCTCGCGGGGTGCGCAATGCAGTATAGGCCGCGGCACGAGCGCCGGCACACGACAAAAAGCCCCGCATCATCCGATACGGGGCTTGCATCCGGGATTCAAAGGTTGGCCGCAGGCTGCGGCCAACCTTGACTCAGCTGGCGGACACGCCGCTGCGGATCAGGTGATCGAAGGCGCCGAGCGCGGCCTTGGCGCCCTCGCCCATGGCGATGATGATCTGCTTGTACGGCACGTCGGTCACGTCACCAGCGGCGAACACGCCGGGCACCGTGGTGTCCTGGTGGCGGCCCACCAGAATCTCGCCACGGCTGGACAGCTCCACGCTGCCGCGCAGCCAGTCGGTGTTCGGCAGCAGGCCAATCTGCACGAAGATGCCTTCCAGTTCGATGTGGCGTGCCTCGCCGCTGACGCGATCGGTGTAGCGCAGACCGTTGACCTTGCTGCCGTCGCCGGTGACTTCGGTGGTTTGCGCCTGCAGGATGACGCTGACGTTGGGCAGGCTGCGCAGCTTGTTCTGCAGCACCGCGTCGGCCCGCATCGCATCGCCGAATTCCAGCAGCGTCACGTGCGACACGATGCCCGCCAGATCGATGGCCGCTTCCACGCCGGAGTTGCCGCCGCCGATCACCGCCACGCGCTTGCCCTTGAACAGCGGGCCGTCGCAGTGTGGGCAGTAGGCCACGCCCTTGTTGCGGTAGGCCTGTTCGCCCGGCACGTTCATCTCGCGCCAGCGCGCACCGGTGGCGATGATCACGGTTTTGGCGCGCAGCACAGCGCCGCTTTGCAACTGGATTTCGGTGAGGCCGCTGGCGGTTTCGCTGGCCGGCAGCAGCTTGCTGGCGCGCTGCAGGTTCATCACGTCCACGTCGTATTCCTTCACGTGCTGTTCCAGCGCCATCGCCAGTTTCGGGCCTTCGGTTTCCTGCACCGAGATGAAGTTCTCGATGCCCATGGTGTCCAGCACCTGGCCGCCGAAGCGCTCCGCCACCACGCCGGTGCGGATGCCCTTGCGGGCGGTGTAGATGGCCGCCGCGGCACCGGCCGGGCCACCGCCGACCACCAGTACGTCGAAGGCGTCTTTCCGGTCGATGTTGGCCGCATCGCGGGCGGCGGCGCCGGTATCCAGCTTGGCGACGATCTCTTCCAGCCCCATGCGGCCCTGACCGAACACTTCGCCGTTCAGGTACACGGTGGGCACCGACATGATCTGGCGGGCGTTCACCTCGTCCTGGAACAGCGCGCCGTCGATCATGGTGTGGCGGATGCAGGGGTTCAGCACCGCCATCAGGTTCAGCGCCTGCACCACGTCCGGGCAGTTCTGGCACGACAGCGAGATATAGGTCTCGAAGGTGTATTCACCGCTCAGGTCTTTCACCTGCAGGATCAGGTCCTGCCCGGCCTTGGACGGGTGGCCGCCCACCTGCAGCAGCGCCAGCACCAGCGAGGTGAACTCGTGCCCCATCGGCACGCCGGCAAACTGCACGCGGCTGGCGGCATCGCCGTTGCGGCCAACAGTGAACGACGGCTGGCGCGCATCGTTACCGTCATAACGGGCGCTGACTTTATCCGACAATTCGGCGATATCGGCGATCAGGCCGCGTACTTCCTCGTCTTTCGGGCCGTTGCCCAGCGAGGCCACCAGCTCGATCGGGTGCTGCAGGTTGGTCAGGTAAGCTTGCAGTTGCGTCTTGATAGTGTTGTCCAGCATGGTGTGCTCCTTGGTATACGGGTACCCGGGAAAGTGGCCTCTACGAGCCGCTAGCAACACCCCTGATCCTGCGTTGCGCCTCCTTGCCGCACGACGTGTACTGTCTGCGTCGGCGCGCCTTGGCTCAGGTTTTCTGCGAGGTGTTGTTCGTGGCGCTAAGGTTGGCCGCAAGGCCGTTTTCCGGGGCACCCGGCAATGAATGTCGGGTACTTATTTGTGTGGGGCTGCCACCTGGTTTCCGTCGATGAGTCGACCCGAGAGCGCGAAGGCAAGCAAGCGGGGGCGCAGACAGTACATGTAGTACGGCAAGCCCCCGCGCCGCCGACAAAGCTATCGGGCCGAAGGGCGGCGAAAACGCAGCAAAGCGTCACGAGTGCCCGTCAGTGCGGTGCGGCCGCAGCGCAGGCACCGGAATGTACGTTGAGTACATGAGGATGCCGAGCAGCGCCCAAGCCGCAATCACGGGCACGCAGCAGCTTTGCTTAGATCTTGCCTACCAGGTCCAGCGACGGTGCCAGGGTGGCATCGCCTTCTTTCCACTTGGCCGGGCACACTTCACCCGGGTGCGCCGCCACGTACTGGGCCGCCTTGATTTTGCGCAGCAGTTCGGAGGCATCGCGGCCGACGCCGCCGGCGCTGATTTCCACGATCTGGATCTTGCCTTCCGGATCGATCACGAAGGTGCCGCGATCGGCCAGGCCGGCTTCCTCGATCAGCACGCCGAAGTTGCGCGAGATCAGGTGCGTCGGGTCGGCCAGCATCGGATACTGGATCTTCTTGATGGTGTCGGAGGTGTCGTGCCACGCTTTGTGGGTAAAGTGGGTGTCGGTGGACACCGAGTAGATTTCCACGCCCATATCACGGAACTGCGGATACAGGTCAGCCAGGTCGCCCAGTTCGGTCGGGCACACGAAGGTGAAGTCGGCCGGGTAGAAGAACACCACCGACCACTTGCCCAGCAGCGTCTGGTCAGTCACGTCGATAAACTGGCCGTTGTGGAAGGCTTTGCTGGCAAACGGTTTGATCTGGCTGTTGATGATGGACATGCTTCGCTCCTTGAATGGGTTAGTCGTTGTCGACGGATGGATCATGCCGGATTGCGATAGCCAATTCCAATTGAATGTTTTTTTCAGATAGTTTTATTTTCTTTATCACGCCATTGCCGCGCCCAGCATCGGTCTCGCGGCTGGCCAGCCCGCCGGGAATCCGCTCATGAAAAAGACCCTTGTTGCCGCCCTGCTGTGCCTCGCCACCCTGCCGGCCTGCGCCAGCCCGCAGCCGGTGGGCATTGCCGGCGACGGCCGCCTGCAAACCATTGCCGCGCTGGATGTGCCGCGCTACATGGGCACCTGGTACGAGATCGCCCGCTTTCCCAACTGGTTTCAGCAAAAGTGCGTCGCCAATGCCAGCGCCCGTTACCGGCTGCAGACGGACGGCACGGTCGCGGTGGACAATCGCTGCCGGCTGGCCAATGGCGACATCAGCAGCGCCAGCGGCAGCGCGCGGCAAATCGGCGGTGCCAGCTCGCCAAAGCTGCAGGTGCGCTTCGCGCCGGCCTGGCTGTCATGGTTGCCGTGGGTGTGGGGGGATTACTGGGTGATCGATCTGGACGAGGACTACCAGCTGGTCGCGGTCAGCGAGCCGAAGCGCGACTACCTGTGGGTGCTGGCGCGCAGCCGCAGCGTGGCGCCGGCCGCCTACGCCGCGCTGCTGGCCCGGCTGCGGCAGCAGGGCTTTGACACCGGCAAGCTGCAGCGCACGCCGCAGCTCGACTGAGCGCCAGCCACCCAGCCGCCGAGCGGCGCCGGCTCACGACTTGAGGTGGGTAAAGCGGCCGATGGCTTCCACCACCGCGTGGGCGCCGTCGCGGATCTGCGCGATGGTGCTGCCGGCGCGCTGCGTCAGCGTCACGCTGTGCTGCGCCTGTTGCAGGATCTGCGCCATGCTCTGCACCGCGCTGCCGGTCTGTTGCTGGATGTCGCCGACCATGGCGGCAATCTCGGTGGTCGACGCGGTGGTGCGCTCGGCCAGCTTGCGCACCTCGTCGGCCACCACCGCGAAGCCGCGCCCGGTCTCGCCGGCGCGTGCCGCCTCGATCGCCGCGTTCAGCGCCAGCAGGTTGGTCTGGTCGGCGATGTCCTTGATGGTCTGCACGATGGAGGTGATCTGCAGCGAGCGCGCACCCAGCTGCTGCACCGTGTCGCTGGCCGCCTCGATGCTGCCGGCCATCTGCCGGATCTCCTCCACGCTCTGGCTGATGCCGGCCACGCCGCTGTCCGACCAGTCCAGCGTCTGCCGTGACGAGCTGTAGGCAAACTGGGCGCTGTCGCGCTCCTGCTGCACCTGCTCGACGCGGGCGCTGATGTCGGTGGCGAACTTGATCACGCTGACCACCTGCTGGTTTTCGTCCAGCACCGGGTTGTAGCTGGCCTCCAGCCACACCGTGCGGCCGTCGTGGTGACGGCGCCGGATCTGGCCGGCGAAGAACTCGCCACGGCGCAGGCGCTGCCACAGCTGTTCGTACTCGGCGCTGTCGCCGAACTCGCGCTCGCACAGCAGGCGGTGATGCTGGCCGCGCAGCTGCTCCAGCCGGTAGCCCATGGTGCGCAGGAAATTATCGTTGGCCCCGACGATGGTCCCGTCGGGGCTGAACTCGATGGTCGCCATCGCACGATCCAGCGCCTGCAGCACCGAGCGGTTGTGCGCCGCCTCGCGCACGCGGGCGGTGATGTCGGTCGCAAACTTCACATAGCCGCTGATGTGGCCGGCATCGTCGACAACCGGGCTGTACGTCGCCTCCAGCCACACCACCCCGCCTGCGGCGGTAACGCGCTGCACCTTGCCCTGGAACGGCTCGCCGCGCTGTAGCCGCGCCCAGAACTGCGCGTAGTCACGGCTGGCGACATCGTCGTTGGCGCAGAACAGGCTGTGCGGCTGGCCGAGAATATCGCCGAGCTGGCGGTAACCCAGCGTGTCCAGAAAGTTCTGGTTGGCCGCCACCACCCTGCGCTCCGCATCGAAATGGACGCTGTCAAAGGAACGCTCCAGCGCGCTGGCAATCGCCTGCTGGGTGCGCAGCTGCTGTTGCAGCTCGCCGATCTGCTGTTTGAGCCGGGTATTGAACATGGCGTTTTCTCGTGGTGGCGAACGGGTTATCGTACTTTTGTATAGCTATTGTATTGTACAAATTACTTATTTACAAAAAATTGCAGCCGTTATGTCCGGGCCGGCGGCGACGCAACTCGCTAGCGTGACTTATCGAGATGACCGGCCATTGCCCGGATACGGCTAAAAGCCGCGCCGGCACTGGCGCTGCGCCTTGCGGCCAACCCTGGCACGCGCGACGACGCGGTCTGCACACCGGCCACCGGCGTGGCAATCCTGCCAATGCGGCGGCGGCGCGACTGAGGGTGGCGGCAGCTGTTATAGATTGTTATCATCGCGCGCGCTGATTTATCACAAAGATTCATAAAATAAAGTGCGAACGCGGCACCCCCAACACACACCCCACCCGACCCCGGCAACGCCAGGCGGCCAGCAGAGTCGCCGCGTTGCCCCGTTATTACGAGGAATGCCATGTCGTTAAAACAGCGACTCCTGTTTTTTGTCGCCATCCTGCTGGCGATTGCCATCGCAGTGCTGTCCGCCCTCGCCTACCAGCGCATGCGCAGCGAGATCATCCACGGCGTGCAGCAGGAGCTGGACGCCGCCATCGCCGGCAACAGCGAGGCACTCGGCCGCTGGCTGGCCCAGCGCCGCGACGCCATCCAGGCGACAGCCAACCGCCTCGGCGATGTCGATGCCAGCGCGCCGTACCCGTTCCTGCAACAGGGCAAGGACGCCGGTGGTTTCGACCAGACCTTTGCCGGCTACGCCGACAAGGCGATGCGCTACCACACGCCTGACAAGCTGCCGGCCGACGGCTACGACCCGACTGCGCGGCCGTGGTACCAGCTGGCCAGCGCGCAGAAAGGCGTCGCCATCACCGCCCCCTACGTGTTCACCAGCTCGCAAAAGTTGGGTGTGACTGTCGCCAGCCCGATCCTGCGCGACGGTGCGCAGCTCGGCGTGGTCGGTGGTGACATCTCGCTGGACGGGCTGACCGCGGTGGTAAAGGCGATCAGGCTGCGCGGCGACGGTTACGCCTTCCTGGTAACGCGCGACGGCAAGATCGTCAGCCACCCTGCCGCCAACTCCACCCTCAAGCCGGTGGCCGAGGTGATGCCGGGCTTTGACGCCGCGCTGGTCAGCGCCGCCGGCAACAGCCCGACGCTGCATGAAGTGGAGATCGACGGCCGCAGCCACTACGCCGAGGTAGCCAGTATCGCCGGCAGCGACTGGGTGCTGGGCACGGTGGTGGAGAAGGACGTGATGCTGGCCCCGCTGAACCAGCTGTTGCTGACGCTGGTGCTGGCGGGCCTCGCCGTCGCGGTGGCCGGCATCGTGCTGGCCAACTTCGCCCTCACCCGCCTGCTGGCCAGCCTGGTGCGGCTGCGCGATGCGTTGCTGGATGTCGCCAGCGGCGACGGCGACCTGACCCACCAGCTGGTGGTGGACAAGCAGGACGAGATCGGCCAGACCGCCGAGGCGTTCAACCGCTTCATCGGCAGCCTGCGGCAGATGTTCCTGGAGGTGCGCGAGCACTCGGTGTCGCTCAACGGCGGCATCGACGCGCTGAACGGCATCACCCGCCAGCTGGCCAGCGATTCGCAGCAGCAGGCCGACGCCTCCAGCGCCACCGCCGCTACCATCGAACAGATCACCGTCAGCATCAACCACATCGCCAGCAATGCCACCTCGGCGGAAGAGGTGGTGGTACAGACCGGGCAGACCTCGCGCCAGTCGGCGCAGGCGGTGGGCGAGCTGGCCGGCGGCATCGAGCGCATCGCCGGCCAGGTCGGCCAGCTGGCCACCACCCTCGGCGCGCTGGGACAGCGCTCGGCGCAGATGGACCAGATCATCAACGTGATCAAGGACATCGCCGACCAGACCAACCTCTTGGCGCTGAACGCAGCGATCGAGGCGGCACGCGCTGGCGAGACCGGGCGCGGCTTCGCGGTGGTGGCCGACGAGGTGCGCAAGCTGGCCGAGCGCACCGCCAAGGCCACGGTGGAGATCGGCGAGCTGATCGACGCCACCCACCACGACGTGGAATCGGCGCTGGGCAATATGGAACACACCCGGGAATCGGTCCGCCACGGGGTCAGCGCCTCGCGCCAGGTCGCCGGGCAGATGGCCGGCATCGAGGACGAGGTGGCGCGCGTGGTGCTGACCATCCGCGACATCGCCGACGCCACCCGCGAGCAGTCGATCGCCACCACCGATATGGCGCGCGCGGCAGAGACCGCCAACCACATGGCGATCGAAACCGACCAGGCAGTGCAAAGCGCCACCCGCACCGTGGACGAGCTGCACCAGCTGTCCAACCACCTGCATGACATGGTGGCGCGCTTCCGCATCTGAGCCACGGCATCCGCCGCATGACAAGGTTGGCCGCAGCGTCCGCGCTGCGGCCAACCTCTTTTTGGGGGTTCGTCTCATCGCGGCCGGCACGGGCGCCGCACGCCATCTACCTGACCTGAAACGGCCAAGCGGTGCAGGCCATCGCAAATCGGCGCCACCGCCCGCGCGGCAAATCACTATATATAAGAGTGAACTGCCGCGCCGCCCCCACTGCGCGACGCCCTGCCACCAGCGCCCCAGCGGCACAGGAAACGCTCATGCACCTCACCTTTCTCGGCGCCGCCGGCACCGTCACCGGCAGCAAGTACCTGCTGGAATGCGGCGGCCGCAAGATCCTGCTCGATTGCGGCCTGTTTCAGGGCTACAAGCAGCTGCGGCTGCGCAACTGGGCCGGGCTGCCGTTCGCTCCGGCCGATCTCGACGCGGTGGTGCTCAGCCACGCCCACCTCGACCACAGCGGCTACCTGCCAGCGCTGGTGCGCGACGGCTTTCGCGGCCCGGTGTACGCCACCGAAGCCAGCTGCGAGCTGGCGGCGATCCTGCTGCCCGACAGCGGCTACCTGCTGGAAGAAGAAGCCGAATACGCCAACCGCCGCGGCTACTCCAAGCACCAGCCGGCACTGCCGCTGTACACCGAGGCCGACGCCGAACGCGCGCTGGCCTACCTGCGGCCGCTGCCGTTCAACCAGCGCCGCGAAATCTTCCCCGACATCCAGCTGCTGCTGCGCCCGGCCGGCCACATCCTCGGCGCCGCCACCGTCACCATCGAGGCCGAAGGCAAGACCCTGGTCTGCTCCGGCGATCTCGGCCGCCAGCACGACCCGATCATGCTGCCGCCGCAGCCGATCCAGCACGCCGACTACCTGCTGGTGGAATCCACCTACGGCGACCGCAGCCACCCCGCCACCGCGGTGGCCGATGTGCTGGCCGAGGTCATCAACCGCACCGTCGGCCGCCACGGCATCACCGTGATCCCGTCCTTTGCCGTCGCCCGCGCCCAGCTGCTGATGTACTACATCTACCAGCTGAAACAGCACGGCCGCATCCCGCAGCAGCTGCCGGTGTACATCAACAGCCCGATGGCCAGCGACGTCACCGCGCTGTACCAGCAGTTCCGCCAGCTGCACAAGCTGTCGGAAAGCGAGTGCGAAGGCATGTGCCGCGTCGCCCACATCGTGCGCTCGGTCGACGAATCCAAGCGCCTGAACCAGACCAAAGAGCCGGCTATCATCATCGCCGCCAGCGGCATGGCCACCGGCGGCCGGGTGCTGCACCACCTGAAGGCGTTCGCGCCCAATCCGCGCAACACGCTGCTGTTTTCCGGCTTCCAGGCCGGCGGCACCCGCGGCGCGCTGATCGTGGCCGGCGCCGACTCGGTGCGCATCCACGGCCAGGACGTGCCGATCAATGCCGAAGTGGTGGCGCTGGACCACCTGTCCGCCCACGCCGACAGCAACGAGATCATGCAGTGGCTGACAGGCTTCAGCGCCCCGCCGCAACAGGTGTTTGTGGTCCACGGCGAACCGGCCGCCGCCGATGCGCTACGCCGCCGCATCAGCCTGGAACTGCACTGGCACGCGGCGGTGCCGGAACACCAGCAGCGCGTCGCGCTGTAGCTGCGCCGGACACGGCGGCGGCGAGATGCCGTTTGCCGGTGCCGCTTAGCGCCGCTAACGACACCTCGCAGCGCACCCGAGCCAAGGCGCGCCGACGCAGACAGTACAAGTCGTACGGCAAGGAGGCAAAATGCAGGATCAGGAGTTTGGTTAGCGGCTCTTAGAACCTGTTCAAAGTCTCGCGCGCTCACGCGAGACAAGGCGAAAACGACTGAGGAAGCGGAGTTTACATGGGGTAAATGAGCATTCCGAAGTCGTTTTCAACACCGTATCGCCCCATTGAAATCAATCGCAGCAGACATTGAACAGGTTCTTAGCCGCCGCCCAGGTAATCCCCCTTGCCCAGTGGCACGCCGTTGTGACGCAGGATGTCGTAGGCGGTGGTGAGGTGGAAGTAGAAGTTGGGCAGCACGAAATACTGCAGGTAGTCCTGGCCGGTGAAATTCAGCGTCTGGTTGGGAAACTTCATCACGATGTCGCGCGCTTCGCTGCCGTCGACCTGCGCCGCTTGCAAACCCTGCAGAAACAGCACGGTCCTGGCGATACGCTGCTGCAGTTCGTCGAAACCGGTTTCGGTGTCCGGATAACTGGGGATCTCCACCCCGGCTAGCCGTGCGCCGCAGCCCTTGGCGGTATCCGCCGCAATCTGCACCTGGCGAATCAGCGGAAACATGTCCGGCGCCAGCCGTGCCTGCAGCAAGACGGCGGCGTCGACATGGCGAGACTCGGCATTCAGCAGTGCCTTGTCGAGGATGGCGGACAGATTGGCCAGCCCGCGCAACAGCGGCGGTATCGCGGCCTGATACATGGAAAGCGGCATGATGGCTCCCTCGGTGAGTGTGGCGGCCAGAGTTGGCCGCCGGAACAACTTCACCATAGCCGATAGACCCGCAAGCAGTCCCGTTCTTGTGCCCCCTTCCTCCAACAAAAAACCGGCCCGCAGGCCGGTTTTTTCACGTCAGGCCAACACCTCAACCGCGTGCCAGTGCCGCCGCGGTGATGGTGGTGAGCGTGGCGCGGGTGCTGATGATGTCCGGCGGCAGGCGGATTTCCAGCAGCGTGCCGTTCGGGCGCGCCAGTGCCCGCTCCAGCGCGGCGTCGAACTCGTCGTTGCTGGCGATGCGCTCGGCGGCGTAGCCGTAGGCGCCGGCCAGCTGGCAGAAGTCCGGGTTGCCCAGCTGGGTGCCGCTGATGCGGTTGGGGTACTCGCGCTCCTGGTGCATGCGGATGGTGCCGTACACGCCGTTGTTGAGCAGCAGGATGATGGATTTGCCGCCGTGTTGCAGCGCGGTGGCCAGTTCCTGGCCGTTCATCAGGAAGTCGCCGTCGCCGGCGATGGTGAAGGCGGTGCGGCCGGTGGCGAGGTTGGCCGCAATGCCGGCCGGCACGCCGTAGCCCATGGCGCCGTTGGTGGGTGCCAGCTGGGTTTTGTGGCCTTTCACCACGCCGTGGTACTGGAAGTAGCGGTGGATCCAGCTGGCGAAGTTGCCGGCGCCGTTGGTGATGACCGCGTCGGCCGGCAGCTGGCGCTGCAGGCTGGCAATCACGCGCGGCAGGTCGATGTCGCCGCTGATGCCTTCGCTCAGCCCAGCCAGGCGCTGCGGCACCAGGTTGGCGCGGTAGTCGGCGTTCAGCTGCCGGCTCCAGGCCTGCCAGCGCGGGGCGGCGGACGGCACCGGCAAGGCGGCCAGTGCCTGCGCGGCGGCGTTGACGCCGGACTGGATCGCCACATCGGCCTGGTACACGCGGTCCAGCTCGTCGCCCTGCGGCAGGATGTGCACCAGTTGCTGCTGGCTGCGCGGCGCCTGCAGCAGGGTGTAGCCGCCGGTGGTCATTTCGCCCAGGCGAGCGCCGATGGCGATGATCAGGTCGCTGTTGCGGATGTTGGCCGCCAGCGCCGGGTTGATGCCGATGCCGACGTCGCCGGCATACAGCGGGTGATGGTTGTCGAAGGTGTCCTGAAAACGGAAGGCATTGCCCACCGGCAGCTGCCAGCGCTCGGCAAAGGCCTGCAGCGCGGCGGCGCCTTCGGCATCCCAGCCACTGCCGCCGGCAATCAGCAGCGGGCGCTCGGCCTGTTCCAGCAGGCGTTGCAGCGCGGCGATGCCGGCCGGGTCCGGAAACGGGGTCACCGCCTCCACCCGTGGCAGCGGCGCCAGGCTGTCGGCCACCGGCTGCACCAGCATGTCTTCCGGCAACACCAGCACCACCGGGCCGGGGCGGCCGTTCATGGCGGTGGCGAAGGCACGGCTGATGTATTCCGGGATGCGGTTGGCGTCGTCGATGCGTTCCACGCGCTTGGCCATGCCCTTGGTGGACGGGCCGAAGTACACGCTGTAGTCCATTTCCTGGAACGCTTCGCGGTCGCGGCAATCGCTGCCTACATCACCTACCAGCAGCACCATGGGGGTGGAATCCTGGAACGCGGTATGCACGCCGATGCTGGCATTGGTGGCACCGGGGCCGCGCGTGACCAGGCACACGCCGGGGCGGCGCGTGAGCTTGCCGTGCGCCTCGGCCATGAAGGCGGCGCCGCCTTCGTTGCGGCATGTGATAAAGCGGATCTGCTCGCGGCTGCGATAGAAGCCGTCCAGTACCGCCAGGTAGCTTTCGCCCGGCACGCCAAAGGCAATGTCCACACCCTGTGCCACCAGGCACTCCACCAGCAGATGCCCTGCCAACTTGCTGTTCATGCATTACCCCCTTGTCGGTGGTGAGTTGTCATCATGCGGCCAACCTTGAATAGCCACACGCCGTGCACCTCGAAAAACGCCCGCTTTCGTTGCGATACTGCGTTGCTCACGAAAAATCCCTCCTTACATAGCAAACCTATGCGGCGTCGGGATTTTTCGCTCGCGCCTTGTCTCGCTTAGAAACCGGGGTTTTTGGAGGCGCCCGCCTGGCAGGCCGCTTCGGCCCACCGCAAAACAGTCACGGCCGGCGGCGAAGGGCCACCGGAAAAATGCAGTACAACGGCGCTGGCAGAACCTGTGGTCAGGCAGCCGGCGTCAACGCCCTCAACAACGCGCTGGCCGGGTGCGGCAGTGCCACGTCGTCCATCAGCGCCACCTGGCAGCGGCAGGAGTAGCCGGTGGCCAGCAGCGGGCTGTCGTCACGCTGGCCGGCCACGATGCCTTGCCAGCTCTGGCGATAGATGGTTTCCGACAGCGCGCGCTTGTCGGCCTCGTGGCCGAAAGTGCCGGCCATGCCGCAGCAGCCGCTGGCACGGGTGGCGAGGTTCAGGCCGCAGGCGGCGAACACTTTCTGCCAATCGCCCACCGCCGCCGGGGCGTTGGTCCTCTCGGTGCAGTGCGGCAACAGGGTGAAGCTTGCGCTCATGCTGGCCCGCGCGTCTGCCGGCAGCTCGGCCAGTCGGCTGGCCAGCCATTCCTGCAGCAGTTGCACCTTCGGCAGCTCGCCCATACCCGGCAGCTTGGCGTATTCGCTGCGGTAGGTCAGCGTCATCGACGGGTCGATGCCCACCAGCGGCAGCCCGCTGGCCGCCAGCTGCTGCAGGCTGGCCACGTTGGCCGCCGCCACTTTTTCGAAACGGGCGAGGAAGCCATGCACGTGCAGCGGCTTGCCGTTGGCGCGGAACGGCGCCAGCAGCGGCACGAAGCCCAGTCGCTGCAGCAGCGCGAACACATCCAGCAGCAGCGGGGTTTCGAAGTAGCTGGTAAACGCGTCCTGCACCACGATCACCGCGCGGGCGCGCTCCGCCGCCGGCAGCGCCGCCAGCACCTTCGCACTGGCCACCGCCACACCGCGGCGCGCCAGCTCGGCTTGCAGGTTGATGCCGGACAACAGCGGGCTTTCCACCAGATTCAGCTTGCGCATCAGCATGCGGCCAACCTTGCTGCCGATCACGCCGTTGTACAGCCACGGCAGGCGTGCTGCCAGCGGCAGCGTATGTTCCAGCCCGCCGATCAGGTAGTCCTTGAGCGGGCGCAAGTAACGGCCGTAGTACAGCTCCAGGAACTTGGCGCGGAAGCTTGGCACGTCCACTTTCACCGGGCACTGGCCGACGCAGGATTTGCACGCCAGGCAGCCGTCCATCGCCTCCTTCACCTCGTGCGAGAAGTCGGCGGCGCCGCGGCGTTTGCCCAGGGTGTTGGCGATGCGTGCCGGCAGGCCGGCGACAAAACCGCGCGCGCGCAGCGCACGGCTGGCGCTCAGCGGGTCGCTACCCTGCGCGGCCAGCTGGCGCAGCCACTCGCGCAGCAACGAGGCGCGGCCTTTCGGCGAGTGGCGCCGCTCACGGGTGCCCTTCCACGACGGGCACATCGCGTCGTCCGGGTCGAAGTTGTAGCAGGCGCCGTTGCCGTTGCAGTGCAGCGCCTCGTCGTAGTGCGCTCGCACGGCGATGGGGATGGTGCGGTCCAGCTGGCCACGGGTGGTCACGCCGTCCACCTTCCACAGCCCGTCCGCCGTCGGCGCGGCGATCTTGCCCGGATTGAGCTGGTTGTACGGGTCGAACGCCGCCTTGATCTGCTGCAGCCGCGGGTACAGCGGGCCGAAGAAGGCCGGCGCGTACTCGGAGCGCACGCCCTTGCCGTGCTCGCCCCACAGCAGGCCGTGGTATTTCTGGGTGAGCGCCACCACGCCATCGGTGATGCTGCGCACCAGCCCTTCCTGCGCCGGGTCTTTCATGTCGATGGCCGGGCGCACGTGCAGCACGCCGGCATCGACGTGGCCGAACATGCCGTAGCGCACGCCGTGGCTGTCCAGCAGCGCGCGGAATTCGGCGATGTAATCGGCCAGGTTTTCCGGCGGCACCGCGGTGTCTTCCACGAACGGGATCGGCCGGCGGCTGTCGTTGACGTTGCCCAGCAGGCCCACCGATTTCTTGCGCATGCCCCAGATGCGGCCAACCGCGGCGCCACGCGCCACGGTGTGGCCCTGGCGACCGTGGCTCGCGCCCTCGGCTGTCAGCTGCGCGCCGATGGCGGCCAGCGTGGCTTCCAGTGCGGCATCGCTGTCGGCGAGGAACTCCACCAGGTTGATGCCCTGTGCCGGGGTGGCGTCGTCGGGAAAGAACTCGCGCACGCCGTGCCACACGATGTCCTGCCGCGCCAGGTTCAACACCGTGGAATCCACCGTCTCAATGGAGGCGGCGCCCAGCTGCATCAGCGCCGGCGCGTCGCGCAGCGCGGCGTCGAAGCTGGCGTAGCGCACGTTCACCAGCGCGCTGGCACGCGGAATCGGCAGCACGTTCAGCCTGGCCTCGACGATGAAGCCCAGCGTGCCTTCCGAACCGCACAGGATGTTGTTGAGGTTGAAGCGCCCGGCCTCGTCGCGGATGTGCGCCAGGTCGTAGCCGGTAAGGCAGCGGTTGAGCCTGGGAAACTTCTCGGCGATCAGCGCCGCGTCGTCGCGCCGGATGTCGTCCAGCAGGCGGTGCACCGCGCCGACGCGGTCGTCGCGGCGGCTGATGGCGGCAAACTCGGCCTCGTCCAGCGGGGCGGAGTGCCACAACGTGCCGTCCAGCAGCACGGTGTCCAGTGCCAGCACGTGGTCGCGGGTCTTGCCGTACAGGCAGGAGCCCTGGCCGCTGGCGTCGGTGTTGATCATGCCGCCGATGGTCGCCCGGTTGGAGGTGGACAGCTCGGGCGCAAAGAACAGCCCGTGCGCCTTCAGCGCGGCATTGAGCTGGTCTTTCACCACGCCGCCCTGTACCCGCACCCAGCGCTCTGCGGCGTTGATTTCCAGGATGCGGTTCATGTGGCGCGAGATGTCCACGATCACGCCCTCGCCCAGCGACTGGCCGTTGGTGCCGGTGCCGCCGCCACGGGCGTTCAGGCTCAGCCCCTGGAAGCGCGGCTCGCCGGCCAGGCGGGCGATGCGGATCACGTCGTCGTTATCGCGCGGGAACACCACCAGCTGCGGCAGCACCTGGTAGATGGAGTTGTCGGTGGACAGCACGGTCCGGTCGGCATAAGCGTGGCTGATCTCGCCGGCAAAGCCGCGCACGGCCAGTTCGGCCGCAAAGTCGAGGTACAGCGTGTCGCTGGTGGGGGTGGTATGCAGACGGGGAATCATGTGTGTGTTCAGGCAAAAGGTTGGCCGCAGGCCGGAAAAAGACCTGCCCCGGTACGCAGGGCAGGTCAAGCAGGCAACAAGGAGCCGTTACCCAGAGAGATCGGACTGCGCTCAGAGCGTGTTCACGATCTCGCGAGCTAGAGCGAGACAAGGCGAAAACGACTGAGGAAGCGGAATTGACATGGGGTCAATGAGCATTCCGAAGGCGTTTTTAACGCCGTATCGCCGAAGCGCAGCAGATCGTGAACAGGCGCTTAGCAAGCGGCGGCGGTCATCTTGAAAATGCCCTGCGCGTTGGAGCTGTCGAAGCGCAGATCCAGCTTGTCGTTGCCGGCTTCGTCGGTGTAACGGTCGCGGGTGATGAATTCGTAGAACGAGCCCGGCACGATGCGGCTGACGCGCTGGCCGTCGGCGTCGATGAACTCGCGCTCCACCTGCGCCGCCTTGAACGCGGTCTGGCGTACGCGGCCGCTGGCGGACACTTCCACCTTGTCCTTGATCGGCTGGCCCTTGGCGCGCAGCTCGTCAGCGGTGGCGAATACGTCAGCCACGTGGTCGGTGGCGTGGTTGAAGGCGTTGCCCTCGGTGGAGATCCACGCCATTTCGGCGGATTCCTGCAGCAGGGTGTGGTAGTCGGCCAGTGTCGGCGTGGCGTGCTGCACGTCGAAACAGCCCACCAGCTTGGGCAGCAGGCTGGCGGCATCGGCGAACGGCAGTTCGCGGTTGTCGGACAGCGTGGCCAGCAGCGCCTTGTCAGCGGCGGACAGCGGATCGCGCGAGGTGGACACCACCTTGTTCACCGCCGCCTGGAAGGCCGGCGAGAACTGGTCCACGTGCAGCTCGGACACGAAGAACTGCGCCACCTGTTCCGGCGCATCCTGATGACAGTAGGCGCGGCCGGTCATCTTCAGGCGCGGCAGCGGGTACACGTCGGCCACGGCAAAGCCCAGCGGCTCCAGCACGCGCTTGAAGGCCAACTCGCCCTGCGGCAGCGCGCCGGTGTTGGCCGCGGCCACGGTGCGCAGCGCGCCGTGGTCGAACACCACCTGGCCGCCGGCGGCCAGCTTGTCGGCGACGTAGCGCTTGCCTTCCGGCACCGCGTCCAGGTTCTTCGCGAACAGCAGCATGTTCATCGCCTGTGCCAGTACCAGGCGCGATACCTGCTCGCCGGCCGGCTCGGCCAGCAGTACGTCTTCGACCTTGATCATGGTGAACAGCTCGGCGGCGGCTTTTTCACCGGCTACCTGTACCAGCAGTTTGTGCAGTTGGCTGTTGGCGGCGGACGCTTGAGTTTGTGTCATTTGTGAATACCCTTCCCTGAGTGTGCGATATGGCCGGCGATCTGTCGGTGATCTTTGCTGCGGCGTTGATGAAGCAAAGTGTCACGGCTTTCCCTGTCGCGCTCAAGCGATGTATTCTGCTGACTTCATTCCGTAAACTCATGAACTCACCATGCGCCGCACCCTCCCCTCGCTGATGGCCCTGCAGTGTTTCGAAGCTGCCGTGCGCCACCTGAGCTTTACCCGCGCCGCCGAGGAGCTGAACCTGACGCAAAGCGCGGTCAGCCGCCAGATCCGCGGCCTGGAAGACTTCATCGGCCGCCCCTTGTTCGAGCGCGTCAAGCAGCGGCTGGTGCTGACCGTGGCCGGCGAGGCCTACGCCGCCGCGGTGCAGGACGTGCTCGATCGTGCCGAGGCCGCCACGCTGCAGCTGATGGCCTATCGCGGCGAAGGCGGCGTGCTCACCGTGGCCATGCTGCCCACCTTCGGCTCACGCTGGCTGGTGCCGCGGCTGGTGGACTTCAGCGCGCGCTACCCGGATATCCAGCTCAATCTGGTGACCCAGGTGCGGCCGTTCGATTTCGACAAGGTGGAGGCCGACGTGGCGATCCACTTCGGCCCGGCGCTGTGGCCGGGGGCGATCTGCCACCGGCTGATGGGCGAGGACATCGTGCCGGTGTGCGCGCCCGGCCTGCTGAAAAAACCGCTGAACGACGTGCGCGAGCTGCTGGACTACACCCTGCTACAGCACACCACGCGGCCGCAGGCGTGGAACGACTGGCTGTCCGCCGCCGGCCTGCAGGACATGGACACGCACCAGCCCAGCCTGCTGTCCGGCCCGCGCTTCGAGCACTTCTTCATGGTGATCCAGGCGGCGATCTCCGGCCTCGGCATCGCGGTGCTGCCGCAGTTCCTGGTGGCGGAAGAACTGGCCAGCGGCCGGTTGCAGCTGGCGCTGGACCAGCCGGTACGCAGCCAGCACGCCTACTATCTGGTGCACCCGGCCACCCGCACCGACGTGTACAAGGTGCGCGTGTTCCGCGACTGGCTGCTGGCGCAGGCGGCACAGGAGGAGGCGGCGCTCGCGGCGCCCGGATAAATTCACGCCCCGGATAAATTCACGCCCCGGATAAACCCGTAGCCCGGATAAGCGCAGCGCATCCGGGAAAATCAGGCACCGACTCCCCGGATGCGCCTGCGGCTTATCCGGGCCACCCGAGGCAACCCGGGGCCGCGTAAAAACTTGGCCGCAAGCGCACACGGCCATGCGGCCAACCTTGCCGCACGGCGCACGGGCAGACCTCAGGGGATGAAGGTCAGGAAGCTCCAGGCCACCATGATGTTGGACATCAACGCAACGCCGACCGCGAAGCTGACACCGGAAAACAGTGTCCAGATGCGGAACAGATGATCCCAGTCCGGCACCAGCACCGTCAGCTCCCTGGCCAGCTGGTGGCTGGCCAGCAGCACCGTACACAGGATCGCCCACTTCAGCAGATAACCGGGCAGGTATTTGCGCTGCTCGCGGTTATAGCGATAGTTCTGCTCGCGCAGCATCTGATCGCCGTGGCTGACATCGCGAAACAGCCAGTACGGGATGAAATAGAGATACAACAGCTGCAGCAATCCGGGTTCCGGCGTATTGGGCATGATCGTGTCTCCAGCTTGTGCCAAAACGGCGCCCGCCGTCTTGCAGCGTAGTCCGCCTGTTGTTGCGGTTAGCTTGATCACACTATAGACACGCCCACCCCGCCCCGGCGTCCACAAGGTGCACGTGTTCCGCAGATGGCGGCTGGCACAGGGGCGCTCTCGTCGCCCGGATATACGCAGCGCATCCGGGAAAATCAGGCACCGCCTACCCGGATGCGCCGGTGGCTTATCCGGGCTACGGTTCTACCCCACCCCGACGTCGACAAGGTGCGCCTTTTCGCACATGGCTGCTGGCGCAGGTGGACGGCTGCAGCAGCCGTTGTCGGCATTGCCACACTGGCAGTGGGGTCAGATCAAGTTCCAGCATGCCGTAGCAGCATGGCAAGCATGACTTAAGGTAAAGTGATAATTTGCCGCCGCCGGCACCGGGTGGCTATGCTGAATCATCATTTTGCGACCCCAGCCGAAAGCCCGCCCGCATGCTATCTCTGTCCTGGCCCGCCAGTACGCCGTCTGCCAACACCGCGACCCCGCTGCCGCTGGCGCTGCTGCTGTGCTTCCTGATCTCGCTGATGCTGCTGTTGCAACTGGTGTCGCCGGGCTGGGCACGCCTGCCCGGCTACGCCGCCATTCACACCATGCTGGAAATCCTGTCCATCGCCATGAGCCTGCTGGTGGCGGTGATGGCCTGGTTCCGCACCGACAGCAGCCGCCCGCTGCGGGTGCTGGCGGTCGGCTTCGCGGTGATCGCGGCACTGGACACCCTGCACACCGTGTCCTACGCGCTGCTGCCGGCCTTCGTCACCACCAACACCCCGCAAAAGGCCATCGTGCTGTGGCTGGGCGCGCGCGCGATGGTGGCGCTGGCCATCCTGTGCATGCTGCTGCCGCCCCCGCAACAGCGGCGCGCCATTCCGCTGCTTTGGCTGTACGGTGCGCTGGTGGCGCTGCTCGGTGTCGGCCTGTACGGCAGGCTGCCGGTGCTGTACCAGCCCGGTAGCGGCCTGACCGCGCTGAAAATCGCGCTGGAGTGGCTGCTGGTGGGTGGCTACCTGCTGCTGGCCTTTCGCGTGCACCGCGCGCAGCAGTCCATCTTTGCCGGGCAGTGGCTGACCGCCGGCCTGCTGGTGCTGGCCTTCGGCGAGCTGTTTTTCTGCTTCTACCAGCTGGTGGACGACGTCGCCAACGGCCTCGGCCACGTGTTCAAGGTCATCGGCCAGGGCTTCTTCCTGCGCGGGGTGATCGAAACCCGCCTGCTGCAACCTTACCAGCAACTGACCGTGGAAAAGACCGCGCACGAGGACGCGCGCAACCGCCTGCACGCGCTGGTTTCCGGCGCACCACTGGGCATTCTGGTGGTGGATCAGGACGGCCGCATCGTCAGCAGCAATCCGGCGGCGGAACAGCTGTTCCATGCCGCACCGGGCGCACTCGACGGCGGCCACATCGACCAGCTGGTGCCCAGCGCACTGCGCGGCGCACACCGCCAGCACCGCAGCGGCTACCACGCCGCGGCCAGCGTGCGCCGCATGAGCGAACGCCAGCAGGTGACCGCCGAGCGCTGCGACGGCAGCCAGTTTCACGCCAGTGTCGAGCTGGCGCCGCTGCACTGGGGCCAGCACGCCTATGTGCTGGCCTTTGTCAGCGACATCAGCGTACAGGTGCAGCAGACCTCGCAACTGCAATGGCTGGCGCTCAACGACGAACTGACCGGGCTGCCCAACCGCCACGCCACCATCCAGCAGCTGGATGCCAGCCTGCAGCAGTGCCCGCACGGCGCGCTGCTGCTGTGCAATATCGACGCGCTGGGGCGCATCAACCAGGTGTTCGGCCACGACAGCGGCGATGCGCTGCTGGTGGCCAGCAGCCAGCGCCTGCAAGGCCTGCTGCACCCCGACGAACAGCTGACACGGCTGCAGGGCGACAGCTTCGCGGTGCTGATGCCGGGCCAGCGCCAACCGCTGCCGCGCGCGCAGCAACTGCTGGAAGCCTTTGCCGCACCGTTCGTGCTGCCCGGCGGCATCGAGCTTCAGGCCGGCGCCCGTGCCGGCTACTGCCGCTATCCGGAGGACGGCGATCAGGCCAGCCAGCTGCTGCAGCACGCCGAAATGGCGATGACCGCCGCAAAGCGCAGCATCAGCACGCCGGTGGTAGCATTCAGCGACTGCGAACCGGCACGTACCCGCCGCTGGCTGCAGCTGGCCGGCCAGATGGCGCTGGCGCTGCAGCAGCAACAATTTTCCATGGTGTACCAGCCGCGGGTGCGGCTGCGCGACGGCAGCGTCGCCGGCTTCGAGGCGCTGCTGCGCTGGCAGGCGGCCGAGGGCGCCATCAGCCCCGGCGAGTTCATCCCGGTGGCGGAAGAAACCGGCTTCATCCTGCGCCTCGGGCGCTGGACACTGGATCAGGCCATCGCGCAGCGTGCCGCCTGGCAGCGCGACGGCCACCAGGTTGGCCGCATGGCGATCAACCTGTCGCCGCGCCAGCTCGGCGATGCCGGGCTGCAGGACTGGCTGCTGCAAAGCTGCCAGCGCCACGGCGTGGCACCGGCACAGCTGGAGCTGGAAATCACCGAGACCGCGGCGATGGAAAACCTGCAGTGGGCGCTGCCGGTGCTGCAGCAGCTGCGTGGGCTGGGGCTGCACCTCGCGCTCGACGACTTCGGCACCGGCTACTCCTCGCTCGCCTACCTGCAACAGCTGCCGGTGTCGGTACTGAAGATCGACCTCGCCTTCGTGCGCAATCTCGACCGCGAGGAAGGCCGCGCGGTGGCGCGCACCATCATCACCCTGGCGCAACAGCTGGCCTGCAACACCGTGGCCGAGGGCGTGGAAACCCCGGCGCAGCAGGCCTGGCTGCTGGCCAACGGCTGCGACGAGATGCAGGGTTTTCTCGAGGCGCGCCCCTTGCCGCCGGCGGCGGTCGCCGACTACCTGCGCGGCAAGTCCTGAGCACCTGTTCAAGGTCTGCTGCGGCGGTTCTCACGGGCGATACCGCGTTGAAAATGCCTTCGGCAGGCTTGTTCATCTCCAGCCAAACGCCACTGCCTCAGCCGTTTTCGCCTTGTCTTGCGTGAGCGTGCGAGACTTTAGAACAGGTTCTGCGCACGTGCGGCCAAGCTTGCGCCGCACGCAAAAAAGCCCGCACGTGGCGGGCTGTCAATGAGCAGAAACAACACCCTCAGAAAGTCATGCCCGGCGACAGCTGTGCCGGCAGCGTCAGCTCGCCCGCCTCCACCGACGCCATCGGGTAGGCGCAGTAGTCGGCGGCGTAGAACGCGCCCGGACGATGGTTGCCGGACAGGCCGGTGCCACCGAACGGTGCCGCGGACGACGCGCCGTTGGTCGGTTTGTTCCAGTTCACCACGCCGGCGCGGATGTCCCGGTTGAAGCGCTGCCACAGCGCTTCGTCGTCGGCCAGCAGCGCGGCGGACAGGCCGTACTGGGTACGGTTGGCGATCTGCAGCGCTTCGTCGAAGTCGTGGTAGCGGATGATCTGGCTCAGCGGGCCGAAGTATTCCTCGTCCGGCAGCTGGCCGGCGATGGCGGTCACGTCCAGGATGGCCGGGGTCACGAAGGCCTTGCCGTCCTGCAGCTGACGCATGGCCAGGATGGACGTGGCGCCCATGGCCAGCAGCTTGTCCTGTGCCGCCAGCATGCCCTGCGCCGCCTTCAGCGACACCATGGCGCCCATGAACGGCTGCTGCTCGGCATCGTAGTCACCGATGGTGAGCTTGGCGGCCACTTCGGCAAAGCGAGCGATGAAACGGTCGCCGAACTCGCCGTGCGGCACCAGCAGGCGGCGCGCGCAGGTGCAGCGCTGGCCGGCCGACAGGAAGGACGACTGGATGGCGTGATGCACGGCGCCGTCCAGGTTGTCCACCTCGGCCACCAGCATCGGGTTGTTACCGCCCATTTCCAGCGCCAGCATGAAGCCCGGGCGGCCGGCGAACTGCTTGTGCAGCGCCACGCCGGTGGCGGAGCTGCCGGTGAACAGCAGGCCGTCCAGCATCGGGTGTTGCGCCAAGGCGATGCCGGTATCGCGCTCGCCCTGCAGCAGGTTGATCACGCCAGCCGGTGCGCCGGCCTTTTCCCAGAGCTTGACGGTGAGCTCGGCCACCAGCGGGGTCAGTTCCGACGGCTTGAACAGGATGGTGTTGCCGGCGATCAGCGCCGGCACGATGTGGCCGTTCGGCAGGTGGCCGGGGAAGTTGTACGGGCCGTACACCGCCAGCACGCCGTGCGGACGGTGGCGCAGCACGGTGGCGTCGCCGGCCAGCTCGCCGCGCTTTTCACCGGTACGCTCGTTATAGGCGCGGATGGAGATGTCGATCTTGCCGACCATGGCGGCTACTTCCTGGCGCGATTCCCACAGCGGCTTGCCGGTTTCCACGCCGATGGCGCGGGCCATCTCTTCCTTGTGCTCGCCCAGCACTTCGGCAAAGCGGCGTACCAGCGCGATGCGCTCGTCCAGCGAGCGGCAGCGCCAGTCGTCAAACGCGCGGCGCGCGGCGGCAAAGGCGGCGCCGATGTCGGCGGCAGAGGCGGCGTGGCCTTCCCATACCGGCTGGCCGTTGGCCGGGTTGAGCGAGACGAAGGATGCGCCGCGACCGCTGGTCCAGGCGCCGTCGATGAAGAGTTGGCTCATTGCTGTATTCCTGTCTGGACACCTCGAAAACGCTAGCTTTTCGAGGCGCCCGGTTGTGTTTGTAAACCGGCAGCGCAGCGGCTGCCGGCAATAAGTGTTCGGTTTACTTGGCCGGGTTCTGCGGCATCACGCGCACACGGTCGCCGGCTTTCACCTGCAGCGCGCGCGCCTGTTCGGCAGAAAGATGCACCACGCCATCGCAAACGTTGGCCGCAGCCAGGATCACGCGGAAGTCGGCCAGCTCGCCATTGGCCACCAGCTGGCGCGGCGCGTCGGCGGCGGTTTCGGCCACGATTTCCACCTGGCACAGCTGGCTGTCGCGCATCACGCGCAGGTCGTCGATGCGTGCTTCCAGCACCGGGCCGCCCTCGAAGATGTCCACGTGCTGTTCCAGGCGCAGGCCTTCCACTTCCAGCATGCGGCGCGCCGGTTCGGTTTCCTTGTGCACCTTGCCGATGCAGTCGCGGGCGTCCTGCGGCAGGAAGTCGATGTACACCGGGTAGCGCGGCATCAGCTCGGCGAGGAAGGACTTCTTGCCCAGCGCCACCAGGCGGTCGGCCTCGTGGAAGTCGATGCGGTAGAAGTGCGCGCCCAGCGCCTTCCAGAACGGCGATTCGCCGTTTTCGTCGAAGTAGCCCCGCATTTCGGCGCAGATGCGCTCGGCAAAGCGTTCGCGGAACTGGCCGATGAACATGAAGCGCGCCTTGGACAGCAGCGAGCCGTTGCCGTTGACGCGGAAATCCGGGTCGAGGAACAGCGTGCACAGCTCGGAATAGCCGGTCAGGCCGTGCGACATGTGCAGCTTGTCCATGCGCGTCCACAGCCCCAGCTCGCGGCTGGCGTGCACGAAGGTGTCCATGCGGTAGGTCCAGAACGCCTGGTCCAGACCGACGGCGACCTCGATGCCGCACACCCCGACCACCTTGCCGCTGGCCGTGTCTTCCAGCACGAACAGATAACCCTGCTCCGCCAGCGGCAGTTCGCCGGCGATGGTGCGCTGCACGCGCTCAAGGCGCGCGCCCTGCGCGACCGGGTCCGGCTTCAGCGTGGTCAGGCCGGGGCCGGCCTTGTGGCCCAGCATCACCAGCGCGTCGACGTCGTCCGGCCGGCACATTCTCAATACGATCATCAGCGGCCCCCTTCGGTCTGCAACGGAACGCAACGCACGGCGTCGCCATCCACGATCTCAAGCGCGTCGGCTACCGCGGTCGGCAGCGTGACTTCGTCGCCCTGCAGTGGCGGCAGGTCCACCAGCAGGCAACGGAATTCGGCGGTCAGCGTGTTGCTGACCAGATACGGTACGGTGGCGCCGCTGACCACGCCACGGCGGGCGGTGTGCAGGCGGCTGTAACGCACCGAACGGCACACGTCCAGCTGCGCGGTCAGCACCGGGCCGGCGTCGAACAGGTCGACGAAATGATCCGGCTCCAGGCCTTCGGCCAGGTGGCAGCGGTAGTTGGTGCGTGCGCCGCTGTGCGGCTCGCCCATCACGCGCTGCGCTTCTTCGGCGATCAGCGGTACGTACAGCGGATCGACCTGCATCATCTCGGCGATGAAGGTGCGGCTGCGGCCACCGGAGGCCAGTTCCATCTCGGCAAAGTCGCGACGGAAGAACTTGAAGCCGACGGCGTCCCAGAACGGCGAGCGGCCGTTGTCGTCGGTGACGCCCGGCAGCACCGAGAAAATCTCGTTGTTGAAACGTTCGCGGTGCTGGGCGATGAACATCATGCGCGCGCGCGACAGCAGCTGCGGCGCGGCCATGCCGCGACCGAGCGCGGCTTCGTCGAAGTAGAAGCCGGTCAAGCGGGTGCGGCCGGTCAGCTCGTGCGAGGTCACCAGCGCGTGCACGCGGTGGTTCACTTTCAGTTCGCGCGAGGCGTGCACCAGCACTTCGTTGCGAAAGGCGTAGAACGGCTCGGAAAAACCGGCCACGGCCATGATGCCGGCGGTGCCGTGCAGCTGGCCGGTGGCGGTGTCTTCCAGTACGAACAGATAGCTTTCCTCGCCGGGGCAATCGACCTCGGCGCGTAGCGAATGCACGGAATCATCCACCCGCTGCTGCAGGCGATCGCGGTCGGGCGGCAGGGAGTGCAGTACCGGGCCGTCGGAACGCGCCATGCGTTCAATCTGCGGCAGGTCGGACAGCTTGCTCGGACGGACTAGGAGCATGACTTCTTCCTCTGTAGGGAAAAACGGCGGCGATACTTGGTCGCCGCCGTGTATGGCATTAGGCCGGTTGCGCCTGTTTGGCGGTTTCCGCCTTGGTCACCAGTTCGGCGATGGTGGCATCCAGACGCGCCAGGCCTTCCTGCAGGTCGGCTTCCGGAATCACCAGCGACGGCACGATGCGCAGCACGTTGGTGCCGGCCACCAGCACCATCAGGCCGTGCTTGGCGGCGGCGTTGACAATGTCCTTGGCCTTGTTGTGGAACGCGCCCTGCAGCTCGGCGCCGATCAAGAGGCCCATGCCGCGCACTTCCTTGAACACGCCGTGCTTGGCGTTGATGGCGGCCAGGCCGTCCTTCAGCAGCTGGTGACGCTTGCTGACGCCGTCCAGCACTTCCGGGGTGTTGATCAGTTCCAGCACCTTGTCGGCCACGCAGCAGGCCAGCGGGTTGCCACCGTAGGTGGAGCCGTGGGTGCCGACCACGAAGGAGGCGGCAACCTTGTTGCTGGTCAGCATGGCGGCGACCGGGAAGCCGTTACCCAGTGCCTTGGCGCTGGTCAGGATGTCCGGGGTCACGCCGTAGGCCTGGTAGGCGTACAGCGCGCCGGAGCGGCCGACACCGATCTGCACTTCGTCAAAAATCAGCAGCGCGTTGTGCTTGTCGCACAGCTCGCGCAGCTTCTGCAGGTAGGCCTTGGTGGCCGGCAGCACGCCGCCCTCGCCCTGTACCGGCTCCACGATCACCGCGCAGGTGCCGGCGTTGATGGCGGCCTCGGCGGCTTCCAGGTTGTTGAATTCGATGTGGTTCAGGTCACCCGGCAGCGGGGCGAAGCCTTCGGTGTACTTCGGCTGGCCGCCGACCGACACGGTGAACAGGGTGCGGCCGTGGAAGGCCTGCTTGCAGGACACGATGCCGGTCTTGCTGCCGCCGAAATGGTCGAAGGCGTAACGGCGCGCCAGCTTCAGCGCGGCTTCGTTGGCTTCGGCGCCGGAGTTGCAGAAGAACACCTTCTCGGCAAAGGTGGTTTCGGTCAGGCGGCGCGCCAGCTTCAGCGCCGGCTCGTTGGTGAAGGTATTGGACAGGTGCCACAGGCGGTCGACCTGCTCGTGCAAGACCTTGGTCAGTTCCGGATGCAGATGACCCAGGCTGGTTACGGCGATGCCGCTGGCGAAATCGATGTATTCCTTGCCCTGCTGGTCCCACAGGCGGGAGCCTTCACCCTTGACCGGTACGAACGCGGCCGGGGCGTAGTTGGGAACCATCACTTCATCAAAGGTTTGGCGGGTAACAGGAGCGGACATCTGGGAATCCTTCATCTGGCGTTGAGATGGAGCCATTCTAGGCAGGTGCGTCAAACTTTCCGTCCAGAATCAAGACACGCAGCTTTCTGTTTGGGCCAGCAGCGGGCAAGGTTGGCCGCATCGCGTGTCAGCAAGTCGCCCGGATCAGCCACAGGCGCGTCCGGGAGGGGCTCCGATGTTCCCGGACGCGCTGCGCTTATCCGGGCGACGAACTGTTCGGGCCAGCCGGGTCGCCTGCGGCCAACGTTGGCCGCAGGCGGCGGCCTCAGCCCTCGTCGGCCAAGTCGCTGTCGCCGGGGAAGCGCTCCTCGCGCGGCGAGATGCCGAAATGGGTACGGTACACGGTGGAAAAGTGCGGCCCGGAAGAAAAGCCGCACAGCAAGCCGATCTGCACCACCGACTTGCCGGTGTTGCGCAGCAGCTGCCGCGCGCGCTCCAGCCGCAGCTGCAGGTAGTAGCGCGACGGCGAATCGTCGAGGTATTGCTTGAACAGGCGCGCCAGCTGGCGCCGCGACTGGTTGGTGAGCCGCGCCAGCTCGTCGGTGGTCAGCGGTTCCTCGATATTGGCTTCCATCAGCATCACCGCCTCGGTCAGCTTGGGGTGCTTCTCGCCGACCCGCGCCAGCAGCGGCACGCGCTGGCGTTCGTCGCTGCCGCGCACGCGCTCGGCGCACAGCACCGCGGCGATGGACTCCACCAGCTCGACGCCGTGCTGGCGCCCGATCAGCGCCAGCGTGCCGTCGATCTGCGCCAGGCCACCGGCACAGGTGAAGCGGCCGCGATCCAGCTCGTACACGTGCTGCGACGCCACCACACTGCGAAAGCGCTCGGCAAAGGCCGGCTGTTCCGGCCAGTGAATGGTCGCGTGGTAGCCGTCGAGCAGCCCGGCACTGGCCAGCCACCAGGCACCGCAGTGCACCCCGCCCAGCAGCGACACGCGGGACGCCAGCAGCGCCAGCGCATGGCAGCACAGCGCGGCATCGCTGAACGGCAGCACGCCCTCGCTGAGCACGAACAGCTGGTCGCAGGCTTCGGCATCGCGCAGCGCACCGCTCACCGGGTAGCGCATGCCGCCGGCCATCGGCAGTGGCTGGCCGTTCCAGCTATAGAAGCGCAACTGGTACAGCGTCTTGCCGGCCAGGCGGTTGGCCTGCAGGAACGGTTCGGCAAAGCAGCCGATGCCGAACGGCGAACACGGCGGCAGCAGCAGCACCGCCAGCTGCAGCGGCGCCGTCATCGGCCTGCCCCCGCGAACGGCGGGACGGGCTGTTGCCGGGCGGCAATGACGGGCAGGAACATGCTTCACTCCTTGGCGGCTGACGCTGCCGATGGCAGCGGATGAATAGGGATGACAGGCAACGCGCACGGCGGGGGTACACGCTGGCGCGGCGACGGCGTTTAGCGGCGCCGGCGGCGCGAACGGACGCACCCAGCCTGTTGCGTACGCATCATTTCAGCAATCCCCGCGCCCCACAACGGCCGGCGGTGCACTTGATGCGGCGCAGCAATCGGCCAGACACGAAAAATTGTCCAGCTTTATCAATGAGATAAAATTTTTTCTTACTGGAAAGGACTAGCGGCGATGGTGCCGCTTCTGTACAGCGATGTCACCTGTACGCAAGTGGCGGGCAGTGCGGCGCCGCCTGGCCGCGGTCGCGATGGGCACGGAGCGGCACTGGCTTGCGGCCAACCTTTGCCCGCGACGGCGTTCAGCTGCTGCTGGTGACAGGCGGCGTGGCGGGCGCCGGCTGCGCCGCATCGTCGTCCGGGGTGATGCCCCAGTCGCCCCACAGATACCAGTCGTCGCCGAGCATCTCGGCCGGGTGCTGGGTGCGGCCGGAACCGTTGCCACACTGCAAGGAGCTGGCCGGGCAGTACTTGTCGCAGCCCCAGCAGATGCGCTCCGGGTGCTTGGGGTGCAGCGGGAATTTCTTGGCCATGGCGGGGTGCGGGCGTGGTGCCGGGAGGCCGTCCCGGCCCGGTGTCGCGCCAGGTGGCGACGGGTCAGCGGCCATTGTAGCCACCCGCGCCAGCGCGGCATTGATGGCAGTCAAGCGCCACAAATGCGCCGCCGCCGGATTTTTCATGTCGCACTGGCAAAAAAGCCGCACAAATGTATACACAATTGACGCACGGTTGGCACGCGTCCGCGATTAAGATAGAAACAGCCGCGGAGTGCGACACACACCGCAACGACAAAGGAAAACGGAGACAACATGAACTACAAACACCTGCTGGCGCTGACCGCCATCTGCTCGCTGCCACTGCTGGCACAAGCCCAAACCATCCGCATCGTCACCGATGTCAGCTACCCGCCGTTCTCGAAACAGGCCGCCGACGGCAGCATCACCGGCTTCGATCCGGACATCGCCCGCGCCATCTGTACCGAGGCCAAGCTGCAGTGCGAACTGAAAGCGATGGACTTCGACGGCATCGTGCCGGCGCTGCAGGCCAAGAAGTTTGAAGTCGCCATCGCCTCGATGAGCATCACCGCGGAACGCGCCAAGATCGTCGATTTCAGCGACATGTACTTCAACGTGCCCGGCCGCCTGCTGGCCAAGGAAGGCACCCAGATCAACGACGCCTGGTACAAGGGCAAGAACATCGGCGTGCTGCGCAGCGCCGTGCAGCAACAGGAAGCCAACGACAAGCT
Source organism: Vogesella sp. AC12 (assembly GCF_024437575.1). Lineage (NCBI taxonomy): Bacteria > Pseudomonadati > Pseudomonadota > Betaproteobacteria > Neisseriales > Chromobacteriaceae > Vogesella > Vogesella sp. AC12. Next base: position 106,120 of record NZ_JANFNU010000008.1, read on the forward strand.
GAAGCCGAAAGGCGCGCAGATCAAGGTCTACGGCAAGATCACCGATGCCTTCCTCGACCTGTCCAGCCAGCGTCTGGACGCGGTATTCCTGGAGTCCACCGTGGGTGAGGAAGACTTCCTGAAAACCGGCAAGGGCAAGGGCTACGCCTTTGTCGGCCCGGTGTTCAACGATCCGAAGTACTACCAGGGCTGCGGCATTGCGGTACAGAAAGGCAACAAGGAACTGCTGGCCAAGATCAACGTGGCACTGAAGAAAATCCTGAAGGACGGCACCTACAAGAAGATCCAGGACAAGTACTTCAGCAACGACATCTACCCGTTCAAGTAAGCCACACCGGCACCAGGCCTGAACCCCGCAACCCGCACCGCCCCGGTGCGGGTTTTGTTTTGCCGCGGCCAACGTTTGCCGCCGTCATCAACGCAGCCAGACGGAACATAATCCGGAAAATTGGCGCATCTGCGTAACAAAAGCGCATCACATTGCGCTTTCGCCGCGATCACTCTCTGCATAATGACAGTCAAGGTGTCGCTGCCACAGCCCGGGTCCGGGGCGGCAGCAAGACGGGAGGGGGTCGTATGCGTGAACCATTTTCTGCCGGCGAATTGCCGTTGCTGCACGACGGCGGTGTCGTGATGCCGCCCGGCCCGCAGTGGCGCTGCCGGCTGTTGCCGGCCCCCGGCGTCGCCGGCCACCCGCTGACTGCCGCGCAGCGGCAGCACGCGCTGGCGCTGCTGCAGCAATTGCGCCCGGCCGGCATCCCGCTGGCACCGCCTGTGCCGCACCCGGCGGGCCTGCTGTGCCATGCGCACCCCGACACCGACGGCCGGGTGCAGGCCTATGCCCTGCTGCGCGCTGACCGCAGCGTGGAAATGGTCGCCGTGCTGCCCACCGGCTGCTGGCCGCCGCACGCGCACGCCTGGTGGCCGGGGGTGTACGAGATTCCGCTATTGCAGCAAATCCCCCCGCTGCTGCTGCCGCTGGCCGGCGCGCTGGCGCTGCCGGCCCCCTGCTCGCTGCAGATGACGCTGCTGGCGCTGCAGGGCAGCGCGCTGATCGCCAAGCGCCAGCAAGGCTCGGAACGGGCCTATCCGCTGCCAGCGGGCGTTGACCGTATCGAACTGCCGACGGTGCGCCTGGATGGCTTCGACGCCGAGCGCAAGCGCGCGCTGATCCAGGCGCTGGACCAGGTGCGCCGCTGTGCGGGGGCCGACACGGCCACCGCGTTCTATCTCTAATTTTCCGGTACTCACCATGAGCACAACGCTTGATTCGTTCGACCAGAAGATCCTCACCATCATGCAGCGCGACTGCTCGGTCAAGGCGGAGGTGATTGCCGAGGCCATCGGCCTGTCCGCCTCCGCCGTGCAGAAACGCCTCAAGCGGCTGCGCGCCGAAAAAATCATCACCGCCGAGGTGGCCGTGCTCGACCGCGCACTGGTCGGGCGGCCGATGAGCTTTGTCGCCGCCATGGAAATCGAGCGCGACAACTACGACACCGTCAACCGCTTCCGCGAGTGGGCAAAGCAGATCGACGCCATCCAGCAGATCTACTACGTGACCGGCGCCGCCGACCTGATCGTCATCATCACCGCGCAGGATGTCGAGGCCTACGACCGCCTGACGGCGCGGGTGATGGAGAACAACCCGATGATCCGCCGCATCACCACCAACGTGGTGCTCAACACGCTGAAAACCTCGCTGTTCATCCCGGTGGAAGGCGACGGACAAAGCGCAGCCGATAGCAGCCAGATCGCAACAAAATAATCTTTTTTAGCGTCATTTTGTCGATTGTTGGCGCCATTTTGCCGCCGTAACATGAAGTTCCACACTCGAACACGAAGGGATCTAGCGATGACTTTCCGATTGGCACTGATTGGTTTCGGCGGCGTGAACCAGGGCCTGGTGGCCCTGCTCAAGGCCAAGCAAGGCAAGCTTAACGGCCTCGACTTCCGCATCACCGCGCTGGCCGACCTGCGCCTGGGCGTGGTCAGCAATCCGCAGGGGCTGGATCTCGACGCGCTGCTGGCCACCGCCGATAGTGGCTTCGCCACCGACGCGCTGCGCAGCGATCCGTCGACCCGCATCAGCGAACACATCGACCTCGCCGCCACCCTGGAGCTGGTCACCGCCGACTACGTGGATGTGGTGGTCGAGGCCACCTTCACCGACCCGCACACCGGCGAGCCGGCGCTGTCGCACTGCCGTGCCGCGCTGAGCCACGGCAAGCACGTGATCACCACCAACAAGGGCCCGATCGCGCTGGCACAGCAGTCGCTCGCCCAGCTGGCTGCGGCCAACGGCGCCGCCATCAAGTACGAGGGTGCAGTGATGAGTGGCACGCCGGTGCTGCGCCAGATCGGCACCACGCTGCGCGGCTGCGAGATCAACGGCTTTGCCGGCATCCTCAACGGCACCTCCAACTTCGTGCTGGAGCGGCTGGCGCAGGGCCACGACTTCGACGACGCGGTGCGCGAGGCGCAGGCACTCGGCTACGCCGAGGCCGACCCCAGCGCCGACCTCGGCGGTGGCGACGTGCAGCTGAAAGTGGTGATCCTCGCCAACACGCTGTGGCAGGCCGGGCTGACCCGCGCCGACGTCGCCTGCCGCGGCATCACCGGCCTCACCAGTGCCGACATCCAAGCCGCGCAGGCCGCCGGACGCAGCTGGCGACTGGTCGGCGCCGCCACCCGTCACCCCGACGGCAGCGTCAGCGCCAGCGTCGAGCCACGCGAATTGCCGGCCGGCCACCCGCTGGCGGCGATTGGCGGTGTCACCAACGCCATCACCTTCGACACCGACGTGCTGGGCGGCGTCACCATCAGCGGCCCCGGCGCCGGCCGCGTGGAAACCGCCTTCGCGGTGCTGTCCGACCTGATCGAGCTGGCCGGCCAGACCCGCGGCCAGGAGGTGCAAGCATGAACGCGCCACTCAAGCACCAGGCCATGCGCTGCGAAGTGCAATCGCCGTTCGACGGCAGCGTGGTCGGCAGCGTCGAGCTGACCGCGGTCGAGGCGCTGCCGGCCGTCGTGACCCGCGCCCGTCACGGCGCAACGTTGGCCGCAGCACTGCCGCGCCACCAGCGCGCCGAGCTGCTGCAACGCGCCGCAACCATGGTCGAACAGCAGGCCGCCGAGTTTGCCCGCACCATCGTGCTGGAGTCCGGCAAGGCGCTGCGCCAGGCGCGCAAGGAAGTGGCGCGCTGCGTCAACACCCTGCGGCTGTCGGCGGAAGAAGCGAAACGCCACGGCGGCGAGATCATCCCGTTCGACGCCTACGCCGGCGCCGAAGACCGCAGCGGCTATTTCACCCACGAACCGCTGGGCGTGATCCTCGCCATCACCCCGTTCAACGACCCGCTCAACCTGGTCGCCCACAAGCTGGGTCCGGCGTTGGCCGCCGGCAATGCGGTGATCCTCAAGCCGTCGCTGCTGGCGCCACTGTCGGCGGTGCGGCTGGCGGAGTGCCTGTGGCAGGCCGGCGTGCCGCACGACGCGCTGCAGTTGGTGCATGGCGGCAGCGAGGTGGCCGCGCCGCTGGTGCGCGACAAGGCGATCCGCATGGTCAGCTTCACCGGCGGCCCGGTCAGCGGCGAAGCCATCACCCGCGAGGCGGGACTGAAGAAGCTGGCGATGGACCTGGGCGGCAACGCACCGGTGATCGTGATGGCCGACTGCGACCTGCGCGACGCCGCCGAATCCTGCGTCTCCGGCGCGTTCTGGGCCGCCGGCCAGAACTGCATCGGCACCCAGCGCCTGCTGATCGCGCGCCCGGTGTACGAGCTGTTCACCCGCTACCTGACCGAGCTGACCGCCGCGATGCGGGTCGGTGACCCGCTGGACGAGGCCACCGACATGGGGCCGATGATCAGCGAGGCGCAGGCCTGCCGCATCGAAAGCTGGGTGGACGAGGCGATCGCAGAGGGCGCCACCGTGCTGTGCGGCCACCAGCGCCAGGGTGCGCTGTACGCACCGACCATCCTCGCCGACGTGCCGACCACGGCCCGCGTCTGGCGCGAGGAGGTGTTCGCGCCGGTGGTGATCGTCGCCCCGTTCGACGATCTGGATAGCGCGCTGGCTGCGGCCAACGATAGCGACAGCAGCCTGCAGGCCGGCATCTTCACCAGCCACCTGGAAACGGCGCTGGGGGTGGCGGAACGGCTGCAGGCCGGCGGGGTGATGATCAACGACTCCTCCGACTTCCGCTTCGACGGCATGCCGTTCGGCGGTTTCAAGTACGGCTCGCTGGGACGCGAGGGGGTGCGCTTCGCCATCGCCGAGATGTCGCAGCCCAAGGTGATCTGTTTCAAACGCAAGCGCCTGAGCGCGCACTAGAAAGCGGTTCCAAGTCGTCGTGCCGGCGGCGCTGCCGCCGCCGGAAGTTGCACACAAAAAAAGACGTCCACAAATCGAGAAAGAGAGGATCACCCATGACATCCCTAGCCCATCCCGCTTTTTCGCCGCCAGCGCCGGTGCTGGCCATCGAGGACCTGCACAAGTCGTTCGGCAGCGTCGAGATCCTGAAAGGCATCTCGCTCACCGCGCACAAGCACGACGTGATCTCGATCCTGGGTAGCAGCGGCTCCGGCAAAAGCACCCTGCTGCGCTGTATCAACCTGCTGGAAACCCCGGACGCCGGCCGCCTGACCATCAACGGCGAGCATCTGGAGATGAAGGCGACGCGCGATGGCGGACTGACGCTGGCCGACCCGCGGCAGATCACCCGCATCCGCCGCAAACTGGCGATGGTGTTCCAGCAGTTCAATCTGTGGGCGCACATGACGGTGCTGCAGAACGTGATGTTCGTGCCGCAAAAGGTGCTGGGCCTCGGCCGCCAGGAGGCCGAAGCCAAGGCGCTGGAGATGCTGGAAAAGGTGGACATGGCCGGCAAGTGCCACGCCTACCCTGCCCAGCTCTCCGGCGGCCAGCAGCAGCGGGTGGCCATTGCCCGCGCGCTGGCGACCGACCCGGAAGTGCTGCTGTTCGACGAGCCGACCTCGGCGCTGGACCCGGAGCTGGTGGGCGAGGTGCTGAAGGTGATGCGCGCGCTGGCCGAGGACGGCCGCACCATGCTGGTGGTCACCCACGAGATGGGCTTCGCGCGCGAAGTCGCCAGCCGCGTGGTGTTCGTACACCAGGGCAAGATCGAAGAAGACGGCTGCCCCGACGAAGTGTTCACCCGCCAGCAGTCGCCACGGTTCCAGAAATTCCTGTCCAGCATCCTGTGATTGCCGCCCCCACCCAAAGGAAATTGCCATGAAAAAGCTCGTGTTCTCCGCCCTCACCGCCCTGACCCTGATCAGCACCGCCCACGCGCAGCAGGTGGTCCGCATCGGCACCCTCGCCGACTACGCCCCGTTCGAATACAAGGACGCCTCCGGCAAGCTGCAGGGGATGGAGATCGAAATCGGCAACAAGATGTGCGCCGCGATGAAAGTGACCTGTCAATGGGTGACCATGGACTTCGACGCGCTGATCCCGGCGCTGAAGGCGCGCCAGATCGATGCGGTGCTGGCGCAAATGTCGAGAACCGCGGAGCGGGAAAAGTCGGTGGACTTCAGCCGCATATTCACCACCGCGCCGGTCCATCTGGTGGCGAAGAAAGGCAGCGGCATCAGCCACCAGCCGGCCACGCTGCGCGGCAAGACCGTCGGCGTGCAGACCGCCTCCACCCATGAAAGCTATTTCCGCAACCGCCTGCCGACGAGCAGCAGCGGCATCAACGTCAAGGTCTACCAGTCGCTGGACGCCGCCTGGCTGGATCTGGAGTCCGGCCGCATCCAGGCGGTGTTCGCAGACAGCACCGTGGCCCACGACTGGCTGGCCAAGAGCGGCCAGCAGGCGGGCTTCGCCTTTGCCGGCCAGGCCATCACCGATGACGCGATCTTTGGCGCCGGTACCGCCATCGCCGTGCGCAAGGGCGACAGCAAACTCAAGGCGCAGTTCGACCTCGCCATTCTCGGCGTGCACCAGAACGGCTACTTCCAGACCGTCAACAAGCGCTACTTCCCGTTCAGCATCCTGCCGCAATAACCCCACCCGCCGGGCCGCCTGCACGGCGGCCCGCACTGGAGACTCTCCATGGCTGCACTATTCGACTACAGCGCCCAGCTGCTGGAAGGCGCCGGCCTGACACTGGAACTGGCGTTCACCTCGCTGTGCTTCGGCCTGCTGCTGGGGCTGGCCGGCGCCGCCGCCAAGATGTCGGCACTGCGCTGGCTGCGGCAAGCCGCCTATCTGGTCAGCAACGTCCTGCGCGGCATTCCCGAATTCCTGATCCTGCTGATCTGCTACTTCGGCCTGTCCAACCTGCTCAACACCCACTTCGCCGGCACGCTGAGCCTCAGCCCGTTTGCCGGCGGCGTGGTGGCGCTGGCGCTGGTGTTCGGCGCCTACGCGTCGGAGGTGTTCCGCGGCGCCTTCCTGGCGGTGCCCAAGGGTCAGCTGGAGGCGGCGCGCTCCTACGGCCTGTCGCGCTGGCAGATCTTCTGGTGCGTGCAGCTGCCGCAAGCGTGGCGCATCTGCCTGCCCAGCCTCAACAACATGTGGCAGAACCTGCTGAAGGACACCTCGCTGGTCTCGATCGTCGGGCTGGAGGACATGCTGCGCAAGGCCAGCATCGCCGCACAATTCACCAAGCAGCCCTTCGTGTTCTACGCCGCGGTGGCGGTGGTCTACCTGCTGCTGCTGGCCGTCTCCAACCCCGCGTTTGCCTACTTTGAAAAGCGCGCCAATCGCGGTTACGCCAGCCCGGCGTGAAAGGAACCCTCATGGATCAACTTGCTTCGCTGCTGAGCCTCTCGTGGCCGGCGCTGCTCGACGGACTGTGGATCTCGCTGCAGTTGCTGCTGTTCTCCTGTGTCCTAGGCTTCGCGCTGGCGGTGCCGCTGGCGGTGGCCCGCACCTCGCCGCGGCGCTGGATCGCGCTGCCCTGCCGCCTGTTCATGTCCGCGTTTCGCGGCACGCCGCTGCTGGTGCAGATCTTCATCCTCTACTACGGCCTGGCGCAGTTTGAATGGGTGCGCGATTCCGTACTGTGGCTGCTGCTCGACGACGCCTTCTCCTGCGCGCTCTTGGCGCTGACGCTGAACCTGGCGGCGTACATGGCGGAAGACATCCGCGGCGGCATTCTCGGCGTGCCGGCCGGCGAAAAGGAGGCGGCCACCGCCTTCGGCATGAGCCGGCTGATGGTCACCTGGTACATCGTGGTGCCGCGTGCCATCGGCATCGTCGCGCCGACGCTGGGCAACGAGATCGTGCTGCAGCTGAAATCCACCGCGCTGGCCAGCACCATCACCGTGCTCGACCTCACCGGCGTGGCGCGACGGCTGTCGATCGAGGCCTACACCACCGACGCGCTGCTGCTGGCCGGCCTGCTCTATATCGCCATCGCCGCCGTGCTGTCGCTATTGATCAAGTACGGCGAGGCGCGCCTGAACCTACACCAACCGCGCTGACCGTGTCCGCGTGCAACCAACCCAGCGAGAACAATATGGACTATCAACTGGAAACCATGGTGATCCATGCCGATGCCGACGTCACCGACGAAAAGGGTGTCGCGCCGGCCATCCACTACTCGGCGGTGTTCAAGGCCGAGGACAGCGCCGAATTCATCGCCATGTCCAGCGAGCCGCAGCACCCGCGCAACTACACCCGCTACGGCAACCCGGTGCACGAACGGGTGAAAACCGTGATGGCGCAGCTGGAAGGCACCGAGACGGCGCTGGTCACCGCCTCCGGCATGGGCGCCATCGCCACCACGGTGCTGGCGCTGGTCAAGGCCGGCGACCACGTCATCGGCCAGCGCCGGCACTACATGAGCACCAGCAAGCTGCTGGACGACATGCTGCCGCGCTTCGGCATCGAGGTGACTCTGGTAGAACAGGAAGACGCCGCCGCCTTCGAAGCGGCGATCCGCCCCAACACCCGGCTGATCCTGCTGGAAAGCCCGGTCAACCCGGTGCTGATGCTGACCGACATCGCCGCCGTCACCCGCGTGGCGAAGGCACACGGCATCCTGACCGTGGCCGACAACACCTTCTCCTCGCCGATCAACCAGCGCCCGCACGCGCTGGGCGTGGACATCGTGATCCACAGCGCCACCAAATACCTGGGCGGCCACCACGACATGAGCGGCGGTGTGATCTGCACCAGCAAGGCGCTGGCCGAGGAAATCTGGCACACCCACATCACGCTGGGTGCGGTGCTGTCGCCGATGGATGCCTGGCTGCTGCTGCGCGGCCTGCGCACGCTGCCGATGCGCGTCGAGCGCATCAACGCCAATGCACTGGCGCTGGCCCGCTTCCTGGAGCAGCTGCCGCAGGTCGAGCGCGTGTACTACCCGGGACTGGAGAGCCACCCGCAGCACGAGCTGGCGCGCACGCAGATGCAGGGCTACGGCGGCGTGGTGGCGTTTGGCGTGCGCGGCGGCTATGCCGAGGCCGAGCGCTTCGTCGCCGCGCTGCAGATCCCGCACAACGCCGGCAACCTCGGCGGCGTCGACTCGCTGGCCATCCACACCGCCGCGATGTGGGCCGGCACCATGAGCCCGGCGCAGATGCAGGCCGCCGATATCCCGCTCAACTTCGTCCGCTACTCGGTCGGCATCGAGAATGTCGAAGACCTGAAGCGCGACGTACTGCAGGCGCTTGCCACACTGTGACCCCTAGCGGGCGGCGCCGCCGCCCGTTCCGGAGCTGACCCGAACCATGAAACTCGACGCCATCGACCAGCACATCCTCGACGAGCTGACCGCCGACGCCCGCATTCCGCTGGCGACGCTGGCCACCCGGCTGGGCCTGTCGCGGCAATCGGTGCGGCAACGCATCGACCGCCTCGAAGGACAGAAGGTGATCAGCGGCTACACCATCCGCCGCGCCGGCAACAGCAACGCGCACGCGGTACGCGCGGTGATGCTGGTGTACCGCAAGGACCGCATGCGCGGCGCCGATGTCACCAGCGTGCTCGCCAAGATCCCGGAAGTGGTGGAATGCGCCATTCTCAGCGGCGAGATCGACCTGATGGTGCGACTGGAGGCCGACTCCCACGAGCGCATCAACCAGATCTGGAGCCAGATCAGCACCCTCGCCGGCGTGCAAAACATCAACACCTGCTTCGTGCTGTCAACCCTGGTGCAGCGGGCGTGAGACGGCCGCGTTCGCGTGAGGGATGTTCAGCAAGGTTGGCCGCAACGGCGATTTAGAGTCGCTAACAAAACCTCGCAGCGCACCTGAGCCAAGGCGCGCCGACGCAGGCAGTACAAGTAGTACGACAAGGAGGCGCAACGCAGGATCAGGGGTTTTGTTAGCGGCTCTTAGTACAGCCGCGTGCCGATAACGCCAGCCGTGTACGACCTTCACGGCTCAGGCATCCGCACACTGTAATACCCGCGCCACCCGGTCCAGCGGCAATGCCTCCTCACACCACTGCGCCGGCGTGACGGCGATCGTCAGCGCGCCAACGCTGCGGTCGCTCAAGAGCGCCAGGCAGCGCTGGTACAGGCTGTCGCAGGCCAGGTGATGGCGCTGCCCGGTGGCGTCCTCACTGTGCTGTGCGGTGGTGAAGTAGCACGCCACCCCGGCACGCTGCAGCTCGTCGCGGCGTTGCCGTGCCGCCGCCTCGGCCATGGCGCCGCCGACGAACAGCTCGACCGGGATACGTCCCCCTGTCGGGAACAGCTGCTGCATTAGCCGCGGCATCGCGTCGCGCGAACTCTGGCTGGCGCCCAGCGCCGGCGCGGCATTGATCTCGTTGATGATGGCGCCGTTGGCATGCCAGGGCTGGCCGATGTCAGGCGTGATCATGTCGATACCGGCCACCTCCAGGCCAAACAGCGCCGCCGCACGCAGCGCCAGCGCCAGATTGTCCGGATGGGTGGCGGCCAGCATGTCTTCGTCGCGGCCGCCATCGGCCGACGATTCGATCGCGCGCAACGCGATCCACGCCCCCGCCGCCGGCACCGACACCAGCTGCAGCCCCGCCTCGCGCAGGCAGGCACGGGTGTCGTCATCGGCCCGCAACGGCGGCGCACGCCGCCACGGCGGCAGGGCCAGTTGCTGCAAGTTGGCCGCGTCGATCAGCGCCTGGATGCTGCGCACACCATCGCCTTGCACCGCCACCGGCAGGCGCTTGACCACATACATCACCCGCCCGCCGACCACCAGAATGCGATGGCAGACGCCGGGGGCCTGCTGCTCCAGCAGCAGCGGCCAGCCAAAATGCGCCGCCTTGTCCAGCGCCAGCTGCAGCTGCGAGCGGTTGCCGATCCCGGTGCTGACCCCTTCGCCACGATCACGCGCCAGCGGTTTCACCACCAGCGGCCAGCCCAGCTCCTGCGCCGCGGCGCTGGCCTGTTCGCCGTTGCCAACCAGCCGCTGCACAGCCGTGGGCAGCCCCGCCTGCCGCAACCACTGCGCGGCCAGCTGCTTGTTGCCTGCCGCGCGGATGCCGATCGAGGAATCGCTATCCAGCCGGCTGGTGAAGGCGTGCCGCAGATGCACGCCCCAGCCCAGCTGGAACACGCCGTTGCCCTCGTGCCGCCACGGGATGCCGGCGTTGGCCGCAGCCTGCAGCAGTGCCATGCCCGACGGCGCGGCGATGGCGTGCGGCAGCAGCCGCGGCAGGGTGTCCTGCGCCAGCGACTGAAAAAACGCCGCCACCGGATCACGGCCTGCCGCCTGCCATGCCACCGCCTGCAGCCAGCGGACACAGCAGTCACAGGCCTGCAGCAGCAGCGCGGCCGGTACGCCATCCAGTTGCGCAAAGGCGATGTCGCACTGCCAGGTCGCCGCCCCATCCTGTGGCGGCGTGATGGCCAGCACCTTGCCGTCGGCCAGCAGCGGTATGCCGCAGGCACGCAACAGCGCCGGCGTGGCGACGGCTATGCGCCAGGCAAGGCGCTGCAACTGCGCCTCGACCGGATCATGCGGTGCATCCGGCAGTGCTGGCTCGACCAACGGCGGCTCCAGCCAGGCGTGCAGCCAGCCATCCAGCATTGACCAGTCCATGTCGACCGGCAGCGGGCCAAGGCGGATGCTCAACACCTGCTGTGGCTGCCGGACCGTGCCGTCAGCAAGGGAAGGCAAGGTCGTCATCGTCATCGCTACTCCTCTTCAGCGGGTGGCAGATACGCTTGCAGCAGCGCCAGCCATTGCCCGGCATCTACCGGCGCTTGGCCGCACGGGGTCTCGGCCACCACCTCCAGCCGCGAAATGCGGTCGAGGGGCAGCCCGGCCGCCAGCCAGTGGCCAGTGCTCACCAGCAGCACGGCCTGCACCCGCGGCTCCAGCAACAACGCCTGCAACCGGTGAGCCGCGTCTCCCGTCATCGCCAGCGGCTGGCCGTGCGCATCGAGACAGAACTCGTCCGTGCAGATAAAGCAGCTGACGCCCTGCGCCGCCCACGCTGCCTGCCGCTGGCGTGCCGTTGCCAGTGCGGCCGCGGCGCCGATATAGACCTCGACCGGGATGCGGCCGCCAGCGGGCCACAGCTGCCGCAGCATAGCAGGCAGATAGCGCCGATATAGCGTACCTGCGCCCAGCTGCGGCGCATGATTGACCTCGTTGATCACCGCGCCGTTTTCATGCCACGGGCGCCGGATATCCGGCGAAATGATGTCCACCCCGGCCATCGCCAGCCCCAGCCGGCGGGCGGCACGACAGGCCAGCGCGATGTTGTCCGGATGTACCAGCCGGGTCACATCCTCGTCCTGCGCACCGTCGATATTGCTGGGGATGTCGCGCAGGAAGAGCACCATGCCGGCGGGCGGGATGCTGTGCCAGTCATGGCCCTGCCGGGCGAGGCAAGCGGTCGCGGCCTGATCCTGCGGCAGCGGCGGCAGGCGCCACCACAGCATCTCCTCCTGTCGCCGGCGATTCTCCGCAGCCAGGCAGTGCGCGAGATCATGGTGACCATCGGCAACCAGCGCCGCCGGCCGGCGGCGCATCACGAACAGCAGCTCGCCACCCACCACCTGCAGGTGATGAGTGTCGCCGGCGACCTGGCGCTCGACAATCACCTCGCCGACCACGGCGGCCGCCAGCCGAAAGGCCAGGCGGGCGGCGGTCTCGTCCGCCACACCGACGCTCACCCCCTGCCCGCCCTCGCCACTGGCCGGCTTGAACACCAGCGGTGCCGCCATTTCGCGCCATGCCAGCACCGCATCGGCCTCCGTCGCCACCAGCCGCTGCTCCGGCACCGGCATGCCGGCACTGGCCAGCCAGCGCCGGGTCAGCACCTTGTTGCCGCTGACCTGGATGCCGAGCATCGAATCCGTCGCCAGCCCGCCCTGCTGCAGCCGTCGCGCATGACCGCCCCAGCCGATCTGGTAGCCGCCCTGCCCCAGATGCTGCCACGGCAGTTTGGCCGCCGTGGCGGCGGCCAGCAGCGACAAGGTGGTGTCGTCGGTCGGATTGTGCCGGCACAACGGCCCGATCAGCGTCGCCTCCAGTTGCCGGTACAACACTTCGCTCGCGGCAAAGTGGCCAGGGTTGGCGAGATAGCCGCTCAGCACGATGGCGGCGGCCTCGTAACAGCGTGCGACATCCGCCGCTGGGAAAAAGGCCACTTGCGCAATCGCCGCCTCCGCCTGCCAGCCATCCGCCACCGGCAGCAGCCGCGTGATCACCCCCGGCGTGAATACCGGGATGCGTGCCAGCCGCTGCAGCTGCGCGGCCAACTGCAGCACGCGCCAGGCCCACTGCGCCACGCACTTTTCGCCAGCAGTCCACAGGGGGTCCACGGCAACGGGCATGAGCGCTAGCCGGAATGTCGCCGCCAGCCAGACGTCGGCCGCCTGCCAGTCGGCGTCTGGCGCCAGCGCCGCAGAGCGGAAGCGTAGGATCTGAACCGGCTGGGACAGCCCGTAGCGGTAAACCGGCGAACGGGCAGGCTGCAACTCGAGTATGTAGGTCATGAAAAAAAGCATAAAAAATGGCAGTGGCGCGCGCCACTGCCATGGTCAGTCATAAAACCGGCTGGCTTAGAACATCCAGCGCAGTTTGACCGACACGGTCTGGTTCAGGAAGTCGGTCTTGTACAGCGCATCGTAACGGCCGGTGATTTCCATGCCGCTGGCGGTTTTGTGGGTCAGGCCGAAGCCGCCACGCACCTGCCACGGGCTGGGTTCTGCACCGTAGGTGACAAACGCCGCATTGGGCGCACCGGCAAAGGCCGACACGATGGATGAGCGCTCGTTGAGGGTATCGTAACCGACGCCGAGGTTGGCCTGCAGCTGGGTGCCGTTGCCGAGATCCTTGTTCAGTTTGCCTTCCAGCGCCAGTACCAGTGCGTCCGACTTACGACTTTGCACCTGCAGGTTCAGTGCGCCGGCACCGGTTTCGCTGTAGGCCTGATCCTTGATCCAGGTGTAGTCGGCACGCAGCGACGGAATGACCGTGGTACTGCTATCCAGCGCATAGCTGCGACCGATACCCAGGCCGGCATGCGCGGTGAAGCTGTCATAGTCGGAAGAGGCCGTGGACTGGGTGAACGCGATCCGGCGCTCGCCCTGCGAGTTGCCCTGGCCAACGTCCACCTGGAAATTCAGGTTGGTGCGCTCGTCCAGGCTGTAGCTGCCGTAGCCGACCAGCTGATAGACATCCACTTCGCTGCTCTGCTTCGCCACCGTGGACTTGCCGTCGATATCGATATTGGCATAGGCCAGCGCGCCACCCAGACGCAGCTGCGGCGACAAGGCACCGTCGACCCCGAGCGTCAGACCTCGGGTGCGTGCATCATAGCCGGCCACGCCGTCACGGTTTTCCTGCTCCGCCCAGGAGCCGAACGGTTTTACCCACACATAACGGTCGCTGAACGCCTGGTCACCGGCCGACAGGCCGGTACTGCCTTCGATACGTGCCTGCACGATCTGGTTGACGCTGGACAGCGCATCCTGCGTCGCGGCGATGGAAGCACCGGTATGCAGCGGCAGAGTCTGCGACACCGCGTCGGACACTTCCTGTGCCGTGGCCAGCTGGCCCAGCGCATCGACCACTTCTTGCAGACCGGAGGCACCGGAGTCCAGCACCTGTGCCGCGCCCAGCCCCGGGGTATTGCTGTTGTCACGCGCCGCCTGCTCCACCGTCTGTGCGCGCACGGCATCGATGTACAGGGTGTTGGAGAGCACCCGCTGCTCGAAGTTGAACAGCGCACTGTTGTCGGTGATCTGCGAGAAGGTGCCGTTGAGGGAGCTCGACCCGTGAATGATGCCGAAGGAGTTGAGGCCGGAACTCAGGCTCAGGCCGCTGTTGGCCTTCACGTCCACATCCAGCGTGCCGTCCAGCTCAACGTTGGCCGCCTGCAGGTAGCTGTAGCTGCCCTCGTCACTGGTGGAGACAATGGCGACCCGCAGCGTGGCGCCGGACTCCTGGCTGAAATAGCCGCTCAGCTGTGCGGCGCCGGCAGTGCCGCTATTGCGCAGGTCGTCCCTGTCGGCATTGGTCTTGAGCGTCACCACCCCGCCGTTCATATTGAGCAGGTCGGTGGCGACGATGGAGCCGGCGATCTGGCCCTGGTTATAGATACTGATCGCCTGTGCTTCCAGGCCGCCGGCACGGTTCACGGCATGACTCTGTCCCACAATCACGCCGCTGCTGCGGTTGTAGATCTGGGTTTCATGACTGCTCGAATCATCCTGCAAGTAGATCGCCGTGCTACCGGTAATGCGGCCACTGTTGTCAATGGAGGTAGAAAACTCGTTGCCGGTACTGATGGTAACGGCAGTGCTGCCGCTCACATCGATGGCACCGGCAGAGCTAACGGTCAGGTTGCTACACACCGTCGCCGCCGTGGTTGTCTCGGTGGTGACGGAGGTAGCGCAGCCGACCGCTTGCGCCGAACCGGCGGCCAATGCAAAACAGGCGGCGGCGGTGGCCAGCACCAGCGGTTTTTGCTTGCTGGCAGGTTGGCCGCAGGCAGGACGGGCAGAGAATGGGGTGGGCATGGCTATTCCTAAGTCTGGTACAGGTGGCGACATTGTGATTACATAAAGACAACTTGAAAATAAAATGTCATAACATCGAGCAATTTATTATCCCTACTGTGGTTTTCCATACTCGAAAACAGGGATGACAGCCCGCCAATACAGGCGTTGCGTCGCCAAGACCACAAACTGTCTGCACATGACCACCACAGCAACACTGCCGGTATGTAGCGCACTTTATAAACAAACTTTGAAAAATACCTCGATGCCGCAACTCAATCTTGCCCACATGGAGCTGTTTCCGACCCGGGTCTGGTCGGTCAGCCTGTCAACCCTGAACGAGCACGTGCCGCAATGGACAACACAGATCGAATCGTGGCGGCAGCAGAATCCGGTTGCGGAGGGACGCTCCAACCGCATGGGCTGGAACAGTACGCAGACACTGTTTGATGACCCGCTTTTTCAGCCGCTGGCACAGGCGGTACGCACCGTTTTCGATTTCATCTTCAACGAAATGGGCCCGCCACTGCATCGCTACCAGCTGAAAGCCTGGGCCAATGTGCACGACGCGGGCGGCTACAACACCTTTCACAATCACGCCGGAGCACTGCTCAGTGCCTGTTACTACCTGAAGGTACCCACCGGCAGCGGACCCATCGTGCTGCGTGACCCGCGACCCGGCGCGCTGTTGTCACCATGGCAGGGCAGCTTGCGCCCCAACGCCGGCAGCGAGATTTCCATTGCCCCGGAAGCCGGCCAGCTACTGGTGTTCCCCAACTGGCTGGAACATGGCACCGAAGCCCATGCCGGCAGCGAATCGCGCATCTCGATCCCGGTCAATGCCATCCTGGGCATCTGACCCGGGGCTTCGGTGGCAAGTCGCCCCCGGCTTGCCCGCTGCCAGGCCGCTTGCTATACACAGGACAGCCCGCAACAACAAGGGCGATGCCATGCGCGCGTGACACCCGCCTTGTGATACCGGCAGCAGGAAACACAACGCGCGCCCGCTTGCGGCCAACCTTGCCCGGGGCGGCCGCTGGCAGCAACTTGCAGCGAGGTGACTCCCGCCATGACACCCGGTTCACGAACCTGCCTGTTTGACGCGGCGCAACTGAAGGATCTGCTCGATGCCATGGCCGCGCGGAGCGCCGGCCTGCTGCGCGGCCGGCAACGCGTGGCGGTGATCGGCATCCGCCGCCGTGGTGCGCCACTGGCCGACCTGCTCACCGAACGGCTGGTGGCGGTGCATGGCATGGCGCTGCCGTTGCGGCTGGACCTGCTGGTCAAGCGCTACGCCGACGATCTCACCCTGCTGCACCCGGAAACGCAGCTCACCGAACAGGCGCAGCACGCGGCGCTGGATCTCTCCGGCTACACCCTGCTGGTAGTCGACGACGTGCTCTACAGCGGGCACTCCATCCTGAAAGTGGTGAATTATCTGGTGCAGAAGCAACCCGCCGCCATCCGGGTGGCGGTGCTGGTGGAGCGGGCCGGCCGCTGTCTGCCGCTGGCCGCCGACGTGGTCGGCACCCGGCTGGAGATTGCGCCCCCGGACATCATCGAGTGCCATGTGCCGCCGTTTGAAAGCGACTTCAAGATCGAGCTGTTGCAGCCCGATCGCCCCCACTGACCCGGACGGAAAACGCCATGTTTGCAAACCGCGATGATGCCGCGCGCCAGTTGGCCGCACGGCTGCAGCCCTACCGCGACCAGCACCCGCTGGTGCTGGCGATCCCGCGCGGCGCGGTGCCGATGGCCAGGTTGCTCGCCGACGCGCTGGACGGGGATTTCGATGTCGTGCTGGTGCGCAAGCTGCGTGCACCGCGCCATGCGGAAACCGCCATCGGTGCTGTCGATGAAAGCGGCTGGACCTACCTGGCACCGTACGCGGCGGCGATGGGCGCGGATCAGGCTTACATCGAGCGCGAGAAACAGACGCAACTGGCGACCATCCGCGCGCGGCGGGAAAGCTACACCCCGATCCGGCCGCCACTTGATCCCGCCGGCCGGCTGGTGATCGTGGTCGACGACGGCCTGGCGACCGGCGCCACCATGCTGGCGGCACTGCACGCGCTGCGCCACAAAAAGCCGGAGCGGCTGGTCTGTGCCGTACCGGTGGCCTCGCCTGATGCGCTGGAGCTGATCCGCCCGCTGGCCGACGAGGTGGTCTGCCTGCACGCGCCGCACTACTTCCAGGCCGTCGGCCAGTTCTACCGCCACTTCCCGCAGGTGGAAGACGAGGAAGTGATCGCGCTGCTGGGTGGCTGAAGCCGTTGCCGCCGCCGAACGAATCTGCTGACGGTCACAAGCCGCAGCCGTTGCCGGCAACAGGCGACACAAACCCGCCGCCTTGCCACGCCATAGTCTTGCCCCCGTCCTGGCTTCATTAGACCTTGACAGTGGTTCCGCTCTGCCAACATAATTTTACCAAACGGTATAGTTATTTAACAGGTAACGGGGCAAGCGGACACGCTGCGTGCCGACTTTGCCGTCCCTCTTTGTGCGAAATGTCCGCCCCCTGCCATCGTCTGGTATGGAGCGGTGATCGAAGCACGCGTAACAAGGGCAAGAACGGACAATGGGCAAACCGTAACGACTCGTTCAACAAGGTGGCCATGCCCCGGTTACCGGACTTCACACCAGGAAGCCGCCAGGCGGTTTAACGATAAATAAGATGGGGTGTCTATGAGTACGCTGAGCCGCTGTGCCCTGGTTGCCCTTATGGTGCTTTGTTTTGCGATTCTTGGCATGTCCATTCATGAATTCATCCCGTTCCAGATGAGTTTTCCAATGGACATGGCCCGTTCCATATCGGGACTGGTTGGCACACTGTTCGCTATCGTTCTGGGTTTGCTGGTGTCGTCATCCTACAATGCCTTTAACGGTCATCAGGCCGACTTGAATTCACTGGTAACCGTCCTGGCCAATATCGACCTGCTGCTAAAGAGATTTCAGTCCAAGGACAATCCCTCTCGTCACATCCTGAGGGAAATTGTCATCGCCCTGCATTGTCGCTACTGGCCTGAAAAAAATGGCACGCACTGGAAAAAGGTAGGCTATGCCAATCTTTCTGACGACATCGATGGCATGATCGAGATCAACAAGATCGCGGAAAGCATGCCCGGCGTAACGCAAGATGACATTAATGCCATCCGGCAACTTTCCAGCAATTTTGTAACCACTCAATCCAATATCATCAGGAACCTGTCGAACCAGGTTCCGTCACTGTTGCTATTCATCATTTTTGGCTGGGCATGCCTGTTGTTTTTTCTATATGGCTGTACAGGTGAGGCCAGCTTGTTTTCTGCTTTTCTGCTGTCCATGGGGTCCCTGGCCGTTGCCAGTACAAATTTCCTGATACTGGAATTAACCCAACCCTACCATGGCATTTTCAAGGTCTCGAGCGCAGCGCTGGATTTACTGATTGACTCCATGAACAAAGACCAACAGGAACTCTCGTCAAATAAGCAACCCGCGACATTCATTTGAATGATCTTTATCTGGTGCTTGCTTTTCAAAAAATGCCCAACATCCAATGATGTCGAATCGTAAAAGCAGCACGCATCATCACGCCAAGACCGCTTGCCACGAATGTGACTTGCTGCAGGTACTGCCGGTGGCCGTCACGCAAAACGTGGTCTGCTGCCGCTGCGGCGCACTGCTGCATCGCGCGCCCGGTGATCAGCCGCAGACCTCGCTGGCGCTGGTGTTGACCACCCTGTTCGTCTTCGCGCTGGCCAATGTGTTTCCCGTGGTGGGGCTGGAGGTGGGCGGTGTGCGCACCGCCACCACGCTGCTGGGCACCGTCTCTCAGCTGATGCGTCAGGACATGCTGCCGGTGGCCATGCTGGTGCTGTTCACCGGTGTGCTGCTGCCGGGCATCGAGTTGCTGGCCTTGCTCTACCTATTGCTGCCATTGACGCTGGGCCGTGTACCGCACGGCTTCCCCCGCGTGATGCGCGCGATCCAGATGCTGCACCCCTGGGGGATGGTGGAAGTATTCTTGCTCGGCGTGCTGGTGTCGCTGGTCAAGTTGGCCCATCTGGCCCAGGTGCATCCCGGCATCGGGCTGTGGTCGTTTTTCGTGCTGATCGTGCTGCTGGCCACCAGTGCCAGCCGCTTCGACGCGGCCCTGTTGTGGGAGCGATACGAAGCATGCCGCACTATCCGCTGAATTCCGCCGCCGCGCGCGGCTGGTGGCATTGTCACGCTTGCGGCCTGTTGTGCCGGAGCGTGGATGAGCGTCCCGGTGCGGCGGCCGTCTGCCCGCGTTGCGGCGCCGAGGTGAGGGCGCGCAAGAAGCGCAGCGTGGAATACGCCTGGGCCTTCCTGCTGGCTGCCATCATCTGTTATCTGCCGGCCAATCTGCTGCCCATCATGGAAACCGTCATGCTGTCCGGTACGCAGAGCGACACCATCATGAGCGGCGTGGTGTTCCTCTGGCAAAGCGGCTCCTGGCCGCTGGCACTGGTGGTCTTCATTGCCAGCGTGCTGGTGCCGCTGCTCAAGATTCTGGCCATGCTGCTGTTGCTGGTCACCGTACAGTGCCGCTCGCGCTGGGCGCCGCGGCAACGCACGCGGCTATACCGCTTGCTGGAAGCCATCGGCCCGTGGTCGATGCTGGATATTTATGTCGTGGCGCTGCTGGTGTCGCTGGTGCAGCTGCAGTCTCTGGCCAGCATCAAGGCCGGCCCTGGCGCCATGGCCTTCGGCGCGGTAGTGGTGCTCACCATGCTGTCCGCCATGTGTTTCGACCCCAGGCTCATCTGGGATCCCATCGAGGTAAATGATGATCGACAAGCGTGACGACGCGCCGGACGAACCGGTGCAACAGGAATTGCCGCAGGCCAGGCTGGAGGAACGACGGCGCTGGTCACCCTCGCTGGTGTGGCTGATCCCGGTGGTGGCCGCGCTGATAGGGGGCTACCTGACCGTGCAAGCCATCCTGTCGCGCGGTCCCACCATTACCATCGCTTTTCACAACGCCGAAGGCCTGGAGGCCGGCAAGACGCGCATCAAGTACCGGGATGTGGACATCGGCGAGGTGACCTCGGTAAAAGTGAGCGAGGACCGCAAGAGCATCATTGCCACCGCGCAGATAAGCAAGGAGGCCGAGCCCTATCTCACCAGCGACAGTCGCTTCTGGATCGTCCGGCCGCGCATCGCCGGCGGCAGCGTGTCCGGTCTCGGCACCCTGCTGTCCGGTGCCTATATCGGCATGGACGCGGGGCGGAGCAAGACCAGCAGCCAGCGTTTCACCGGTCTGGACGTGCCTCCCATCATCACCGGCGACCTGCCGGGCAGGCAGTTCGTGCTGAAATCCGCCGATCTCGGTTCGCTGGACATCGGCGCGCCGGTGTACTTCCGCCGGGTGCCGGTAGGGCAAGTGGTCGCCTACGCCCTGGACAAGAGTGGGCAGGGGCTGGACCTCACCGTCTTCATCAACGCCCCCTACGACCGCTTCGTGGTGCCGGATACCCGCTTCTGGCACGCCAGCGGTGTAGACCTTTCCATTTCCGCCAACGGGCTGAAGGTAAACACACAGTCTTTGACGGCCATCGCGCTGGGGGGCATCGCCTTCGAGTCGCCATCCTCTGGCGAGAACGCGCAGCCAGCGGCAGCAGGCGCGGTATTCGGCCTGGCGGAAACCCGCGATGTGGCCATGCGCACGGCGGATCACGAGGTGTACCCGATACGACTCAAATTCCAACAGTCGGTGCGTGGCCTCTCCGTGGGTGCGCCGGTGGACTTCCGTGGCATTGTCATTGGCGAGGTGACGGCCATCGGCCTGGAACAGGACAAGGCGCGCAAGGATTTCAACATGCTGGTGGATGTGCGCATCTTTCCCAGCCGCTTGCTGGCCATGTCGAGCAATCTCGACAAGGACCGCAGCCTTCGCCAGCAACTGTCGCTCAAGCAAATGGTGACAAACGGCCTGCGCGCCCAATTGCGCTCCGGCAGCCTGATCACCGGCCAGCTGTTCGTGGCGCTGGACTTCTTCCGCGACGCCAAGCCGGCACAACTGGGACACGAGCAGGACATGGACGTGATGCCGACCATCCCGGGCGATCTGGAAGAGCTGCAGGCCATGATGCAACGCATCGCCCGCAAGCTGGACAAGATGCCGCTGGAATCCATCAGCGCAGGACTGGACCAGTCCGTTCACGAGTTGCGCGCCATGCTGGCCACCACCCGCCAACTGATGGGCAACATCGACGACAAGATGCTGCCGCAGGCCACGCAAACACTGGACAAGCTGCAAAAGACGCTGGACGACACCCAGCAAGTGCTGCAGGCCAACTCGCCGCTACAGCAGGACATGCGCAACGCCGCGCTTGAGGTCAGCGAAACCGCACGCAGTGTCCGTGCCCTGGTCGATTATCTCGACCGTCATCCCGAAGCACTGATTCGCGGCAAGCAAGGAGACGCCCAATGAAATGCCGCTTCGCACTCCTGGCGGTACTGATGCTGGTGGGCTGTGCCTCCGTGCCAGCCACCTTCCATGGCCTCGCCGCCGTCGCAGCGGCTCCGGGCAAGCTGACTTCCGGCGCCAGTCTGCTGGTGGGGCCGGTGACCTTGCCGGCTGGCGTAGACCATCCCCAACTGGTGCTGGAACAGGCGGATGGCCGCTTGCTGCTGGCCGAGGAGCAGCGCTGGGTCGCCAGCCTGCCGCGACTGCTCGCGCAGGCGGTGGCCCTGGATTTGTCGCGCCAGTCAGGCCTGGGCACCGTGTACGCTTGGCCGCAGCCCGCCTTGGCGCAGACCGATTTTTCGCTCCTGCTTGATGTGAGGGTGTTCCGGCTGGCCCCCGGCAAGGAGGCCGAGCTGGAGGCTGGCTGGCGCCTGCTTGCCAAGGGACGGGACCGGCCGTTGCTGACCGGGGTGTTCCACGCCAGGGAGGCCGTTACCGGTGACCAGGTGAGTGATGTGGTGAAAGCGCAGGCGCGACTGCTTGATAAACTGGCCCAGTTCCTGTCCGCGAAATTCTGTGAGCAAATACGTTTGTCCCCCGCTGGGGCGTTTTAATGGAATGCACCTTGCCGGAACCGGCAACGGGGCGGCACCGTGACCTCCCGCGGATCGATGCGAGCGTCACCATCGACGGCAAATCGATCGGCCGGGGCGCTGGACACCGCCCCTCCCCGAAGGGCTGGCCAAACCAGCCATCAACGGCGGCGTTGTCGGCTTTGCGCCTGGCACCGGGAGCGAAACCGAAGCGGACGGGCGGGGACACGAAGCCGAAACGGGGGCCAAGCGGGGTCAGCGACAACAGCGCGGCGATGCCGACAAGCGCCAGCGTAATCGCCACCAACCGCAGAGGCGGCTGGCTTTACAGTGCTGAAACCGTTGTCACCGCCGGACGGGACAGCCCGGCGGCATCCGCCGGCAATCCCGAACCACCCCGGCGCCGCGTCAGCCGCGCTACAGCCCAGCTAGCACCTCGTCCAGCGTGCCCAGCAGCTGGTCGGCGTTGGCGCGCGAGAACGGCAGCTGTGGCCGCACCTTGAGGATGTTGCCGGCCGGGCCGGTGGCGCTGATCAGGATGCGGCGCTGGCGCAGCGCGTTGACCACGCGGGCGGTTTCCGCCGTGGCCGCTGTCTTGCGCTGCCGGTCGCTCACCAGCTCCACGCCGAGGAAGAAACCGGCGCCGCGCACATCGCCGATCAGTGCATGTTTTGCGGCCAACGTTTCAAAACCGGCCTTGAGATAGGCGCCGGTGTCGCGCGCGTTCTGCTGCAGGCCCTCGTCGCGGATGATGTCCAGCACCGCTAGGCCGGCGGCACACGACACCGGGTTGCCGCCAAAGGTATTGAAATAGCGCACCTGGCGGCCGAAGGCGTCGATAATCTCCGGCCGTGCCGCCAGCCCGGCAATCGGGTGGCCGTTGCCCATCGGCTTGCCCATGGTGACGATGTCCGGGGTGACGCCGTGGCGCTGGAAGCCCCAGAAGTGGCTGCCGCTGCGGGCAAAGCCGGCCTGCACTTCGTCGGCGATGAACAGCCCGCCGGCGGCGCGGATCGCCTCCACCGCACCGGCGAGAAAACCTGCCGGCTCGGCAAACACGCCGTCGCTGGTAAACAGCGTGTCCACCAGCAGCGCCGCTGGTTGGATGCCGTGCCGCTGCAGGTCGGCGATCGCCTGCTCGACGTGGCGGGTAAAGCGTGCGCCCACCTCCTCGTCCGGATGGCGGTAAGCGTCGGGCGCCGGCACGGTGCGCACGTGCACGCCCAGCGGCACGTTGTGGCCGAAGGCCGGCGAGCATTCCGCCACGCTGCTGGTGACGCCGTGATAGGCATGACTGCTGACGATCACGCCGGCACCGCCGCTGTAGTTGGCCGCCAGCCGCAGCGCCAGATCGTTGGCCTCGCTGCCGGTGCAGGTGAACATCGCCTGGCTCACCGCCGCCGGCAGCGTCGCCAGCAGCCGCTCGGCGTAGTCGAGGATGATGTCGTTAAGATAACGGGTGTGGGTGTTCAGCGTCGCCGCCTGACTGGCGATGGCGTCCACCACCCGCGGGTGGCTGTGCCCGACCGAGGCGACGTTGTTGTACACGTCCAGATAGGCGTTGCCGTCCGGGTCGTACAGCCACACCCCCTCGCCGCGCACCACATGCAGCGGCTGTTCATAGAACAGCCGGTAGGCCTGCCCCAGCACCTGCTGCCGGCGTTGGATCAGCGCCTGCTCGCGCGCCGGCAGGCTGCCTGCGGTGGCCGGATCGAAGGCATTGGCCATGCGTTGGTCCTTGCTGCTCATGCTTGTCCTTTCATGCCGCACACTTGCAGCAAAAATGCCTGCGCGGCGTCGCGACCGACGGCTTGCAGCCGTTGCAGGCCGTCCCAGCTCAGGCCGTTGTTGCGCAGGATGTAGGTCTTGTTTTCCGGGTAGCGGCTGGCGCGCCAGCCTGTGATGGTCACCGTCATGCACAGCCGGGTGAGGATCAGCTCGTACAGCAGCAGTACTTCTTCGCGCCGCAGCGGATTGGTCTGATGGTAGCCGGAGATCAGCTCGGCGGCGGTATCCAACGGGTTGGCAGAGCCGGACAGCTGGTAGGAACAGGCCACCGCCAGCTCGCCCACCAGCGGCGCCTGCACCATGTCGCCAAAGTCGATCAGCCCGCTGGTGGTGATCTGATCCTGCGGATCGACCAGCACGTTGTAGGGGTTGAGGTCGTTGTGGATCACCTGCCGGCGCAGCCCCGCCAGCGCCGGCTGTATCTCGCGCCGGAAATGCGCGACAAACGCCGCCAGCGTGTCGGTTTGCGGCCCCGGAGGCAGCTCGGCCAGCAGTGGCTGCAGCCGCTCGCTGTGCTGGATGTCCCACAACAGCGCGTGATCGGCGGACGGGTGTTCAAAATCGCTGAGCGCCAGATCCAGCCGCGCCAGCGTCTGCCCCAGGTCGCGGCGCTGCGCGGCCGAGCGCGTGATCTGGTGCAAAGGTTGGCCGCCAAGGTAGCTGAACTGGCGCAACACCCGCTGCGTACCATCCGCCAGCGTAATCGCCGCATACGGTTCGCCATCCAGCCGCGGGATAACGCGCGGGATCGGCAGCGCCGGGTCGCGGCTGGCGGCATGCAGCAGCGCGCGGGTCTGGAAGTCGGTCACACCGCGCGCCTCGGCCGGGTGGGTCAGCTTCAGCACGTACTGCTGGCCATCATCGCCGTGGATGTGGAAGTTCTGGTCGCGCTCGCTGTTGAGCGAGCTGGCGCGGCCGCGCAGGCCGTAGTGCTGCCACAGCAGCTCGCTGGCGGCCTCGGGCGTGGTGGCGCTGCCCATGGTGGAAAACAGCTGGTCGATGGCGCTGTCAGACATGCTGGCCTCCGTTGATGTGGATTTCCGAGCCGTTGATATACGAGGAACGGTTGGAACACAGGAAGTAGATCGCCTCCGCCACCTCGTGCGGCGTGCCCAGCCGCTGCATCGGCACGTCGTGCTCGACGATTTTGGCGGTGTCCGGCGACAGGATGGCGGTGTCGATCTCGCCGGGGGCGATGGCATTGGCGCGGATGCCGTGCGGCGCGAATTCGTGCGCCAGTTCGCGGGTCAGCGCCGCCAGCCCGGCCTTGGACGCGGCGTAGGCGACGCCGGCAAACGGGTGCACGCGCGAGCCGGCAATGGAGGTGACATTGACGATGCTGCCCTGCCCTTTTTTCAGCT
Source organism: Vogesella sp. AC12 (assembly GCF_024437575.1). Lineage (NCBI taxonomy): Bacteria > Pseudomonadati > Pseudomonadota > Betaproteobacteria > Neisseriales > Chromobacteriaceae > Vogesella > Vogesella sp. AC12. The sequence goes on from NZ_JANFNU010000008.1 coordinate 131,191, forward strand.
CTGGAAACAGCCCCCGCGCCAGCAGCGCGGTGGACACCAGGTTGACGTTCAGCACCCGGCCCCAGGTGTCCATGTCGCTGTCCAGGATGCCCAGCCGCGCGCCGTGCGGCCCCTTGGGCGAGATGCCGGCATTGTTCACCAGCGCGTGCAGCTCGCCACCCGGCAGCCGGCTGCGCACCTCGGCCACCAGCGCATCAAGGCAGGACAGGTCGGCCAGATCGGCCTGCACATGACTGGCGCGCGCCGACGGCCAGCGGCAATCCTCGGAAAACGGCTGCCGCGACACGGTAAAGATGTGCCAGTTGTGTTCCTGGAACAGCTTGACGGTGGCGTGGCCGATGCCGCGGCTGGCCCCCGTCAACAGCATGTAGCGCTTTTGATCCGGCATGGCAGACTCCTGGTTGCGGTGGTGGCGGCCGTTGCGGCGGGCCGATGGCCATGCCGACCGTGTGGCGCAGGCTGGCGGGCCGTGACATCACGACATCAAATTTATGATGCATCATATTTGTTGCATTTTTTAATTGCAAGCGCGGCACCGCCAGTAGCGCGCCGCGTGTTGCCGACGCCACCAAGCGCGGCCGCGTCGGACTTGCCGACCCTGCGGCCAACCTTGCCACCCGCCCGCGCGGCCCTCATGTTTATTTGATGCATCATATTTGCTGACGCCGATGCTAGAATCGGGCCATTCAATCTTGCGGCACGCCCCACCATGACCGACGCGCTGGACACGCTGGAACACGACAACCTCGGCAGCACCGTCTACCACCTGCTGTGCAATGCCCTGATCCAGGGCAAGCTGAAGCCGGGCGAGCGGCTGAAGATCCGCGAGCTGGCGGCGCGGCTGGGCACCAGCGTCACCCCGGTGCGCGATGCCATCCTGCGGCTGGTGCAGGAACAGGCGCTGGCGATGAAATCGGCGCGCGACATCCGCGTGCCGCACATGACGGTGGCGCGCTATCTGGAGATCCGCGCCATCCGCATCAAGCTGGAAGGGTTGGCCGCAGAGATGGCGGCGCAGAATGCCAATGCCGAGCAGATCGCGCTGTTGGAGGACCTGGTGCGGCAGAACGAACAGGCGATTGCCGACGGCGATACCGCCCGCGGCTGCGACCTGAACCAGCGCTTTCACTTCGCGCTGGTCGACATCGCCGGCATGCCCTTCCTGCAGGGCATCCTGTACCGCATCTGGCTGCAGATGGGGCCGCTGATTGCCGACGTCTACAGCGCCGGCGGCGACGACATGCTCGACTTCCACTACCCGGTGCTGGCCGCCATCCGCGCCCATGACGGCCCGGCCGCCGCCCGCGCCATCAGCGACGACATCCTGTGCGGCGGGCAGGTGATCCTGCAGCACCTGCAAGCCGCCGCGGTGGTGCCGCCGGCGGTGTAAGCGCCGGCCGCCTCCCACCCCGACCCGCCACCCACGCCACAAAAACGGGGCGACGCTGTCACGCAGCACGACCCCGGCCACAATCCCTGCCCCAAACCGCCCCGCCGGCAGCGCCCGCTGCCCAGGCCATCCCCCATCCCCCATCCCCTGCGTGCGCGGCACGGCAGCGACGGCGGTCGATGATTATGTGCGTCAGCAGACAGACGCCAACAGCACGGCGCCACAAGCTGCAACTAGCCAAGCCAGCCTGAACCCAGGCGCCAACGCCGACCATGGCAGTACGCGCGGGGGCAACGCGGCAAACGGCGATAAGGCCCGCGAAGGCAATCAGGCGTGACGCACCGCGTTCCGCGCCAAGCCACACCGGTCATGCCGTCTTGCGCAAGCAGGACTCGTCATACGAGGAGATGCAACATGAAAAAAATCATTCTGTTAATGACCGCCCTGCTGCTCGGCACGGCGGCTTACGCCGACGATATTGCGCTGGGCGAGCCAGGCTACGGCGGAACCGGCTGTCCGGCCGGCACCGTCGATGTCACCCTGAGTCCGGATGCCAAATCCTTGAGTCTGTTGTTCGACGAATACCAGGTCAGCGTCGGCGGGAGCAGCGGCAAAAGCTTTGACCGCAAGAGCTGCAACATTGCCATTCCCGTGCATGTGCCGCAAGGACTGAGCGTGTCGATCCTGAAAATCGACTTCCGCGGCTTTAATCACCTGCCGCAGTCGGCGACCTCGCAGTTCAACGTCGAGTACTTCTTCGCCGGCACCCGTGGCCCGACCTTCCAGCGGCGATTTCGCGGTCCCATTGATGAAGACTATCTGATCAGCAACACGCTGACTGCCGAGTCGATCATCTGGTCGCGTTGTGGCGAGGACGTCAACCTGCGCACCAACTCGAGCATGCGCGTGAACACGGTTTCCAACAGGGAAGCCATGGCGTCGATCGATTCCGAAGACGTCAATGCCTCGATCATCTACCACCTGCAGTGGCGCAATTGCCGCTGAGCCCATCGCGGGCGGTGCCTGGCAGCAGACGCCGCCCGGTTCATGAAAGGAAACGACCATGACCTGGCTGCTGCGTAGTCTTCTCGCCTGTGCCGGGCTGCTGTGTCTGCCGGCACAGGCCCAGGAAAGCAACGGTTGCCCCGCGGGCAGCTACTCCGTCATCAGCTCGCCTGATGGCACCACCCTGAGCATCTTGTTTGACCAGTTCACCGTCGCCAACAATGCGAATGCCGTGAGCGGCGCGCAGCGCAAAGTCTGCCGCATTACGTCCCCGCTCAATTTACCGGCCGGTTATTCCATCGGTGTCTACAAGGTCGACTACCGCGGCTTTGCCAAACTGGCGGCGAAGCAGGAAACCGCACTCGACGTGCAATATTTCCTGGGGCCACGCGACAACGCACACGGCCGCATTTTCAAACGCAAGATCAAAGGCCCGCATGAAAACGACTACCTGTTTACGGAAAACATCGGCGCCGGACAAATGAAACGGGTCGGCTGCGGCGCGGCGGCGATGCTTGATGTCAGCATCACCCTAAGCCTCGATGGCGAGCTGCGGCGCGGTGCGGCCATGGCGTCGCTGGACACGACCGACGCCGCCCCGGGCGCGGCCCTGGTCTACCATCTCAATCTCAAGCCGTGCCCGTCTTGACGCGGCCGCTGGCCTCCGGCTGAGGCAGCCGGTTGGCGTTGGCAGGTGATGCTCAAGCGCCGATACCAATCACTTGCAAGGCCAGTTGCCGCGCCGGCGCGATGACTGGCCAGTTGTCACCCGCCTGCCGCAGCGCGGGCGGCACCGTCTGATCTGTTCCGCCTATCACAAGCTTAGGCAAAAGGTATTTCACAGCGCCGGCGTCAGCAACGAGCATGGAGGCTGACCGCTTTCGAGATCGCACTAGTGAGAAATATCCTGAGCAAGCCCGACCGGCTGGGGGTGATGTTTGCCTTTCTGGCCGCCTTCGGCTTTTCCTTCAAGGCCATCTTCGTCAAGCTTGCCTACGCCACCGCGCCGGTGGATGCCGTCACCCTGCTGACGCTGAGAATGGTGTTTTGCCTGCCCTTTGTCATGGTGGCCTGTGTGCCGGTGTTGCGGGGCATGCCGCGGCTGACGCGGCGCGATGTCGGCATGCTGCTGTTGCTGGGTGGCATCGGCTATTACGGCTCCAGCATGCTCGATTTCTATGGCCTGCAATACATCTCGGCCGGGCTGGAACGGCTGATCCTGTTCACCTACCCCACCCTCACCATCCTGATCGGCGTGCTGTTCCTGGGCAAACCCGCAGAGCGCAGCATCATGCTGGCCGCGATGCTGTCGTATGCCGGGATTGCGATTGCCTTCGTGCATGACGCCAGCCAGAGCAATGATGTGCACAGCGTGGCGCTCGGCGCCGGTTTTGTGTTTGGCTGCGCGGTGCTGTACGCGCTGTACAGTGCCGGCTCGGAGGTGGCCATCAAGCGGCTGGGGGCGATGCGCTTTTCGCTGCTGTCCATCCTGGTGGCGACCGCGGCCGTGGCGCTGCACTTCCTGCTCAGCCGGCCGTGGCAGCAGTTGCTGCTGCCGGCGCCGGTCTATGGCTACGGCCTGGGCATGGCCCTGTTTTCCACCATCCTGCCCATCGTCTGGCAGTCGCTGGCGATCCGCCATATTGGCGCCGCCCGCGCGGTGCTGATCGGCATGCTGGGGCCGGTGCTGACGATCTTTTTTGGCTGGTGGCTGCTGCACGAGGCGGTATCGCTGTCGCAGCTGGCCGGCACGGTGCTGGTGATTGGCGGGGTGCTGCTGGCCAGCCGCCGCTGAGCGTTCGCCGTCCAGGGTTGGCGCAGCACCTCAGCCGTTGGCCGCGCGGTAGCTGTGCACCGTCTCCAGCACCGCGGCGAGCAGGTGGTTCTGCCGCTGCGTGTTCCAGGCCATGGCGGTGGTGACCACGTGCAACTCGTCCGCCAGCGGCCGGATCACCACGCTGGCCGGCGCCATGCCCTGCACCGACGCCGGCACCAGCGCCACCCCCTGATTGCAGCCGACAAAGGCGATCTGCGACGTTACCGAGCGCACCTCGTGCAGGATGCGCGGCGAAAAGCCGCTGCTGTGGCAGGCCGCGGTCAGCCGGTCGAACGAGATCGGGCTGACCTTGCGCGCGAACATGATGAAATCCTCGCCGGCCAGATCGTGCAGCGCCAGCTGCGCCTGGCCGCACAGCGGGTGCGTCGCCGGCAATGCCACGGCCAACTTGTCTTCTCGTAGCGGCAGCGCGCAGATGTGCTCGCCCAGATCGCCTTCCAGCCGCGCAAACGCCAGGTCGATGTCGCCGCTGTGCAGTGCCGGCAGCGCCTCGTAGCTGTCGATTTCCTTCACCGCCACCGTCAGCCCCGGGTGCTGCTGCTTGATCTGTTCGATCAGGCCCGGCAGCACGTCCAGAATCGCCGAGGTGATCGCGCCGATGGTGATGGTGCCGATCTGCCCGGCGGCCGCCTCGCGTACCGCCAGCTCCAGGCTTTCCAGCTGCTCGGCGAATTTCTTCATCGCCGGCAGGATCGCCTGTCCCACCGCCGTCAGCTGCGCGCCACGGCGCGAACGCTCGAACAGCTTCACCTTCAGTGCCTGCTCCAGGATCTGGATTTGCTCGGTCAGCGGCGGTTGCGACATGCCCAGGCGCTTGGCGGCGCGGCCGAAGTGCTGTTCCTCGGCCACGGCCAGGAACAGCCACAGGTGACGGATGAGACGAAAGTTGATCATGATTTTTGATAGGTTTGGCGTATGTAAACGTTACAAATTTCGGAATTTACCTATCGAACTGTAGGGCGGAAAGTAGCGGCACACAAGCCCCACAACAGGAGAGTCCGATGAGCCAGCCTTCTTTACTCGCGCGTTTGCAGCAGCAGGACAGCAACACGCTGTCCGATGCGCTCGATTTCCTCAATCTGCCCGGCGCCACCTATGGCCTGCGCCCGCTGTGGGACTGCCCCAAGCTGGTTGGCCGCGCCAGTACCGTGCAACTGGGCCGCAAGAGCGATGCGGCGCCGACGGTGCACCTGATCTCGCCGGTGATCGCCGCCATCGACAGCACGGAGCGCGTGCTGGTGATCGCCGGCGGCGTGGACGGCATTTCCTGCTGGGGCGACATCCTGGCCAATGCCGCGCAGGTGAAGGGTGTGCGCGGCACGGTGATCGACGGCCTCAGCCGCGACATCGACGGCAGCGCCGACATCGGCTACCCGCTGTATGGCCGCGGCGTCACCATGATCAGCGCACGCAACCGCGTGATCCAGCTGTCGTCCGGCCAGCCGGTGAACATGGCCGGCGTGACTGTAGAAGAAGGCGACTACGTGCTGGCCGACCGTTGCGGCACGGTGTTTGTGCCGGCGGCACAGATCGAGGCGGTACTTGAGTTGGCGGAGCGGATTGCACGGCGCCAGCACGGCATGGTGGCGGCGGTGCGCAGCGGCCGTTCGGTGGCGGAGGTGATGCACGACCGGCAATTCGACGCCATCCAGCAGGAGGCCGCCAAATGAACGCAGCAGATCGTGAACTGGTGGCCCTGTTCGCCGGGCTGGATACCGCCGGCGTGTCCGATGCCATGGACAAGCTGGGCTTGCCGGGGCAGTGCCTGGGCATCATGCCGCTGGACAACTACAGCCAGGTGGTGGTGGGGCCGGCGTTTACCGTCAAGTATGTGGCCGCCAGCAGCCCGGCCGGCAGCGTCGGCGATTTCATCGACGAGGTCGCCGCCGGCGACGTGGTGGTGATCGACAACGACGGCCGTAGCGACTGCACGGTGTGGGGCGACATCATGACCCAGTACGCCGGCCTGCGGCAGATCGCCGGCACCGTGATCAACGGCGTGTGCCGCGACGTCAACAAGGCGCTGGGCGAAGGCTATCCGCTGTTCACTCGTGGCCGCTTCATGCGCACCGGCAAGGACCGGGTGCAAGTGGAAGCGGTGGGCGGCACGGTGTCGATCGGCAGCGCCCGCGTCGCCGCCCGCGACATCGTGGTGGCCGACGCCAACGGCGTGGTGGTGGTGCCGCGCGAGCGCGCCGCCGAGGTGGCGGCACTGGCGCAGCAGATCGAGACGGTGGAAGCCGCGATCCGCCAGCAGCTGGCGCAGGGCAGCACCCTGGCCGCCGCGCGCGCCGCGCTGGGTTACCACACACTGCAAAGGAAAGCGTGATGAACACTGCTGAACACAAGCCAACGTTGGCCGCACGCTGCGCCGCGCTGGGCAGCGCCACGCTGTACGAGGCCTGCGGCCAACCTTGCGCGGTGGACCCGCAGATTCGCAGCCTGTGGCCCGGCGCCTTCATCGCCGCGCCGGCCTACCCGCTGGTCTGCTCCCCCGGCGACAACCTGGCCATCCACATCGCGCTGGAGCGCGCACCGCGCGGCAGCGTGCTGGTGGTGGACACCGGCGACTTCATCGCCGGCTACTGGGGCGAGGTGCTGACCGTGGCCGCCGAGGCTGTCGGCATCGTCGGGCTGGTGATCAACGGCGGCGTGCGCGATGTCGCCGCCATCGGCAAGCGCCGCTTTCCGGTGTTTGCCCGCGGCGTGTCGGTGCGCGGCACGGTGAAGGCCAGCGCGCCGGCCGTCGGCCTGCCGATGATTTTTGGCGGCGTACCGGTGGCCGCCGGCGACCTGGTGGTGGCCGACGATGACGGCGTGATCATCGTGCCCGCCACCGCGGTGGCCGGCACGATGCAGGCCGGCGAAGCGCGCGCAGCCAAAGAGAGCGTGATGATGCGCCAGCTGAGCCAGGGTGCGACCACCCTGCAGCTGATGGGGCTGGACCACTGGCGCGAGAGGGCATGACCATGACGACCCAATACCTGAACAAACACCTGGCCAGTGCCAAACCTTCCGCCACCTACAAGGTGATGGACCGCGTGGCCGCGCTGCGCGCCGCCGGCATCCACATCATCTCGCTGTGTGCCGGCGAACCGGATTTCGACACGCCGGAACACATCCGTACCGCGGCCATCGCCGCCATCAAAGGCGGCCACACCCGCTACACCCAGGTGGCCGGCACCCGTGCGCTGCGCGAGGCGGTGGCCGGCAAGTTCCGCCGCGAGAACGGGCTGGACGTGCAGTGGCAGGACACCATTGTCTGCTCCGGCGGCAAGCAGGTGATCTTCAACGCACTGGCCGCCACCCTGAACGAAGGCGACGAGGTGATCGTGCCGGCGCCGTACTGGGTGAGCTACCCGGAAATCGTGCAGCTGTGCGGCGCGCGCCCGGTGGTGGTGCCCTGCGGCCACGACAGTGGCTTCAAGCTGACGGCAGAAAAGCTGGCCGCCGCCATCACCCCGCAGACGCGCTGGCTGATCCTCAACTCGCCGTCCAATCCCACCGGTGCGGTGTATAGCCGCGCCGAGCTGCAGGCGCTGGCGCAGGTGCTGCTGGATCACCCCCACGTGCTGGTGCTGGCCGACGACATCTACGAACACCTGCTGTTCGACGGCCAGCCGTTCTTTACCCTGGCGCAGGTCGAACCGCGGCTGCAGCCGCGCACCCTGACCATGAACGGGGTGTCCAAGGCCTACGCGATGACCGGCTGGCGCATCGGCTACGCCACCGGCCCGCGCTGGCTGCTGCAGGCGATGGAAAAACTGCAGGGGCAGCAGACCTCCGGCGCCTGCGCCATCTCGCAGCAGGCGGCACTGGCCGCGCTGACCGGGCCGCAGGACTTCATCAGCCGCTCGCGCGAGGTATTCGAAACCCGCCGCGACCGCATGCTGCGGCAGCTCAACGCCACGCCGGGGCTGTCCTGCGCCCAGCCCGGCGGCGCGTTCTACGTGTTTGCCTGCTGCGAGGAACTGCTGGGCAAGACCAGCCCGGCCGGCAAATTGCTGGCCAGCGACGAAGACGTGGCGATGGCGCTGCTGAATGAAGCCGGCGTCGCCGTGGTACAGGGCAGCGCCTTTGGCCTGGCGCCGTATATCCGCATCGCCTACGCGCTGGATGATGCCGCGCTGCAGCAGGCGAGTGAGGCGATCGGCGAGTTCTGCACCGCGGTGATGAGCCCCCGTTAACTGCAACCCGGCGCTGCGGCCAACCTTGGGCACAAGCTTGGCCGCAAGCGCAGCTGCTTATTGGAACACAGCATGACAAGCCAACAATTTGCCAGCCAGCGGCTGGCGTTCGACATCGATGGCGTGGCACTGGAGCTGGCTGCCATCCACCGTGGCGGCGACAAGGCGCCGATCCTGTTTCTGCACGGTTTCGGCTCGAGCAAGGAGGATTACGCCGACATCGTGCGGCATAGCGCCTTCGACGGACACCCGTTCATCGCCTATGACGCCCCCGGCTGCGGCGACACGGTTTGCGCCGATCTGGCGCAGGTATCGATCAGCCTGCTGCTGCACACCGCGCTACGGGTGCTGGCGCACTACCGGGTGGATCGCTTCCATCTGGTCGGCCACTCCATGGGCGGCCTCACCGCCTTGCTGCTGGCCAGCCAGCTGGGCGAACGCGTGCTCAGCTTTACCGACATCGAAGGCAATATCGCGCCGGAAGACTGCTTTCTGAGCCGCCAGATCGTCGATTACCCGCATGCCGACGCCGAGGCGTTTTTCGATGACTTCATCGAACGCACCCGACACACGCCGGCCTACGCCAGCGCGCTGTACGCCGCCAGCCTGCGTCACAAGGTGCGCGCCGGCGCGGTGCGCGGCATTTTCAGTTCCATGGTGGCGTTGTCGGACCACGGCCGACTGATGGAACAGTTTCTGGCGCTGCCCTGCCGCAAGCTGTTCATGTACGGCGCGCAGAATGCCGGCCTCAGCTATCTGGCGCATATCGAGCGGCACGGGGTGAGACTCAGCGAAGTGCCGCATTGCGGCCACTTTCCGATGTACTCCAACCCGCTGTTCATGTGGCAGCAGCTGGCCGACTTTATCGCCGACTAGCGTGTTGCCGCGCGGCCTTTCATTGCCGATCCTGGCCGGCCCCTGCCCAAGGGCCGGCTTTTCTGCTTTGGGGCGGCTAATCCGGCTTTGCGGCGCAGTGGGCGAGCATGGCGTCGCCGATTTGATGGTTGCCGCAGCCCTTGAGCGCATGGCCGGCGCCGAGGATGTCGCCGGCGATTTCGTCCTGTCCCAGCTTGCTCTTGCCAAGCAGGCGGGTGATCTCGATCTGCAGGCCGACGATAGACTTGAGCGCGGCGTCCAGATAGTCGCTGGGCGCATCGCTCATCTGCCACGGTTTGGCCTGCGCGGCCTCGTGGCTGCGGGTCAGGCGGGCGACCACACCCCGCACGAAGCGCTCGTCATCGTGAACGTGAATCCGGCCATAGGCATGGACCACGATGTAGTTCCAGGTCGGCACCTGCCGGTGCGACTCGTGCTTGCTCGGGTACCAGTTCGGGGAGACATAGCCATCGCCGGCACGAAAGACGACCAGCACTTCGTCGCCATTCGCCACCTGCTGCCATAGCAGGTTGGCGCGGGCCACGTGGGCACGCAGGACACCGAGTGTGCCTTCGTGCGCCGCCAGCTCGAACGGCAAGTGATTGGCATCCAGCCCGCCCTTGCCGTGCGTAATCAGGGTGCCAAACGGATGCCGGGCGATGCATTGCTGCAGGATCTCGGTGCGGGACTCGTTGAAATGATCGGGTAGGTACATGCTGGCTCCAGAGTGAGGGCCGGATCGTCTCGGCGGCGGCCGCGCTGTTCGATGGCCGGGTCGTGCCGCTGGCCTGGCGGCGGCTGCGGACCGTCACCGGAGGGTGAACGCTAGCGCTGGGCAAGCGCGACCATGACGCCGAGTACCAGCATGGTGGTGCCGGATAGCCGCGACAGCCATCGCGCCCTGCCCGCCCTGCTGGCGCCGGAGGCGACAAAGCGGCTGGCGGCGGCCACCGCGATCAAGTCAACCGCGGTATTCAGCAGTACGCAGATGCTACCGAGCAGGATGAACTGCGGCGCCAGCGCCTGCTGCGTGGACACAAATTGCGGGATGAAGGCAAGGAAGAACATGGCCGTCTTCACGTTCAGCACTTCGACGATGGCGCCGTCGCGCAGTGCCTTGCCGGCGCCGGCACGCGGCAGCGTCGGCAGTGCCGCAGACCCGGCGCGCGATGCCAGCAGCCGGATGCCGAGGTACACCAGATACGCCGCGCCGAGATATTGCACCAGCGCGTAAGCCAGCGCCGACTGCGCAATCAGCAACGACAAGCCCAGCGCGGCGGCGAGGACATGCGCCATGCCGCCGAGCGCGGTTCCCAGTGACGAGGCGACGCCTTCGGCTTTGCCGCCGGCCACCGTGCGCGCGACGACATAGGCAATACCGGGGCCGGGGGTGATCGCCAGCAGCGCGGCGGCCAGCAGGAAGGTAATGGAGGGAAGCATGGCCGGACCTTGCCTTTCTTTACTGCGGCCCGCAGCCGATGAGCTGCGAATCGATGCGGGCGCCGGGCATCATGCCTTGCAGGTCCTGCGCCAGCCGTTCACCGGCGGCATGCAGCGCCGCCAGCGGCATGGCCGGCAGGCTTTCCAGGATGAACCACATCTGCTGTGCCTCGGCACTCAGCCGGGTCCGGACGCCTTGCCGCCAGTTCCAGCGCCGGCAGGTGACGCCGACATCGTCACGCCACACAACTTCTCCGGCGTCTGGCGATTCGTGGGCCAGCACGCCGTCCTTCATGGTGTCGAAGCGCTCGGTGCCGTCGGCGATGACCAGCCTTGGCGCGCCGACGTATGCCGCAAAGTTTTCACCGCCGACCGGGACGGCGTACTCGATGCTGATGGCGTTGTAGAGGTCCACGATCGGGTCAATGCTCGGCAGGCTGCCGTCGCGCAGCACGCGCTTGCGCAGGGCTTCGGCCGAGCAAGGCGTGCGCTGCGGCTTGGCGCCAAACTTGCGGAACACCTCCGCCCACGCCAGCAGGTGGGCATCCGCCCACGCGGCCTCGCCGGCGGACAGCGACTGGCAGGCCCGGCTGAGTGCGGCGGTGGCAATGCCCGGATTGACGATGGCGGCAGCGTCGACGCTGATGCTGAGCGCCCGGAAATCCGGGGCCAGCTCGGCAATGGCTGGTGCGATTGACGGCAGGATGGCGCGCATTGGAGAATCCTCTGGTGACTAATTTATCCCATGCCATCGACCAATGACCAAAAAAGTCAATATATCGACCGACTCCGGTGCCGATGTGCAGTTCGTCAGCGCCGCGGTTGCCGGCAAGCTCAAACAGCACAGAAAGCAGCAGAAGCTCTCGCTGGACGAGCTGTCCCGCCGCGCGGGCGTCAGCAAGGGCATGCTGGTCGAAATCGAGAAGTGCATCGCCAATCCCAGCATCGCCATCCTGTGCAAGCTCGCGGCGGCGCTGGGCGTGTCGGTGGCCGATATCGTGAACGTGGCCAGCGCCCCCTCCGCCCATCTCATAGACAGCAAGGACATCCCGACGCTGTGGAGCGGCCCCGGCGGCGGCAGCGCCCGCCTGCTGGCCGGAACCAGCGGCCCCAACATGATCGAACTGTGGCGCTGGCAGCTGCACCCGGGCGAGCGCTTCGAGTCCGCCGGACACCCGGCCGGCACCTTCGAGCTTTTTCATGTCGAGCAAGGGCAGCTGAAGCTGACGGTGGACAACACCGAACTGATCATCGCGGAGGGTTGCTCTGCCGTCGCCAGGACCGACATGCCGCATTGCTATGCGAATGAGGGCGCCGACAAGCTGGTTTTCACCATGACTGTCGCCGAACTGCATCAATTGCAGACGACACGGTGAGCCACGGCCGCCGCATGGCGGCCATGCAAGCCCGGCCATCGGTGGCAATGGCATACTGTTGCCAGCGCCATGGGCAGGCCGCGGTGGTTAGTCCCGACACCATGCGCCCGGCCGCCAGTACCCCGACACCGTTCAAGGAGACGTGAGGCATGTCCGACGTAAGCGAACTCAGCAGCGACAACGCGGTTTATAAAACCCTTCTGGAGTCGACCAAGGCCATCCCGTGGAAAATCGACTGGGCCACCATGCAGTTTGCCTACATCGGCCCGCAAATCGAGGCCTTGCTGGGCTGGAGCCAGGAAAGCTGGGCGTCCGCCAACGACTGGGCGCAGCGCATCCATCCGGAGGATCGCGACAACGTGGTGAATTTCTGTGTTGCGCAATCCAAGGCCGGGGTCGACCACGAAGCCGACTACCGGGCGCTGACCAAGGAAAACGGCTACGTGTGGATACGCGATGTCGTCCACGTGGTGCGCAATGCGCAGGGCGAGGTCGAATCGTTGATCGGCTTCATGTTCGATATCAGCGAGCGCAAAAAAACGGAAGAAAAACTGCTGGTGCTGCAAAAAGAGCTGGAAGCGCTGTCGTTCAAGGACGGGCTGACCGGCATTGCCAACCGGCGCCGCTTCGACACCAGCCTGGACCTGGAGTGGCAAAACACGCGCAGCAGCCGCCTGCCGCTGTCGCTGATCCTGTTCGATGTCGATTTCTTCAAGCAGTTCAACGACCTGTACGGGCACATCGCCGGTGACCACTGCCTGACCCGCATCGCGCAAACGCTGAATCTGGCCTTGGCCGGCCCGCGCGATCTGGTCGCGCGTTACGGCGGTGAGGAATTCATCATCATGCTGCCGGAAACCGACGCCAACGGCGCGCAGCGCGTCGCCGAGCGCTGCCAGCGCCTGATCGAGAAACTGGCAATCGCCCATTCACAATCGCCGCACGGCCAGCGCGTCACCGTCAGCATTGGCGTCGGCACCGTGATGCCAGGCGACAGGCTGACCACCACCGACTTCATCCAGGCCGTCGACCGGCAGCTGTATGTCGCCAAGCAAAACGGCCGCAACCGGATCGAGACCCTGCACATCGCGTCTTGAGGTGGGCGGGCGGTGCTGCGCTGGCAGTGACCGTTGAGCGTCACGGGGATGAATCACAGTGGTAGCGGACAACTCCCGCTGAGCCTGGGCGCCCGCTTTGCCCGACCTGCGGCCTGGCCAACCGTGCGGCAAGCCGTTTGTCGGCCATAGCGGTCAACTTCCCCAGAGAGGCGAGATGTCCGCTTCTGCCTCTAACGCTGCCAGTTTCACACCCGTCGCCTCAATGGCAGCCATGTGACCTGAGTCAGGCTTCAATAATCGGTGTAGCCCTCTGCTCCAGGCGTGTAGAAGGTAGCGAAATCAGGCGCCACCAGTTGCTGTTCCGACTTCAGCTTGGCCACCAGATCCGGATTCGAGATGAACGGGCGACCGAACGCCACCAGATCGCCACGCTGGGCGTCGAGATCGGCATCGGCGCGGGCGACATCGTAGCCACCGGAGAGAATGTATTGCCCGTTAAACGCGGCACGGAGCCTGGCTTTCAATTCGGGGCTGACTTCCGGCGCCCCCATGGCGCTGTGATCCACGATGTGGATATAGAGCAGGCCGAGCGCATTCAACTCGTCGATCAGACGCAGGTACACCTCGTCCATCTCGGCATCCGGCAGCTGGGCATTGAAGACGCCGTACGGCGAGATCCGCATGCCAACGCGCTCGGCGCCAATGGCGGCGACGGTTGCCCTGGCGACTTCGACCGCGAAGCGGATACGGTTTTCGACCGAGCCGCCCCAGCGATCATGGCGCTGATTGGAAGCCGTATTGAGGAACTGGTCGATCAGGTAGCCGTTGGCCGCATGCAGCTCGACGCCATCGAAACCGGCCTCTATCGCCAGTTTGGCCGACGCCGCATATTCGGCGATGCTGTGCGCAATGTCCGCCTCGCTCATTTCGCGTGGTACCGGATGTGGCTGCATGCCGTCGCTATCGGTCCACATCTCGCCGGGAACGGCGAGCGCCGAGGGCGCCAGAACGCTGGCGCCGGCCGGCATGTTCGCGGGATGGCTGACCCGCCCGGTGTGCATCAGCTGCACAAAAATCCTGCCGCCGGCCTGATGGACGCCATCGGTCACCCGTCGCCAGCCCTGCACCTGTTCTGCGTTGAACAGTCCGGGGATGCGCGCATAACCCAGGCCGTTGGGCGACGGCGAGGTGCCTTCGGTAATGATCAGTCCGGCCTCCGCCCGCAGGCGGTAATACTGTTCCATCAGTTCATTGGGCAGGTTGCCGAGTGCACGGCTGCGCGTCAGCGGCGCCATGACGATGCGGTTCTTCAGCGACAGGCTGCCGAGTCGGGTGGGGGTGAAGAGTGGGCTGCTCATAAACGTTTCCAGGGTGTCGGGGTTGGGTCAAGCCGGATGGCAACAAGGGTGCGGAACCTGATTGCGCTCAGAGGGCAAGCAGTCGCGGCGCAGGCTGGCCGGTCTGCATCGCGGCGAACAGCTCGGCGCGTGCCGTGTCGTATCGCTCCCAGAGCGCGGTATCCGCCATGGATGGCAAAGTGACCGACTCACCCTGGTCGAAACCGGCCAATGCGGCGTCGACCAGATGCTCGACAGACATCACCGTGTCCGGCGCCAGTGCCGCCAGCGGCACGCCGGAGATATCCCAGAGATCGGTGGCGGTGGCGGCAGGCAGCACCACCTGGACCCGGATGCCGGTATTCGCCAGTTCCTGCTGCAGGCCGCGGCTGAAATGGAGCACGAAGCCCTTGGTGCCGCTGTAGACGGCGCTTACCGGCAGCGCATGCAGTGCCAGCGCCGAGGCAATATTGATGATGACCCCATCGTTGCGGGCCTTGAACGCCGGCAGCACCGCATGGGTCAAGCGCGTCAGCGCGGTGATGTTCAACGCGATCTGCGACAGCGAGTCTTGCGGCGATGCGTCGGCAACCTGGCTCAGCCTGGCAATACCGGCGTTGTTCACCAGCACCCGGATGGCGGGGTTGCTTGCGAGAACGGTTTCCAGCCGCGTGAGGTCGGCTTCTTGCTCAAGGTCGGCCACCAGCGTTTCGGCCTTGACGTCGTAAGCCTGCTCCAGCCGTGCGGCGAGCGTCTGCAGGCGCTCACCGCGTCGGGCGACGAGCAGCAGGTCATAGCCGCGCCGGGCCAGACGATCGGCATAGATGGCGCCAATGCCGGATGAAGCGCCGGTGACAACCGCGATTTTTCTGGATGAGTTCATGGTTTTCTTCTTTTGGTCTGGTGGGTAAAAACTGGGTGCTTAATGGCGACGGTTCACCGCATCTTGACGACCACTTTGCCCTTGGATCGTCCTTGGGCAAGGTACTCAAGCGCCTCCTTGGCCTGCTCGAACGGGAACACCTTGTCGATCACCGGCCGGATGCGTTCCGTCTCGAGGAGCTGGCCAATGTGGCCAAGTTGGCCGCCGTCCGGGCGCACGAACAGAAACGAGTAGCTAACGCCCCGCTGCCTGGCAAGGCGCATGATCTTGCGGCTCATCAGCCCGAACACAAAGCGCAGCACGACGTTCAAGCTTCTGGCGCGCGCGAATGCGGCATCCAGCGGGCCGATGAGCGAGACGACCTTGCTTCCCGGCTTGAGGATGGTGAGGGATTTTTCAAGGGTGTCTCCCCGCACGGTACCCAACACCGCGTCGTAGCCATGCAGCAGGTTTTCGAATGCCTGCTGCTTGTAGTCGACCACCTCGTCGGCCCCCAGACCGCGCACTAGTTCGACGTTGCCGGTACTGGTGGTGGTGCCCACCCTGGTACCAAGGTGCTTGGCCAGCTGGATCGCAAAGGTACCGATCCCGCCGGAGCCGGCCGGGATGAATACCTTCTGGCCGGCCTGAAGATTGGCGCGCTCCTTTAGCGCTTGCCACGAGGTGAGGCCGACCATCGGGATCGAGGCAGCCTGCACGAAGTCCAGATTGGCCGGTTTCAGCGCGGCAGCGCGCTCCGGTACCACCGCGAATTCGGCAATCGACCCCGTGCCAAGGTCGAATATGCTGGCGAAGACGGCATCGCCTGGTTTGAAGCGAGTCACGTTGCGGCCAACCTCGGTCACCACGCCGGCCAGATCGCTGCCCAATGTGGCCGGAAGCTGGAAATGCAGAACCGGTTTGAACATCCCGGTCGGAACGACGTAGTCGATCGGGTTCAGGCCGGCAGCGTGAACCTGTACCAGCAGTTCGTCGGCCTTGAGCGTGGGGCGGGGTACGTCGGTGAGCCCGATCTCGGGCGACTTGCCGTAGCGTTTGAAGGTGAGCGCTTTCATGGTGTGATGTTTCATCCCTGGTTTTTCATTCTGGTCGGAGCGGATCAGTCGGCGAGGAAGTCCAGCACGGCGGGGACAAAGGCCCGGTAGTGCTGGAACACGCCGCCGTGACCGGAATCGGGGTAGATCGTGAGTCGGGCATTCGGCAGCCGGCGCGCCATATCGGCGGACAGGCTGCTGTCGACCATGAGGTCGTTGTCGCCGTTAGCCACGAACACAGGTTGTTTGATGGCGGAGAGATCATGGGGGGTGTTCAAGCCCCAGTGACGAATCGCCTGCAGTTGCGCACGTCGGGCCTTCAGGGAAATGGGCTTGTCACGGCCTTGGGTGCGCTCGTTCAGTGCGGCGAAGTAATCCCGCGCCGCGCGCTTGCCTTCCGGCGTGCGGGGGAAGAACAGGAAGTTTCTTGCGTCGCTCCAGCTCAACGCCGCCTTGATGTAGGCAAGAACCGCGACTTTGGTGACCTCGTCGATGCCTCCGCCACCCCGTGGGCCCGTTCCTGCGAGGATCATCCTCCGCACGAGGTCGGGCGCCTGCAGAGCCACCGTCTGTGCCACGCCACCGCCCATCGAGAAGCCGAGCAGGTCGACCTTCTTGAAGCCCAGGGCGCGGATGAAGGCGATGGCATCGCGCCCCATCTCCTCGATGGTGTGCGGGACCGCGCCTCCAGAAGCCCCGACCCCGCGATTGTCGAAGGCGATGACCCGGCGCTGTGCGGCGATGCCGTCGATAACCCGCGGATCCCAGTCATCGAGCACCGCCATCAGGTGGTGCAGGAAGATCACCGGCACGCCGGAAGCGGAGCCGAGCGCCCGATAGGCGAAAGCCACCCCGCCAACGGCTATCGTGCGGGTCGGTACATCTCTCCATTTCACATCGCCCTTCGGCCGCGCCGCCGCGGCGACGCCAATGCCAGAAGATGCCCCGCCTACCGGAGCGATACCTGTATTGTTCGTGCCCATCAATGAAATCTCCGTGACGGTGGATTGCTTGTCGTCGAGGTGTTAGTATCGAATTGATATGAACAATACTACCAATCTCAAAACAAGTCACTATCAAAATAGTATGGATACAGAAAATAGTTGCGATAACCCATGCCCAATCGCGCGCAGCCTGGCTGTCGCCGGTGACGCGTGGAGCATATTGATCCTGCGGGACGCCCACGCCGGCCTCACCCGCTTTGACCAATTCCGCAAAAGCCTGGGCATTGCACCGACGATGCTGACCCGCCGGCTGGCGACACTGACGGAGGAAGGCTTGCTGGAGAAGCGGCGCTACTCGGAACACCCGCCGCGCGAGGAATATCTGCTGACCGCCGCCGGTCGCGATTTTTTGCCGGTGCTGTTCATGATTGGCGCGTGGGGGCGCCAATACCGGGGCGGCGGCAAGCTGACCCGTTTCTTCGACGCGGAAACCGGCACGGAAATTAAAGCAATCGCCGTGGATGAGGTCACCGGGGCGAAGATAGGAACTCGCCCCATGCGCATGGTCACGCCGGACGAAAGCTGACAGGCGATTTGAGCAACCAATGGTGGCGCTGCGTATTCGCCGATGGTGACCACAAGCCTTGGCGCACCAAGCTCCACCACAGTCAGCAATCCGCAGCTACTTTGCTGACGCTGCTACTGAGCTATCAGGCTACGCTGCTGGCCCAACTTTGGACTGGGTCAGTTTCGATGCTTGGGTGGCCCTTAACTGCCTTTTCAGACTCAGACAAGGTTGGTATGGCAGTTACCCTCTTACTGGTTTTTCCTGGTGTAGCATGGGTGTGGACTGTCCCGGCTTCTGTAGCCATTCCTGCCCGATGGTCCAGCAGCATTTGCGTAAAATCTGCAAGCTAGGGGTAACTTGCACCAACCGGCTCTACCCGAAGCGACAACCCACT
>NZ_JANFNU010000009.1:0-136752 GCF_024437575.1 Vogesella sp. AC12
AATCTCATAGCAATTTTTTGGCACGCAAGTTCAAAGAAACATCGTTTCTAGAATCTTGACAGTGCAAGTATTTGGCTTGGCCAGACACTTACACCTATCGGTTATTCGTTTTGTTAAAGAGCAGTGCTGCGTCGCTTGTTTCGTTTGCGTCTGCAGCTGAGGAGACGAACTATAGCTAAGCGCAGAAGCAGCGTCAACAGGTTTTTTGCAGAAAAGTGCGAGTTTTGACAAAAAACACAGACAAGCCGCTGATTTGCAAACAATTACCCGATTAAACTATTTTGCAGGCCACCGCAAAACCCGCCGCCTACCCGCCCGTCAGCGCCCTGCCCCGCCAGCCAAATATTCAAATACCGCCTTTTTACGCCCGATTTTTATATTTACCCGCTTTTGAAACGTTAACGGCCGCCTGACGGCGGCCGCTGATGCGGACAACGTTGGCCGCACACTCTGCGGCCAACCCTGGGCAACGCTTAGCTGCGGTAGTCGGCGTTGATCTTCACGTACTCATAGGAGAAGTCGCAACTCCACACCGTGGCGTTGGCCAGGCCGCGCCCCAGCACCACGCGGACGGTGATTTCATCCTGCTTCATCACGCGCTGACCGTCCGCTTCCTGGTAGTCCGGGTTGCGACCGCCGTCCTTGGCCACCAGCACGTCGTCCAGATACAGCTCGAGCCGATCGACATCCAGATCGTTGATGCCGGCGTAGCCGATGGCGGCGAGCAGGCGGCCGAGGTTAGGGTCGGAGGCAAAGAAGGCGGTCTTCACCAGCGGCGAACGGCCGATGGCGTAGCCGACAGCCTTGCACTCGGCGACGCTGCGGCCGCCTTCGACCTGGATGGTGATGAACTTGGTGGCGCCTTCGCCGTCGCGCACGATGGCCTGTGCCAGCTCGACGGAGACGTCCAGCAACGCCGCCTTCAGCTGCTCGTAGGCCGGGTGGGTGACGGAGTCGATGCGCGGCGCGCCGCTCTGGGCGGTGGAGATCAGCATGAAGCTGTCGTTGGTGGAGGTGTCGCCGTCGATGGTGATGCTGTTGAAGCTGAGATCGGCGACGTCCTTCACCAGCTGGCTCAGCACCGGACGGGTGATGGCGGCGTCGGTGGCGATGAAGCCGAGCATGGTGGCCATGTTCGGGTGGATCATGCCGGCGCCCTTGGCGATGCCGGTGATGTTGACGGCGTGACCGTCGATGTCGATGGTACGGCTGGTCGCCTTCGGCGCGATGTCGGTGGTCATGATCGCCTCGGCGGCGTCAGCCCAAGTGGCGGCCTGCCGTGTCGGCAGCGCGGCGACGATCTTGTCGACCGGCAGCGGCTCAAGGATGACGCCGGTGGAGAACGGCAGGATCTGTTCCGGCAGGCAGTCCAGTTCTTGGGCCAGCGCCTCGCACACCGCACGGGCGTTCTGGCGGCCGGATTCGCCGGTGCCGGCGTTGGCGTTGCCGGTGTTGATCACCAGCGCGCGGATCTGCACGCCGGCGTCGAGATTCTGTTTGCAGATCTGAACCGGGGCGGCACAGAAGCGGTTTTGCGTGAACACGCCAGCGACGGTATTGCCCTTGTCGATGCGGATGACCAGTACGTCCTTGCGGCCCGGCTTCTTGATACCGGCGCAGGCGTAGGACAGGTCCACACCGGCGATGGGCGCGAGCTGCGCGTTATCGATGGGCTTGAGATTCACTGGCATGACGTTTCTCCGTAATTTGGTGTCGCGTCATTGTAACTGAATCCGTGATCCCGGATCACGCCTCGCCGTCGCGCACCAGCGCCAGCAGCGCACTGCCGTAACGGGCGACCTTCAGCTCGCCGAGGCCGTAAATCTTCTTCAGTGCGGCCAACGTTTGCGGCCGTTGCAGCACCAGCTCCTGCAGGCTCTTGTCGGAGAACACCGCGTAGGCCGGCACGTTGTGCTCGTCGGCGGTGGCCTTGCGCCAGCGGCGCAGCGCCTGCCACAGCCGCTCCTCACGCTCGGTGCGCAGCCAGCGCTCGGCGTGCACGCTCTGCCGCTTCTTGTCGTCGGCCAGCGGCCGCAGCGCGATCTGCTGCTGCCCCTTCAGCAAGGGCCGGCAGGCGTCGGTGAGCAGCAGTGACTGGCCACGCACGATGTCGACCACCAGCAGCTTGCGCGCCACCAGCTGGCGGATGATGGAACGCCAGCCCTTCTGGTTCAGCTCGCGGCCGATGCCGAAGGTGGACAGCTTGTCGTGACCGAAGTGGGTGACGCTCTGGTTGGCGCGGCCGAGCAGCACGTCGATGACATGACTGGCCGCGAAGCGCTGTTCCACTCTATAGATGCAGGACAGCAGTTTCTGCACCGGCACGGTGGCGTCGAAGGTGGCCGGCGGGCGCTGGCAGTTGTCGCACTGGCCGCACGGCGCCGACGCCTCGCCGAAGTAGGCGAGAATCTGCTGGCGGCGACAGCTGGCGGTTTCGCAGTAGCCGAGCATGGCGTCGAGCTTGGTCAGCTCCACCTGCTTCTGCTGCTCCGCGCTTTCGCCGGACTCGATCATCTGCGTCAGCTGCACCATGTCGTTGAGGCCGTAGCACAGCCAGCTGGTGGCCGGCAGGCCGTCGCGGCCGGCACGGCCGGATTCCTGGTAGAAGTTCTCCGGGCTTTTCGGCAGGTCGATGTGAGCGACGAAGCGCACGTCCGGCTTGTCGATGCCCATACCAAAAGCAATGGTCGCCACCATCACGATGCCGTCCTCGCGCAAGAAGGCGCGCTGGTTGGCGTCGCGCTCGGCGTGGCTCATGCCGGCGTGGTAAGGCAGCGCGCGCAGGCCGTTTTCGCACAACCACTGCGCGGTGTCGTCCACCCGCTTGCGCGACAGGCAGTAGACGATGCCGGAGGCGCCGGGGTAGTCGTGTTCGATGAAGGCCAGCAGCTGCTTCTTGGCGCTGTCCTTCTCCACCACCTGGTAGAACAGGTTGGGGCGGTCGAAGCTGGTGACGAACTGGCGTGCGTCCTGCAATTGCAGGAAGTGCAGCATGTCGGCACGGGTCTCGGCGTCGGCGGTGGCGGTCAGCGCGATGCGCGGCACCTGCGGCCAACGCTGGAACAGCAGCCCCAGCTGCTGGTATTCGGGGCGGAAATCATGGCCCCACTGGCTGACGCAGTGCGCCTCGTCGATGGCAAACAGCGCAATCTGCGGCAGGCTGGCCAGGAAATCGAGAAAGCGCGGGCTGAGCAGTCGCTCCGGCGCCACGTACAGCAGGTCCAGCTCGCCGCTGCGCGCCATGCGCGCGATCTCGCGGGCGTCGTCCGGCGCGGTGGCGGAGTTGAGGCAGGCGGCGGCGACGCCGGCTTCCTGCAGCGCCGCCACCTGGTCCTGCATCAGCGCGATCAGCGGCGACACCACCAGCGCCACGCCGTCGCGCAGCAGCGCCGGGATCTGGTAGCACAGGCTTTTGCCGCCGCCGGTGGGCATCAGCACCAGCGCGTGGCCGCCGTCGGCGACATGCTCGATGATGTCGCCCTGCATGCCGCGGAACGCCGGGTAGCCGAAAGTGTTCTGAAGTATCGAGAGCGCGTGCTGCATCGGTGATTTCCATTGGGGGCGTCCATTGTACGCCAAAGCGGCGCGCCGCCCGCGACTCGCCACTTTGGCTTTATCGGCAGAGTGTGCGAGACTTTCCCATGTCTTTAGAAAGTAGCCGTGATATGCGATTGATTTTCCTTGCCGCCGCCAGCCTGCTGCTGGCCGCCTGCGCCACCCAGCCGCGTCCGGGCAGCACCAAGCCGGTCCGGCCCGGCACCGCCAAACCGCTACCGGCACCGGTCACGGTGCCCAACGCCGAGTGGCAGATCATCGGCGTGTCGCCCAATGGCAATATCCTGCACGAGGTCGACGTGCTGAGCATCCGCCGCGAAGGCGCGCTGACGGTGTTCCGCGACCGCAAGACCATCTTCAATCCGCGCAAGGAAAACTTCCTCAACACGCCGCAGCACAAGTATTCGCTGAACCAGTGGGAAGTGAACTGCACCGCCAAGACCTTCCGCCTGCGCAGCATGGCGCTGCTCGACGACGGCGGCCGCCAGCTGCTCAGCCGCAGCTTCAGCGAGGCGGAGATCAAGCCGATGCCGGTGGTGAAGCAGTCCGCCGCCTTCCAGCAGGTGGAATTCGTCTGCCAGCGCAGCCGCTGAGCGGCCTAACGATTTCGTGATTTGACCCCCGGGGAGCCAGCATGCGTCGCGTTGTATTCAATCAGAAGGGCGGGGTCGGCAAGTCGACCATTACCGTCAACCTCGCCGCCGCCGCCGCTGCCGCCGGGCGCCGCGTGCTGGTGGTCGATCTCGACCCGCAGGGCAACAGCAGCCACTACCTGAGCGGCAGCACCACGCCGCCGCCGGTGTCGGTGGCCGGGCTGTTCCACCAGATGCTCAACATCAGCATGTTCGAAAAGCCGGTGACCGACTTCGTCACCGCCACCGCCCACCCCAACCTCAGCCTGCTGGCCTCGCACCCGGAGCTTTCCGAGCTGATGGTGAAGCTGGAAGCGCGCTACAAGATGTTCAAGCTGCGCGACGCGCTGGAACAGCTCGACGGCGACTTCGACGAGATCTGGATCGACACCCCGCCGGCGCTGAACTTCTACACCCGCTCGGCGCTGATTGCGGCCAACCGCTGCCTGATCCCGTTCGACTGCGACAGCTTCTCGCGCCACGCGCTACTGGGGCTGATCGACAGCGTCGGCGAGATCCGCGCCGACCACAACAGCGGCCTCAGCGTGGAAGGCATCGTCGTCAACCAGTTCCAGCCGCGCGCCAGCCTGCCGCAACGGCTGGTGCAGGAGCTGCGTGACGCCGGCCTGCCGGTGCTGGACCCGCCGCTGTCGGCGTCGGTGAAGATCCGCGAATCGCACGAGCGCAGCCTGCCGATGGTGTACCTCGATGCGCGCCACAAGCTGTCGCAGGAATTCGCCGCGCTGTACCAGACCCTGCGCCGCCAGTAGCCGGATAGGGCCGCCCGGTGATAACCGCACGCTCGCCGCGCATCCTGTGGCTGCTGGGCACCTGCAGCGGCCTGCTGCTGTGGCTGAGCGCCAGCTGGCTGCAACAGGACAGCGAACGGCAGCAGCTGCGCAACCAGCAGCTGCGCGAAGCGGAACTGCTGGTCGACAACGCCGCCAACCAGCTCAACTACGCGCTGCTGGCCGGCCAGGCCGCCACCGAGCTACTGCTGTCCGACAACGGCCACAACGGCCAGAGCGCGTTCCAGCGCTTTGCGCCGTTCATCCTCTCCGACAACACGCTGTTCGATTTCGTCGCCACAGCGCGTCGCATCACCCCGCCACAGCGGCTGCTGTACGAGCGGCAGCAGACGGTGATCCTGCGCGAATACCGCGACAACCGGCTGACCACCGCGCAGCCGCGGCCGCTGCACTTCCCGGTGGAACAGCAATACCCGGAAAACAGCAAGGCGCTACCGGCGCAGCTCGACCTCGCCTCGCAGGGCAATGTCGAGGCCGCGCTGCAGCGGGTGAGCAAGACCGGCCGCCCGGCGATCGCGCTGATCCAGGCCGGCAACGCCAGCCGCCTGTCCGCCTTCTTCAGCGCCCGCGGCCGCCCCGGCGACCAGCTGCTGGTGATGGGCATCAACCCCGGCGGCCTGATCAGTACGGTGCCGATGGCCGGCGACGTGTTCCGCCCGGCGCTGCCCTACCGCCTGCGCGTGCTGCTGAAGGATCGCGCGCAGACGGTGATCCTCGACAGCGTGGGGCTGGATCATCCGCCGCCGCCGGAGCAGCCGGCGCTGTCGTCCACCCGCACCATCGGCGGCCAGCCGCTGATCTTCGAGCTGTACCCGACCGCCGACAGCGACAGCAGCCACCACTACGGCCAGGACGCGGCGATACTGCTGGCGCTGGTGATCATGGCCACGCTGTCCGGCCTGATCGTGCGCCACAGCCAGCACAGCCAGCAGGCACAGCGCCAGCGGCTGCAGGCACAGGGCACGCAGAACGCGCTGCTGCAACAGCAGCTGCAGCAGCAGCAACAACAGGAAGACGGCTACAAGCAGACCATCCTGCGCCTGCGCGCCATCGTCGAGGGCAGCGGTGACGCCATCCTGGTGATCGGCCGCGACGGCCTGATCCGCGACCTCAACCGCGCCGCCGAGGCGATGCTGGGCCAGTCGCGCGACGTGCTGCTGGCGCTGCCGGCCGGCGCGCTGCTCAGCGAGCTGCACCCGGCGGAGCCGGCACTGGGCTTCGAGCACCACGTCGCGCCGCGCATCGGCCGCCCGTTCGAGGCGCTGATGATCTGCAGCGCCTCGCAGATGCTGCAGGTGGAGGTGTCGCTGACCCACGTGGTGATCGAGCAGGACGCGGTGTACATCGCGGTATGCCGCGACATTTCGGCGCGCAAGGCGAGCGAGGCGGCGCTGATCCAGCTGAAGGACTCGCTGGCGGAACAGGTGGAAACGCAGAGCCGGCAGCTGTCGGCGCTGCTCGACGCCAGCCCGATGGCGATGGCCTACATCGTCGAGCTGGAGTTCAAGCAGGTCAACCACGCCTTCCTCGAACTGTTCCACCGCCGCGAGGACGAGATCATCGGCCAGTCGACGCGCATCCTGTACGACAGCGACGAGCACTTCGCCCGCACCGGGCGCCAGGTCTACCCGGTGCTGCACAGCGGCCAGGTGTCGCAGGGCGAGATCTGCCTGCAGCGCGGCGACGGTGCCGCGCAGTGGGTGTACATGTACGGCAAGGCGGTCAGCGCCGACAAGCCGGCACTGGGCTCGATCTGGCTGTACCAGGACATCTCGGCGCAGCGCACGGCGGAAGACAACCTGCGCCACGCCAAGGAGCTGGCCGAGGAAAACAGCCGCGCCAAGACCGAGTTCCTCGCCAACATGTCGCACGAGCTGCGCACGCCGATGCACGCCATTCTCGGCTTTGCCGAGATGGGGCAGAACCGTGTCGAGCGCGTCGCCGCCGACAAGCTGCGCCACTACTTCGAGCGCATCCACAGCAGCGGCACCCGCCTGCTGACCCTGCTCAACGACCTGCTCGACCTGTCGAAGATGGAGGTCGGCAAGATGATCTACACCCTGGCGCCGTGCGACGTCGGCCAGGTGGCGCGCGAGGCGGTGGACGAGCTGCGCGGCATGGCGCAGCGCCACGATGTCTACCTGCAGCTGGTGGTGCACGGCAACGCGCCGCTGTACGCCGAGATCGACGCCTTCCGCATCGGCCAGCTGCTGCGCAACCTGCTCAGCAACGCCATCAAGTTCAGCCCCGCCGGTGCGCCGGTACAGATCGACCTCGCCATCGACACTGCGGCCAACCTTTGCCTCAGCGTGCGCGATTTCGGCCCCGGGGTGCCGGCCGCCGAGCAGGAACAGATCTTCAACACCTTCATTCAAAGTTCGCTGACCAAGACCGGCGCCGGCGGCACCGGCCTTGGACTGGCGATCTGCCGCGAAATCGTGCACGCCCACCGCGGCCGCATCGAGATCCTGCCGGTTGCCGGCCGCGGCGCCCATTTCCGCGTCACCCTGCCGCGAGGCAGCGTTGGCGCCAGCGAGGAATCAGCCTGATGAAAAAACGCCTGTTACTGGTCGACGACGAACCGTTCAACCTGGAACTGATGACCGACCTGCTGGAAGACGCCGGCTACGATACGCAGCAGGCGCTGAACGGCGAGGACGCGTGGCAGATCCTGCAGCGCGAGGGAGAACAGTTTTCCGCCATCCTGCTCGACAAGATGATGCCCGGCATCAGCGGCGTCGACCTGCTCAAGCGCATCAAGGCCACCGAGCGGCTGGCCTTCCTGCCGGTGATCATGCAGACCGCGGTCGGCGCCGCCGCCAGCGTGCAGGAAAGCCTGGCCGGCGGCGCCTTCTACTACCTGACCAAGCCGTTCTCGCGCGACATGCTGCTGGCGGTGGTCGCCGCCGCCACCGAGCACTGGGACCGCCACCAGTACTTCGTCGAGCTGGCCAACCAGCAGCTGGACGCGCTGCAGCACCTGGAGCAGGCCAGCTTCGGCTTCCGCCAGCTGCACGAGGCGCGCAGCGTCACCGCGCTGCTGGCGCGCACCAGCCACAGCCCGGAAAAGACCGCCACCGGCCTGTTCGAGCTGATCGTCAACGCCATCGAGCACGGCAACCTGGAGCTGGACTACCAGGAAAAAACCCAGCTGCAGCGCGAGGACCGCTGGCAGGAGACGCTGCAGCAGCGGCTGGCCGATCCGGTGCTGGGCGCGCGCGAGGTTCGCGTCAGCATGCAGCGCCACGGCGGCGACCTGCACTTCACCATCAGCGACCAGGGCAGCGGCTTCGACTGGGCGCGCTACCTGGTCGACGACCCCACGCAGCTGATCAGCAGTCACGGCCGCGGCATCCTGATCGCGCGCAAGCTGTCCTTCGACCAGCTGCACTACCAGGGCAACGGCAACCAGGTGCTGGCCATCGTTCACGGCTGAGCACCGGTTCACGATCTGCTGTGACGGCTATCAACGGGGCGATGCGGCGTTGAAAACGGCTTCGGCCTGCTGGCTTATCTCCAGCTAAATGCCGGTTCCGCAGCCGTTTTCGCCCTGTCCGCGTGAGAACCTGTTCAATGTCTGCTGCGCTTCGGCGATACGGCGTTGAAAACGACTTCGGATGCTCATTTACCCCATGTAAACTCCGCTTCCTCAGTCGTTTTCGCCTTGTCTCGCTCTAGCTCGCGAGACTTTGAACAGGTTCTGAGCGCACGAGACTTTGAACAGGTGCTAAGGCGACGGCCGCCAGTAGCGCGCCGCCTGCGCCCGTCGCGCCTGCAGTTCGCCCTGTCTGGGCCCCAGCCTAAGCGCCAGCGCACCGTCGTGATCGCTGCGCCACACGGTGATGCCGGCCGCGTCCAGCCGTGACAGCACCTGCGGGTGCGGATGGCGGTAACGGTTGCGGTAGCCGGCGCTGAGCAGCGCCATCTGCGGCTGCACCTGGCGCAGCCAGTCGTCACCGCTGGCGGTACGACTACCGTGATGGCCGAGCACCAGCCACTGGCTGCGCAGCGCGGCACCGTAACGCGCCAGCAATGCCTGCTCCACCGCCAGCGGCGCGTCGCCGGACAGCAGCAGCGCCTGGCCGGCGGTGGCGACCCGCAGCACGCAGCTGTGCGCGTTGTCCTCGCCCTGCCACGCCGGCGGCGGCCACAGCACGTCGAAACGCACGCCGTCCCACACCCAGCTCTGCCCGCCACGACACGGCTCGGCGCCGGGATAGAACCGCGGCTGGCCGGCGAGGATGCGGCCAACCTTGATGCCGTCGCGCAGGCTGACGGCGGCGCCGTCGTGATCGCTGTCGTGGTGCGACAGCAGCAGGGTGTCCAGCTGCCGCACGTCCAGCGCGCGCAGCGCCGGCAGCAGCACCCGCGTCGCGTCGCCGGCGCCGGTGTCGTACAGCAAGGCGTGCTGCCGCGTGCGCAACAGCACCGCCAGCCCCTGGCCGACATCGAGCAGCTCCACCGCCAGCGTGCCGCTGGCCGGCGGCGGCACCCGGTACAGCAGCAGCGGCAGCAACAGGCAGCCGCCCAGCGCGCGCCCGCTCCACGACCACGGCAGCAGGGCCAGCAAGGTGCCGGCCAGCGCCGCCAGCAGCAGCGGCCACGGCAACTGCGGCACCGGGTACAGCGGCGCGCCGGCCAGCAGATCGACCCACCACCAGAACAGCTGCGCCGTCCAGACCGCCGCATCAAGAAGCCACGGCCACGGCAGCAGCGCCGCCAGCAGGGCCAGCGGCGTCAGCAACAAGGACACCAGCGGCGTGCCCACGGCATTGGCCAGCGGCGACACCAGCGGCAGCTGGCCGAAGAACAGCGCCAGCGGCAGCGTCGACGCCAGCGTCACCAGCAATTGCGCCTGCAGCGCGGTCTGCCACTTGCCGCCCGGCGCGCGGCGGCCGGCCACCATCACGACCAGCGCCGCCACCAGCCCGAACGACAGCCAGAAGCCCGGCGCCAGCACCGCAAACGGATCGAGCAGCAACACCAGCGTCAGCGCCGCCAGCCAGATCTGCAACGGCGACAGCCCGCGCTGGCTAGCCAGCGCCACGGCCGCCACCACCAGCATCCACAGGCTGCGCTGCGTCGGCACCGAAAAACCGGCCAGCGCGGCATAGGCGCTGGCTGCCAGCATCGCGCCGCCCAGCACCCACCACAATGGCCGCCGCAGCGGCGGCAGATGGCGCAGCGCGCGCCGCAACAGCCACGCCACCAGCAAGGCGATCATCGTGATGTGCAGCCCGGAGACGCTGACCACATGGGTCAACCCGGTAGCGGCCAGCTGCTGCCAGTCGTCGCGCGTCAGCGTCTGCTGCGCGCCCACCGCCAGTGCCGCCACCAGCCCCGCCGCGCGCGCTTCGTCGCTGCCGGCCAGCAGCCGCTGCGCCACCCGCTCGCGCAGGCGGTCGATGCGCGCCGGCCAGTCCGTCGCCATGCCCAGCGCCTGCCGCCCCTTGAGCACACTGCCGGTGGCCAGCACCCCTTCCGACCAGTACCACGCCTCGGCATCGAAACCGGCAACGTTGGCCGCACCACGCGGCGGGCGCAGGCGCGCGCTGAGGCGCCAGCGGCTGCCGGCCGGCCACGCCTGCTGCCGGTAGTCGCTCAGCTCCAGCAGTGGCGGCAGGCGGAGTCCCGGTGCCGCGTCCTCCACCTCGAAGCGCAGCCGCACGCCGAATTCACCGGGCTTGGCCAGACCGCGCACCACGCCGCTGAACTGCACCACCTCGCCAGCCAGCGCCGTATCCAGCCGCTGCGCCAGGCGCAGCTCCGCCCGCCACGCGGCGTAAGCCAGCCCCAGCGTGGCCGCCACCAAGGCCAGCAGCCACAGACGGCGCGTGCGCCACCACAGCGGCCACGACAACAGCAGCACGGTCAGCAATAAGGGCCAGCTCGGCAGCACCGGCAAAAACGCGCACAGCACCACCCCGGCACAGAAACAGGCAAGCAGCAACATGCCATCATTTATTCACATTGCATCAAGAAAGGCAAAGCGCTTGCTGCCGCCACAGCGATCCCGTATCTTCGCCGCGTCAACGAAGGAAGCCGCATGCACCCCACCCCCCTGTACTGCGCCGAAAGTGCGCGCCGCGACACCGCCGAGCAACTGGCCAGCCGCTTTGCCCTGCCCCTGGTACGACAGCGGCCGACGGACGGCTACTGGCTGGAACTGGGTGCAGAGCGGCTGGAGCTGGTCACCAGCGCCAAGCACGGCGCGGTGTACGCGGAGTTCGTCGAGGGCGCCGCCCGCCACCGCCGCGAACAGGGCGGCGGCCGCGGCCAGCCGGTAGCCAAGGCGGTGGGGCTGAAAGGCGCCAAGGACCTGCCGCGGGTGGTGGACGCCACCGCCGGCCTCGGCGGCGACAGCTTCGTGCTGGCCACGCTGGGCTGCCACGTCACCATGCTGGAGCGCTCGCCGGTGGCCGCCGCGCTGCTGGCCGACGCGCTGGAGCGGGCCGCGCGCGATCCGTCGACGCAGGACATCGCCGCGCGCATGACGCTGGTACACGGCAACGCCATCGACTGGCTGGCGCAACAGGCCGCGCTGCCGCGCACAGCGCGCCCGGAAGTGGTATTCGTCGATCCGATGTTCCCCGACACCGACAAGAAATCCGCCGCCGCCAAGAAAGGCATGCAGGCGTTCCAGCACGTAATCGGCGACGACCTGGACAGCGCCCAGCTGCTGGAAGCCGCCATCGCCGCCGCCACCGTGCGCGTGGTGGTGAAACGCCCGCAACGCGGCGTGGCGATAGCGGGCGTCAAGCCGTCGGTGGTGCTGGACGGCAAGTCCACCCGCTTCGACCTCTACATCATCAAGGCACTGCGGCCGCAGGACTTCACGGACGCGGACTGAGCGTGCGGCCAACGTTGGCCGCAATCCTGAACCCAGCGCCAGCCCGCTCGCCATTCCGCGCCGAGCACCCCTTGCGTTACACTGCCCTCCCCGTGCGGCACGCCGCCGCTTGCCCGCCGCGAAGCACAAGGCGGTGCGGCGCGCGCTGCCGTCAACCCCGATCTGGAGCCATAGCGATGTCCGTGTTTGCCGTTGAATTCAAGGTGCGTGATTACGAGTGCGATATGCAGGGCATCGTCAATAACGGTGTGTATTTCAATTATCTGGAGCACGCGCGCCACGAATTCCTGCTGCACAAGGGCATCGACTTTGCCGAGCTGGCGCGGCAGAAGGTGAATCTGGTGGTGGTGCGCTCGGAGCTGGACTACAAGGCGTCGCTGACCAGCGGCGACCAGTTCGTGGTTACCGTGGCGTTCGAGGCGGTGTCGCGCGTGCGCTTCGGCTTCCGCCAGCAGGTGATCCGCCTGTCCGACCAGAAGGTGGTGCTGGAGGGGCTGATCATCGGCACCGCCGTCAACGAGCGCGGCCGCCCGGCAATCCCGGAAGCGTTCGCCGCGCAGCTGGCCGGCTGAAGCCGCCGCCAGGCAAAACGCCCCGCGCTGCGGGGCGTTGTCGTTTGCGGCCAACGTTTGCCGCAACGCCCGCACCCGTTCCGCTGGCCGCTGTCACCCGCTGCCCATTCCCCCACGCACAACCCGTAATAAACCCCCACCCCCCACCCCCCCCCGCGGGGGGGGGGGTTGTGGGGGGCGCCCCGGGGGGCCCCCAAGGCGCTCAGCCGTGCCGCTGGCGGCTGTCACCCGGTGCCGATGCCCGCTCGCTCATGCCGTAATCACGCACCACCGCCGCCACCCGCAGGCGGTAGTCGGCAAACACGCCGCCGCGCCCGGCGGCTTGCGCCATGCGGTGCGCCTCCAGCTGTCGCCATTGCGCCAGCGCCGCCTCGTCGCGCCAGAACGATAGCGACAGCAGTTTGTCCGGCTCGCTCAGGCTGACAAAGCGTTCAATGGAGACAAAACCGTCGATCTGCTGCAATAGCGGGCGCAGCTCGGCGGCGAGCTGCAGATAGCGCGGCTGCTGCCCGGCCGCGAGGCTGACTTCGAAGATCACGGCGATCATGGCGTGCTCCCCGCGGCAGCGGCATCGGCAAACAGGCGGATGCGGGCATTCAGCGACGCCCGGAAGCGGTGGCTGCGCGCCAGTGCCGGCCAGTCCGGCGCGCGGTGCAAGCACTGTTGCACGAACTGCCGTGCGATGGACAAGGCAAGGCTGCTGCCGGGACAACGATGCGTGGCGGCACCAAAGCCCAGCTCCTGCCGTTCGCGCTGCCATTCGAAGCGCAGCGGCTGCGGATGCCGTGCCGGATCAAGGTTGGCCGCAGCCAGTAACAGCAACACGCCATCCCCCGCCCGCAGGGTATGACCGGCGATGTCGGCGTCGGCCGCCAGATAGCGGCGCGTGTTGTGGATGGCGGCATCCAGGCGCTGGCTTTCCGCGATGCAGTCATCCAGCCATGCCGGCTGCTGCCGCAGGATTTCCCGCAGCCCGGCGTCAACGGCCAGCCGGTACAGCACATTGCCGATCAGTCCGGCACTGGCATCCCAGGTTTGCAACAACAGACCCAGTGCATTGGCGTGCAGGCTGGCCGGTGGCGTGATGCGGCTGGCCAGCGCGGCATAGAGCGGCGAGACCGCGGCAGGCAGCGCGGCAAACTGCGCCAGCAGCGGCGTGACGGCCGCACTGCCGCGTGCGATGTCGGCGGCGGTGGCCAGCGGCGACAGTGCCGCGACAAAATCGCGCATCCGCGCCAGCCGGTTCGCGTCGGGCGGCAGGCCCAGCAGGCGGGCCATGATCTGCAGCGGTGCCGCAAACAGCCAGTCATCCAGCGCCGCCCCGTCCAGCCGTGCCGGCATGGTGGCCAGCACCTGCGCACAGCAGTCGTCCACACTCGGCGGCGGCAGCACCAGCGCAGTCGCAAGCGCCGGCTTGAGCCGGGCGTGATACTCGCCATCATTCATGCGAATCAGCCGCCCGAAGACCCCGGCCAGCGGGGTGCCCCGCAACGCCGCCGGCAAGGGCTGCAAGGTTGGCCGCACGCGACAGGCCGGATGCGCCAGCACGGCCTCGATCACGCTTGCGCTGCTGGCCACCCACAGCTGCAGCGCGCGATCGAAATACAGTGGCCGCGTGGCTTGCAACTGCTGGTAATACGGCGCCGGATCGGGGTGGGTGACCGCGGCCAGCGGGTCGGACGGGAAATCGCGCATGGGGCATCCTTGGGGTTGATGACGAGTGGCGCTATGGTAGGCTCGCGGCTCTGTCCACGTTTCAGCCCGGAGTGAACCATGAGCGACGACCTGCCCGACATCAGCCGTCTGGCCAGCCTGCTGGCCGACCCCGGCCGCTCGCGCATGCTGCTGGCGCTGCTGGGCGGGCAAATGGCCACGGCAAGCGATCTGGCACAGGTGGCCAACCTGTCACCACAGGCGGCGAGCAACCATCTGGCACGCCTGCTCGACGGCGGCGTGTTGCGGGTGGAAAGCCGTGGCCGCTACCGTTATTACACGCTGGCCAATGTCCAGATCGCCCATGCGCTGGAGGCACTGGCGGTGGCCGCCCACGGCCACGACCTGTCGCGGCCAACCTTGCGCCGCAAGGGCAATGGCGAGATCCGCCTGGCGCGCACCTGTTACCGCCATCTGGCCGGCCGGCTGGGCACCCTGTTGTGCGAGGCGATGGTGGCCAAGGGCTATCTGCAGCCAGACGCCGAGGCACGTGCCTTTGCCGTGACCGCCAGCGGCCAGCAGTGGCTGCAGGCCACGCTGGCCATCGACAGCACCGCCTTGCCGCTGAAACGGCGCGAGCTGGCACGCGCCTGCCTGGACTGGAGCGAGCGGCGCGACCATCTGGCCGGCGTGCTGGGCGAGGCGCTATGCACGGCCTTTGTGACGCAGGGCCTGGTACAGCGCCGCAGCGGCAACCGCTCGCTGATCGTGACCGCGGCCGGACACCATTTTCTGCGGCAGCACTTCGACCTCGTGCTGTAAACCACCACTGCGGCCAACCTTGACCGCCGCCTTGCCCCGTTCTCCCGCCATCCGCCGTTTCCCGCCTCAACACCTCCCACCTCGACACCTGCCGCCGGACGCGCTACCCTTGCGCCCTTTTTTTCATTTCAAATCAGTACTTTGTATATACAAATGAATGCCATCCTGATCGCAGTAACCCTGATGCTGGCGCTGACCCTCGCCCGCACCCATGTCGTCATCAGCCTGCTGCTGGGCGCCCTCGTCGGCGGCCTCAGCGGCGGGCTGGATCTGGCGCAAACGCTGGCCGCCTTCAACAAGGGCATCACCAATGGCGCGGCGGTGGCGCTGTCCTATGCGCTGCTGGGCGCCTTCGCGGTGGCGATCGCCAAGTCCGGCCTGCCGCACGCGCTGGCCGATGCCGCGGTGGCGCGGCTGGCGCGCAGCGACGGCAAGACGCGGCTGAAATGGCTGCTGATCCTGATGCTGGCCGTGGTCAGCGTGATGAGCCAGAACCTGGTGCCGATCCACATCGCCTTCATCCCGCTGCTGGTACCGCCGCTGCTGTACGTGATGGCGCGGCTGCAGCTGGATCGCCGGCTGGTGGCCTGCGTGATCACCTTTGGCCTGGTGACGCCGTACATGCTGTTCCCGGTCGGGTTCGGCGACATCTTCCTGAACCAGATCCTGCTGGGCAATATCGCCAAGGCCGGCATGGACGTCTCCGGCGTCAACGTGATGCACGCGATGGCGATCCCGGCCGCCGGCATGCTGGTCGGCCTGCTGCTGGCGGTGTTCGTCAGCTACCGCAAGCCGCGTTCGTATTCGCTGGGCAAAATCGAGAACGCCGAACGCACCGGTACCCGCATCAGCCGCAAGGGCACCGTCACCGCGCTGCTGGCCATCGCCTGCGCCTTCGCGGTGCAGCTGTACAGCGATTCGATGATTCTGGGCGCGCTGGCCGGCTTTTTGCTGTTCATCGCCACCGGCGCGCTGAAATGGCACGAGGCCGACGACGCGTTCAGCGACGGCATGAAGCTGATGGCGATGATCGGCTTCGTGATGATCACCGCGCAGGGCTTTGCCGAGGTGCTGACCGCCACCGGCCAGATCGGCGAGCTGGTCAGCGCCTCCGCCAGCCTGTTCGGCAACAACCGCGGCATGGCCGCGTTCGCGATGCTGTTTGTCGGGCTGGTGGTGACCATGGGCATCGGCTCCTCGTTTTCCACCGTACCGATCCTGACCGCGATCTACGTGCCGCTGTGCCTGCAGCTCGGCTTCTCGCCGCTGGCGACGGTGTCCATCATCGGCACCGCCGGCGCGCTGGGCGATGCCGGTTCGCCGGCGTCGGACTCCACGCTGGGGCCGACTTCCGGCCTCAACGTCGACGGCCAGCACGACCACATGCGCGATACGGTGATCCCCACCTTCCTGCACTACAACCTGCCGCTGCTGGCCGCCGGCTGGGTGGCGGCGCTGGTGCTGTAAGCCAAAAAAATGACGCGGGGACTTGCCAGATAAACAATCTTCGGCAATAATGCACGCCTCTTCGCCGGTGTAGCTCAGATGGTAGAGCACCTGACTTGTAATCAGGGGGTCGCGAGTTCGATTCCTGCCGCCGGCACCAGGATTTACGGGGTTTCCAGAAATGGAAACCCCGTTTTCCGTTCTATGATCAGAAAAGCACCACCACCACACTCAGCGGGTACCAATCATGGAATCACGCCTCATCGAACTGGAAATCAAGGTCGCGCTGCAGGAAGACCTGCTCGACGCGCTCAATCTCACCGTCACCCGCCAGCAGCAGCAGATCGACCTGCTGCAGGAACAGCTGCGCCACCTGTACCAGCTGCAGCAGGGTGCCAGCCAGGATGAAAACGTCGGCTCGCTGCGCGACGACATTCCGCCGCACTACTGAACCGCCACACTCACTGCGTCGCCCCGCTTGCGGCCAAGGTTGGCCGCAACGGCGCCGCGCTTGCCGGAACCACCGCATGAGCACACCCCGCGCCTTCATCACCGCCCTCGCGCCGCAGCTGGCCGGCCTCACTTGGGCCATCGGCGGCAGCACCCTGCTGCAACAGCTCGGCCTCGTCGACGAGCCGCGCGACCTCGACCTCATCACCACTGCCGAGGACTTCGCCGCCGTCAAGGCACTGCTGCTGCAACACGCCAGCGACATCACCCCGCCGCCGCACCCGCTGTACGCCACCCGTCACTTCGCCCGCCTGCAGACCGCCGACGGACTGGAGATCGACCTGATCGCCGGGCTGGCGATCAGGCTGGACAAGGGCCAGTTCCGCTGGCCGTTCGACGCCAGCGCCGTGTGGCAGGCGGATAGCTTGAACTGGTGCATGGCCGAGGACTGGGCGCTGCTGTACCGGCTGATGGGCTACGCCGAGCAGACCGAGGCGCTGGACGAGTGGCTGGACGAGCACGGCGTCGCCCACCCGCAGCGCATCGCCACCAACCTGTTCGCCGGCTACCCGGAGAAATACCTGAAGCCGGCGCCGGACTGGTGGCCGTGGGAAGAATGAAGCCCCTGCGTTTCACGTGAAACCGTCCCCCGTCTTTCCCCCTCCGACGAGCACCCGCATGAGCCGCTACCAAGACGCCGAGATTGCCACCGTCTACCGCGTGATCCGCGAACGGCGCGACATGCGCCACTTCCGCCCCGATCCGCTGGACCCGGCGCTGCTGCAACGGCTGCTGCAGGCGGCGCACCACGCGCCCAGCGTCGGCTACATGCAGCCGTGGCGCTTCATCCGCATCAGCGATGCCGCGCTGCGCCAGCAGCTGCACGCGCTGGTGGAACAGGAACGGCAGCGCACCGCCGCCGCCCTCGGCCAGCGGCAGGAAGAATTCATGCGCCTGAAGGTGGAGGGCCTGCGCGAGTGCGCCGAGGTGCTGGTGGTGGCGTTGATGGACGGCCGCGAACGCCACGTGTTCGGCCGCCGCACGCTGCCGGAGATGGATCTGGCGTCGGTGGCCTGCGCCATCCAGAACATGTGGCTGGCGGCGCGCGCCGAGGGCATCGGCCTGGGCTGGGTGTCGATCTTTGATCCGGACGCGCTGGCCGCGCTGCTGCGGTTTCCGCCGGGCGCGCGCGCGGTGGCCATCCTGTGCATCGGCCACGTCGACGCCTTCTACGACAAGCCGATGCTGGAGCAGGAAAACTGGGCGCAGCGCCAGCCGCTGGCGGCGCTGCTCAGCGAGAACGGCTGGGGCGACGCGCCAGCCACCGCCAGCGAGTAGCCGTCGCCAAAGCACTGCGGCCAACCTTGTGCAAGGTTGGCCGCAGTGTTTCAAGACAGGAGTCTAAAAGCTTAGCGCTTGCCGGCCGCCTCTTCGCGCCGGCGCTTGGCCTCTTCCAGCAGGTAGACCTGGTAGTCGTCCAGATCGCCCTCGAAATCGCTGACCCCGCCGCGCGACACCATCCAGAACTCGTCGCACACCGCACGCAGCAAGGCGCGGTCGTGGCTGACCAGCATCACCGAGCCTTCGAACTCGTTCAGCGCCACGCTCAGCGCCTCGCGGGTGGCGAGGTCCAGGTGGTTGGTCGGTTCATCCAGCAGCAGCAGGTTCGGCCGCTGCCACACGATCATGCACAGCACCAGCCGCGCCTTCTCGCCACCGCTCATGCTGCCCACCGCCTGCTTCACCATGTCGCCGCTGAAATTGAAGGTGCCGAGGAAATTGCGCAGCCCCTGCTCGCGGCAATCGTTGGCCGACGGCCGCATCGCCGCCGGGGTGTCGCGCGCCAGGCGGAACATGTGCTGCAGCGGATCGTCCTCCGGCCGCAGCACGTCCAGCTCCTGCTGCGAGAAGTAGCCGATGTTCAGCCCCTTGCCGCGGATGATCTCGCCGCCGACCGCCTGCAGCGCCTCGGCCACCGTTTTCACCAGCGTCGACTTGCCCTGGCCGTTGGCACCGAGAATGCCGATGCGCTGGCCGGCCAGCACGGTGCGGTTGACGTTACGCACGATCACCGTCGGCGGCGTGTCTGCCGGCGCGCCCTCCGGTGCCGGATAGCCGAACACCGCGCCGGTCATCGACAGCATCGAGTTGGGCAGGCTCTGCGGCTCCTTGAATTCGAACTGGAAGTCGGCATCGGCCAGCACCGGCGCGATCTTCTCCATCCGCTCCAGCGCCTTGACGCGGCTCTGCGCCTGCTTGGCCTTGCTGGCCTTGGCCTTGAAGCGGTCGATGAACTTCTGCAGGTGCGCCATCTTTTCCTGCTGCTTGGCCTGCGCCGCCTGCTGCAGGATCAGCTGTTCGGCACGCATGTCCTCGAACTTGCTGTAATTGCCGCCGTAGCGCACCAGCTTGGCGTTGTCGACGTGCAGCGTCACCGTGGTGACGGCATCGAGGAATTCGCGGTCATGGCTGATCACCACCATGGTGCCGGCGTACTGCTTCAGCCACGCCTCCAGCCACACCAGCGCGTCCAGATCCAGGTGGTTGGTCGGCTCGTCCAGCAGCAAGAGGTCCGACGGACACATCAGCGCGCGCGCCAGTTGCAGGCGCATGCGCCAGCCGCCGGAAAAGCTGTTCACCGGCTGCTGCAGCTCGGCGACGCTGAAGCCCAGGCCCAGGATCAGCGCCTGCGCCCGGGCCGGCGCGTCGTGGGCGCCGGCATCGTTGAGCGCGGTATAGGCGTGCGCCATGCGCATGTAGTCTTCGCCGGCCTCGGCCTCGGTCACCTCCTGCTGCGCGGCGAGCAGGGTGGTATCGCCCTCGACCACGAACTCGGTCGCCGTCTGCGCCGTTTCCGGCATGTCCTGCGCCACCTGCGACATGCGCCACTGCGACGGGATCGACACATCGCCGCCGTCTTCGTGCAGCGAGCCGTTCAGCACCGCGAACAGCGAGGATTTGCCGGCGCCGTTGCGGCCGACGAGGCCGACTTTCTCGCCGGGATTGAGCGTCACCGACGCGTTGTCGAGCAGGACTTTGGTACCGCGGCGCAAGGCCACGTTTTTCAGAATGATCATGGGAAGCGCCGTGCGGCGGCAGGAAACAGGTTAGGCCGCGACCGGCGACAAGGCGGGAAGACGACAGAAAATGCGGCCAACGTGGCCGCATCAGGGCAAGGATGCTGCCGTGGCAGCGCGGCGCCGCCGTATGCTGCAAAGCAATAAAAACGACGCGGCGCAGATGGTAACACGCCCCCTGCCCGCGCGCCGGCCTGTCCATAAAAAACAGGCGCTTATGACGGGGACGACATGAAAGCGCGCGGTGGCCAAGCGCTGCCAGCGTACCGGCTACAGCGGCACCGCGTGGGTCAGCTTCACCGTCTCCATCGGCACCTCGGTTTTCACGCTCTGCACGCTGGCGATGCGCGTCAGCTGCTCGGCGTGAAACTTGCGGTACGACGCCAGATCCTGCGTCACGATGCGCAGCAGCGCGTCGCACTCGCCGGCCATGATGTGGCACTCCACCACCTCTGCCATGTCGCGCACGCTGGCGATGAAATGGTTGGTGGTGTCCGCGTCCTGCGCCTTGAACCACACCCGCGCGAACAGCGACAGCCCGGCGCCGACCTTGGCGCCGTCCAGCACCGCCACATAGCGCTTGATCACGCCGCGCTCCTCCAGCAGCTTCACCCGCCGCAGGCACGACGACGGCGACAAACCGGCCGCGCGCGCCAGCTCGATGTTCTGCAAACGGCCGTCACGCTGCAGCGCGTGCAGGATACGGCGATCAATACTGTCCAGCTTTACGGCATCCACGGCGGCAATCTCCCGAATTATTCGCAGCCAATTCTAGCGACAACCCCGATTCCGCGTCACAACACAACCCGATTTCAGCGCGAAAACCCTAGAATTTTCGGCAGCAACACGCCCTTGCCCGCCCGGCAACGGCCCCGATCACCTGCCCGAGAAAGCGCGCCCCATGCCCAGCAATACCCTGCTGCTGTTTGCCCTCACCGTCTTCCCGCTGGTGTGCAGCCCCGGCCCCGACATCCTGTTCGTCGCCTCGCAAGGGCTGAGCGGCGGCCGCAGCGCCGTGCGCCGCGCCACGCTCGGCATCCTCGCCGGTTACAGCGTGCACGCGCTGCTGGCCGCCTTCGGCATCGCCGCCCTGCTCAGCGCCTGGCCGCCGCTGCTGCACGCCATCCGCTGGACCGGCCTTGCCTACCTGCTGTATCTGGCGTGGCAGATGTTCCGCGCCGCCAGCCGCCCCGGCAGCCTGCAGCTGGACAGCCGCCCGGTGCACGGCCTGTTCCGCAAGGGCCTGCTCACCAGCCTGCTGAATCCGAAAGGCCTGCTGATCTACCTGTCGATCCTGCCCAACTTCATCCGCCCCGACGCCAGCGTGGCGACACAGGCGCTGCTGCTGTCCGGCATCTTCATCGGCTCCTGCGCGGTGGTGTACAGTGTGATCGGCTACAGCGTCGCCGGCATGGCCGGCAAGGGACGCTTCAGCGACCGCAAACGGCGGCTGGCCGAAGCGACGGCGGGGGGATTGCTGCTGCTGGCGGCGGGAAAGCTGGCGAGTTGAGGACTGCGGCCAGGGTTGGCCGTAGTCGCTCATGTAGGCAAAGCTGTTATGCTTTCTGCAAGAGCCTGCTCTCTGCATCTTCAACATCAAGGCCCAATCCCACCATGTCGAATAACTGGACGCGCGAGCAGCTACTGATCGCCATCAATCTGTATTGCCAGCTACCGTTCGGAAAATTCCATCAAGGTAATCCCTTGATCATTGCCACCGCGGCCAAAATCGGACGCACACCCAGTGCCTTGGCGATGAAGCTGAGCAACCTTGCGAGTTTGGACCCGGACATCACCGGCAGCGGGCGCAAGGGATTGGCCGGCGCCTCGCAGCTCGATCGTGCGATTTGGGCGGAGTTCAGCGCCAATCCGGATCAAGTCGGCTACGACAGCCAAGTGTTGGTTGATCAATTGGCCCAACAAGAAGCAACCCTGACGCCGCTGTCTAGTGATGAGGCCACCACCGCGATCACCACCGATTACTACGCCGAAAACACCCTTAGTCAGACTAAAGTGCGAGTAAAACAAGCCTTCTTCCGTAAGGCCGTACTAAGTAGCTATCAGGGACGCTGCTGCATTACCGGCTTGGCCGAGCCGAAACTACTCGTCGCCAGCCACATCGTGCCATGGCGTGAAAA
Source organism: Vogesella sp. AC12 (assembly GCF_024437575.1). Taxonomy (NCBI): domain Bacteria; kingdom Pseudomonadati; phylum Pseudomonadota; class Betaproteobacteria; order Neisseriales; family Chromobacteriaceae; genus Vogesella; species Vogesella sp. AC12. Next base: position 22,005 of record NZ_JANFNU010000009.1, read on the forward strand.
CGCGCAGCAGCGGCTGAATCCGGCAAACGGCCTGTGCTTATCGGTATTGCACGATAAAGCCTACGATCAGGGCCTGCTGACCGTGACACCAGACTTCGTCATTCGCGTGTCACCACGCTTGTTTGCGGATCAGAGCGACTTGGCCAAGGACTATCTCTGGCAATTGCACGGCAAGCCCATCACCCTACCCCAGAAATTCATTCCTAATCCTGAATTTTTGGCCTATCACGCCGCCCATATCTTCAACTAAGCGTGCCCGTCACAGGGGTAGCACCAACACATAAAAAAAGCGGCCACAAGGCCGCTTTTTCTTTTAAAAACAAACACTTACATCACACGTCGATGTTCCGAGCAATCAAGGCGTGGCTTTCGATGAAAGCACGTCTTGGTTCCACGTTGTCGCCCATCAGCGTGGTGAACACGTCGTCGGCGGCCATGGCGTCTTCGATGCGCACTTTCAGCAGGCGGCGTACGGTCGGATCCATGGTGGTTTCCCACAGCTGCCCGGGGTTCATCTCGCCCAGACCCTTGTAGCGCTGGATGGACAGGCCCTTGCGGGTTTCGCCCAGCAGCCAGTCGAGGCCGTCGCCGAATTCGCTGATCGGCTTCACGGTCTCGCCGCGCTTGACGCTGGCGCCGTCGCGCAGCAGGCCGTGCAGCATGTCGCGGGTCTGGTACAGGATGTCGTAGTCGGCGGTGGCGAGGAAATCCTGGTCCAGCGCGGTGACCAGCACGTTGCCGTGCAGCTGGCGGGTGATCTTCAGCATCCAGGCATCGTTCTTGTCGTCGCGCAGCACGTTGAGGCGGATCAGTTCCGGTGGCAGCACGGCGGCCAGTGCGGCAACGGCGGCGTTGGCGGCGGCTTCGCTGTCGAGGGTGATGCGGCCAACCTTGAGGAAGGCGTGCAGTACCAGCGGGTCGACGACGCGGCTTTCGCGCTCGATGGCGGCGCGAGCGAGCAGGTACTGGCGCGCCACTTCGCCCAGCGTGTCGCCGGACAGGGCGGCTTCGCCGGCGGCCGGGATCAGTTCGGCCTTGTCCAGTGCCAGTTGCAGCAGGTACTGGTTCAGCTCGTAGTCGTCCTTCAGGTAGCGTTCCTGCTTGCCGTGCTTGGCCTTGTACAGTGGCGGTTGCGCGATGTAGATGTGGCCGCGCTCGACCAGCTCCGGCGTCTGGCGGTAGAAGAAGGTCAGCAGCAGGGTGCGGATGTGGGCGCCGTCGACGTCGGCGTCGGTCATGATGATGATGCGGTGGTAGCGCAGCTTGTCCGGGTTGTACTCGTCCTTGCCGATGCCGCAGCCCAGTGCGGTGATCAGGGTGGCGACTTCCTGGCTTTGCAGCATCTTGTCGAAGCGCGCGCGCTCGACGTTGAGGATCTTGCCCTTCAGCGGCAGGATGGCCTGGAACTTGCGGTCGCGACCCTGCTTGGCGGAGCCGCCGGCGGAGTCACCCTCGACCAGGTACAGTTCGGACATCGCCGGGTCTTTTTCCTGGCAGTCGGCCAGTTTGCCGGGCAGGCCGAGGCCGTCCATCACGCCCTTGCGGCGGGTGATCTCGCGCGCCTTGCGCGCGGCTTCGCGGGCGCGGGCGGCGTCGACGATCTTGCCGATGATGATCTTGGCGTCGCCCGGGTTTTCCATCAGGAAGTCCTTCAGCGCTTCGCTGATCACTTCGTTGACCACCGGGCCGATTTCGCTGGAGACCAGCTTGTCCTTGGTCTGGCTGGAGAATTTCGGGTCCGGCAGCTTCACCGACAGCACGCAGGTCAGGCCTTCGCGCATGTCGTCGCCGCTGGTATCGACCTTGGCCTTCTTGGCGGCATCGGACTCCTCGATGTAGCCGTTGAGGGTGCGCGTCATCACCTGGCGCAGTGCGGTGAGGTGGCTGCCGCCGTCACGCTGCGGGATGTTGTTGGTGAAGCACTGCACGTTTTCCTGGTAGGAATCGTTCCACTGCATCGCCACTTCCACGGTCATGCCGTCTTTTTCGCCGGTGGCGTAAAAGGTCTTCGGGTGCAGTACCGACTTGTTGCGGTTCATGTACTGCACGAAGCCGGCGACGCCGCCGGAGAAGGCGAAGCTTTCTTCCTTGCCGCTGCGCTTGTCGAGCAGGGTGATCGCCACGCCCTGGTTGAGGAAGGACAGTTCGCGGATGCGCTTGGCGAGGATGTCGAAGTGGAATTCGATGACGCCGAAGGTTTCTTCGCTGGCGCGGAAGGTGACTTCGGTGCCACGGTAGGTGGTGTGGCCGGTCATGGTCAGCGGCGCCACGGCTTCACCGCGGCGGAATTCCATTTCGTGCACTTGGCCGTTGCGCCAGATTTTCAGCTTCAGCCAGTCGGACAGCGCGTTGACCACCGACACGCCGACGCCGTGCAGGCCGCCGGAGATCTTGTAGCTGTTGCTGTCGAATTTGCCGCCGGCGTGCAGCACGGTCATGATCACCTCGGCGGCGGAGCGGCCTTCTTCCGGGTGGATGTCAGTGGGGATGCCGCGACCGTTGTCTTCCACCGAGATCGAGTTGTCGGGGTGGATGGTGACTTTGATGGTGTCTGCGTGGCCAGCCAGCGCTTCGTCAATGGCGTTGTCCAGCACTTCGAACACCATGTGGTGCAGACCGGTGCCGTCCTGGGTATCGCCAATGTACATGCCGGGGCGCTTGCGTACTGCATCCAGACCCTTCAGGACTTTAATACTGTCCGCGCCGTATTCCTGTTCGCTCATAAAACCACTCTTTTGTCAGCCAGTGCGTCCGGGGCGGTTGCCCCACTGTTGAAAACTGTTGCCGTGCCGGCCTAACCGGCGTGCGGCCAACGCTGGACAAAGGTTGGCCGCAGTGCGATGCCGCCCGCCACCGTTGCCGGTGGCGGATGGCCTGTCGTCAGATGCGCATCGGCATCACGACATACTTGAAGTTGCTGTTGTCGGGGATGGTGACCAGCGTGGAGCGCACGCTGTCGCCAAACGCCATCTGCAGGGTGTCGGCTGACAGGTTGGTCAGCACGTCCAGCAGGTAGTTGATGTTGAAGCCGATCTCCAGCTCGCCGCCCTGGTAGGCGATTTCCAGTTCTTCCTGCGCTTCTTCCTGCTCGCTGTTGGTACACAGGATCGACATCGCGCCCGGCTTCAGCACCAGCCGCACGCCGCGGAATTTCTCATTGGCGAGAATGGCGGCGCGTTGCAGCGCGTGCAGGAAGGTCACGCGCTCGATCAGGAAGATCTTGTCGTTATCCAGCGGCACCACGCGGTTGTAGTCGGGGAACTTGCCGTCGACCACCTTGCTGATGATCACGGTGTTGCCGAAGCTGAAGCGCACCTGGTTGGACAGCAGCTCGATGTTGATGGTCTCGTCGCTGTCCTGCAGCAGCTTGTACAGCTCGAGGATGGTCTTGCGCGGCAGGATCACCTCGGCCTTGTCGAGGCTGGCCTCGATGTCGGCGCTGGCAAACGCCAGGCGGTGGCCGTCGGTGGAGATCAGCCGCACCTGGTTGCCCTCGGTCTGCAGCAGCAGGCCGTTGAGGTAGTAACGGATGTCCTGCACCGCCATCGCGTACTGCACCTGCGAGATCAGGCGCTTCAGGTCGCGCTGGCTCAGGCTGAAGCTGGCTTGCGCGGCACTGCCGGCCGACAGCAGCGGGAAGTCGTCCGCCGGCAGCGTCTGCAGGTTGAAGCGGCTCTTGCCGGCTTTCAGCATCAGGCGGCCGTCCTGCTGTTCCAGCGTGACCATGCTGTTGCCGGGAATGGCGCGCAGGATGTCCTGCAGCTTTTTCGCCGAGGTGGTCAGGCGGAACGCGTCGCCGGCGATGTCGTCCGGGCTGGCGGTGGTGATCTGGATTTCCAGGTCGGTCGCCAGGAAGCTGACGGCTCCTGCCTGTTTTTCGATCAGCACATTCGACAGAATGGGCAGGGTGTGGCGGCGCTCGACGATGCCGGTAACAGCCAGCAGTGGCTTGAGCAGGGCATCGCGTTCGGCTTGCAGAATCAGCATGTGCGGACTCCCGAAGGGTTACAGTGTCGTTATCAAATGAATCAGTTGCGCAACATCGCGAGCAACGTATCGTAATCGTGCGCGATTTCGCTGTCATTACCGCGCATTTCGGCAATGGTCTTGCAGGCGTGCAGCACGGTGGTGTGGTCGCGGCCGCCGAAGGCGTCGCCGATGTTCGGCAAGCTGAGCGAGGTCAGCTCCTTGGCCAGCGTCATCGCCACCTGCCGCGGCCGCGCGATGTCACGCGAGCGCTTCTTGCTGTGCATGTCGGACAGCTTGATCTTGTAGTAGTCGGCCACCGTCTTCTGGATGGTCTCGATGGTGACCTGGCGGTTGCCGGCGGCGAGGATGTCCTTCAGCGCTTCCTTGACCAGCTCCATGGTGATGCTCTGGTTGCTGAAACGGGCGTAGGCCACCACGCGCTTGAGCGCGCCTTCCAGCTCGCGCACGTTGCTGCGCACGTTCTGGGCAATGAAGAAGGCGACGTTGTGGTCGAGCTTGGTGTTGTCGGCCTCGGCCTTCTTCATCAGGATGGCGACACGCATTTCCAGCTCCGGCGGCTGGATTTCCACGGTCAGGCCCCAGCTGAAGCGCGAGATCAGGCGCTCTTCCATGCCCTCGATCTGCTTGGGGTAGCTGTCGCAGGTCATGATCACCTGCTTGCCGCCCTCGATCAGCGCGTTGAAGGCATAGAAGAACTCTTCCTGGGTGCGGTTTTTGCCGGCAAAAAACTGGATGTCGTCGATCAGCAGCAGGTCCAGGCTATGGTAGTAGCGCTTGAACTCGTCGAAGGCCTTGTGCTGGTAGGCGCGCATGATGTCGGCTACATAACGCTCGGCGTGGATGTAGCGGATCTTGGCCTGCGGATTCTTCAGGTAGACGTGGTTGCCGATGGCCTGGATCAAGTGCGTCTTACCGAGGCCGACACCGCCGTACACGAACAGCGGGTTGTAGGCCGGGTCGCCCGGGTTCTCGGCAATCTGCATCGCCGCGGCGCGCGCCAGCTGGTTGCCCTTACCGGTGACCAGCGTGTCGAAGGTGAAGCTCGGATTGAGGCGGGTGCTCTCGTGGCCGCCGCCGATGGCCTTGACCGCGGTCTGCTTCGCCGTCGGCGCTACGGCCGGGGCGTTGGCGGCGACCTTGGCCACCGCGCTTTCCACATCGACGCTGGCGGCAGGGGTGCCGTTGCTGCGCGGCGCACTGCTGGCCGGTGCCGGACGCGCCACCGCGACCGGTGCCCCGGCGGCGGCGCCAATGCGCAGCTCCACCGACACTTCGCCCAGCAGTTCGATCGCCAGCGCCTCGATGCGCGCCAGGAAACGATCCTTAATGAACTGCAGGATAAAGCGGTTTGGCGCGTACAGCACCACACCCTCGTCGCCGGCCTCGGCAGAGAGCGGGCGGATCCAGGTGTTGAATTGCTGTGAGGACAGTTCTTCCTCAAGACGCGTCAGGCACGCAGGCCAGAAGTTTTCCGGTTCAGTCATCAATGCTTCATGTTAAAAACGAAATGCCGCCGCAGACTAACGGGTAGTTCGGGGGCGGCGGGGAGGCTGCGCGCGCGGCGGGTGCCGGGCGGCAGTCACGATGTTTGGTGTGGAGTCGCCCTGTCTCTGGTGTCTGGCGGGCGGCGATCCGGCGCTGCCGATGCCGTCCGGGCGGACAGGGTCACAAGCGATACATTCTACTGGCTTTGCCAAAAGTTATCCACAGCACCGGCAAAATATCGCCGCCGTCCGCAACGATGGCGAACGGCAGTGGCCGGATCGCCGCCCGCACCACAGCACCGCCAACAATCGGGGCCGCAAACTGTTAATTAGGTTGACAATTCCGGCATTTATCTATGTAATCACGCGTTTATTTCCGTTTCGAAACAGGAAAACCATCATGAAACGTACTTACCAGCCTTCCACTACCCGCCGCAAGCGTACCCACGGCTTCCTCGTTCGCTCCAAGACCCGTGGTGGTCGCGCCGTTCTGGCCGCCCGTCGCGCCAAAGGTCGCAAGCGTCTGGCTGTATAACGCTTGGACAACACATTTCGCCGTGCGCACCGGCTTTTAAAAACGGATGAGTTCTCATCCGTTTTTCATTTGCGCAACGCGCGCAGTAACCAATTGTTCCAGGTGTATGCCCGCCCGAACGGTCTGACCCACGCCCGTCTCGGTCTGGTGGTCGGCAAGAAGGTGGCCAAACGCGCCAACCGCCGCAACTATATCAAGCGCACCGTGCGCGAGTGGTTTCGGCTGCACCGTCATGATCTGCCGCCGATGGATTTTGTCGTCAGATCACGCCAGGCCTACTATCGCGGCGAATATCACGAAGCGGTAAAGGCATTGGCTGCGCTCTTTGCTAAACTAGCCCGATGTCGCGACTCTTCGTCCTCTTGATCCGCTTTTACCAGCTGGCGATCAGCCCCTGGCTGCCGCCACGTTGCCGGTATCAGCCAACCTGCTCCGGCTATGCCATCGAGGCATTGCAAAAGCACGGCGTGATCAAGGGCAGCTGGCTAGCGATACGACGGATTAGTCGTTGCCACCCGCTCGGTGGCAGCGGCCATGACCCGGTTCCCTGACTTTTCCGGTAAGTAAGATGGATTCCAAACGACTGATCATCTTTATCGCGCTGTCATTCAGCATCCTGTTGCTATGGCAAGAATACTTTGCGCCGAAACCCGTCGCCAAGCCTGCCGTGACACAGCAAGCCAGCACAGCCGCGAGCAGTAGCGATACCCCTGCCGCCAACGCCAGCAACGTCGCCCAGCCTGCCGACAGCAGCAGCCTGAGCCGCGGCCAGCGCATCACCGTCACCACCGACCTGGTCAAGGCCGAAATCGACACCACCGGTGGCGATCTGCGCAGCCTGCAACTGCTCAAACACAATGCGGCGGAAGACGCCAGCAAGCCGTTCGAGCTGTTTACCGACAAGGGCGCCCACCTGTACGTGGCGCAGACCGGCCTGATCGCCGCCGGCAATGCCGCGCTGCCGACCCACAAGACCGTGTTCACTGCCGAAAAGACCGCCTACACGCTGCAAGGCGACAAGGTCGAGATCAAGCTGACCGCGCCGGAAGCCAATGGCGTCAAGGTGAGCAAGGTGTACACCTTCCACAAGGGCAGCTACCTGATCGATGTGCGTTACGACATCGTCAACGCCGGCACCACGCCGCTGGCCAGCACCGCCTACTTCCGCCTGCTGCGTGACGGCAAGGCACCGGAAGGCGAAAGCCGCTTCGCGCAGACCTTCACCGGCCCGGCGGTGTACACCACCGAAGGCACCTTCCAGAAGGTCGCCTTCTCCGATCTGGACAAGGGCAAGGCCGAGTACGTGAAGAGCGCCGACAACGGCTGGGTAGCGATGCTGCAGCACTACTTCATGAGCGCCTGGATCCTGAAACCGCTGGACGGCAAATCGGTATGCGCCAACGCGCAGGCCTGCCAGTTCCAGCTGGAACCGAAAAACGGTGCCTACTCCGCCGCCGCCATGGTCAACGTGGCACCGATCGCGGCCGGCCAGAGCGCCAGCATCACGGTACCGCTGTACGCCGGCCCGGAAGAGTACAACACCATCACCAAGGTGGCCGACGGCATGGAGTTCGCCAAGGACTTCGGCATGGTGCACATCTTCGCCTCGCCGCTGTTCTGGCTGCTGACCAAGCTGCACTCCATGGTGCAGAACTGGGGCTGGGCCATCATCCTGCTGACGCTGATCGTGAAGGCGGTGTTCTACCCGCTGACCGCCGCCTCCTACCGCTCGATGGCGAAGATGAAGGTGCTGGCACCGCGTCTGGAAAACCTGAAGCAGCAGTTCGGCGACGACCGCATGAAGTTCCAGCAGGCGGTGATGGAGATGTACAAGACCGAGAAGGTCAATCCGCTCGGCGGCTGCCTGCCGATGCTGATCCAGATCCCGGTGTTCATCGGCCTGTACTGGGCGCTGCTGGCCTCGGTCGAGCTGCGCCAGGCCGACTGGCTGTACATCGCCGACCTGGCCCGTCCGGACCCGTACTACATCCTGCCAGCGCTGATGGCGATCACCATGTTCGCGCAGACCTTCCTCAACCCGCCGCCGGCCGATCCGATGCAGGCGAAGATGATGAAGATCATGCCGGTAGCGTTCTCGGTGATGTTCTTCTTCTTCCCGGCCGGCCTGGTGCTGTACTGGGTCGTCAACAACCTGCTGTCGATCACACAGCAGTGGTATGTGAACCAGAGCATCGAAAAAGCCCGCAAACTGGCACTGCAATCGTAAGCAGCCGCCAAGCTGGCGTAAAATCAAAGCCCGGCCGTCATGGCCGGGCTTTTTGCCTTGTTGAGGGTCTCCAGCCAAGCGCGCACCGCTTGCCTCGACACCTTCGCCTTGCGGCCAACGTTGGCCGCAAGCAACCGACCCGACGGACCCCGCGATGAACCTTGCCTACACTCCCAGCACCATCTGTGCCGTTGCCACCGCCCCCGGCCGCGGCGGCGTCGGCGTGGTGCGCATCTCCGGCCGCGCGCTGCTGCCGCTGGCCCAGGCCCTCAGCGGCGGCAAGACGCCCAAGCCGCGCTACGCCACCTACACCGATTTTGTCGCCGCCGACGGCACGCCGATCGACAACGGCCTGCTGCTGTACTTCCCCGGCCCGAACAGCTTTACCGGCGAGGACGTGATCGAGCTGCAGGGCCACGGCGGGCCGGTGGTGCTGAAGATGCTGCTGTCGCGCTGCGTCGAGCTGGGCGCGCGCCTCGCCGAACCCGGCGAATTCACCAAGCGCGCCTTCCTCAACGACAAGCTGGACCTGGCGCAGGCGGAGAGCGTCGCCGACCTGATCGACGCCGCCAGCGAAAGCGCCGCCCGCAGCGCGCTGAAATCGCTGAAGGGCGCCTTCTCCGGCGAGATCCACGTGCTGGTCGACGAGCTGATCACGCTGCGCATGCTGGTGGAGGCGACGCTGGACTTCCCCGAGGAGGACATCGACTTCCTCGAAAAAGCCGATGCCGTCGGCAAGCTGCAACGCCTGCGCGGCCAGCTGGGCAAGGTGCAGGCCACCGCCCGCCAGGGCGCGCTGCTGCGCGAGGGCATGCACGTGGTGCTGGTCGGCCAGCCCAACGTCGGCAAGTCCAGCCTGATGAACGCGCTGGCCGGCGACGACATCGCCATCGTCACCGACATCGCCGGCACCACCCGCGACACCGTGCGCGAGGAAATCGTCATCGACGGCGTGCCGGTGCACATCATCGACACCGCCGGCCTGCGCGACACCGACGACGTGGTGGAAAAGATCGGCATCGAACGCACCTGGCAGGCGGTGGAGCGCGCCGACGTGGCGCTGGTGCTGGTCGACAGCCGCGACGGCATCGTGCCGGAGGTCGAGGCCATCCTCGGCAAGCTGCCGCCGCGCCTGCCGCGGGTGCACGTGTTCAACAAGGTGGACCTGTCCGGCGACCAGGTTGGCCGCAGCGAGGAAGACGGCCACCCGGTGGTGCGGCTGTCGGCACGCACCCACGCCGGCGTCGACGACCTGCGCGCACTGCTGCTGGAGATGATCGGCTACCAGGGCGACAGCGAGGGCGTGTTCCTGGCCCGCGAACGCCACCTGGATGCCATCGCCCGCGCCGCCGGCCATCTTGACCTCGCCGCGCAGGACTGGCAGCAGGTGGAGATCTTCGCCGAGGAGCTGCGCATGGCACAGAACGCGCTGTCGGAGATCACCGGCAAGTTCACCCCCGACGACCTGCTCGGCGTCATCTTCAGCCGCTTCTGCATCGGCAAGTAAGCGCCCCGCCCTGCCTCAACCACCCCTCGCAAGCACCCGCCGCCATGGCGGGTGTTTGCTGTCTGCCGGCGCGCGGCGCCGCTATGCGGGCTAGCGCACCGACCGCCGCCAGCGGGCGGCGCAGTGTGGCTGTCGGGCCCGCTGCGGGTCCGGCGTTGCCGCATCATGATGATGCGGCAGCCGCAGGCACCCACGCCTGCCATCACGCTGAGGTCCGGCTATGACAGAAAACGAGATAATGGCAAAACTGAAGAGTATTCGCGGCGGGCGCGACCGTGCCGTGCTGGCCGGCTTCTGGCTGATGATGGGCTCGCGGCAGGGCGTGAAAACGCTGGGCTTCGCCGAGCTGCGCAGCCTGAGCGGCGACAGCCGTGCGCTGTTCCATGCAATCAGCAATGGCCTGCTGTCGCACCGTCTGCCGCAGCTGTCCAGCCGCCACACCAGCGAGCTGTTGCACATGCTGCACGCCGACCACGGCCTGCCGGCACTGCATTAAGCCACCGCCATCCCGCGCCGCCCCCGCGGCGGCGCCTCCCTGACCAACAATCCGCCCGCGTGGCGGATTGTTGCTGCCTACCCTGCCTCAGCCCACCGCCAGCGCCGATGCGACAAAGGCCGCCACCAGCGGTGACGCCTCCGCGCCGGGCGCCTGCGCCAGCACCACCCGCTGCGCCGGCAGCGCCTCCGCCAGCGGACGGCAGGCGATGGCCGTGCCGTCGTAGCTGCAGTCGCCGGCCGGGCGGGTGCACGACAGCGCCACACCCTGGCCGTGCGCCACCAGCCCGCGCTGCATCTCGAAGCTCTGCACCGTCTGCGCGATACGCGGCGTCAGCTGCTGCTGCCAGAACAGCGACAGCAGGTACTCGCGGGTGTGCGGAATGTCCTCCAGCACCAGCGGCTGGCTGGCCAGCTGCGCCAGCGACACCTTGTCCTGCGCCGCCAGCGGATGATCGGCCGGCAGCAGCGCGTACGGCGCCAGCTCCGCCAGCGTGCAGCGCGCCATCTGCGCGTCGATGGCCAGCTCGTAGGTCAGCGCCAGTTCCGCCTTGCCGCTGCGCAGCGCGCGCTGCACCGTGGCCAGATCGCCTTCCAGCAGCGTGACCGCCACCTGCGGATGGCGCGCGCGAAAACCGGCCAGCAGCCGCGGCGCAAAGTAGGGGCCGAGATCCTGGAAGCAGATCAGCGCCAGCTGGCCGCGCAGCTCGCCGCTCGCACCGCCAGCGCCGAGTGCCGCCGCCTGGCCGAGGATGTCGCGCGCCTGCAGCAGCACGCGCTGGCCGGCACTGGTCAGCTCCACACCACGGCAGGCCTGGCGGCGGAACAGCGCGCTGCCTAGCGCCGCCTCCAGTTGCGCGATGGCCAGCGACACCGACGGTTGCGACACGTGGCAGGCGCGCGCGGCGGCGCTGACGCCGCCATGCTCGACGGTGGCGACGAAGTACTGCAGCTGGCGCAGCGAGAAATTGATCATGTTTTCCAATAATGAAAAATAGGAAATATATATTTTTATTATGATAGTGCCAGATCCGATACTGAGACGGCCAACCCGGCATTCCCCACCGCAAGCAAGGAGCAGCAGATGCAGGCAGTCACTATCGGTAATGAACAGATCGCGGCGTTCCAGCGCGACGGCGTCATCGTGTTGCGCGGCGTGTTCCGCGACTGGATAGAACCGCTGCGCGACGGTTTCGAACAGGTACTGGCCGCCCCCGGCCCCTTCGCCATCGAGAATGTCGGCAACAATGAACGCGGCCGTTTTTTCGAGGATTACTGCAACTGGCAGCGTATCGAACCATTTTCCCGCTTCATCCACCAGTCGCCGGCGGCGGCGCTGGCCGGCCAGCTGATGGGCGCGCACCGGGTGCAGATCTTCCACGAGCACATCCTGGTGAAGGAGCCGGGCACCGCCAAGGCCACGCCGTGGCACCAGGACATCCCCTACTACTGTGTCGACGGCGCGCAGACCGCCAGCTACTGGATACCGCTGGATCCGGTGACGCAGGACAACACGCTGCGCGTGGTGCTCGGCTCGCACCGCTGGCCCAAGCTGGTGCGCCCCAAGCGCTGGGCCAGCAACGAGAATTTCTTCGCCGGCGACGATGACTACATGGAGATGCCGGACGTGGAGGACGGCAGCTACACCATCCTCGCGCCGGAGCTGGAACCGGGCGACGCGGTGCTGTTCGATTTCCGCACCGTGCACGGCGCCGCCGGCAACCAGGGCGGCAACCGCCGCCGCGCCTTCTCGGCGCGTTTCCTCGGCGACGACGTGTGCTACGCCGAACGCCCGGGGCGCACCTCGCCGCCCTTCCCCGGCATCAACCAGCGCCACGGCGAACGGCTGCGCGAGGACTGGTTCCCGGTGGTGTGGTCCGCCGGCTGAGGCGGTAACGGTCGTGGCCGCCCGCGGCCAACGTCAGTGCCAATATCAGCATCCGCGCCGGGGTTGGCCGCAACCATGTCAAAGAGATACCTTGCCGTCGGCAAGCCGGTACGGCGTGTTACGCTGTGCCACGGCGTACCCTCCCGCCACGGCGGGAGGCAACACGCCACGTTGCCAACCCTTGCCCAGCCCCTGCCCATGATCGTCCGCACCCTGCTGTTTGCCCTGCCCCTGCTGTGGCTGGCCCCGCCGGCCAGTGCCGCCACCACGCCCACCCCGACGCTGGTGTACGCCTTCAGCCGTTTCGAGCCGTACAAGACCGTGGACGCCGACGGCAAGCCGGGCGGCCCCTATACCGTGCTGCTGCAGGAGCTGGCACGGCGCAGCGGCGTGCAGCTCGACATCGTGCACTGCCCGCTGCAACGCTGCCTGGCGCTGCTGCAGCGCGGCCAGGCCGATCTCAGCATCGGCATCCGCGGCAACGCCGAACGCGACCGCTATCTGGATTTCCTCGATCCGCCGTTCGCGCCGCCTACCGCCACCATGGTGTTGCAACGGCACGACGATCCGCGCCCGATCCGGCACTACGACGACCTGTATGCGCTGCGTGTCGGGGTGGTGGAAGGCGCCAGCTATTTCCAGCGTTTTGATGACGACAGGCTGATGCGTCGCGATGCCGCGCCCAGCGCCAGGCTGGCGCTGCGCAAGTTGGCGGCGAAGCGTTTCGACGTGCTGCTGATCAATACACAACAGGGCCGCCAGCTGAGCCGGGAGCTGGGCGCCAGGCAGTACCGCCGTGCCGAATTGCAGTTTCCCGGCGAGCTGCCGCGCCGCATCGCGCTGTCACGGCTGTCGCCGGCGGTACAGGCCGCCAGGCCGCGACTGGCGGCACAATTGCAGCAGATGCTGCGTGATGGCAGCGTGCGGCGCATTCTGGACGGCGCTACCGTTCAGGCCGCCCACGCCGGATCGAAGCGGTCGGGACGGTCGCTGCACAGCATGTCGACCCCCCACTGACGCAGGCACTGCATCTCCTGCGGCTGGTTCACCGTCCACGCCATCACCGCCAGACCGAGGCCGTGCAGCTGCGCCACCCACTCCGCGCTCAGCGCACGGTGGCAGACATGCAGCGCGCGGCAACCCAGCGCCTGCGCCTGCGCCACCAGCGCCGGGTTCAGCTCTTCCACCAGCAGCGCCAGCGGCAGCTCCGGCGCCGCCTGGCGCACCCCGGCCAGCGCCTCGGCACTGAATGACGACACCAGCGGCAACAGCGCCGCGCTCTGCCAGTGCTGGCGGATCTGCGCTGCGCACAGCTGCCCCATCTGCCGCGCATCGCCAGCCGGCTTCAGCTCCAGATTGACCGCCATGCCCAGCCGCCGCAGCGTGGCGGCCAGTTTTTGCAGGCTGGGCAGCGCCTCGCCGGCAAACGCCGGATGGTGATGGCGGCCAGCATCCAGCTGCAGCAGTTCTGCCGCGGTGTGCGCCGCCAGTGCGCCGTTGCCGCTGGTGGTGCGCTCCAGCTCGGCGTCGTGGGCGATCACCGCCACACCGTCAGCGCTGAGCTGCACGTCGCACTCCACCGCCGTCACCCCCAGCCGGTGTGCCAGCAGCAGGCCGGCGAGCGTGTTTTCCGGCGCCAGCGCGCCGCCGAGGCGGTGGGCAAACCCCACCGGATAAGGCCAATGCATGAGCGTCTCCTTGTCGTGAGAATGTCGCCGGTCGGCGACTTGGCGCCGCTAACAAAGCCTCGCAGCGCACCTGAGCCAGGGCGCGCCGACGCAGACCGTACACGTCGTACGGCAAGGCGGCGCAACGCAGGATCAGGGGGTTGGTCAGTGGCGCTTAGCGTTATCCCTTAAGCGTAAGCCCTTGTTTACAGCATGGCAGGCAAAACGGTTTACTGAAACGGCTATTGCGGCGCAATAAATCGCTTTGACATGAGAAATGCGGCCAACCCTGGCTGCCGGCCGGCGGCAAGCATCGCCACGGCGTCCGGATGTTGCCCCGCAGCAACGTACAAAAATGGCAACAGTTGTGTGCTATCAAGCCGTGATTGATGAAAATACATCGTCAAATCATTTGATTAAAAAACTGTCAGACAGTATTCCTATAGCCAACTGCAACGTGCCCGGCGGCCAACGCCGGCAACCGGATGTCGCTTTTATGTAAAAGCATTGCGCCAAATCACAAATTTGTGATTAATTACCAATTCAAACGCTCGTTCGAAATCAAGCCTCGCACGGGCGTTCGCTATCTCTGTCGTTTTTACATTTTTCATTCAACATTTGCAGAAAGGAAGACCATGCAAATCGCTATTGCCACCGAACGGCTGGCAGGTGAACTCCGCGTGGCCGCAACACCGGAAACGGTGAAGAAACTCGTCGCCATGGGTCACACCGTGGTGATCGAGGCCGGGGCCGGGCGTCATGCCGCGGCACCGGATGCGGCCTATGTCGAGGCCGGCGCAACGTTGGCCGCATCGCGCGCCGCGGCGCTGGGCCAGGGCGACATTGTGCTCACCGTGCGCCCGCTGCCCGCCGATGCCATCGCCGAGCTGAAGGACGGCGCGGTGCTAATCGGCCAGCTGGCGCCGTACCACAACGACACCTTCCCGCTGCTGGCAGCCAGGAAAGTGTCGGCCTTCGCCATGGAGCTGCTGCCGCGCACCACCCGCGCGCAGAGCATGGACGTGCTGTCCAGCCAGAACAACATCGCCGGCTACCGCGCGGTGCTGCTGGCCACCCACTACTACCCGCGTTTCATGCCGATGCTGATGACCGCTGCCGGCACCGTGAAGCCGGCACGGGTGCTGATCATGGGTGTCGGCGTCGCCGGCCTGCAGGCCATCGCCACCGCCAAGCGCCTCGGCGCGGTGGTGGAAGCCACCGACGTGCGCGCCTCGACCAAGGAACAGGTGGAATCGCTGGGCGGCAAGTTCATCGAAGTGCCGATGAGCGAGGAAGAGAAAAAAGCCAACGACGGCGTCTACGCCAAGGAGATGTCCGACGACTACAAGCAGCGCCAGGCCGAGCTGGTGGCCAAGCACGCACGCCAGGCCGACATCATCATCACCACCGCGCTGATTCCGGGCAAGAAGGCGCCGACGCTGCTCAGCGCCGAGGTGGTGCAGGCGATGAAGCCGGGCAGCGTGATCATCGACCTTGCCGCCGAAGCCGGCGGCAACTGCGCGCAAACGGTGCCGGGCGAGGTGATCACCACCGACAACGGCGTCACCGTCGTCGGCCTCACCAACCTGCCGGGCATGGTGGCGGCGGACGCCTCCAGCCTGTACGCCAAGAACCTGTTCACCTTCCTCGGCCTGATGCTGTCAAAGGAAGGCTACACCCTCAATCTGGAAGACGACCTGCTGGCGGCCACCCTGGTCACCCACGCCGGCGAAGTGCACTTCCCTGCGGCCAACGTGGCCCCGGCCGCCAAGAAGGAGACCTCTCATGGTTGATCCGTTCATCACCAGCTTCACCATCTTTGTCCTCGCCGTGTTCGTCGGCTACCACGTGGTGTGGAACGTCACCCCGGCGCTGCACACGCCGCTGATGGCGGTCACCAACGCCATCTCCGGCATCATCATCGTCGGCGCCATGCTGCAGGTGGTGGACATCAATGGCAGCGAGCTGAGCGTCACCTCGGTGCTGGGCACCATCGGCATCTTCCTCGCCAGCATCAACATCTTCGGCGGCTTCCTGGTCACCCAGCGCATGCTCGACATGTTCAAGAAGAAGAAAAAATAAGGGACACACGATGGAAAATCTCTCGGCAATACTTTATCTGGTCGCGGCGGTGCTGTTCATCCTGGCGCTGAAGGGGCTGTCCTCGCCCACTACCGCCATCCAGGGCAACCGCTACGGCGTGATCGGCATGCTGCTGGCGGTGGCCACCACCTTCATGGTGATGGACAAGCCGGTGCTGGCGCTGATCATCGGTGCCATCGCCGCCGGCGGCGCCATCGGCGCCTGGAAGGCGAAGACGGTGCAGATGACCGGCATGCCGGAACTGGTGGCGGCGATGCACTCGCTGGTGGGCCTCTCCGCGGTGCTGATCGCGGTGGCCGCCATCTTCCACAGCGGCGTCGAACACACCGCGGTGCAGAAGGTGGAGCTGTTCATCGGCGCCTTCATCGGCGCCATCACCTTCACCGCCTCGGTGGTCGCCTACGGCAAGCTGTCCGGCAAGTTCGGCGCCAAGGCGATCAACTTCAGCGGCCAGCATCTGCTGAACCTGGTGCTGGCACTGGCGATGGTCGGCTTCGGCGTGCTGTATTTCGTCAGCGACAGCCACGCCGCCTTCCTGGCGATGGTCGCCATCGCGCTGGTGCTGGGCGTGACGCTGATCATCCCGATCGGCGGCGCCGACATGCCGGTGGTGGTGTCGATGCTGAACAGCTACTCCGGCTGGGCGGCGGCGGGTATCGGCTTCACGCTGAACAACCCGGTGCTGATCATCGCCGGCGCCTGCGTCGGCGCCTCCGGTGCCATCCTGTCCTACATCATGTGCAAGGCGATGAACCGTTCCATCGTCAGCGTGCTGCTCGGCGGTTTCGGTGCCGAGACGGCCAGCGGCGGCAGCAGCGATGCCGGCGGGCCGAAGCACTACAAGTCCGGCTCTGCCGAGGATGCGGCCTTCCTGATGGGCAACGCCGACTCGGTGATCATCGTGCCGGGCTATGGCCTGGCGGTATCGCGCGCCCAGCACGCGCTGCAGGAATTCGCCGAGCTGCTGCACGAGAAAGGCGTCAATGTGCGCTACGCCATCCACCCGGTGGCCGGCCGTATGCCGGGCCACATGAACGTGCTGCTGGCCGAGGCTGAAGTGCCGTACGAACAGGTGCAGGAGATGGACGAGATCAACTCCGACTTCGCCAATACCGACGTAGTACTGGTGATCGGTGCCAACGACGTGGTCAACCCGGCGGCGCAGAAGGACAAGGCCAGCCCGATCTACGGCATGCCGATTCTGGAAGCGCACAAGGCGCGCACCGTGATCGTGGTCAAGCGCTCGATGAACGCCGGCTACGCCGGCCTCGACAACGAGCTGTTCTACATGGACAAGACCATGATGGTATTCGGCGACGCCAAGAAAGTGGTCGAGGAGCTGGTGAAAGGCGGCGGCCACTAAGAACCTGTTCACGATCTGCAGTGCGCAGGCGTACGGCGTTAAAAACGCCTTCGGAGTGCTCATTGACCCCATGTCAACTCCACTTCCTCAGCCGTTTTCGCCTTGTCTCGCTCTAGCTCGCGAGGTTGTGAACACGTTCTAAGCCGCCCGCTGCGGCCAAGGTTGGCCGCAAGCAAAACCCCCGTCGCGTGGCACGCGGCGGGGGTTTTTTCATGGTGCTGGCGGTGCGGGCACCGCGCGCTCAGTGCAGCGCGACACCGTACAGGAACGGCCCGCCCGCCTCGCCCGGCGGCGGAGCCGACAGCAGCCGCATCCCCAGCCGCGCGCACAGGCGGTGTGCCGCCTGCTGGCTGTCGGCCACCGGCACGCGGATGTCGCGCACCTGGTAGTGGCCGAAGGCCAGCACCAGCATCCGCTCCACCGCCTCGGTGAACAGCCCCTGCCCCTGCCAGTCGCTGTGACCCCAGAACTGCAGCAGCCACGACTCGTCCGGCTGGTGTTGCAGGCGCAGCCAGCCGACCACCTCGTCGCCCAGCCACAGCAGCGCCACCTTGCTGTCGCCGCGCTGCCAGTTGCGCTGCACCTCGTAGCAGTAGCGCTCCACCAGCGCCACGTCCAGCACCGGCTGCGACCACGGCAGATCGGCGGCAAAGCCCTGCAACTCGTGCTGCGAGGCGACGATGGCCTGGAACAGCGCCGCGCCGTCGCCCGCCTGCGGCGCCACCAGCACCAGCCGTGGCGTGCGGATGCCATCCAGCAGCGGGTCAGACTGGGTAATCACTGCCATGACGGCCTCCCTGGCTATGGATCGAGCTGGCTGGCCAGCAGCGCGACGATGCGCGCGCTGGCGCCACGATGCTGCGCGGTAAACGCGAGGCCAGCGTCGCGCATCGCCGCGCGCTGCGGCGCATCGGCCAGCAGTTGCAAGGCCAGCGCCACCAGCTCGCCGGCATCGCTCACCTGCCGCGCGGCGCCGGCGGCCAGCGCCAACTGGCTGGCCTCGGCAAAATTATAGGTCGACGGCCCCAATAACACCGGCACGCCGATGCTGGCCGGCTCGATCAGGTTCTGCGCGCCGAAATCCAGCAGCGAGCCGCCGACAAAGGCGACATCGGCGGCGGCGTAATAGCCGAACAGCTCGCCCATGCTGTCGCCGATCCACACCTGTGTTTCACATGAAACCGGCAACTGGTCGCTGCGCCGCTGCACGGCAAAGCCCTGCTCCTCTGCCAGCGCGGCGACGCCGGCGAAGCGCTCCGGATGGCGCGGCACCAGCAACAGCAGGGCGTCGCCAACGTTGGCCGCACGCCACGCCGCCAGGATCAGCGCTTCCTCGCCGTCGCGGGTGCTGGCGCACAGCCACACCGGCCGCTGGCCGATGCGTTCGCGAAACTGCGCCCCCAGCGCCAGCTGCGCCGATGGCGGCGTGAAGTCGTACTTGGTATTGCCGCACACGCGGATATTGCCCGCCCCCAGCGTCGCCAGCCGCGCGGCGTCGGCCTCGCTCTGCGCGGCGATGGCGCGCAACTGGCGCAGCGCCGGGCGGATCAGCGCGCCGATACGCCGGTAGCCACGCAGCGATTTTTCCGACAGCCGTGCATTGACCAGGAAGGCCGGCACGCCGGCCTGCGCGCAGGCGTGCAGCAAATTGGGCCAGATCTCGGTTTCCATCAGGATCAGGCAGCGCGGCCGCAGCGCGGCGACGAAACGGCGCATCACCCGCGCGTTGTCGTACGGCAGGTAGCGCACCTCGGCGTCAGGGTACAGCTGCTGCGCGGTGGCGCGCCCGGTCGGCGTCATCTGGGTGATGACGAAACGTGCCTGTGGATAACGCTGCTGCAGCTGCCGCAGCAAGGGCTGCGCGGCGCGCGTCTCGCCCACCGACACCGCGTGCAGCCAGATCACCTCGCCGCCGGCCTGCGGCAGCGCGTCGCCGAAGCGCTCGTCCCAGTGTTCGAGATAGGCCGGCGCCTGACGCGCGCGTTTTCGCAGGTAGCGCTTGATTAGCGGCGTCGCCAGCGGCCACAGCAGGCTGTACAGCGCGCGGGCGATCATGCGCCGCGCACCCGCGCCAGCAGCGCCAGCACCGCGTCCACCGCCGGGATCTCGCCGGCGCGGCCGATGTTGGCCGCACGCGCGGTTTCCACCACCCCGGTCAGCGCCGGGTCGGTATCGGTATAGATCGCCACCAGCGGCACATCCAGCGCGTTGGCCAGGTGGGTGAGGCCGGTATCGACGCCGATCACCGCCGCGGCGTGGCCCAACAGCGCCGCCGCCTCGCGCAGGTTCATCTTCGGTGCCAGCAGCGCGCCGGGGATGGCCGCGGCCAACCTTTGTGCACGCTCCCGCTCCGCCGCACTGCCCCACGGAATGACGATGGCCAGATCCTGATTCTGCAGCGCCTGCGCCAGCGCGATCCAGTGCGCCTCCGGCCACAGCTTGCTGTCGCGGCTGGTGGCGTGCAGCAGCACCGCGTAGTCGCCGGCCGGCAACCACGCCAGTCGTTCACCGCAGCGGATGCCGAATACCGGCGCGCCCTCGGGCCGGTAGCCGAAGGCGGCGCCGAACAGCTGGCGGTTGCGCTCGATCGCCGACAGCTGGCGGCTGACCGCGTAGCGACGCTCGTAAAAACGGCTGGCCAGCGGCTCGCGGATGCTGGCGCGGTCGTAGCCGGCCAGCGGGCCGTTGGCCCAGCGCCCGGGAATGGCACTCTTCAGCAGCCCCTGCGCATCCAGCACCAGCTCCCAGCGCGTGGCAGCCAGGGTGTGCCGCAACGCCGCGATCTCGCGCCAGGTGGCGGCCTTGAACATTGCCTTGCGCCAGCGTCGCCAGGCAATAGGGATGGTGCGGCTTACCAGCGGATGCAGACCGGGAATATCGGCAAAGCCTTCTTCCGCCAGCCAGCTGACGCTCAGCTCCGGGCGGTGACGTGCCAGATCGGTCAGCGCCGGCCAGGTGTGGATAAGGTCGCCCATCGACGATGTGCGCAGCAACAGGACGTTTTTCATGCGCCGGATTTTACGGGCAGCCCTGTGGTTAACCAAGTAAAATCAGGGCTACCGCTTTGTGGATAACTGGCAGTGGATAAATATCGCCAAAACTGTCCACAAGCTGTCCTGTGGCTGGCAGGCCCTTCAAAGACCCATTCCCAAACAGGGCAAACTGTTGAAAACATTGGTCAATAGCGGGTTATCCACAGAAAAGTGTCCACTACATCAGTATCTTCATATTTAAAATAGGCAAACAATGAAAAGATGAGGTGCAGACCCAAACGGCTGGAAACACTGTTTGCGTCATTGCTGGCAAGAGATTGTGGATAAGCGGGCAGCACGGCAAGATGGCAAAATTGTCCACAACTGATGCACCCCATTCCAGCTGCGGCAACGACAAGCTAGGCAACATCTCAAGTCATTGAAAAAAAACGTTTTTAGTGTGTTATCCACAGACCGGCACTGCCTTCTACTATCCTTATCCTTTATATAACTAGAAAGTACTAGAAAGAATGTCGCGCCAACTTAGCGTGGTTCTGATCACCAAAAATGCCGAAGCGCTGCTGGAAAAATGTCTGCAAAGCTGTGCCTTTGCCGACGAGATCGTGGTGGTGGATTCGGGTAGCACCGACAGGACATTGGCAATAGCCTCTGCCTATAAGGCAAAAGTTATCCACCAAACGTGGTTGGGATTCGGTCCGCAGAAGCAATTCGCGGTACAGCAGGCCAGCCACGACTGGGTGCTGTGTCTGGATGCCGACGAGTGGTTGTCGGAAAAATTACGCAATGAAATCAGCAGCTTGCTGCACAACCCGGTGCTGGGTGCCTACCGTTTCGCACGTAGCAACAAGTTCATGGGCCGCTTCCTGAAGTTTGGCGAAGGCTATCCCGATTACAGCCTGCGGCTGTTCGATCGCCGCCAGGCACGCTGGTCCGACGACGTGGTGCACGAATACGTGATCGCCAATGGCGAAGTCGGCACCGTGGCCGGCGACCTGATGCACGAATCCGGCGAGGACATCGCGCTGTACCTCACCAAACAGAACCGCTACACCAGCCTGCAGGCAGAAACGCTGTATCAGCGCGGGAAAAAGGCGGGGATTGCCAAGCTGGTGTTGAGTCCGCTGCTGCGCTTCGTGAAGTTTTACCTGCTGCGGCAGGGTTTTCGCGACGGCCTGCCCGGACTTGTCCACATCAGCATTGGCTGCTTCAACAGTTATCTCAAATACGCGAAGCTGATCGAACTGCACCGGCTTCGCCCACAGGAAAAATGACGATGAAAGTACTGGTCACCGGCGCCGCCGGTTTCATTGGCCGCGCGGTATGTGAAAAACTGCTGGATCGCGGCGATGTGCAAGTGATTGCTGTGGATAACCTCAACGACTACTACGCGGTGGCGCTGAAACACGCGCGCCTGGCCACGCTGCAGGGCCGTGCCGGTTTTGTTTTCCACAAGCTGGACATCGCCGACTGGTCCGCCATCGACGCGCTGTTTGCCGCCGAGCGCCCGGACTACGTGATCCACCTCGCCGCCCAGGCCGGGGTGCGCTACAGCATCGACAACCCGCACGTCTACGCGCAGAGCAACCTGGTCGGCCACACCAATATGCTGGAAGCCTGCCGTCGCTACCCGGTGCAGCACCTGGTGTTCGCCAGCTCCTCCAGCGTCTACGGCAAGAACGCTAAGGTGCCGTTCAGCGAAGACGACCGCGTCGACGAGCCGGTCAGCTTCTACGCCGCCACCAAGAAGGCCAACGAGGTGATGGCGCACAGCTACGCCCACCTGTACCAGCTGCCGATCACCGGCCTGCGCTTCTTCACCGTCTACGGCCCGTGGGGCCGCCCGGACATGGCGCCGTGGCTGTTTACCGAGGCCATCCTCAACGGCGACCCGATCAAGGTGTTCAACCACGGCCAGATGCAGCGCGATTTCACCTTCATCGACGACATCGTCGAGGGCGTGCTGCGGGTGATGGCACATCCGGCCAGCGGTGACGTGCCGTTCGCGGTGTTCAACATCGGCAACCATAACCCGGTGCCGCTGATGGACTTCATCGAGGCCACCGAAGCCGCCTGCGGCCGCGAAGCGGTCAAGCAGTACCTGCCGATGCAGGACGGCGACGTGCCGGTCACCTACGCCGACACCGCACGGCTGCGCGCCGCGGTCGGCTTCTCGCCGGATACGCCGCTGCGCGACGGCATGCAGGCGTTTGTCGACTGGTATCGCGACTACCACCAGCGCTGAGTTGTCCACAGCCCGCCAGCGCAACACCGCGCTGGCAAACGGTGGTGATAGCGGCTGCGGGGACGTAAACGGGGCGCCAGCGGCTGCCGCTGCCGCTGACACCTCGTGCTGACTGAAACGGCTGCCAGGCGTGTGGCGGGCGATTGTGGCGCCGTGCAGGGGGGCTACCACCCGTTGCTGCGGTGGCTCGCCGCAGCGTGGCGTGGCGGATTGTTGCCGTCACCCGTGCCGTGGTCAGTGCGGCGGACGGCTGCGGACATTACGGTGGATGGCAATGTTGCCGCCGTTTATGTTGCACGATGCTGTCTCGTTAACGGCTTATGGCTACTGATGGCGTATTTTAATGCTGTGAATAGCCAGGCCGCTGACGGGCGCCAGCGCGCGGGGCTGGTGTCAACTGTGGCGGATAACGGCATTGGCCACCGGAGCGGCCGCAAAATGCGGCTCACCGGCCAAGCGACAGCCGCAAGCGCGTTGCCGCTACCGCTACCGCGTGGCAATGCTCGCACTGCTGTTTGCCGCCACGCGCCGCCAGTGTTGACTTATCCACAGCCGACCGCTGCTCGTCGCCGTATTGCGGCCAACCTTGGCTGGCATTGATCGCCTGCTTCCGGCCGTGATCGCGCACGCCACAGTGCGGCAATTTTTCCGCCACGGTCTAAGCTGAACTGATGAATTTTCCAGCGCGGGAGGCGGCAATCATGGATACCGGGCATCACGAACTGACCGAGCTGTTTGCACAGCTCGGGCTGGACAACAGCACCAAGGCGATCAACCAGTTTGTACAGAGCCATCCGCTGCCGGAGCATGTGGTGCTGGCGGAGGCGCCGTTCTGGAGCGCGAGCCAGGCCGCGTTCCTGCGCCAGTCGCTGGCCTGCGACGCGGAATGGTCGGACGCGGTCGATACCCTGGCGACACTGCTGCAGCAACGCGGCTGAGGCCGCCATCCGGCGCCGAGGCTACTGGCGGCGCGTCGGCGATAAATGACAGCCAGATCAACGGCTTGCCGATGGCTGCGGCCAACGTTTGGTGTCGCGGCGGCATGGTCTATGCTGGGTTATCACAGTCGTTGAGGAGCCCCGTCATGCTGATCGCCCGCTGGAGTATCGAGGCCAAGTTTGGCCACAAACCGGAAGTCATCGCCGAGATGCAGCGCTGGCTGCGCGACATCGGCTCGCAGGCTGGCTGGACGCCGCAGCGCGTGCGGCTGCTGAACGGCTCGATCGGCGCCAAGGAATCCACCATCCTGTCCGAAATCGAGATCGCCGATCTGGCCGAGCTGGACGCCGCCTGGCACAAGCTGGGCACCCTGCCCGAGCACGCGGCGTGGAGCAAGGCGCTGGAGCCGCACGTGGTGTCCGGCACCCAGCGCTGGGAAATCTTCCGCGTCATCGGCTAACCGCCGACACCGCAGCCGCGCCCGGGGATGACCGCGCGTCATCCCCTGGCTTGGCCTGTCTGGCAGCGCGGCCTTGCGGCCAAGGTTGGCCGCAACATCGATCCCACCCAAGTGCCTGATTCTGCTATCATTCCGCGCCTTGCCCCCACCCACCGCAGGAAGTATTCATGAGTCTGTTGCCGCACCAGGTTGAGCTGTTGTCCCCCGCCAAGAACATCGACATCGGCCGCGAGGCGATTTTGCACGGTGCGGATGCGGTCTATATCGGCGGGCCGAGCTTTGGCGCGCGGCACAACGCCTGTAACAGCGTGGCGGAAATCGCCGAGCTGGTGCAATTTGCCCACCGCTACCACGCGCGCATCTTCACCACGCTCAACACCATCTTGCACGACGCCGAGCTGGACGCCGCGCGCAAGCTGATCTGGCAACTGTACGACGCGGGTGTCGACGCGCTGATCGTGCAGGATATGGGCATCCTGCAGCTGGATCTGCCGCCGATCCAGCTACACGCCTCCACCCAGTGCGACATCCGCGATGCCGCCAAGGCGCGTTTCCTGTCCGATGCCGGCTTCTCGCAGGTGGTGCTGGCGCGCGAGCTGACCATCCCGCAGATCGCCAAGATCTCGCAGACCGTGGCCGAGGGGCATGACCCGGCCGCCATCGAATACTTCATCCACGGTGCGCTGTGCGTCGCCTTCTCCGGCCAGTGCTACATCAGCCACGCCGACAACGGCCGCAGCGCCAATCGTGGCGACTGCTCGCAAGCCTGTCGCCTGCCCTACACCCTCACCGACGAAAAAGGCGGTGTGGTCGCCTTCGACAAGCACCTGCTGTCGATGAAGGACAACAACCAGAGCCGCAACCTCGAGGCGCTGCTCGACGCCGGCGTGCGCTCGCTCAAGATCGAAGGCCGCTACAAGGACGTCAGCTACGTCAAGAACATCACCGCCCACTACCGCCTGCTGCTGGACGAAATCATCGAGCGCCGGCCGGAACTGGCGCGCGCCTCCAGCGGCAGCAGCGAAATCTACTTCGCGCCCGATCCGGACAAGACCTTCCACCGTGGGGCAACGGATTATTTCGCCACCGGCCGCAAGATCGACATCGGCGCCTTCGACTCGCCGAAATTCGTCGGCGTCGAGCTGGGCCATGTGCACCAGGTCGGCGACGGCTGGCTGGAGATCGTCACCGCCGACAGCATGGCCAACGGCGACGGCATCAATTACATGCGCAAGCGCGAAGTCGTCGGCATGCAGCTCAATACCGTGAAGCAGATCGGCCACGTGCCCGGCGGCGAGCTGCTGTGGCGCTGCGTGCCCAACGACCCGGCGGTGCTGGGCGGCCTCAAGCCCGGCACCCGCATCAGCCGCAACCGCGACCACGCGTGGGAGCTGTCGCTGCTGAAAAAATCGGCAGAACGTCGCATCGGCGTGTGGCTGAACCTGGACGAAACCGGCGACGGCCTGGCGCTGACCATCACCGACGAAGATGGCTGTAGCGCCACCGCCCACGCGCCACTGGCGCTGGAGCCGGCCAAGGACGCCGCCCGCGCCGAAGCCAGCCTGCGCGACGCGGTCGCCAAGCTCGGCAACACCATGTTCGTGGCCAACGACGTGGCGCTGAACCTGGCGCAGCCGTGGTTCGTGCCGTCATCGGTGATCAACGCGCTGCGCCGCGACGCGGTGGAAAAACTGGAAGCCGCCAGGTTGGCCGCCTGGCCGCGCCAGCCGCGCAAGGCGCCGGTCGAGCCGCCGGTGCCGTATCCGGAAAAAAACCTCAGCTACCTCGCCAACGTCTACAACGCCAAGGCCTGGGATTTCTACAAGCGGCACGGCGTGGAAGTGATCGAGCCGGCCTACGAGGCGCACCAGGAAGAAGGCGAAGTCAGCCTGATGATCACCAAGCACTGCCTGCGCTTCTCCTACAACCTGTGTCCGAAGCAGGCCAAAGGCGTGAAAGGCGTGATGGGCCAGGTGCGCGCCGACCCGATGGTGCTGAAATCCGGCGACGAGACCTACACCCTGAAATTCGAATGCCGCCCGTGCGAGATGCACGTGATGGGCAAGATGAAGAAGCACATCCTGAAGTCGGCGCCACCGAGCGAGATTCCGGCGACGGCACCGATTACCTTCTTCAAGCAGCGGCCTGCGTCGTGATTTGAATGGGGTTGCGGCCAACGTTGGCCGCAGGTTGGATGACATAGAACAAGGGCAAGCCGGATGGCTTGCCCTTTTGTCATATACGATTAGTATTCACATATTCGATCAACCACCACCCCGACAAAGGACGAGCTGTGAAGCTAGGCAAATCAATCTGCATTTTGCTATTTTTGCTGTTATCGGGAAGCATCCTGGCAGATGAGGCAGAAATTACCAACTACTCGGGCAGGGTTACCTTCTCCGTCAATGCGGTAGATCAACTTGGCTATGACTGTTCTATTCAACATGCCCAGCATTATCTATTGACAGAAGTTCCACTCTTTTTTTCATCCGAGTTTGCGAAACATGGCTTGCTGTTCGGACAGGATATTGGCACGTATCGGATAGCCCTGCTCATTGATGAGAATTCAGTTATTCAAAGCCACAAAACACTTGAAATGGACAAGAATTCCCGCGTGGAGAAAACCATTATCAAGCTAGGTGCTTTACCCAGACTCGGAGAACAGAACCAATGTATTGCCGGCAAGGTATATATTTATACCATTAACATCCATTGAACCGATAAGCTCCCTTTAATCAACGAGAATTTCACATGTTCCGATTCTTACTGCTGGTGCTGCTTTTATTCAGTAACCATTTACTGGCAGCCCAAAAACTCTCCCCTCTGAACGCGCAGGATATCGCCGCTCTCAATGCCCAGCGCCAATTGATCCAGCACTTCCAGTCAACGCGTGATCTGCTGGAAAAATACACCACGGTGGCCGGCAAGCTCGGCACCTTGCGCTCCTTGCTGGATGTCAGGCAGTTCCAACCCGAACAGACATACGAACTGCAGGCCATGGGCGTGGTACTTGGGGACGTGTTTGTGCAGGACATGGGCTTCGAGTGGGTGATGGTTAGTGATGAATATGGCCGCGATCCGGCGCTGCAGTACCGGAATTCATCGATCCTGCTATTCCCGCTCACGATGATCTCCAAACGCATAGAAAGCGGCGAAGCCGTCGATGTATTCGCGCTGTACAACGGCATCGCAGATATCGCTAGGCGGCGTATCCGGGCGCTGGAATAAGCATGATCACATTCATTAACTGCACATACAGCGTGTGGAACCAAGCATGGTAGGTTGGGCTGAGCTTGCGAAGCCTAACGTTTACCGTGATTGACAAAACAAGGTTGGCCGCAAGCCGTCATGGCTTTGCGGCCAACCTTGTTTTTTATTTGTTGAATCCGCTGCGCGGATATTTTTTATCTGCCGCTTTCCGCGCGGCGGCGGGATACTTTCTTTTGCTTCGCCAAAAGAAAGTATCCAAAGAAAAGGCGACCCGACGGCGCAAGCATTCCCGTGAAAACTGCCGCCATCCCGGCGCCGCCCATCCGCTGCGCTCAAAAGGGGGCGGCTTGTTCCCGGGATGGCGCCATTTTTCACGGCTTGCGCCAACGGGGATGGACGCGTTGCTTCGGTGTTGGCTGGCGGGTTTGGCTTGTGGGCGTGACTTATCCACAACCGTAGGGTGCAACACCCCGGTTTTATCGGGGCGTTGCACCGTTCTTTCGGGCAGGTGAAACGGGTAGCCCGGATAAGCCGCAGGCGCATCCGGGATGTGTAATGTAAATACCAAGGCAAATCACCCTGCTCACGGACGCTTTGCTGCCGATTGGCCGGCTAATTCCCCGGATGCGCTATCGCTTATCCGGGCTACGGTGCTGTGGATATCACTTATCCACAGCCCGTCTCTGGGCAAGCCGCTGGCGCATGCGGGGATGGGCCAAGGTTGGCCGCAAGCCGCCATGGCTTTGCGGCCAACCTTGCTTACGACGCCGCGATGTAGCGATCCGGCCGGTGGTAGAAGCCGATCACCAGGCTCATGGCGGCGGCGCCGATCAGTGAGCCGATCAGCTGCGGCAGGCTGCACAGCAGCAGCGACGCCAGCAGGATCAGGAGGTCGATGCCGAATTGCAGCTTGCCGGCGCGCAGGCCGTAGCGTTGCTGCACGTACAACGCCAGGATGTTGATGCCGCCGACGCTGGCCTTGTGGCGGAACAGCGCGATCAGGCCCATGCCCAGCAACAGCCCGCCGAGCAGGCCGGTGGAGTACGGGTTCAGCGTGCCGGCAAACGGGAACAGCTCGCGGCATTGGGTGGACAGCAGCGACACCAGCGCGACGCAGACAAAGGTGCGCACGGTGAAGGCGGCGCCCATGTGGCGCAGCGCCAGCCAGTAGAACGGCAGGTTGATCAGGAAGAACAGCCAGCCAAACGGCGCGAGCCCTTGGTAGTGCAGCAAAAAGGCGATGCCGGCGGTGCCGCCGGTGAGCAGGCCGGCCTGCACGAACATGGCCATGCCGAAGCCGATGAAGGAAGTGCCGATCAGGATGGCGAGCAGGTCTTCTGCCCGGCTGTGTGCCAGCGGATTGTGTCCGTCTGTCAGGCGCGTGGTGTCGGTAGTCATGTGGATACCGTTGGGGGCGAATTGTCAGAAACGGCGCGCCGGGTAAGGGTGCCGCACCGGTAGCCGGCGCAGCAAGAAGCCTGCCAGCGCCGCGGGGTCGACGCGTGGCGCTGGCGGGTTTGCTGTGCCTTGTGGCGGGGCAAAAAGCCCGTGCCGGCCGGCGTGCCGCGCCAGGCTGGTGCATGGCCGCGCTGTCTGTCGCTGCGGCCAACCCTGGCTGGCGGCATGGCTGTGTTGCCGTCGCTGGCGAGGCCGGCGCGGAATGTCGCCGCATTTCGTGCTACAACGGCAGCATCTGCCCCTTTCTGCTGCCGTGCCGCCCATGGATTTCCTGCGCCGCTTTTTCCTGCGTCACTACCGCGATCCCTACACCCGCTTTTCGTTGCTGATGTGTGGGTTGATGCTGGCCTTGCTGCTGCTGGTGTGGCTGTTCGATCTCGATACCCCGGCGCGCGAGCCGGTGCCGTTGCCGCCGCCGGCGGGCATCGGCGTGCCGGTGTAGTCGCGGTGCTCTTGCGCGGCTTGCCAGCCACGGTTGATGGCAGGATCATCGGTGGCTTACTGCGGGGGATGAGGCGATGAACGGGCTGTTACTGGCGCTGGCGTTTGTGATGGGGGTGGTGGTGCCGCTGCAGGCGGCGATCAATCACCAGCTGAAGCTGCTGATCGGCGGCAGCCCGGTGCTGGCGGCGCTGGTGTCGTTCGCGGTGGGGCTGGTGACGCTGACCATCGCCGCGCTGCTGAGCGGGCAGAAGTGGGTTGGCCTCGCCGCCTTGCCGCGCGCGGAGTGGTGGATGCTGAGCGGTGGCGCGCTGGGGGCGCTGTTCGTGTTCGGCACCACGCTGCTGGCGCCGCGGCTGGGGGTGGCGGTGATGCTGTCGCTGATCATCGCCGGCCAGGTGTGTGCGTCATTGCTGTTCGACCGCTACGGCTGGCTGGGCATGCCGCTGAAAGAGATCAACAGCTGGCGTCTGGGCGGCGCGCTGCTGGTGGTGGCCGGGGTGCTGCTGGTCAACCTCGGCGACCGCATCGGCAAGTAGCGGGCGCGGGCGGCGTTTCATGTGAAACCGCAGCCGCTCCGGCCCCACCGACCGACAAACAGCACAATGGCAACAGCGGATTGCGTTACAATCCGCTGTTTTTCATTGCGGCGGCAGAACTGCTGCCGAATCAGGGTTTTAAGGAATCAGTGTGGCCGATATCGAGCGCCTCGATACGTGGGTAAAGTACAAGAACGGCCTGTGCAGTGACTGCATGGGCAGCTGTTGCAGCATGCCGGTGGAAGTGAAGCTGCCGGATCTGGTGCGCATCGGCGTGGTGGACGAGTTCGAGCTGGACGAGCCGATCAAGAACATCGCCAAACGCTTGGAAAAGCAGCGCATCATCCAGCATTTCAACTTCAAGAACGGCATTTTCACGCTGACGCAGCGCGCCAACGGTGATTGCCAGTATCTGGACCAGAAAACCCGGCTGTGCAGCATCTACGCGCTGCGGCCGAATACCTGCCGCAATCACCCGCAGGTCGGCCCGCGGCCGGGGTTTTGCGCCTACACCCGTAATCCGCAGCATGGCCGCAAGGTGAGTACATGAGCGACAAACAAAGCAACAACCCGCTGCACGGCGTGACGCTGGAAGCGATGCTGACCGAGCTGCACGGCCACTACGGCTGGGATGGCCTCGCCAGCCGCATTGCGGTGCGCTGCTTCAGTCACGAGCCGAGCATCAAGTCCAGCCTCGCCTTCCTGCGCCGCACGCCGTGGGCGCGCGACAAGGTGGAGGCGCTGTACCTGCAGCTGAAGAAGCCGAAGCGCAGCCTGGCGCCGAAGGCGGCCACCGCGCGCGCGCCGGCCGGCCACGGCGCGGCCAAGGCGCCGACCATCCTGTTTGCCCGCAAGACCCCGCCGACCGACGACGCCTGAGCCGGTTGCCGGCAAACCATCCGGCCGCGACACGCGTCGCGGCTTTTTGACGCAAGGAGCCGCCGATGACCGCGCCCGCCGTATTGCTCGATGCCCGCGGCCTGATCGCCGCACAACGCCAGTTTGCCGCCGAGCGCGACTGGCAGCGTTTCCACACCCCGCGCAACCTGATGCTGGCGCTGACCGGCGAGGTGGGCGAGCTGGCGGAGCTGTTCCAGTGGCGCACGGACGCCGAGGCGGCGGCGATGGCGAGCGAGCCGCAGGCCTTCGAGCGACTGCAGGAGGAGATCGCCGACGTGATGATGTACCTGGTGCGGCTGGCCGATGTCTGCGGCGTCGATCTCGACCACGCGCTGCAGGACAAGCTGCACAAGAATGCGCTGAAATATCCGGCCGGCGGTCGGGAATAAATTGCCACAGTTTTGCCGCAGTACCCGGATGTTATTTATAGAAAGTGGCTTCAATTGATAATCCAATACTTTTCTATCCGGCGCGGCGGCGGCAAGCAAACATGCCGTTGGCTTAGCCTGTGCTAAGCTGGCCGATTGTGTTTGCCGCAAGATCCCGACCGATGAACCAAGCCGACACGCTGTCTTTCCACGCCGCCTCGCGGCCGCCTGCCGCCCGCCTGCAGCAGCTGTACGCGGCGCTGCCCTACCCGGTGCTGCTGTTTGACGTGCACGGGCAGCTGGAGTTTGCCAATCACGCCGCGCAGTGCTGTCCCGATGCGCAGCCGGCGCTGCAACAGCTGGCCGCCGGCGCCACGCTGGCGACGGTGACGCTGCCGGGGCTGAGCGCCGACAGCTTCGCCCAGGTGCTGGCCACGGCCGCGCCGCAGAGCATGGAGCTGAGCCTGCCGCAGGCCGATGGCAGGCCGGGACACTACCAGATCACGCTGACGCCGCTGTGTGATGCCAGCGGCAAGGTGGACGGTGTGCTGCAGACCCGCCACGACGTCACCCGCCAGCGTCAGGAAGCGCAGCGGCTGCAGCTGCTGCAGGGCCACCTGCTGGAGATGGCGCACCGCGACGCGCTGACCAATCTCGCCAACCGCCGCTATCTGGAACTGAAACTGGAAAGGTTGGCCGCAGACAGCGCGTCCAGCCTGTGCGCGCTGCTGTTCATCGATCTCGACCGTTTCAAGCCGATCAACGACGCCCACGGCCACGACACCGGCGACGCGGTGCTGTCGGCGATTGCCGCGCGGCTGAAGCAGGCGCTGCGTGGCACCGACCTGCTGGCGCGCATCGGCGGTGACGAGTTTGCCATCCTGCTGGAAGGCGTCACCGAGAGCGGCGCGCGCGCGGTGGCCGGCAAGATCATCCAGGCTCTGGATGAGCCGTTTGCCGAACTGTCGCCACCGAACCGGCTCGGCCTGTCGGTCGGCATCTGCCTGTTCAAGAGCGGCGCGACGATGCCGGCCGAGGTGCTGGCCGAGGCCGACCAGGCGATGTACCGCGCCAAGCGCCGTGGCGGCGGGCAGTTCGAGCTGCAGCAGCTGTAAGAACCTGTTCACGATCTGCTGCGCGTCGGCGATACCGCGTTAAAAACGCCTTCGGAATGCTCATTTACCACTTGTAAACTCCGCTTCCTCAGCCGTTTTCGCCTTGTCTCGCTCTAGCTCGCGAGATCGTGAACACGTTCTAAGTATGCGCGCATGACAAAACGGCCACCCGCATTTGCCGGTGGCCGTTGTTGTTTCACATGAAACGCAAGGGGTTGATGCCCCACTTTTCCGGCGCCTCGTGGCGCACGATCTTGTCGCCGCCGCCAAAGCCGAGCGGTCGCGACAGGTCGATGATTTCCGGCTGCAGGTAGGTATTGCTCTTGCTGCTGAACATCACCTTGATCTTCGGCGTCAGCAGGTTGCTGTCGTGCTGCTCGATCACCACCCCCAGCTTGCCGGATTCCAGCAACACCAGCGTGCCGACCGGGTAGATGCCGACACAGCGCATGAAGGCCTGCACCAGCTTGGGGTCGAAGTGGTATTTCGACCATTCGAAGATCTTGCGCAGCGCATCGGTCGGTGCCATGCCCTTGTGATAGCAGCGATCGGCGGTGATGGCGTCGTAGACGTCGACGATGGCCGCCATCTTGGCCAGTGTGCTGATGGTGTCACCCTTGAGATTGTGCGGGTAGCCGCTGCCGTCGACGCGTTCGTGGTGATGCAGGGTGATGTCGAGCGGGATCTCGCTGATGCCCTCGGTGCGGCTGAGGATGTCGAAGCCGTCGCGCGGGTGGCGCTTGATGATGTCGAACTCCTCCTCGGTCAGGCGCCCCGGCTTGTTGAGGATCTCGTCCGGCACCAGCGCCTTGCCGGTGTCGTGCAGGATGCCGCCCAGCCCGGCAAGGTGGATGGTTTCCATGTCCATGCCCACCGAGCGGCAGAACGCGATCATCAGCGTGCCGACGCTGACCGAATGCAGGAAGGTGTAGTCGTCCTTGTTCTTGATGCGCAGCAGCGTCAGCAGCGCGCCGCTGTTGCTGAGCACCGATTCGGTGATCGATTCGATCATCGGCTCGACCTGCTCCAGCTCCACCGCCCGCCCCAGGCGCACATCCTGCATCACGGTCTTGACCAGCGCGTGCGCCTGGCTCTTGATGCGGTTGGCGCGGCCCAGCTCCTCGGCAAACGACAGCGCGATGATCGGCGCCGGCTTGCTGGTGACCGCCTCGATCATCTGCTGCTGCAAGCTGGCGTTGACCTCGTCCACGCTGCGCGCATGGCTGACATCCAGCCCCTTTTCGGTATCGATATAGAGTTCGTGAATACCGGCTTCGACGATCTTGGCGATTTCGGCATCGTTCTTGATCAGGAAGCGCTTGCGGAAAAACGGATGAGAGGTCCAGTCGCAGTTCAGGTCATGCACATACATGCCGATCTTGATGTCGGCAATATCGATATTTTTGATCATGGCGTTGTTTTCTTGGAGTCTGGTCTGGCAAAAAACGGTGTAAAAACAGCGGTCAGGCTGCTGGTGGCAGCGCTGCGACGGTGGTGTGGTGTGCCACGACAGTTTGTGCCAGAAACCTTATCCGACGATTATCGCGCCAATCGGCGATGCAAACAGGGTTTTATTTGTATTGATATTGGTTATCATTATTTTATTCAAATAAATAGTGATCGATAATAATTATGGCAATTGATAATCAATGATCAGTGCTTTTTTATTATTACGTATTGGTGATAGTCAATTTTCATGCAAGCGGATATTCTAGGTATAAATACCTAGAACAAAAAACCGGATTTCGCGAGCTACAGGAGTGCAAGGCATGACGCAGAGTACACGTTGGGGGCATCTGGGCAACCGCATCATCGGCGTTGCCGCGGTGGCGGTGGCGGTTGGTTTTGCGGTGATGATCGCCATCATCGCCAAGCAAAGTTATGACGCTGCGGTCGAGCAGGGTAACCAGCTGGCTTCGGAGCAGGCCGGCCGCGTGGCGGACAGTGTCGAGGCCAAGCTGGCCAACGGCTTCGCCATTCCGCGCAGCATGGCCGCCAGCGTGCAGGGGCTGCAGCGCGCGCAGGCGGTGGAGCGCAAGGTGGTCGACAACATCCTGCTCAGCTCGCTGGACAACGCGCCGGGCATCATCGGCGCGTGGATGATCTGGGAGCCGAACGCGCTGGATGGCCGCGACGACGAATTCCGCCGCGACTGGCCGAAGCACGACCCGAGCGGGCGCTACACGCCGTACCTGACGCGCGGTGGCGACGGCAAGGCGGCGCTGGACGTGATGATGTCGAGCGACCGGGTGGCGAAATTCCCGGAGTGGCAGGACAGGCTCACCGAGTACGCGCCGGACTATGAAAAATCGGGCTGGGGCGATTTCTACTTCGTGCCGAAATCGCGCGGCCGCGACACCATCACCGAGCCGTTCTTCTACGAGGTGCAGGGCAAGCAGGTGCTGGAAAGCTCGCTGGCGGTGGTGATGAAGGACGCGTCCGGCAAGCTGCTGGGGGTGTCCGCCGTCGATCTGGCGCTGGACGACCTGCAAAAGCAGTTCGGCGCCATCCGCCTCTATGACACCGGCTATGTGCGCATGGTGTCCGAGGGCGGCCTGTTCGTGGTCAACCCGCAGGCAGAACTGGTCGGCAAGGCGGTGGCCAGTGGCGACCCGCTGGCGGCCAACCTCGACAAGATCAAGAAGGGCGAGCGCTTCGTCTACGAAGACGGCGGTTTTACCCACTTCTTCTACCCGATCAAGGTGGCGGACAGCGGCCAGTTCTGGTCCGCCGGCGTCAGCGTGCCGACCGCGGCGATTACCGCGACCGCCAACAGCCAGCGCAATACCGCCATCGTGGTCGGCGTCATTGCGCTGGCGCTGATCATCCTGGTACTGACGCTGCTGATCCGCACCCTGACGCGGCCGCTGAACACGCTGGCGGAAACCATGGAGCAGTTCGCCAGCGGCAAGGGCGATCTGACGCTGCGCCTCACCGTCAGCAACCGTGACGAAATCGGCCGCACCGCCGCCGCCTTCAACCGCTTCATCGAGAGCCTGCGCGAGATGTTCATCGAGGTACGCGAGCAGAGCCTGGCGGTGAGTCGTTCCGCCGGCCAGCTGGCCGACTCCGCGGTGCAGGTGGAGCAGTCGTCGGCGCAACAGTCGGACGCCGCCAGCGCCACCGCCGCCGGCGTGGAGCAGGTCACCGTCAGCGTGCACCACATCGCCGATACCGCGATGCTGGCCGAGAGCATGGCGCGCGAAACCGGCGTGCTGACCGAGCACAGCGTGGCAACGGTGGACAAGGTCACCGGCGAGATCCAGCGCATGACCAGCAATATGCAGGCGCTGGCCGGGCGCATGGGCGCGCTGGGCGCGCGTTCGGCGGAGGTCAGTACCATTGTCGGCGTGATCAAGGACATTGCCGATCAGACCAACCTGCTGGCGCTGAACGCGGCCATCGAGGCGGCACGCGCCGGCGAGCAGGGGCGCGGCTTTGCGGTGGTGGCGGACGAGGTGCGCAACCTCGCCGGCCGCACCGCCGAGGCCACGGTGCAGATCAGCCGCATCGTCAACGCCATCAGCAGCGAGACCAACGACGCGGTGGACGAGGTGAAGCGCAGCACCGAGCTGGTGTCGGTCAGCGTCGGCATCGCCGAGGAGGCCAACGTGGCGATGAAGGGCGTGTACGATAAAAGCGTCGATCTGGTGGACAACATCGGCGATATCGCGTCGTCGACGCGGGAACAGTCGAACGCGACCTCGGAAATCGCGCAGAACGTGGAGCGCATCAGCACCATGGCGCAGTCCAACAGCGAAGTGGCGCGCGAGGTACGCGCCGCGGTGGAGCAGCTGCGCGAGCAGTCCGCCAGCCTGGAAGCACTGGTCGGCAATTTCCGACTCTGAGCACCACCTGGCGTCCCCGCAACGCCGTCCGTCATGGGCGGCGTTGTTTTATTGCCCGCTTTGGCCTGACAGCGCGCGGTGATTTTCGTATAATCCGCCGGTTTGCTTTGCGAGACCCGCCATGTCGCCCTTACCCTGCCCGCTTCCTTGCCCCGCCGCGCTGTCTGCGCGTCGCCAGGCGTTGCCGGTACGGGGTCGACACGACGCCGGGCCGCTGCATTGATATATAAAGAAGCTCCTGATCCGGCATCAGGGGCTTTTTTTTCAGCCATTGATTCTGTTATTGCCAAAGGTGACCGCCATGCCCAACCCGCTTTATCGCAAGCACATCATTTCGATACCGGATTTCACGCGCGAGGAACTGGAACTGGTCGTGCAGACGGCGGCACAACTGAAGGCCGCGCCGCGTGGTGACCTGCTCAAGGACCGCCTGCTGGCGACCTGCTTCTTCGAACCGTCGACCCGTACCCGGCTGTCGTTCGAGACCGCGGTGCAGCGCCTGGGCGGCAACGTGATCGGCTTTGCCGACGGTGCCAACACCTCGGCGAAGAAGGGCGAGACGCTGGCCGACACCGTGCGCATCATCAGCTCCTACACCGACGCCATCATCATGCGCCATCCGAAGGAAGGCGCCGCGCGCGTGGCCAGCGAGTTCTCCAGCGTGCCGATCATCAACGGCGGCGACGGTGCCAACCAGCACCCGTCGCAGACCCTGCTCGATCTGTTCACGCTGCAGGAAACCCAGGGCCGCCTCGACAACCTGACGGTGGCCTTTGTCGGCGACCTGAAATACGGCCGCACCGTGCACTCGCTGGCGCAGGCGCTGTCGCTGTTCGGCGCCAAGTTCTACTTCGTCGGCCCCGAGGCGCTGGCGATGCCGGACTACCTGTGCGAGGAGCTGGACGAGCGCGGCATCAGCTACAGCATCGCCGCCACCATCGAGGAAGTGATCCCGCACATCGACATCCTGTACATGACCCGCGTGCAGCGCGAGCGCTTCGATGAGGCCGAGTACAAGAAGATCCAGGGCCAGTTCGTGCTGCGCGCCGACATGCTGCGCAGCGCCCGCCCGAACATGAAGATCCTGCACCCGCTGCCACGGGTGGACGAGATCACCACCGACGTCGACGCCACCCCGCACGCCTACTACTTCGAGCAGGCGAAGAACGGTGTCTACGCCCGCCAGGCGCTGCTGTCGCTGGTGCTCAACGAAACGGTGTGAAAGGAAAAACCATGACTGAAAAAGTGTATGCCCGCAATGTCGAGGCACTGAAATCCGGCACCGTGATCGACCACATTCCGGCTGGCCAGGGCCTGCGCATCCTGCGCCTGTTCCAGCTGGCGGAATACCGCGAGCGCGTTACCGTCGGCCTCAACCTGCCCAGCGGCCACATGGGCAGCAAGGACCTGATCAAGATCGAGAACGTGGTGCTGAGCGAGGAACAGGCCAACGAGCTGGCACTGTTCGCGCCGCGCGGCACCGTCAGCGTGATCGAGGATTTTGCCGTGGTACGCAAGCAGAAGCTGGCGATCCCGGACACGGTGGAAGGCATCTTCGCCTGCCCCAACTCCAACTGCGTGTCGCACGTGGAGCCGGTGCAGAGCCACTTCAGCGTGCGCGTCACCGAGCACGACACCAAGATGAAGTGCAAGTACTGTGAGAAGGTGTTCAGCAAGGACATCGTGGTCGACGTGCGCTAAGTCGGCCGATATCGGCAGCGGGCGGTCGCGGGCAGCCGCGGCCGCCTTTTTCATGCCTGCGGCCAACCTTGAGCGCCCGTGGCGGGAACTCGCCGCCGCGGCGGGCTTTCCAAGAGCTTATTTGCCCTGTGGAGAACATCATGTGGCGTCCCCTGCTGTTGGCCGCGATCGGCCTGCCCCTGTTGCTGGCCTGTAGTGACGAACAGGTCGGCAAGCTGCAACAAGACGCGTCCGCCGCCATCGGCGTGGCCGGTAACAAACTGCAGCAGGCCAGTGCGCCGCTGGCCGAGATCAAGCAGCAGGCGGCCACGGCGCTGGACAAGGCCGGCACGCTGGCCGGGGAGCTGCAGCCCAAGGTGCAGCAGCAGGTGGAAGAACTGAAACAGCAGGCTGGCGTGGTGCGCGAGGTGGTGAGCGCGTGGCAGGGCAAGGGCGACTGGACGGTGCTGGAAAAGCAGGTCGGCCAGTATCCGCGCGACAGCGGCCTGTTCGACAAGCCGCCACTGGCGGCACCGCTGAAGGCCTTGCTGGGCAAGGACCTGGCCAAGTTCAAGTTGTTCATGGATACCCAGGGGCCGTTGCAGCAGGACCGGCTGCTGTTCGTCACCGGCAACAAGCGCCACGCGGCGCAGGATGGTGCCGCCTACCTGCTGATCGACGTGTCGCAGCGCAAGCTGGAGGCGGGTCTGATCGAGAACGGCCTGCTCAAGGTCTACGCCAGCGAGGGCACGCCGTTGCAGCCGCCGGCCGAGGTGCGCACTTTCATCGGCAATCTGCAGCGGCAGTAAGCGGCGCCGGCGCAAGGTTGGCCGCAATGAAAAACGCCACGACCGGGGTCGTGGCGTTGTGCTGTCGGCGCGCGGTTCAGCGTTTGCGCTTCAACGATTTCTTGGCGTAGAAGGTCTTGCCGGCCGCCTTGCGGCGGGTGCTGCTCTTCAGCTGGCGATCCAGTTCCGGCAACAGGCGGCCGGCGACGTTCATGCGCCGCGACAGCTCCTGCGCGCTGGCGATCTGCTCCGGCTTCATCTCGTGCTGCAGCTGGTTCAGCTTGCTGGCGGCCTGGGCATTGCCCTGCGCCCGTGCCAGGTTGTGCAGCGCGTAGGCCAGCACCTCGTTGTGCGGGATGCCCTGGTAGCTGTAGGCGGTGTAGGCATGGCCGAGGCTGTTCAGCGCGTCGACCTGGTACTTGGCGGCGGCCTTGCGATACCAGCTCAGTGCCAGTTTCAGGTCGCGCGACACGCCCTGGCCGTTTTCGTACAGGCTGCCGAGCTGGAATTGCGCTTCGGCGTTGCCCTGCTTGGCGGCCTTGGTGTACCACTGTGCGGCGTCGAAATAGTCCTGCTCCACGCCCTGGCCCTGACGGAACAGGTTGCCGAGGCTGGCCTGGGCGCCGGCATGGCCCTGCTCGGCTGCCTTGCGCAACCACAGCGCGGCCTGGCTGGCGTCCTGCGGCACGCCCTTGCCCTGTGCGTACAGCTGGCCGAGGTTGGCCTGCGCGTTCATGTCGCCCTGCTCGGCGGCCTTCTGATACCACTGGGTGGCGCCGCTGAGGCTCTGCGTGACTTCCACGCCCTGCTCATACAGCTGGCCGAGCGCGTTCTGTGCCTGCAGGTGATCCTGCGCCGCGGCTTTCTGATACCAGCTGGCGGCTTCCGCCAGATCCGGGTTCACGCCGTTGCCCTTCTCGTACAGTTCGCCCAGGCCGTACTGCGCCTCGGCATCGCCCTGCTCGGCGGCCTTGCGATACCAGCTGGCGGCTTGCAGCTCGGCACCCTTCTGGTACCACTGCAGCGCCTGCGCCGGGTCTTTCGGCACGCCGCGACCGCTCTGGTACAGGCTGGCCAGCGCCGTCTGCGCGTTGGTGTGGCCCTGCTCGGCGGCCTTGCGATACCAGTTGGCCGCCAGCGCCAGGTTGCGCGGGGTGCCGCGACCGTTCTGGTGCAGCACCGCCAGTGCGTACTGGGCATCGGCGATGCCCTGCTCGGCGGCACGGCCGAACCAGATCGCGGCGGCCGCCAGATCCTGCGGCATGCCCTGGCCGTTCTGGTACATCAGGCCCAGTGCGTGCTGCGCCGGGGCGTAGCCCTGCTGTGCGGCCTTGTGCTGCCATTGCGCGGCATCGATCAGGTTGCGCGGCACACCCTTGCCGGCGAGCAGCAGGTTGGCGTAGTGGTACTGCGCCTCGGCGCTGCCCTGCTCGGCGGCGCGGCGGTACAGCACCGCCGCCTGATTGCTGTTTTGCGTCACGCCGACGCCATTCTGCGAGATCTGTGCCAGCTGGGTCCGCGCCAGCGCGTTGCCCTGCCGTGCCGCCTGCTGGAACAGGCTGGATGCCTGCGCCAGATCCTGCGGCACGCCGCGGCCGTACTGGTACATCAGGCCGAGGCTGGTCTGTGCGGCGGTACTGCCCTGTGCCGCGGCTTTCTGGTACCAGCTGACGGCGGTGGTGTAGTCCTGGCGCACGCCGAGGCCGTTCTCATACAGGCCACCCAGCTTGTACTGGGCGTCGACATTCCCCTGCGCCGCGGCCTTGTCGTACCAGCGGGCGGCTTCGGCCAGATCCGGCACCACGCCCTGACCCTTGCGGTACATCTCGGCCAGCAGCAGCTGAACGCGCGGATTGCCCTGCTCGCCGACCGGGGTCAGCTCTTGCAAGGCGGTGGCAAAATCCCCTTTGCCATAGGCAAGACGGCCTTCTTTCAGACCTGCCATCGCGGGCGCAGCCAGCAGCATGCTGGTCAGAAGGACGGAAGTAGCAAAATGTCTGTTCATGTGCGTTTCTTCATTTTGTAGAGAGGCCGTGCCGATCGTGTGCGGGTAATGAAACCTGATCCGCGCGGGGTAACATTTTATTCTGCATGATTAACGGCTAGTTTAACGGCTAATCATAAGCTGTTAAAGGATTGTCCCTGCCAAGACGCGGGTATTTGATAGCAAAGTGTTGCAGCCGTGGTGTCCGGCACGGTTTTGTCATGACTTTGCGCTTGATCGTGGCATGAGTCACTCGCCAGCGGTGCGCCGGCGCAGCAATAGTGGTGCCGGCGGGCGCGCGGCCACGGCTGCGCGATGATAAGGATGCCGCCCGGGCGCAACCTTGTCCATGATCAGGCAATGACGACACTGCGGCCAACTTTGATTTCTTTGACATAAACGGCACCGCCGATTTGCTGCGGAAAAGCGTGCCAGCCTCACCTATGATGAAATCTCGGCGCCTGTTGCGCCGCTGCCGGATGACTGTGTGACAGCACAGGGGGGGCATCATGTTTGACAGTCGGTTCTATTTCACCGGGGCGACGATCCTGGCGGTGCTGTCCACCCTGGCCACTGCCTGGACGCTGCTGATGTTCTCCGTGCTGCTGATCTTTGTCGGGCTGTGGCAGGCCGACCGCGAGCAGATCCGCGAGCTCTCCCCCAGCACCGCGGTGATGTTCGTGATGCAGGACGACAGCTCGCCGCGCTCGCTCGACGATTTCATCGGCCACCACCTGATGTTCTACCAGGACGGTATCCCGGTGTATCGCGACCTGTTCGACGGCGATCACTACTGGCAGCTGCTGGAAGCCGACAGCCAGGCGCTGAGCGGCGACGACATCATCCGCGTGTTCCCCGGCGTCAGCTACCGGCGCAAAGCCTGATTCTGCGCCATCGCCACAAGCAAGAGCAGCCACTGACGGCTGCCGTTTTGCTGTCTGGCACCAAGCTTGGCCGCAAGATGGTGGCCGGGTTTAGCGTGGTGCCTTATCCATGATGCTTTCGGATTCTGCAATCATCTTTTTGCCATCTTCGGCTCGGCCATTTTTATAGTAGAGCCAGCCAAGACCGTTTAAGGCCACACCATAGGCATAGTGCTGCGTGCCAAGCACTTTTCCCAGAGTACCCAGGGATGCCTTGTAGTAGCGTTCTGCTGCTTCGATTTGCCGTTGGTAATGGTAAACATCGGCAAGCTCGCGTTGCGTGATACCGGCAATGACACTTTCTGCCATGCCGTTTTCTTGCATGCCATCCATCACCGCGTTTAGTGTCGTGATCGCTTCCGGATAATGCTTTTTGTCCGTGTACACCGATCCCAGTCGTGACAGCGTATTGAGTATGCGCGGGTGGTTTGGCCGGAGTATTTTTTGCTTGATGTGCAAGGCGGACAGCAACTGCTGCTCGGCATCGTCATATTGTTTTGCTCTCGCGTACAAGGTGCCGAGGTTATGCAAGGTTTCGGCGGCTTCGTAACTCTCCGAGCCGGCTATTTTCTGCCGCATTGTCAGTGCTTGTTGATAAAGAACTTTTGCGGTGTCGGTTTTTTTCATGTCGACCAACAACAGTGCCAAATTGTTCAGCGATTCGGCGACCAGCAAGTGTTCCTCGCCAAGCAGTTTGCGACGCAAAGCCAAGGCCTGTTCCGCGTAGGGCAATGCTTCCTTGCTGCGGAGTGTTCTCCTTAGTACCGAGACCTGTGCATCCTGGATGTCCGCATAGAGCAGCGTGTCGGGTACGACGACATCATCACCGTGCAGCAATTCATGCAGCAGGGATTCGGCCCGCTGTAGTTTGTCCTGCTGGATCAATACTCGGGCCAGATCCCGTTTTGCCTGTTGCCGAGCAGTGTTGTCGCTTGCTGTCGCCAGTGCCTGATGCGCTGTTTGGTACGCTTGCGAGTACTCCCCATTGATGATCATGGCGTCGATGGCGCTTGCCCCGGCAATGGCCGGGAGTTGGAGTGCGGTGATGAGGAGCAGGGTTATGCGTTTCATCGGGAGATTTCTGACGTGATGGCGAGGTAAGCATTGCATTACAGCACATCATTTTATGCAAATAAAATTGTGATGTTCATGCCCGGTCATGTGGTTGTTTCTATGTGCGACAACAAAAAAGGTTGGCCGCATCGCTGCGGCCAACCTTTATCGTTTCACGTGAAGCAAAACCGGCTTACACCTTGTCGTACAGCTTGCCGCCGCCCTTCACGAACTCGATCGACTTCACCTCCATCCCCTTGTGCAGCGCATCCTGCTCGCTGATGCCCTGTTTGGCGGCGAATTCGCGTACATCCTGGGTGATCTTCATCGAACAGAAGTGCGGGCCGCACATCGAGCAGAAGTGTGCCACCTTGGCGCTGTCTTTCGGCAGCGTTTCGTCGTGGAATTCGCGTGCCTTGTCCGGGTCGAGGCCGAGGTTGAACTGGTCTTCCCAGCGGAACTCGAAGCGCGCCTTGGACAGCGCGTTGTCACGGATCTGCGCGCCGGGGTGGCCCTTGGCGAGGTCGGCGGCGTGGGCGGCCAGCTTGTAGGTGATGATGCCTTCCTTCACGTCGTTCTTGTTCGGCAGGCCCAGGTGCTCCTTCTGCGTCACGTAGCACAGCATGGCGGTGCCGTACCAGCCGATCTGCGCCGCGCCGATGGCGGAGGTAATGTGGTCGTAGCCCGGTGCGATGTCGGTGGTGAGCGGCCCCAGGGTGTAGAACGGCGCTTCGTGGCACCACTCCAGCTCCTTGTCCATGTTCTCCTTGATCAGCTGCATCGGTACGTGGCCGGGGCCTTCGATCATCACCTGCACGTCGTGCTGCCACGCGATCTGCGTCAGCTCGCCCAGCGTCTTCAGCTCCCCCAGCTGCGCCGCGTCGTTGGCGTCCCAGGCGGAACCCGGGCGCAGGCCGTCGCCCAGCGAGAAGGCCACGTCGTAGGCCTTCATGATGTCGCAGATGTCTTCGAAGTGGGTGTACAGGAAGTTCTCTTTATGGTGCGCCAGACACCACTTGGCCATGATCGAGCCACCGCGCGACACGATGCCGGTCATGCGGCCGGCAGTCAGTGGCACGTACTGCAGGCGCACGCCGGCGTGGATGGTGAAGTAGTCCACGCCCTGCTCCGCCTGCTCGATCAGCGTGTCCTTGAAGATTTCCCAGGTCAGGTCTTCGGCCTTGCCGTTGACCTTTTCCAGTGCCTGGTAGATCGGCACCGTGCCGATCGGTACCGGCGAATTGCGCAGGATCCACTCGCGGGTTTCATGGATGTTCTTGCCGGTGGACAGGTCCATGATGGTGTCGGCGCCCCAGCGGATGCCCCAGGTCATCTTGTCCACTTCTTCACTAATCGACGACGTTACCGCGCTGTTGCCGATATTGCCGTTGATTTTGACCAGGAAGTTGCGGCCGATGATCATCGGCTCGGATTCCGGGTGGTTGATGTTGTTGGGGATGATGGCGCGACCGGCGGCGATTTCCTGGCGCACGAATTCGGCGGTGATGGTGTCCGGCAGGTTGGCGCCGAAGCTGTGGCCGGGGTGCTGGCGCGTCATCAGCTCCAGCAGGCGGTCGTTCTTGCCGCCGGCCGTTTTCAGGCTCTCGACATAGGCCTGGCGGTTGAGGTTTTCGCGGATGGCGACGT
Organism: Vogesella sp. AC12; assembly: GCF_024437575.1. Taxonomy (NCBI): domain Bacteria; kingdom Pseudomonadati; phylum Pseudomonadota; class Betaproteobacteria; order Neisseriales; family Chromobacteriaceae; genus Vogesella; species Vogesella sp. AC12. Next base: position 65,852 of record NZ_JANFNU010000009.1, read on the forward strand.
ATTCCATCTCCGGGGTGATGATGCCCTGCCGCGCGTAGTGCATCTGGCTGACGTTGCGGCCAGGCTTGGCGCGACGCGGCTTGCGCTGCAGGTTGAAGCGCAGGTCGGCCAGTTTCGGGTCGGCTTCGCGGGCGCGGCCGTAGTCGCTGGACAGGCCGGCCAGCAGTTCGGTGTCGTCGCGCTCGGCGATCCACGCCGCGCGCAGCGGGGCGAGGCCGTTCTGGATGTTGATGCTGACGGCTGGGTCGGTGTACGGGCCGCTGCAGTCGTAGACGTAGATCGGCGGGTTGCGCTCGCCGCCGAACTGGGTCGGGGTGTCGGCCTGGCTGATCTCGCGCATCGGCACGCGGATGTCGGGGCGGCTGCCCTCGACATAAATCTTGCGCGAATTGGGCAGCGGCGCGATGGCGGCGGCATCGACCACCATCTGTTGGTTGGGCTTGTGGCTATCGGGTGTGGCAGGCGCGTTCATCGGGCAGGTTCTCCAAGGCGATGAAACGGCGCAAGGAGCGGCCCGGGTGTCCGGCTGCAAGGTTGGCCGCAAGCCGGGCGGGAACGCAGCGCGGCGGGCGGAGTCTGGCAGATTACGCTTCCCTACGCCGGTATTATCCGGGTCAGGTTCTAAGGGTAACTCTCACCCGCCCTGTTTATGCCATACGCGTTTTGGTGCGAATGGTACACAACAGGAGCAGGACCCCTAGCGATGCTGTGAAGGTAAGGTAAATGTGGGATAATCGCAAGTTACGAATTGCTCGGGCGGTTGTGAAATGCGGGTTGAGGCAGCCTGTTTTTCAGAGTCGTCCTTGATATTGTCTAGAATCCAAGCCGGAGTTTCCGATGAATTTCGAACAAGCCCGCTTCAATATGGTTGAGCAACAGATCCGTCCGTGGGACGTGCTCGACACCTCCATTCTCGATCTGCTGTTCCACGTGAAACGCGAAGATTTTGTCGGTACCGACAAGCGTGCGCTGGCCTTTGTCGACACCCAGCTGCCGCTGGACAACGGCAGCACCATGCTGGAGCCGAAGGTCGAAGCCCGTCTGGTGCAGGACCTGCAGGTGAAAGCCAGCGACAAGGTGCTGGAAATCGGCACCGGCAGCGGCTACCTGACCGCGCTGTTGGCCGCCGTCGGCCAGCACGTGTACAGCGTCGACATCGACGCGCAGCAGCTGCAGCACGCCGCGGCCAACCTCAAAACCGCCGGCATCAAGAACGTGACGCTGAGCCAGGGCAACGGCATTGACGGTCTGGCGGCACAGGCGCCGTTCGACGTGATCTGCGTCGGCGGTTCGGTACCGGTAGTGCCGGAAGCGCTGAAGGCGCAGCTGGCCGTCGGCGGCCGCATGGCGGTGATCGTCGGCGACGCGCCGGTAATGGTCGCCAAGATCATCACCCGCGTGTCCGAAACCGCGTATCAGGAAAGCGTCAGCTTCGATACCAACATCGCGCGCCTGCAGCAGCTGGACGCGATCGAACCGTCGCGCTTCAGCTTCTGATGATCCGCGAAATCAACGCCCGCGAGCTGGCCGACTGGCTGGCCGATGCGTCCCGTCCGCAGCCGGTGCTGCTCGACGTGCGCGAGGACTGGGAGTACGCGCTGTGCCGCATCGACGGTTCGCGCCAGATTCCGATGAACCTGATCCCGCTGCGCCACAACGAGCTGCCGGATGACACCCCGGTGGTGACCATCTGCCACCACGGCGTGCGCAGCTACCAGGTCGGCCTGTTCCTGGAAAACGCCGGTTTCGAGCAGGTGCTGAGCCTGCGCGGCGGCGTGGCGGCGTGGGCGGACGAGGTCGAGCCGGCGATGGCGCGCTACTGAGCCGACGTTGGCCGCAAGCAAAGCCGTTCCCTGTGGAGCGGCTTTTTTATTGGCACCACCGCCGGCACGGCATACCAGCGCGCGCTGGTCTTTGCGTGTCTGGTGCGGTTTTGGCGGCCGCTTTGCTGCTGCGGGTTCGGTGGCAGCAACGGGGGGTGACTCCCCCGCTGCCGGACCCTGAATTTTTCGTGATTTCGATGGTTAACAACATGACTTATCTCGCCCCCGCCCTCGCCGCCCTGCCCGCCGCCTGGCAACAGGTGCTGGCAACGCCGGCCATCAGTGCGCAACTGGCGGTGATCGACGCGCAACTGGCCGACCGCGCCGCCGCCGGTGCGGTGATCTACCCGCCGCGCGAGCTGGTGTTCAACGCGCTGCGCCACGTGGCGCCGGCCGACATCCGCGTGGTGATCATCGGCCAGGATCCGTACCACGGCGCCGGCGAGGCGATGGGGCTGAGCTTTTCGGTGCCGGACGGGGTGAAGATCCCGCCCAGCCTGCGCAACATCTACAAGGAACAGCTCAGCGACCTCGGCCTGCCGCCGCCGGCCAGCGGCAACCTGACGCACTGGGCGGCGCAGGGCGTGCTGCTGCTGAATGCCTCGCTGACGGTGGAGGCCGACCGCGCCGGCAGCCACGGCAAGCTCGGCTGGCAGCCGGTGACCGACGCGCTGATCGACGCGGTGAACGCGGCCAACCCCGGCTGCGTGTTCCTGCTGTGGGGCAACTGGGCGCATACCAAGGCCGAGCGTATCGATGCCGCCCGCCACTGCGTGCTGAAGGCGGCGCACCCGTCGCCGCTATCGGCCAGTCGCGGCTTTCTCGGCTGCCGCCATTTCTCGCAGGCCAACCAGTGGCTGGCCGAGCGCGGCCGCGGCGAGATCGCCTGGGGTGGCGTGGCGGCGCAGGGCGGGCTGTTCTAGCGCACACGCTGCGGCCAACGTTGGCCGCAACGACGCGCCGCTTCAAGGCCGGCCGGGATGGCCAGCGGCTGATACGGCGTTAGCGGCACCGGCGCCCGGCGTGCGGACCGCGGTCTCGCCGCCGTTGTCGTGTCGCCGCGCGCGGCTTGGCGCCGCCCGCTACAGGCAGCTGGTCGCCGCATCCAGGATGTAGCCCTCGCCGCGCACGGTGCGGATCAGGCGCGGGTTGCGCGGGTCGTCCTGCAGCTTGTGGCGCAGGCGCGAGATCAGGATGTCGATGCTGCGGTCGAAGGCGTCGACGGTACAGCCGCGGGTCAGGTCCAGCAGCAGCTCGCGGTCGAGGATGGTGCGCGGCCGCTGCAACAGCACCGACAGCAGGCGGAATTCGGCGTTGGACAGCGGGATCACCACGCCCTGCTTGTCCTGCAGCTGGCGCAGGCCGACATTGAGGCGCCAGTCGCCGAACTGGATCTGGCGCGGCGGCTTGTCGCTGCCGTGGCCGGCGGCCGGCTGGCGCCCGGCCTGGGTGCGGCGCAGCACCGAGTGGATGCGCGCCACCAGCTCGCGGATGTCGAACGGCTTGCTGACGAAGTCGTCGGCGCCCACCTCCAGGCTGATGATGCGTTCGATCGGCTCGCCGTGGGCGCTGATCATCAGGATCGGCACGCTGGACTGGCTGCGGATCTCCTTGCACAGCGTCAGCCCGCTTTCGCCGGGCAGCATCAGGTCGAGCACGATGACGTCGAACTGGCGGGTGGCCATCGCCTCGCGCATGGCGCGGCCGTTGCCGACGCCGACGCAGCTCATCGCGTAGCCGTGCAGGTACTGGCAGATCAGGCTGCGGATGTCTTCGTCGTCGTCCACCACCAGCACGTGCAGCATGGCTGGTGCGGCGCTTGGGGCAACGGTGAGAGCGGGACTGCTGGAAATCATGGGAATCAGGGCCTGCGCCGGAACACGATCGCGCCAGCTTAAACAGCGGCTGCAACGCCGGTGTGTGCGTTGTGTACGGGAATGGATACAAAGCGGCAAACTGTCCGCTACATCGCCACGCGTAGACTGCCGGCTGGCTCTCCCCGTTACCGCCCTGCGCGGCCGTCCCCATGCCCCACTCCTGCTCGCGAACCGTCCGCCTCGGCCTGCTGCTGGCCAGCGCCAGCCTCGGCGGCTGCATCACCATCCAGGCGCTGCCCAACCCGGTGCGCGAGGTGTTCACCTTCGGCTTTTCCACCGCCACCGAGATGCAGGCGATGGCGGAAAAGGAACGCCAGGCCAGCGAGCGGCGGCTGGCGCCGTACCCGCAGCTGTGCATCGAGTGGAACGAACGGGTGACGGTGCCGGATTTCCTGCGCGTGGTGGAGGACGGCCTGCGCCGCCGCGGTGTGGCCAGCCAGGTGTACGCGCCGGGCACCCTGCCCGCCGGCTGCGTGGTGCTCAGCTACGCCGCCAGCCGTGCCTGGGAACAGGATTTTGCCTACATGAGCTACGCCACGCTGGCGCTGCGCAAGGACGGCAACGTGCTGGCCAAGGTGGTGTACGAGCCGCGCCGCCTTGGTTTTGACAAGTGGGCCAGCACCGAGGCCAAGCTGATCTTCCTGCTCGACCAGCTGCTGTTCAGCGGCGGCCCGCGCGACGTGCGCTAGCTGCCTGCGGCCAAGCTTGTGCGCAGAACCTGTGCATGATTTGTAGCGAATGGCTGCAAATGGGGCGGTACGGCGTTGAAAACGGCGCCGGAATGCGTGTTCCTGTCTGGCGCAACACCGCTTCCTCCGCCGTGTTCGCTCTGTCTTGCGTGAGCGCGCGCGATCGTGAACACGCGCTCAGTACAGGCTGACCGCGGCGCCGAACAGCAACTGCACCCACGCCAGCACGCCGGCGTCCAGCGGCATGTTCTGGTTGACCTGGTCCAGCCGCGCGTTGATCACGTACTTCGACGAGATGCTGTTGCCGGGCTGGATATGGTTGCCGTTGACGATGCCGGAGAAGCGCAGCACGCTCTGCTTGCCGTTGACCAGCACCGCCTTGTCGCCGCCGACCACCAGATAGCCGTTGGGCAGCACGTCCAGCACCGACACCATGATGTTGCCGTTGACCTTGTTGCTGTTCTTGACGCTGCTCTGGCCGTTGTCGTTGATGCTGTAGTCGGAATCGACATCGACCTCGAACAGCTGCTTGATCAGCCCCGGCATGGTGTGCAGCGCACCGGGGCCGTTGATGCTGGTGGCGCCGCTGGCCTTGTCGTTCAGCTGCCGGCTGCTGCTGCTGCTGACGTCCTCCTCGATGGTGACCACGATGCTGTCGCCGACGTGCTTGGCGATCTGGGTCTCGAAGAACAGCCGCGCGGTGACCGGATTGAAGATGCCGCCGCCGCTGTCCTGCGTCAGCAGCGGCCGCAACTGCGGGTAGCTGCTGGTCGGCAGCTGCACCACCGACGGCGTGGTACAGGCCGCCAGCAGCAGCGGCAACAGCAGGGAGACGACACGGTGCATGGCTCGGATCCGGGCAAATTTGACTCCACCATTCAAGCATGCCGCTGTTGTCGCATTACGGCGCTTTCGTTTCAAAATACCGTGCTTTGGCTACATATCGCCAACAATGACGACATTTGCATGCTAAAGCCGTTGGTGGCGGCCGGCCAGTGCCGTGTCCGGTGGCGACCGGCGCGCATGCTAAAATGCGCCATCAACAGCCACCCGCGAGTATCCCCATGCGTATCGGAACCCCTCTTTCCGCGTCGGCCCGACGCGTCATGCTGCTGGGCAGCGGCGAACTGGGTAAGGAAGTGGTCATCGCGCTGCAGCGCCTCGGCGTGGAAACCATCGCCGTCGACCGCTACCCCGACGCGCCGGCGATGCAGGTGGCGCACCGCAGCCACGTCATCAACATGGCCGACCCCGCCGCGCTGCGCGCGCTGGTGGAGGCGGAGCGGCCACACCTGATCGTGCCGGAGATCGAGGCTATCGCCACCGAGGAATTGCTGCGCATCGAGGCCGACGGCCTCGCCGAGGTGATCCCCACCGCGCGTGCGGCCAACCTGACCATGAACCGCGAAGGCATCCGCCGCCTGGCCGCCGAGGAGCTGGCGCTGCCGACCTCGCCGTACGCCTTTGCCGCGAGCGAAGCCGAGCTGCAGGCCGCCATCGACGCCGGCATCGGCTACCCCTGCCTGGTGAAACCGGTGATGTCGTCCAGCGGCAAGGGCCAGTCGCTGCTGCGCGGGCCGGACGACGTCGCCGCCGCCTGGCAGTACGCGGTCAGCGCCGGCCGCGTCGACAAGGGGCTGGTGATCGTCGAGGGCTTCATCGACTTCGACTACGAAATCACTTTGCTCACCGTGCGCGCCAGTGACGGTGCCGGCGGCATCGCCACCCACTTCTGCGCCCCGGTCGGCCACCTGCAGCAGCGCGGCGACTACATCGAAAGCTGGCAGCCGCAGCCGATGTCGCCGCTGGCGCTGCAGCGCGCGCAGGAGATGGCGGCCAAGGTCACCGCCGCGCTCGGCGGGCGCGGCCTGTTTGGCGTCGAGCTGTTCGTCAAGGGCGACCAGGTGTGGTTCTCCGAGGTCAGCCCGCGCCCGCACGATACCGGGCTGGTGACGCTGGCCAGCCAGATCTACAGCGAATTCGAGCTGCACGCGCGCGCCATCCTCGGCCTGCCGGTCGACGTCACGCTGCGCAATGCCGCGGCGTCGGCGGTGATCTACGGCGGGCTGGACGAAGCCGGCATCGCCTTCGACGGCGTCGCCGAAGCACTGGCGGTGCCGGGCGCCGACCTGCGCCTGTTCGGCAAGCCGGAAAGCTTCGAACGCCGCCGCATGGGCGTGGCGGTGGCGCGGGCGGAAGATGTCGCCACCGCGCGTGAGCGCGCACGGCAGGCGGCGGGCAAAGTCAAGCCGGTCAGCGGCAACTAGGCGTTGCGGCCAACCTTGGCCGCACGCGGCGGCATCGTATCAAACAAGGAGTGACAGACAGCATGAATGACGAATTGCAGATTGAAGACCTGCTGCCCGGCGACGGCAAGGCGGTGGTCAAGGGCGCGCTGATTACCACCCAGTACCGCGGCTGGCTGGAGGACGGCACCTGCTTCGATTCCTCCTACCAGCGCGGCAAGCCGTTCCAGTGCGTGATTGGTAGTGGCCGCGTGATCAAGGGCTGGGATCTGGGCCTGATGGGCATGCGCGTCGGCGGCAAGCGCAAGCTGTGGGTGCCGGCCCACCTCGCCTACGGCGAGCGCCAGATCGGCGCCCACATCACGCCGCACTCCAACCTGATCTTCGAGATCGAGCTATTGGAAGTACTGACCCGCGACGACTGAACGCGTTGGCGGCATGAAAAAACGCCCGTTACCGGCAGCCGGTAACGGGCGTTTTGCTGTGCTGCCCTGCTCTGGCGTCAGCCGGCGCTGGTGGCCAGTGCTGGCTGGCGACGCTCGACCAGCAGCAGGTAGATGCCGACCAGTACCCCGAGCGCGCACAGGCTGCTGACATAGTGCGACGGTGCCAGCGGATCGGCCTTCATCCACAGCGTCACCACCATGGGGGTCAGGCCGCCGAAGATGGCATAGGACAGGTTGTAGGAGAACGACAGCCCGCTGAAGCGCACCACCGGCGGGAAGGCATGCACCATCACGTAGGGCACGGCGCCGACGATGCCGACTGTGAGGCCGGTCAGTGCGTACCAGCCGTACAGCGCGCTGCTGCTGATGCTGCTATCGAGTTGGTGATAGAAGTGGTAGCTGGCCAGTCCCAGCAGCAGGCTGCCGACGATAAAGGTGATGCCGCTGCCGATGCGGTCGATGATGGCGCCGGCCAGCACGCAGCCGAAGGTCAGCGCCACGATGGCGAGGCTGTTGGCCTTCAGCGAGGTGGCGGCGTCGATGGCGAACTGCTTCTGCAGGTAGGTTGGCGTCATCAGGATCACCACCACGATGGCGGCGGACAGCAACCAGGTCAGCAGCATCGACACCACCACCGCCGGCTTGTGATCGCGCAGCACGGTTTTCAGCGGCATTTCATCGGCCAGCGCCTTGTTGGCCTGCATTTCGGCAAACACCGGCGTCTCTTCCAGCCAGCGGCGCAGGTACATCGCCATCAGGCCGAAACCGCCACCGAGAATGAACGGAATACGCCATGCCCAGTCGGCAATCTCCGTCGCGCTGTAGCTGGTATTGATGGTGGTGGCGATCAGCGAACCGAGCAGGATGCCGGCAGTCAGGCCGGCGGTCAGCGTGCCGCAGGCATAGCCGATGTGGCGCTGTGGCACGTGTTCGGAGACGAATACCCACGCCCCCGGCACCTCACCGCCGATGGCGGCGCCCTGCAGAATGCGCAGCGCCAGCAGCAACAGCGGCGCGGCAATGCCGAGGCTGGCATAGGTCGGCAGCAGGCCCATCAGCAAGGTGGGCAAGGCCATCAGCACGATGCTGAGCGTGAACATGCGCTTGCGGCCAAGCAGGTCGCCAAAATGCGCCATGATGATGCCGCCCAGCGGTCGTGCCAGATAACCGGCGGCAAAGATGCCGAAAGTCTGGAACTGGCGCAGCCAGTCCGGCATTTCCGGCGGGAAGAACAGGTTGCCGATCACCACGGCAAAAAAAACGAAGATCACGAAATCGTAAAACTCCAGCGCGCCGCCGAGGGCGGCGAGCGACAGCGTCTTGTAATCCTGGCGGTTGAGGGGGCGTGCCGCATGGGCCACGCTATGGTGTGGGTTCATCACGGTAATCTCTTTGGTCTTATTGGTGGTGGGTGCTAACGGTCGGCCTGCCTGCGGCGGCAATGTCGCAATGCGGCAACCGAGTTTGGCAGACTAAACGCCTGTTTCACGATTGGCAATTGTCATTTTATGACGTCATGAACGATGGCAAGTGGAACGAGCGAGACGACCAGAGCACGGAAAGGATCCGCGGGAAGCGGTGCGGCCAACGTTGGCCGCAAAAAAAACCGCCGGCGGGTGCACGGCGGTGTTGTGTATGAGCGATGTGTGATTCGTGACCGACCTGTGTCACGAATCACACTGTCGTGCCTGTCATTTCATTCAGAACTCGACGGTCACCTTCTTCGCCCCCATCGCCTTGGCGCGGGCGATCAGCTGTTCCAGCGTGGCGTCGGCCAGCAGGATGCCGGCGGCCAGCGGCGCAGCCGGCTCCGCCGCGGTGGCGGCTGCCACGGCCACGGCCACGGGCGGCGTCACCGGGGGTGGCGGGCTGACCGCGGCGCTGGCGCTGTCGGCGAGCAGTGTCGCCAGCACCTTGCTCAGCCGTTCGTAGGCTTCGCGGCTGGGCTTGATGTTGCTGCCGTCCTGCGCCTCGTAGCGCTGGATGGCGGCGGTGGACAGTCCGACCTGGGCCGCCAGCGCGGTGCGCGACAGCTGCAATTGCTTGCGAATGGCTTTCAGCGCCGGGGCAAATTCGGCACTTTCAAAGTCGGGCAGTACGGGCATCGCGCTCTCCAGCAGACGGGAATAAGCGTTGATCATACACAGGATGCGCCGATTAATACAATAAAACATACACCAAACGGTGTCACGCCCAGGTGTGTGTATGGTGTTTGCCACATTTGGCAGATAAATCATACAGCCGCAGCGACACGATGCCGGTTAATCGGTTTCCTATCAATGGCTTGTGTTTGTTGTGTGATTGCCTGCAAAAACACAATCACACAATGGCAATACAGGCAATCCGGGCGCAAGTCCACCAAAAAGTATGGCGTGTATGATTGTATGAAAGTCGTGCTGTACCCTATTCATACAGTGGTAGCGGCTGGCAGTGGCGCAACGTTGCTGCCGGTGATGACGGGGGCCAGCACCCTGCTGGTGCGATCGATGACAGGTGCGCGGTGGCAGGCGGTCATGGCCTGCTGCCAGCGGGTGACAACGGGCGCTCACCCTCAAACGGTGGCTGCTGCCGGCGCGTCAGGCTTGGCCGGCATGCCAGCGGCGGTTCAGACCGCGCCGCCGTCCAGTGCCAGCAGCAGCTCGTCGATTTCCTGCAGGTGGGTATCGTCGTGCGCCACCATGTCGGCGACCAGCTCCGCCAGCGTCAGCCGCTGCCGGCCTTCCCAGACACCGATGCGGGCCTGGGCGTCGGCGTCGCAGCCCTGCAGCAGTGCCAGCAGCTCGCCGCGCGCGCGCAGTATGCCGCTGGCCGCCTGCGCGTAATCCTGTGCCTGGTAATCGCGGGCGATGGCCCACTCGCTGCCGTTGACGCCGTGCAGCAGCGGCTGCGGCTGTTCGAGGATGGCGCGCACGCGCGGGCGGAAGGCATCGTCGTCGAGGTCGCGCAGGTGGCAGAGGTGCTCCAGCGCGGAGAAGCCGATGCCGGCCGGGCGGGCGCGCTGGCGCGCCGGCGGCAGTGTCGCCAGCCGCTGCAGCACCCGCTGCGGCATCATGGCGAGGCTGGCCAGCAGCTCGGCGAAGCTGCGCGGCTGCGGCAGTGGCGACCACACCGCGCCGTAGCTGAAGTAACCGCCCGGCACCCGCCCGCGCGGGCGCAGCAGCTGGTGGCCGTGGCGACGCATCACGTCGCCGACCATGGCGCCGCAGAACTGGCGCGCGCCCTGGTCGGCGGCGACTTCGGCGAACTTGTGCTGTAGTTCGTGGACGATGGCCGTCACCGCCGGGATGCCGGCGCGCGACAGCGCCGCGTATTCGAGGTAGCGCTGCGGGGTGTCGATCAGCTGTTCCAGCTGCTGGCCGAGGGTGCTGCGGCGAAACTGGTCAAAGCGGTTGTGCATGGCGGTTGCCTAGTAACGTAGCAAATTGCTACGTTACTGGCTGGCGGCTACCACGGCAAGCCGTTTCCGCCGCGCACTGACCCGGCCGGGCCGCGCGGCACCATTGCGAACCCGGCTGGACTGCGCGCGGCTGGCGATGTCGTCAGGCCTGCGGCCAACCCTGGTGGCGGACGCGGTGCGAGCCACTGCCCGGTCGCGACCCCGCCGCATCGTGCTCGCCCGGCCGTGGACCGGGCTACAGCGTGCGCGCCAGCGCGATCATCTGTTCCATGCAGCGACCCCAGCCGTCGTGAAAGCCCATGTCGGCGTGGGTCTGGCGGTCGATGGCGTCCTTGTGTAGCACGCGCGCGTTGTAGCGGGTGCCGCCGTCGGCCAGCGCGTCAAAGCTGATGACGGCGGTGAAGAAGGGCTTGGCGGCGGGGCGGAAGCCCGGCTGCAGCGCGTCGCTGAACACCAGCCGCCGCTGCGGCACGATGTCGAGGAAGCAGCCGCTGGTCGGGTAGCGGGCGCCGTCCGGCGCCTGCATCACGGTGCGGAACACGCCGCCCGGCTGCAGTTCCATTTCGCACTCGGGGGTGGTCAGCGGTGCCGGCGCCCACCACTGCTGCAGCAGCGCCGGCGTGGTCCACACCCGCCACAGCAGCGCCGGCGGCAGCGCGATGTCGCGGCCCAGTTCCAGGTCCAGGTGTTCGTCGAAGGGTGGCAGGGTCATGGTTGCTCCTTGCTTTGGCTAGGCGCCGGCGGCGGCCAGGGTTGGCCGCAGGCGCGGGTTCAGACGTGCGGGAAATCCGGGTTCCACGCCACTTCCCACAGGAAACCGTCGGCGTCGGCGAAGTAGCCGCTGCGCCCGCCCCAGAACGCGTCCTGTGCCGGCTTGACGATGCGGCCGCCGCGGGCGGCGACTTCGGCCAGCAGCGTGTCCACCTCGGCCGCGCTGCGCACATTGTGCGCCAGCGTAAAGCCGGGAAACGCCGCCGCCGGGCTGTCCGCCACGCCGGCGTCGGCGGCCAGTGCCGCGCGCGGATACAGCGACAGCCAGGTATGGCCGAGTTCGAAGAAGGCGACCCCGGCGCCCTCCGGCATCGCGATCTGCGGCAGCTGCAGCACGTCGCGGTAGAAGGCGGTGGCGCGCGCCAGATCGGCGACGCCCAGGGTGACAAAGCTCAGTCTTGCTTCCATGCGTGGTACTCCCGGTGCCAGGGTTGGCTCATTTGTTGTTGCAGGTGCCGCCGCGCCGGCTCGCCGACGTCGGCGTGGTGCAGGAAGGCATCCAGTGAAATGTTGTCCGGCCACGGCGTGTCGTTTTGTTGTATAGCCTGCATCCGGTCAACACGAAAATGGCGATAGTCGTGGCGCAGCAGGCACCACGCCGCCAGCGTCCAGCGGTCGCCCCAGAAGAACAGCCCCAGCGGCGCCAGTGTGCGACAGCTGGCCTGGCCGGCCTCGTCGCGGTAGTCGATGGCGAGGCAGCGCCGTGTGTGGATGGCGGCGGTGATGCCGCCCAGCCGTTCGCGCGGATAGCCGTGATGGCGCGCGGCAAACAGCGGCGCCGGCGCCAGCCCGGCGGAGCCGAGCACGGCGTGGATCTTGGCCAGCGCGCTGGCGGCCGCGTCGGCGGTGGCATGATCCGCCCACGCCGCCAGCATGCGGGCGCCGACTTCCAGTGCCGACAGCTCGGCCGCGGAAAAGCTCAGCGGCGGCGGAGTGAAGCCGGCTTCCAGCCAGTAGCCCTCGCCGGCCTCGCCGTTCACCGGCGCGCCGCTGGCCATCAGGTCGGCCATGTCGCGGTACACCGTGCGCGGTGACACCTCCAGCCACTGCGCCAGCTGTTGTGCGGTGGTGCGGCGGCGGCCGCGCAGCAGCAGCAGGATCTGCATCAGGCGGTCGGCACGGCGCATGTCAGCCGCCGTCCTGTTGCCGGGCCAGCCGGATCACGGCACGGATGGCGGCGCGCGCCTGCGGGCTATTGCCCCAGCAACTGCTGCGCAGCATGAGGGCGATCTGGCGGCACAGTTCGGCCTCGTCGCTGTCGCGCAGCTGCGCCAGCGACTGGTAGCCCAGCTGTTCCAGCCGCGCGATCACGCTGTCGCCGACGCCGTGCAGGGCGCGCATGGCCTGTCGTTCGTGCTCGGGAAAGGTCATGGGCACTCCTTCAATGCTGAATGGATGACAAGGATAAACCGCGAGCCATGGCGGCGGGATGTTTTGTCAGGCCACACGCTGGTAAAACGCCAGCAGCGCGCTGCCGGGGGCGAGCAGCGACAGGAAGTGCGCGCCGTGCGGATCGTCCGGCCACAGCTCGCACAGCGCGACGGCGCGTTCGCGGCTGTCGGCCAGCACCAGGTCGACATAGCTGTCGTCGTCGCCGCGCCACAGCGTGTGGCTGACAAAGCCGGGCTGGTGGCGCAGCAAGTGCTGTTCCACCGCCTGTGCTGCCTGGCGCAGCGTCGCTTCGCTGACGCCGGGGCGCAGCCGGAAACTGGCGAATTCGAGTCCGCCGATGGGGGGAGTGTGGTCGTCATGGTGCGGGGCTTTCGTCAAAAAGGGGATAGGCCGGCGCTGGTGGCAACGTGGCCGGCAGCGCGGCCTGCATCGCCGCGGCAATCAGGTAAAAATCGGCGGCGCTGATCTGCAGCTGGCCGAAACGCAGCGGATAGCCCCAGCGTGCCGGGTCGGTGATGAAGGCCAGCTGCGTGAGCAAAGGCCGGATCGGCGCCGCTTGTGCGGCGACAAAGGCGACATCGCGGCGCCACGGCCGGAAGTACGCGTCCATGCTGACGCGGTACGGCGCGCCGGCGCCGACGCTGCCGATGGCGGTGAAGGCCTGGCACGGTGTTTTGCCGCCTAAGACCTCGACCGGCGAGTAGTACACCAGGCCGTCGCCGGCCGCCATGCGCGCCAGCGGTGCCGCCTTGCCGTGGCACAGCTGGGCAAAGCCGCCGGCCACACCGCGGGCAACGTGTTCGTGGCAGGCGACGCCGATCCAGTAGCGCCGGCTCATGGCGCGTGGTGCAGGCCGATGTGGTTGCCCTCGCTGTCCTGGAACAGCGCGATGTCGCCGTTGCCGTCCGGCAGCGTCAGGCGCGGCTGCAGGATCACGCCGCCGGCGGCAGCGATGCGCGCCAGCAACGCGTCCAGGTCCGGCCCGCCGTCCAGATAGACGCGGCTGCCGGCACTGCCCGGCTGCAAGCGCGGGCTGGCCATGATGCAGCCGGGGTGCTCGCCGCCGGCAGTGCGGAAGACGGCAATCTGCTCGCCCATGAATGGCTCGACGTGCAGTTCCACGTGGAACGTCTGGCGGTAGAAGGCGACCGCGCGCTCGAAGTCGGTGGCGGGAATTTCAAACCAGTGAACAAAGGTGGACATGGTGTGGCTCCGGTAGCAGGTTGGCGGCAGGGTTTGCCGTTGCCCAGTATCGCGACCGGCTGCTGACAGCCTGCTGTCAGTAGTCTTTTGTCATGGCGAAATAATTTTCGCCGGCGGTGGCGGCGGCGAGAGTGAGCGTGGCTCTCGTGTCCGTCGCGGCGGCCGGCCCCGCCGCGGCTGCTGGCGCCATGGCCAAGCCGTGAGCATGGCGGCGGGATCGGCAACGGCAGGCCGGCTGCACCGCCAGCTTGCTGGCGGCACCTGCACCGTACCCGCTGGTGCGTGAGTGTCGGTGCGCCTCAGCCCTGGCGCAGGCGGCGGTAGAAGGTGCTGCGGCTGATGCCCAGCGCGCGGGCGGCGGCGCTGGCGTTGCCGCCGTGCTGTTGCAGCAGTTGCGCCAGCTGCCCGCCGCTGGCGCTGCCCACCGCCGCCGGATGGTGTTCGCGCAGGGTGTCCGGCAGGTGGGTCAGCCCCAGCTCGGTGCCGTCGTCGACCAGCGCCAGCAGCGTCTTCAGCAGGTTGTCGAGCTGGCGCAGGTTGCCCGGCCACGGGTAGCGGCGGATGAAGTCGGCCAGCGCCGCCGACAGCGTCACCCCGCGCCGCGCGCCACCGTGCTGCGCCAGCAGGTTGGCCGCAATCTGTGCCACGTCGCCGCGCTCGCGCAGCGGCGGCAGCCGCAGCGGATAGTGGCCGAGGCGGTAGTAGAGGTCGGCGCGGAAGCGGCCGGCGGCGACTTCGTGCTCCAGGTTGCGGTGGGTGGCGGCGACGATGCGCACGTCCACCTTCTGGCCGATGCCGCCGCCCAGCGGCACCACCAGCCGCTCCTGCAGCACGCGCAGCAGCCGCGCCTGCAGGCTGGCCGGCATGTCGCCGATCTCGTCGAGGAACAGGATGCCGCCGTCGGCCTCGCGCAGGCGCCCCTTGGCACCCTGCTTGCGCGCGCCGGTAAAGGCGCCTTCTTCATAGCCGAACAGCTCGGCCTCGATCAGCCCTTCCGGAATCGCCGCGCAGTTGACCGCCACCAGCGGCGCGCCGGCGCGGCTGCTGGCGGCGTGCAGCGCCTGCACGAAGCGCTCCTTGCCGACGCCGGTTTCACCCAGCACCAGCACCGGGATGTCGGCCTCCAGCAGCCGTTGCCCGCGTTGCAGCAGGCCGTCCGGCAGCGCACCGGCGTCGTTGCGGCCAACCTTGCTGTCCGCCGCCCGGCCGGCACGCGCGGCGGCGTGATCGGCCGGCACCGCTGCGGGTGCCGCCTGCCGTGGTGTGGGCGGCAGCAGCCGCGCCGAATACAGCTGGCCGCCGTGACGCAAGGAGGCCGCGCCGATGCCGTGGCGGCTGAGCCAGTGTTCCAGGCTCTGCCCGGCCAGCGCGGCAAAGCGGCTGTGGCCCAGCGCCGGCCAGTCCAGCCCCAGCGTCGCCAGCGCGGCACGGTTGGCCGCACGCAGCACGCCGTCGTCGTCGAAGCCCAACCGCCCGCAGCGCGGCGTGGTCAGCGTGGCGGCGTCGGGCGCGAAGCGCAGCTCGAACAGTGCGCCTGCCTGCTCGTCGAACAGACGCTGCTCGATGTGGCGCACCGCCGCCTGCACCTGCTGCTGCTGCGCGTCGCCCAGCTTGCGCGGCAGGCCGGAGAC
Organism: Vogesella sp. AC12; assembly: GCF_024437575.1. Lineage (NCBI taxonomy): Bacteria > Pseudomonadati > Pseudomonadota > Betaproteobacteria > Neisseriales > Chromobacteriaceae > Vogesella > Vogesella sp. AC12. The sequence continues at coordinate 81,327 of NZ_JANFNU010000009.1, forward strand.
GTCGACCACCCCCAGCAGCTCGCCCTGCGGGCTGACGATGGCGCCGGCGGTGCACGACAGCTGGCGGTTGCGCTCCAGGTAGTGCTCGCTGCCGCGTACCCGCACCGGGCCACCGAGCACCAGCGCGGTACCGATGGCGTTGGTGCCGCGCACGTCCTCGCGCCAGTCCATGCCCGGCAGCAGCGCCACCCGCTCGGCACGGTCGAGAAAGGCCGGGTGCCCCATCTGGTCGAGGATCACGCCGTGGCGGTCGGCGACGATCACCACGTGGCCGTCGTCGACCACGCTGTCGAACAGCGCGTCGATCGCCGGGCGCGCCAGCTGCAGCCAGTCGGCGTTTTCCTGCTGTCGGCTGCCGAGGCTGGCGGTGTCCAGCTTGTCCGGCAGCCGCAGCCGCGCCGCGGACAGGCCGAGGCCGAGGCAGCGCCGCCACGAGTGCAGGATCGGGCTGGGCACGCTGTTGTCGGGCAGGGTTTCGCCCTCGAAAAAGCGGCGGCGGATTTCGGCTAGCGGCAAGGACGACATGGTGGCTCCGGCTTGTGTCAGTGTGTCGCGACAGGTGTGTCAGGCTGCGACAGCGGCGCTCGGCTCGCTCCGCCGATTATGCGCGCCCGGACGTGGCGAACAAGCGCTAAAAAAACAGCAACGCTGGCGCGCTGCAGCATCGGCACGCGGCGGTGGCCGCCGTTGCAAGGTTGGCCGCACGCTGCGGTGCAGCATCAGAAAGCGCTGGCACGCGCCGTGCACTGTTGCAGCCACACCCGCTTGAGGTGAGCCAAGACAACAGGAGAGAGACGATGAGCACCATTACCCCGGCCCAGTACGGCCTGAACCTGAAATCCCGCTACGACAACTTCATCGGTGGCCGCTGGTTGCCGCCGGTCAATGGCCGCTACTTCGAAAACCTGACCCCGGTCACCGGCAAGGCGCTGTGCGAGATCGCCCGCTCCGACGAGGCCGACATCGAGCTGGCGCTGGACGCCGCCCACGCCGCCAAGGCCGCCTGGGGCAAGACCAGCGTGACCCAGCGCTCGCTGATCCTGCTGCGCATCGCCGACCGCATGGAGCAGCACCTGCACACCCTGGCCACCGTCGAGACCTTCGACAACGGCAAGCCGATCCGCGAGACGCTGGCCGCCGACATCCCGCTGGCCATCGACCACTTCCGCTACTTTGCCGGCTGCATCCGCGCGCAGGAAGGCAGCCTCGGCGAGATCGACGCCACCACCGTCGCCTACCACTTCCACGAGCCGCTGGGCGTGGTCGGCCAGATCATCCCGTGGAACTTCCCGATCCTGATGGCGGCGTGGAAACTGGCGCCGGCACTGGCCGCCGGCAACTGCGTGGTGCTGAAACCGGCGGAACAGACGCCGCTGTCCATCCTGATTTTTGCCGAGCTGGTGGGTGATTTGCTGCCACCGGGCGTGCTCAACATCGTCAACGGCTTCGGCACCGAGGCCGGCAAGGCGCTGGCCACCAGCAAGCGCATCGCCAAGATCGCCTTCACCGGCTCCACCCCGGTCGGCCGCCTGATCATGAACTACGCCAGCCAGAACCTGATTCCGGTGACGCTGGAACTGGGCGGCAAGTCGCCGAACATCTTCTTTGCCGACGTTGCCGCCAAGGACGACGCCTTCTTCGACAAGGCGATTGAGGGCTTCGTGATGTTCGCGCTCAACCAGGGCGAGGTGTGCACCTGCCCGAGCCGCTCGCTGGTACACGAGTCGATCTACGACCGCTTCATGGAACGCGCGCTGAAGCGCGTGGCCGAGATCAAGCAGGGCAACCCGCTGGATCCGTCCACCATGATCGGCGCGCAGTCGTCGCAGGAGCAGATGGACAAGATCCAGAGCTACCTCGCCATCGGCAAGGAAGAAGGTGCCGCGGTACTGGCCGGCGGCCAGCGCGCCCACCTCGGCGGCGATCTGGAAGATGGCTACTACATCCAGCCGACGGTGTTCCAGGGCCACAACAAGATGCGCATCTTCCAGGAGGAAATCTTCGGGCCGGTGCTGTCGGTGACCAAGTTCAAGGACACCGAGGAGGCGCTGCACATCGCCAATGACACCCTGTTCGGCCTCGGCGCCGGGGTGTGGACCCGCGACATGAACACCGCCTTCCACATGGGCCGCGGCATCGAGGCCGGCCGCGTGTGGACCAACTGCTATCACGCCTACCCGGCGCACGCGGCGTTCGGCGGCTACAAGCAGTCCGGTATCGGTCGCGAGACGCACAAGATGATGCTCGACCACTACCAGCAGACCAAGAACCTGCTGGTCAGCTACAGCGAGGACAAGCTCGGCTTCTTCTGAGGCTGAGCGCGGCCGGCGCTGGCCGGCCAGCATCACCGGCGCGGCGGGCCGCCTGCCGCCGCGCCGTACCGCAATACCCGAACGCTGGCGCAGCACGCACCCCCTGCCAGCAGTCGCAGATGAACCATCGCCGGGCCGCAGCATGGCGGCGGGCAAAGCCAGACATAGGGATTACTTACCATGACAACGACCACTTTCTTCATTCCGCCGGTCAACCTGATCGGCGACGGCTGCCTCAATGACGCGCTGCAGGCGATCCGCGGCTACGGCTTCCGCCACGCGCTGATCGTCACCGACGCCGGGCTGGCGCGTGCCGGCGTCGCCGCCAAGGTCGCCGCGCTGCTGCAGGCGCAGGACATCGAGGCCACCATCTTCAGCGGCGCGCAGCCGAACCCGACGGTGGCCAACGTCGAGGCCGGCCTCGCACTGCTGCGCGAGAAACGCTGCGACTGCGTGATCTCGCTCGGCGGCGGTTCGCCGCACGACTGCGCCAAGGGCATCGCGCTGGTGGCCACCAACGGCGGCCACATCGGCGACTACGAGGGCGTCGACAAGTCGGCCAAGCCGCAGCTGCCGCTGATCGCCATCAACACCACCGCCGGCACCGCCAGCGAGATGACGCGCTTCTGCATCATCACCGACCAGACCCGCCACATCAAAATGGCCATCGTCGACCGCAACGTGACGCCCATCCTGTCGGTGAACGACGCCTCGCTGATGCTGGCCAAGCCGGCGGCGCTGACCGCCGCCACCGGCATGGACGCGCTGACCCACGCCATCGAGGCCTACGTGTCCACCGCCGCCACCCCGATCACCGACGCCTGTGCGCTGCAGGCGGTGCGGCTGATTGCGGCCAACCTGCGCACCGCGGTGCGCAACGGCCAGGACCTGCACGCGCGCGAACAGATGGCCTACGCCCAGTTCCTCGCCGGCATGGCCTTCAACAACGCGTCGCTCGGCTACGTGCACGCGATGGCGCACCAGCTCGGCGGCTTCTACGACCTGCCGCACGGGGTGTGCAACGCGCTGCTGCTGCCGCACGTCGAGGCCTTCAACGCCAGCGTCGCCGCCGGCCGGCTGGCCGATGTCGCCGCCGCGATGGGCGAGGACGTGGCGGCGCTGGATGCCGCCGCCGCCGCCGAATGCTGCCTGGCGGCGATCCGCCGCCTCGCCGCCGACATCGACATCCCGGCCCGGCTCAGCGAGCTGGGGGTGCAGGAAGCCGACATTCCGCTGCTGGCCGCCAACGCGCTGAAGGACGCCTGCGGCCTGACCAACCCGCGCCCGGCCAGCCAGGCCGAGATCGAGGCCATCTTCCGCCAGGCGCTGTAAGCCGTCCTCCTGGCACGGTACTGCGGCGGAAGGTCTCCCTCCCGCTGTCGCCGCAGTGCTGCTGCCTTGTCCTTGCCCGTCTGATGTGTCGCAACACAGACGGGTTTTTTTGGGCCTATCATTTTGATGTCATGGCTGGCGCGGCACCCTGCCCGCCGGCCGCCGGCGCCACCTTCCGGTGGTCTGCCCGCCCCCAACCGCTGGAGTCCGCATGTCGTTTTTCCGTAACCGAGCCACCCGTGCGCCCGCTGCCGCCAGCGCCATCCCGCCGCTGCAGGTCTTGCGCAGCGACAGCCACAGCTATGAAGCGGCGCTGGCCGCCAGCGCCAGTCCGCGGGTGCGGCTGGTGCTGGGCTACGTCAACCCGTCCGCCAACCTGGAACAGATCGGCCGCTGCATCGCGCGCCATTTCCCGCAGGCGAAGATGCTGCTGACCACCACCGCCGGCGAGCTGTGCAGCCGCCAGGCCGGCGACGCGCTGTATCTGCCGGCCGACGGCCAGTGGCAGAGCATGGTGTTCCAGCTGTTCGACGAGGCGCTGCTGGCGGGGGTGCACATCGAGGCGGTGGCGCTGGCCTGCGACGACATCAAGGCCGGCAGCCCGGTGCTGAGTCACGCCGCGCGCATCGCGCGGCTGCAGGAGCACGTTGGCCGCATCCGGCTGCCGTTCGCGATGCGCCACGACGAGGGCTTCGTGCTGACCCTGGTCGACGGCCTGTCCAACAGCGAGAGCTACCTGCTGGAAGCGCTGTACGAATCCGGCAAGCTGCCTTACCTGTTCGTCGGCGGCTCCGCCGGCGGGCCGCTGGATTTCTCGATGACGCGGCTGTACGACGGCCAGCAAGTGCGCGACGGCCACGCGGTGTTCGCCTTCATCAAGCTGGCGCCGGCCTACCGCTACGGCGTGTTCAAGAGCCAGAACTTCGAGGACAGCGGCAGCCACTTCACCATCGCCGAGGCCAGCACCGAGCTGCGCCGCGTGCACTCGGTGATCGATGAACACAGCGGCGAGATCCGCAACGTGCTCGACGCGCTGGCCGCGCACTTCCGCTGTCCGCGCCAGCAGCTGGCGGCCAAGCTGCAAAGCCACAGCTTCGGCATCAAGATCAATGGTGAGCTGTTCGTGCGCTCGGTGCTGGCGGTGAACGAGACCGGCGGCTATCTGCAGTTCGCCTGCGACCTCGCCTTCGGCGAGCGGCTGCACCTGCTGCGCAGCACCGATCTCGCCGAGCACACCCGCCGCGACTTTGCCGCCTTTAGCGCCGGCAAGCCGGCCGCGGTCGGCGCTATCCTCAACGACTGCATCCTGCGGCGGCTGAACAACGCCGGCGCGCTGGCGCGTGCCAACGTCTACGGCGACATCCCCGCCGCCGGTTTTTCCACCTTCGGCGAGCTGCTCGGCGTCAACATCAACCAGACGCTGACCGCGATCTTCTTCTACCCGGCGACGGCGGCGTTCAGCGACGATTTCGTCGACCGCTTCCCGGTGCACTACGCCAACTTCAAGAACTACTTCTACCGCCGCGAGCTGGCGCGCGCGCAGATGACCGGGCAGATGAAGAGCCGCGTCATCGCCGAGCTGAACGGCTACAAGAGTTTTGCCGCGCAGCTGATGGACAGCCTGCCGCTGTTCCGCGATGCCACCACCGAGCTGGTGTCGCATCTGGGCGTGATCGAGAACGACATCCACCGCTTCGGCAGCGAGATCAATCGCGGCGCGCAGACCGCCGGTACGGTCACCGAACGCATCGGCCATCTGGAAAAGGATGCGCAGCAGATCGGCGAGGTGATGCAGATGATCAAGAAGATCGCCGAACAGACCAATCTGCTGGCGCTGAACGCCGCCATCGAGGCGGCGCGCGCCGGTGAGGCCGGGCGCGGCTTTGCCGTGGTCGCCGACGAGGTGCGCAAGCTGGCCAACACCACGCAGTCGAACCTGAACGCCACCGGCGGTGCGGTGGACAACGTGATGAACGGGGTGCGCGATGTCGGCGGCGACGTGCGCGACATGGGCAGCCAGGTCAGCGCCTTTGCCGGCGAGATGGGCAAGGTGGTCGGTACCCTGCAGCAGCTGGCCGCCACCTCGCAGCACAGCAAGCTGCGCGTGGACGAGATGCTGGGCCAGACCGAGGCGCTGTACGAAAAGATGCGCGCCGTGGACAAGGAGCTGGACGCGATCCTGAAGCTGGAACAGCAGTAAGCCTGCCCGTACTGCGCTTGCGGCCAACCCTGACAGGTTGGCCGCAGGCGCTTGTGTGACGGTGTGTGACCGGCTTCACAAAGCTTAACCAGAGGCCGATTGACGCTGGCATCCCTCGGCCCTTAGCCTTGCGGCCATCCTGGCAGGGCGCGTGTTCCCCTGCCGCCCTGCGCCGTGTTGTTGCCGGCGCCCTGCCCCAAGGAGTCCGCATGAGCCTGTCCCGCTATTCCGCCCTCATCTCCGCCGCGCTGCTGGCCGCCTGCGCCGCCACCACGCCGCAACCCGACGGCCGCTGGAAGTCGGCCGGCGACAACGAGCCGCCGATCGAACTGGAACTGAAAAACGGCCGCCTGTCGGTGTCCGGCGGCTGCAACCGCCTGTTCGGCACCGCCCGCGTCGAGAACGGCGTGCTGATCGTCGACCAGCTGGCCAGCACCATGATGGCCTGCGACGCGGTGTCGATGGCGCGCGACCGTGACCTCAGCCTGCTGCTCAATAGCCGGCCGACGGTGCGGCAGCAGGACGGCCACCTGTTGCTGGCCGGGCCGGGCAAGCAGCTGGAATTGCGGCAGCAGGAGGATCTGTCGGCGGCGCCGACGCGGCTGGTCTACGTCGCCGCCGAACGCAAGCCCTGCAGCGGCGTGGCGCCGATGCAGTGCCTGCAGGTGCGAGACAGCAAGGACGCGCCGTGGCAGCTGCACTACGGCGAGATCGAGGGCTTCAAGCCCGAGCCGGGCATCGCCTACCGCCTGCGCATCAAGGAAGTGAAGGTCGCCAGGCCGCCCGCCGACGCGCCATCCGTGCGCTGGGTGCTGGACCAGGTGCTGGAACAGAAACTGGAACAGCAGCGGGTCGCGCCGTAAAGCGCGCGGCGCAACCCATAAAAAAGACTGCGGCCAACCTTGCACAAGGTTGGCCGCATTGCTTTTGTGTTGGAGAAAACTCAGCGCCGCGCGATCAGCACGATGCCCATCCCGATCAGCAGCATGCCCAGCAGCTCGCCGCTGCCCGGCCATTCGCCCAGGCTGGTGGCGGCCATCGCCACCGCCAGCACCGGGATCACCAGCGCGTTGAAGCTGAGCGTGGATGCCGGCAGGCGGCGCAGCAACCACAGCCACGCCAGCCAGCCGACCGCGCTGGAGAACACGCCCGAGTACACCATGCCCAGCACGAAGGCCGGCGACCAGTGGATGGCGGCGAAATCGGCGAACGGCAGCAGCAGCGGCAGCGGCGCGAGGCCGATCAGCGCCTGCCAGCCGGAGAAGTTCAGGCTGTCGAGCTGGCCCTGCTGCGCGGTCTTCTTGGTCAGCACCGAGCCCAGCGCCCACAGGAAGCCGGCCAGCACCGCCAGCAGCATCGGCAGCACGCCGTGCAGCTGCCACGGCGCCACGATCAGCATCAGCCCGGCAAAGCCGGCGACGAGCGCCCGGCGCGCGTTGGCGGTGAACGGCTCGGCCAGCAGCCAGCGCGACAGCAGCGCCACCCAGAACGGCATGGTGAACACCAGTACCGAGGTGCGCCCGGCGGCGCCGGCCACCAGCGCCAGCGTCACCGTCAGGCCGTAGGCGAAGGTGGTGGTCAGCCCGACCTGCAGTGTCTGCTTCAGCCGTTGCGGCCGCAGGCCGTGGCCGCGCGCCAGCAGCACGCCGAACAGCGTCAGGCTGCCGATGGTGGTGCGGATGATCAGGTGGGTGATCGGCGTCGCCGCCTGCAGCGTCACCTTCATCACCACGTAGTTGTACGCCCACATCGTTACCAGCCCGGCAAACAGCGCGTAGGGCAGCCAGCGGCTGGCGGACAGCGCGGCAAGGTTGGCCGCGAGGCGGCGGGCGGGATTGAGGGTGCTCATGTGAGGCTCCGGTGGCGGGCGTTTGCCCGATGCGATGCTCACAGTGTAGAAAGCCCGCCGCTGCCGCTTGCTGCGTTATCATGCGTGACAGTGCAGCGAGGCTGCTTTTGAATGGCTGTTGACGCAGGATTCCTGACATGCTGGATGCTTACGATCGCAAACTGCTGGCGCTGCTGCAGGAAGACGCGCGCCAGACCCACGACGCGCTGGCCGAGGCGGTCAACCTGTCGCCGACCGCGGTCACCCGCCGCCTGAAGCGGCTGCGCAGCGAGGGCATCATCCAGCGCGAGGTGGCGCTGGTCGATCCGGCGCTGTTCGGCCGCACGCTGCGGCTGGTGGTGAACGTGATGCTGCAGCGCGCGCAGGCGCCGCTGGTGGACGCGTTCAAGGCGGCGATGGACGCGGCGCCGGAGGTGATGGAGTGCTACAACGTCACCGGGCGCCCGGATTTCGTGCTGATGGTGCTGGTGCGCGACATGGGCGACTACGAGCGCTTCGCCCGCGCCCACCTGATGAACAACCCGCACGTGCGCGAGTTCGAGTCGCTGGTGGTGATCAACACCTGCAAGTACCGCACCGCGGTGCCGGCCGATCCGGACTGAGCACCTGTTCACGATCGGCTGCAACTGATCTCACGGGGCGATACGACGTTGAAAACCGCTTCGGCATGCTGGTTTATCTCTGGATAAACGCCGCTTCCTCAGCCGTTTTCGCCTTGTCTCGCGTGAGTGCGCGAGATCGTGAACACGTAAAACCCCTGATCCTGCATTGCACCGCCTTGCCTTACGACGGGTACGGTCTGCGTCGGCGCGCCTAGCCTCAGCTGCGCTGCGAGGTTTTATTCGCGGCGCTGGACGCGATCCCGTAAAGAATGCGGCCAACCTTGGCAAAGGTTGGCCGCAATATTGCCCGGCTTAGCTTAAGGCGCCGCGGCTCAGTCTTCGTGCAGCAGCGCGTGTTCGATCTCGGAGAACGCCTGCGGCACGCGGATGAAGTTCAGCGAGATGCCGAGCCGGCGCGCGATGTGCGAGGTGGAGAACAGGCCGCACACTTCCAGGTGCTTGCTGCTGCCGTTCAGCTCCACCACCAGCGCGTGCTGGCGGCCGGTGTGCTTCATGGTGGCGACCAGCTGGCCGATGCTGGCGTTCGCCACCTCGGCCATGTCCAGTGCCTCCAGCTCGCGGCGCGGGGTCATCACGTCGGACACCAGCAGTTCATCGTGGCGCTTGCCGCGTTCCTGGATGCATTTCATCGGCCGCTCGCCGAGCACGTCGGAGGCGGTGAGCAGGCCGGTCAGCGCGCCCTCGCGGTCGGTGACGAACAGCAGGCGGATGCCGTGGCTGACCATGCGTTCGTGGGCGTCGTGCAGCAGCGCGTCCTCGCAGATGCTGACCGGGTCGATCACCTTCAGGTCGGTCATCACGTCCAGCGCCGGGCTTTTCAGCGACAGCGTGCGCTGCGGGCGCTGGTCGACGTGGATCAGGTCGGTGGTCTGCGGCAGGGAAAGGGTGGTCAGGGCTTGGTACTGGGTGTCCATGGCGGGCGCTCCTCGTCTGTTTTCTGGTTTTGCCGCGCGCCGGGCACGAGCTCCCGACGGCGGTGCGCAATACCGGGGGCAACACCATCACGCTTCCCCATTGGCACCCCGGTGTCTTTATCTAAGCACGCTTTGCCGGTGCCTGGCGCGTTTTTCGTGGCCGGCAGCTGATTTTCGTCAACCACAGGAGCTAGCCGGCTCCGTCTTTTGGCGTATCGGCAACAGTTGCCGCCGCCCGTACACTGGCAGTCCCGCCCCGTGTATCAGGACCGCCCGCCATGACCGCCATTACCGATTTCGCCAGCCTGCTGGCCGCCGCCCGCGCCCAGCCGACCCCGCAACGCCTGCTGTTCGCCTTTTGCCAGCGCCGCCTGCACGACGACCACACGGCGCAGGAAGCAGAACGCTTCGCCGCCGGCGAAGGCGGCATCCTGCAGCCCATCCTGTGTGTCGACAAGACCCCGGCCGAGCTGGGCGATTTCGCGCAGCTGGCGCAGGACGCCGACGCGCTGGACGCGCGCTGGCAGCTGGTGTTCGTTGCCGCCATCGACAGCAGCAGCAGCGCCGACGCCGACGGCCCGCTGAAGCGTATGGTGCAGACCATCCAGACCGGCGGCGACGTGGCGCGTTACCTCGCGTTCAACCGCGACGGCGCGCTGCTGCAGTTCCTGTGACCACGGCTTAGCCGGCGCAGCAGCTTGTCAAACGGCCCGGGCAGGGATCACCCTGCGGCGGGCCGTTGTTGCGTGCGGCTTCGTGTGCGGCAGCCGGACACCCCCGGCGACGGCGGCAAGACGCGGCGTGAGCGGCGTTAGCCCACCGCCGGCAATTGCGCCAGCAGCTGGGTCAGCGCCGCGTGCAGCGCCGTTACCGCGCCGTCCATGTCCCAGTCGTCGTGCCCCGGCTGCACCACGTTGGAGATGGCGCGCAGCTCGATAAACGGCACCCCTTCCTGCTGGCAGACATGGAAGAAGGCGGCGCCCTCCATGTTCTCGATTTCCACCTCGCTGCTGTCCACGAACGGCGCCAGCGCCGCGTTCAGCGACAGGCTGCGCGCGCGGCGCAGGGGGCTGGCCGCCGGCAGGTGCGGGCAGTGCAGCGTATGGCGGCGCTCAAACGCCATCTCCAGCGGCAGCTGCGCCAGATGGGTGAAGCCCTGCGGCGTGAAAAAGCCGAGATCGCCCTCCACCTCCGAGCTCACCAGCACCACCTCGCCGATGGCCAGCCCGGCCTGCGGATACATGCCGGCGATGCCGGCCAGGATCAGCAGCGACGGCCGCTGCTCGTGGATCACCTTCAGCGTGGCGTAGGCGGTGGCGGTCAGTCCGACGCCGCTGACCACGGTGTGCACCCCTGGGTGCTGGAACTGGCGCGCCTCGGTGGCGGTGGGAAACAGGATGCAGATGCTCATGGCGGCTCGCGGGCTAGTGAAAAGGGACAGCCGCCACTATGCCACAGCGGCCGGTGCGGCCGGGCGGCGGCGGCCTGCATTTAGTGGTGTTCTTTTCAGGAATTTGAGCCATTACTGAATAATCCCGTCGCCGGTGCCCTTGCCATGGCCGATTCCGCCAAGACCCGACTGCCGTCCTCTTTCGTCCGCCTCGGCCAGCCCCTGCCGGTCGATGTCTACCACGAGAGCGGCATCCTGCTGCTGAAGAAGGGCCACTACGTGCTGACCCCGGAGCAGCGCGAGCGCCTGCTCGCCGCCGGTCACGGCGACAGCGAGGCGGTGGCGGCGCGGCTGGAACGCGAGCAGCAGGAACGCGCGGCGCGGCGGCAGCAGGACAGCCTGGCGCAGCCGTGCAATCCGCTGGTGGAGTTCGAATTCCTGCTGCACCGTGTCGAGGGCCTGCTCAGTCACGGCCTGGCGGTGCGCGGCCTGGGCAGCGCGCTGCGCGAGGTGCTCGCCAGCCTGCTGGAACTGAGCCAGCGCCTGCCGGACGGCATGCTGGCGGCCAGCCTGCTGCTGGACAGCCGCCTGCCCGCTGCCGCACACGGGCTGCGGGTGGCGACCACGCTGGCGGTGCTCGGCCGCCGCCTGGGGCTGGACGCGGCGACGCTGCACAGCGCCTGTGGTGCGGCGCTGACGATGAACATCGCCATCGTTGGGCTGCTGGGCAAGCTGCGGCAGCAGGACGAGCCGCTGAGCGAGGCGCAGAGCGCGGCACTGCTCGCCCATCCGGTGATCGGCTCCGCCATCCTGCGCGAGGCCGGCATCGACGATGAGCTGTGGCACAGCCTGGTGCAGTGCCACCACGAAAAGCCGGACGGCAGCGGCTACCCGCAGGCGCTGCGCGGCGACGAGGTGCCGCCGCTGGCACGCCTGCTGGCGCTGCTGGACCAGCTGGGAGAGCAGGTGGAAAGCGGGCGGCTGTTGCCGTCGCAGGCGCTGGCGACGCTGTTCCGCGATCCGGCCGGCGGCCACGATCCGGCGCAGCTGGCGGCGCTGGTGAAGGAACTGGGCGTGTATCCGCCGGGCAGCTTTGTCGAGCTGGCCAGCGGCGAGATCGCGGTGGTCACCTACCGCGGCGACAGCGCCAACACGCCGCGGGTGGCGGCGCTGCGCCGTCGCGACGGCCCGCCCTACGCCGAGCCGCTGCTGCGCGATACCCGCCAGCTGCCATTCCGCATCAACAAGGCGGTCGGTCGCGGCAGCACCGGCGTCAAGCCGGCCTATCTGATCCGGCTGTGGCAGCGGCGCTGAGCACCGCTTCACGCGCGGCGGCGCCCGGTCGCTGATGGGGTGATCCGGCGTTGGACATGGCCACAGCTGGCGTGTTGATCGCCACCGCAACGGCGCTTCTTCGGCTCATGTCGCCTGCGCTGACTTTGGCTCGTGAACCCGTGCCGGGTAGCAAGGTTGGCCGCAAGCCTGGTTCCTTGCCTTCCGGCTAACACCCCGCTCCCGCCCGCTCAGGCGCCGCGCGCCACCAGCCGTGGCTGCCAGCGCAACACCGCACTGGCGGCGACGCCGGCCAGCAGCGCCCACAGCGGCGCGCCGATGCCGGCGATGCTGACGCCGGAGGCGGCCACCACGAAGGTCAGCAAGGCCGCCTCGCGCTGGCTGTCATTGCCCAGCGCCGCGGTCAGTGACGACGCCAGGGTGCCGAACAGCGCCAGCGCCGCCGCCGCCATCACCAGCGCCTTGGGCAGCACCAGCAGCAGCGCCACCAGCGAGCCGCCCACCGCCGCCACCAGCAGGTAGCTCAGCGCCGCCACCACGCCGGCTTTCCAGCGTTGCTGCGGATCGGGATGGCATTCGGGGCCGGTGCACATCGCCGCGGTAATCGCCGCCAGCACCACGCCGTGGCCGCCGAACGGCGCCAAGAGCAGCGACACGCCGCCCAGCAGGCTGACCGGCACCCGTGCCGGCAGGTCGTAGCCGTCGTTTTTCAGCACCGCCATGCCGGGCAGGAACTGGCCGGTCAGCGCCACCAGCGCCAGCGGCAGCGCGATATTGCTCAGGCCGGCGACGCTGAACTGCGGCGTGGTCCACAGCGGGCCGCTGGCGGTGGCGGTCAAGGTTGGCGTGGCGACAAAACCGCCCTGCAGCGCCAGCAGCGCGCAGCCCAGCAGCAGCGCCGCCATCAGCGCGTAGCGCGGCCACAGCCGGCGGCCGGCGAAGAAGGCCAGCGCCATCGGCAGCACCAGCGCGGCATGATCGCGCGCCGCCGGCACCAGTTCCACCACGAAGCGGAACAGGATGCCGGCCAAGAGCGCGGCGGCCAGCGCCGGCGGAAAGCGTTTCATCAGCGCGTCAAAGGCGCCGCTGACGCCGACCAGCCATACCGCGAGGCCGGCCAGCACGAAGCCGCCGATGGCCTCCGCGTACGGCACGCCGGGCAGGGACGCCAGCAGCACCGCGGCGCCGGGCGTCGACCACGCGGTAATCACCGGCATCTTCCAGCGCCATGACAGCCACAGCCCGGCGACGCCGGAGCCGAGCGACACCGCCCACAGCCACGAGGCCAGCTGCGCCGGGGTCAGGCCGGCCTGCTGCGCGGCGTGCACGATGATGAGAAAGGGGCCGGTGTAGCCGACGGCGATGGTCAGCACACCGGTGATCAGGGTCGATGGGGGTAGGTGTTTGAACATGGTAGTCCTCAGGGTCTGTTGACGTTTCGTTTGTGGGTCGCGTTTGGGTCAAAACCGGCCTGGAACAAGGCGCAGCACGCGCCGCGCAGTTGTTCTGCGCCAGCGGGCTGCAACGCCGGGCCAGGCCGGTTCTGGCCCAAACCCGCAGGGCCGGGCGATTTTTCCGCCCCGGCGGCGTTGCCGAGCGCTCGCGTAGCCGACTACGCGTCGCGCTCGACGCCTTGCCGGGGCGAAAAACCCGCTCCGGCGCGACCGCAAACGAAACGTCAACAGACCCTAGGTCAGAGGCCGCCGCCGGCCGCGCACGGGTTGCGCGGTGGGCGGCATCCGGCGTCGGTGGACGCTGCCGGCGCGGGTAGCGTGGCGACCGGACTGCCGTGGTGTCGCCACTGTACGGCGCCTGCTTGCGGCCAACCTGCCACAGCCGGCTACAACAGGCTGGCGCCGCGCGCCGCTGTTCTATATAACAGTGGAATGAACCCGAGCGCCCTCCCCGTTTACCGCCACATCGCCAATACCCTGACCGCCAGGCTGGACAGCGGCGAATTCCCGCCCGGCAGCCGCCTGCCGGCGGTGCGCGCGCTGGCCGCCGAATTCGGCGTCAACACCCTCACCGCGCTGGCCGCCTACCGCTATCTGGAGCAGCAGCAGCGGGTGCTGGCGCGGCCGCGCGCCGGCTACTTTGCCGCGCTGCCGGCGGCGCCGTCATTGCCCGGTAGTGCCGCGCCGCTGCCCAGCGCGGCGGCGCTGGTCGATGTCAGCAGCCGCATGTCCACCCTGCTGCAGCTGGGCGACGAGCGCATCCACACCCAGCTGCACATGGCCGAGGCCGACGCCAGCCTGTATCCGGCCGCCGAGCTGGCGCGGCGCCTGCAACTGACGCTGACGCGGCAGCCGGAGCTGATCGGCGCCCATTTGCCGGCCGGCGAACAGCGCCGGCTGCTGGCGGCGCTGGTACGCCTCGGCCACGAGCGCGGCCTGGTGCTGGACGAGGGCAGCATCCTGCTCACTCATGGTATTACCGAGGGCATCAGCCTGGCGCTGCGCCACCTGACCCGCCCCGGCGACACGGTGGCGGTGGAAACACCGGTCTATTTCGGCCTGTTGCAGACGCTGGAGGGGCTGGGGCTGAAGGCGCTGGAAATCCCGTGCACGCCGGAGGCCGGCCTGTCGCTGGAGGCGCTGGAATTCGCGCTGCACCACGGCCCGGCGGTGAAATGCCTGGTATGCGTGCCCAACTTCCAGAACCCGACCGGCGCGCTGATGCCGGACGAGCACAAGAAGCGGCTGCTGGCGCTGGCGCGCAAGCACGGCGTCACCATCATCGAGGACGACGTGTTCGGCGACCTGCACTACGGCAACGGGCGGCCGACGCCGCTGAAGGCGTGGGACCGCGACGGCGACGTGATCTACTGCGCGTCGTTCACCAAGAGCTTCGCGCCATCGTTCCGCCTCGGCTGGCTGGCGGCCGGCCGCCACCACGGCGCGCTCGCCAGGCTGTGCGCCAGCAGCACGCTGGTGTCGTCGCCGCTGTTGCAGGTGGTGCTGGCCGACGTGCTCGACAGCGGCGACTACGCGCGCATCAGCCAGCGCCTGCGCCTGCAGCTGGCGGCGCAGATGACGGCCACCGCCGACGCGGTGCTGCGGCACTTTCCGCGCGGCACCCGTGTGCGGCGGCCGCAGGGCGGCGTGGTGCTGTGGGTGGAGTGTCCGGAGACGGTGGACGGCACGCGCCTGCTGCAGCGCGCGCTGGCGGAGGGCATCAGCTTTGCGCCCGGCGTGGCGTTCTCGGCGGCGCCGCGCTTCGGCCACTGCCTGCGCATCAATTGCGGCCAACCTTTCACCCCGGCGCTGGCGGCAGCAATCGCGCGGCTGGGGCAGCTGGCGCTGGGAAACTGAGCGCACTGCGGAACTTGCCCGGTTTTGCCCGCTCTATCGCGGGCATCTTTTAACTGGAGAATCAACAGCATGCGTGCAGTCATCGTCGTGTTACTGGCCAGCCTGGGGCTGGCAGCGTGCAGCGAGCAGCAAACCGCGAAATTGCAGCAGGACGCCTCCGCCGCCATCGGCGGCGTGCATCAGGTGGTGGCAGACAGCAGTGCGCCACTGGGCGCGTTGCGGCAGCAGGCCGGCCAGCTGGCGCAGGACGCCAGCGCGGCGCTGGGCGTCGCCACGCGGGTGGGCAAGGCCGCGGCAGTGCTGGATCCGGAGCTGGGGCAACAGCTGGACGAGGCCAGGCAGCAGGTCGACGCGGTGAAAGAGGCGGCCTCGGCGCTGAAACCGTAAGCCGTGGCGCCAGGGTTGGCCGCAAAAAAAGCCGCGTCGGACCGACGCGGCTTTTTGTCGTTGTGGCGGCGGCCGTTTACAGCGCCAGGCGCTGGCGCAGCTCGGCGACCCAGTCGCGGCTGGCGAAATCGGCGCCCATCACCAGCACCAGGTAGCCATCGCCGCCGAAGCGCGAGTCGACCTCGACCAGCACGTGGGTGTCGTGGCCGTAAGGGATGAAGGTGAGCTCGATCTCCTGGATGCGGAAATTGCCGCCGCGCGGCTTGAGTTCGAATTCCTGGTAGCAGCCCAGCGTGCTCATCACGTTGCCGACGCGGGCGGTGCCGACCTCGACGTCGGTGCTGTACAGCGGCCAGCCCAGCTGCTCGAAGGCAGCCAGCAGGGTGCCGATCTGGGCCGTGGGGTGGATCTCCAGCAGGTCGCGGTCGTTGGCGTCGACGGCGGCGGCGATGGCGAGGTCGGTGTGGATCCACACCGGCAGCGGGCGGCCGTAGTGCGGCAGCGCGTTGACCGGCGTTTCTGCCGGCAGCTGCAGCTGGAACGGCAGCTGGCGCGTTTCGCCGGCGCGGATGATGAAGCGCTCGGCGACGCGGATCACGCCCAGCGCGATGGCGCCGCGCGCCTCGTGGTCGCCGGCTTCCTGTTCCGCCTCGGTCATCAGCACCAGTTCGATTTTCTCGATGTCCTGGTCGGCGTTGCCGCCCTGTACCAGCACGTGGCCGGACAGCACCTCGCCGGGACGCAGCCGCGGGTTGTCGAGGCGGGTATCGATTTTGGCGCCGCCGACGCCGATGGAAGCTAGCAGTTTCTTGAACATGGTTGATCCGTGAAATGAAAGAGAGGCAGCGTGGCAGACCATGCCGCCGCCGCCAGGTTCCGCCGGCGGGTTGCCGGCATCAGCATGGCGGCATACTAGCGGAAATTCCCCGCCCGCGGCAGCGGCGTGGCCGCCGGCGTCAACCCGGCTTTACCCCCGCGCGGCATCAGGGTAAAACAGCGCCACGACAACGGAGACAGCGATGGAAAAAGTCGATTGCGTAGTGATCGGTGCCGGGGTGGTGGGCCTGGCGATTGCCCGCGCGCTGGCGCAGGAAGGCCGCGAGGTGATCGTGCTGGAGGCGGAGTCCGCCTTCGGCCAGCACACCTCCAGCCGCAACAGCGAGGTGATCCACGCCGGCATGCACTACCCGGCCGGCAGCCTGAAGGCGCTGCACTGCCTGCGCGGCAAGCGGCTGCTGTACCAGTACTGTCGCGAGCGCGACATCGGCCATCGCCAGACCGGCAAGCTGATCGTGGCGGTGGACGACAGCGAGATGCCGCGGCTGGTGGCGCTGCAGGAAAAGGCGCTGGTCAACGGCGTGACCGACCTGACCTGGATGGACCGCCGCGTGCTGGCCGAGGTCGAGCCGGCGCTGCAGGCGCACGCGGCGCTATATTCGCCCAGCACCGGCATCGTCGACAGCCACGCGCTGATGCTGTCGCTGCTGGCAGACGCCGAGGCCGCCGGTGCGGTGCTGGCGCTGCAGTCGCGCGTCACCGGCGGGCAGGAGACCAAGGACGGCATGCTGCTGTTCGTCGACGGCACCGAGCTGCTGGCCGGTACCGTGGTCAATGCCGCCGGCCTCACCGCCCACGTGCTGGCAGCGAAGATGCGCGGTGTTCCACATGAAACCATCCCGCGTGTGCGTTACGCGCGCGGCGTGTACTTCACGCTGTCGGGGCGGCACCCGTTCTCGCACCTGATCTATCCGCTGCCGGAGCCGGGTGGCCTCGGCACCCACCTGACGCTGGATCTGGCCGGCCAGGCGCGCTTCGGCCCGGACGTGGAGTGGATCAACCACATCGACTACCGCGTCGATCCCGAGCGCGTCGATGGCTTCTACCACAGCATCCGCCGCTGGTGGCCGCAGCTGCCGCAGGGCGCGCTGTCGCCGGCCTACAGCGGCATTCGCCCCAAGGTGATCAACGAGGACAAGCCGGAGGGCGATTTCCTGATCCAGGGCCAGGAGGGCCACGGCATCCGCGGCCTGATCAACCTGTTCGGCATCGAATCGCCGGGTCTCACCGCCTGCCTGTCGCTGGCCGACGAGGTGCTGCGCCGCTGCCGCCAGTACTGGTGATCAGCCGGCCTCGCGCGCCGGTGATGATTGATCGCCGCCAACCAAACGCCACCTTGCCGCAAGGTGGCGTTTGTCATGCCGGCTGCGGCCAACGTTGGCCGCAAGCTGTGTGGCGCGCCGCGCATGGTGCCGCGTGATGCGGCGGGAGACGTCGCCCGTGGCCAATCAGTCCGGCTTGCAGGTAGCCTGTTCGATGGCGGCCAGCATCTGTCGCCGGATCAGGCCGCTGGCCAGGCGGATCGCCAGCCAGTACGGCCAGAAGCGCAGGCGGCTGGCGCGGTCCGGGCAGTGGACGCGGGTTTCGGTGCACAGCAGGCTGCCATCGGCATTGGCCTGCGCCTGGAAGGTCAGCAGCAGCCGGGGCACGCCCGGCTCGGCAAAGGTACGAAAGCCGTCGGCGTCGGCAATGCTGGCCAGGCCGAAGTCGCGCCGCCAGAAGCGGCCGGCCAGCCCCAGCGCCAGCGAGTGCTCGTCACGGTGCAGCAGGGTGAATTCGTGCAGGCCGAACAGCGGCCGTCCCTGTCGCGCCGGATCGCGCAACAGGCGGGCCGGCAGCTCGCGCACTTGCAGCAGGCCGCGTACCAGCGGCAGCGATTGCGGCTGCACCCGCGGCACGGCGGCAATCAGCGCGGCCGGCGTCGCGCGGCATTGCCGCTGGTGACGTTCGCGGAACTGGTAATCGGGCAGTAGGGTGGCCGCTACGCTCATGGCTGCGCTTCGCTGCCGTAGCGGGCGAAGATCGCCTGGTACTGCGGGCTGGCTTTCAGCGCGCGGATGCGGGCGTCCACCCGTGCGCGCAGGCCGCTGTCGCGGAACAGCAGCCCGGCCTCCTTCGGCGGCAGCAGCGGGTAGATGCGCAGCGACGGGGTGTGCTCCAGGCTCGCCGGGAACAGCTGGCGGCGCTGCCACTCGAAGATCAGCCGGTCGCTGAGGATGACGTCGACGCGGCCGGCCAGCAGGTTGACCAGCTGGTGGCCCTGGTTGCCGGCTTCCAGATAATTGCCGTCGGCCAGCGCCAGCAAGCGGTCGTAGCCGGCCGGCAGCGCATTGCCGGCACCATCCCACGCCATCACCCGCCAGCGTGCCAGATCGCCCAGCTGCTCGATTTCCAGCTGGCGGCGGCCGAGCGCGACCGCGACGTTGTCGAAGCTGTGCAGCGGCTGGCTGATGCTGCCGTTGAGCTGCTCGTGCTGCTGCTGTTGCGGGCCGATGTCGTACAGCGCGTCCAGCTGGCCGCGGCGGTAGGCCTGCAGCCGCCGCGCGTAGGGTTGCTGCACGGGGTGCAGGTGCAGCCCCTCGGCCTGCAGCACGCTGCGCAACAGCTCGATGGCGATGCCGGTGCGACCGCCTGGCTGCACCCACGGCGGGATGGCCTCCGGAAAGCCGACGCGTACCGTGTGCACGGCGCCGGCACTGCCGCTGCCCAGCAGCAGGCCGAGCCACAGCACACCGGCCTTAATCGAAGGCCAGCGCACTGTCCAGCACCTCCACCGCGTCGCCCAGCTGCAGCGTGCCGCTGTTGCGCGCGATCACATTGACGCCGAAGCACACCCCCTCCGCCAGCCGGCGGTAGCCCAGCAGCGTCGCCAGCGGCTGCCGCTGCGGATCGGGCTGCGCGCTGTCGGGATCGACGGTGGTCAGCACGCAGCGGGTGCAGCGGCTGACCACCTCGAACTCGACGGCACCGATGCGAAAGCGGCGCCACTCGTCTTCTTCAAACGCGAAGGTGTCGTCCACCACCAGGTTGGGGCGGAAGTGGCGCATGGTCACCGGCTGCGCCAGCCGGCTGTTGAGGTCAAGCAGCGACGCTTCGCTCAGCAGCAGGTAGGGATAGCCGTCGGCGAAGGACAGCCTGTCGGCGGTGGTCTTCTGCACGCGGGTGGACTCGCCCAGCCACAGCAGCCGCAGCGGCTCGCCCAGGTAGTGGCTGAGCCAGGCGTCGGCCGCCGCGTCGCCGTGCAGCGCGCTGAACGCGGACTTCCACACCGTGGCCGGCACCCGCTGCCGGTAGTCGGCCGGGCTGGTCAGCAGCGGCGGCATCCCCGGCGCGGTGAAGCACCACTGGCCGTCGGCCTGCTGCGTGACGCCGACCTGCACCAGCCGCGGATGGCTGCGCGCGCTGATGAACTGGCCGTCGGCACGGCTGGCCAGCCACACGCGGTCGTCGCGCAGCCCCTGCGGCGTGACCTCGGCGCGCTGCAGCGCATTGCCGCGGCAGGATTTCAGCGGATGGACGAACAGTTGGGTGAGGGCCATGGCCGGCTCCGGACGCAGAATCGAAACGGCAAGCTTAGCCGCTGTGCCGCGCCATCACAATGCCGGGCGCATGAAATGGGTGGTATGGGAGTGGTGATGGCGCAGCAATGGCGGGTGCCGCTGCGCTGCGGCGGCCGGCCGGCGCGGCTCACAGGCTGCCCAGCGCGACCTCGATCACGTCCTGCAGCCGCTGCGCCTGCGCCTCGCCCTCGTAACCCCGGCCCAGCACGCGCAGGCCCTGGATGGTGGCGACCATGAAACGCGCCAGGGCGACCGGCGACTTGCCGGCCGCGATCTCGCCCTGTTGCTGCCCTCTTTGCATCAGCGCGGTGAGGGCGGTCTCCAGCGTGGCGAAGTGTTCCTGCAGCAGGCCGTTCACCGTGCCGTCGCGCCCGCCCAGCTCCAGCGCGGTATTGGCCACCAGACAGCCGCAACAGGCGGCGCCGGCCAGCTCGTCGTCGGCGATTTGCTGCAGCAGCGCCCGCACGCGGGCGACGGCGGGGCCATCTTCTGCCAGCAGCGCAACGTTGGCCGCAGTCTGGCAGTGATAACGGCGCAAGGCGTGCTGGAACAGCCCGTGCTTGCTTTCGAAGGTGTTGTACAGGCTGCTGCGCGACAGGCCGGTGCCGTCCACCAGATCCTGGATCGAGGTGGCGGCATAGCCTTTTTGCCAGAAAACGTGCATCGCCGCGTCGGCGGCGTCATCGGGGTGGAAGTGGGCAGTATGCATGGTCGGTGGTGAAGGAAAGGGTGGTACGGGCGCTGGCCCGCCGGTCGGGGACGAGCCGCTGTGGCCGGCTGGGGCTCTGTTACTATGGGCCGCATTTGCAAGCGTGAAAGGCTATCACATCATGTCAGGCGCTGTTGTACCGGCAGGCTTGCTGTCGGCGCTGCGGCACGTGCTGTCTCCGCCGGACGGTGCTGGCGCCAGTGTCGCCGCGCTCTGGCGCCCGTGGCCGCTGCCGGTGGCGGGCGGCTCGGTCGCGGCCTTGTCCTTGCCGGCGCTGGATGCGCTGCTGGGCGATATCGTGCCCGCCAGCCTGCACCCGGCCATTCCCGCGCGTTGCGTGCGCTCCCGGCAGTTGTCTTTTCTGGCCGGGCGCTTGTGTGCCGAGCAGGTGCTGGCCGCGTTGCCGCTGACGGCGGCGGTGCTGGGGCGCGATGCGAGCGGTCGGCCCCTGTGGCCCGCTGGTGTTACCGGATCCATTACCCATAGCCCCACCCTGGCGGCGGCGGTCGCGGCATGGAGTCCGCAGCCGGACGGGCTGGGCGTGGATTGCGAGCCGCTGGCGGCCGGAGAACGGCTGGACGACATCGTGTCGGCTTGTTGCACCGCGGCGGATCGCGCCTGCCTGCCAAGCCGGGCGGCGGGCACGATGGCGACGCTGATCTTCTCGGCGAAAGAGGCCGGTTACAAAGCCTTGTCGCATCGTTTTGGCCGCATCGTTGACTTTACCGAGTTCGAAGTCTGCCAGTTGGCGCGGGATGCCGGCCAGCTGTGGCTGGCGCCGGTTCCCGGCAGCGAGTGGCACCGACGTATCCAGCCGTTTGCCGTGCAGTTCACCTTTGATGCCGACAGTGTCTACACCCTGGCCGACCTGCGCGGCATTCCCTAGCACGCTGCCGCTCAGGCTGGCAGGTCGGGTGCCAGAAAGCTGGCCGCCATGTCCTTGTCGCCATGCCCGGCGGCAAGGGCGCGCTCGAAGCGGTGCAGCCCCGCGCCGGCTACTTCGGCGTACAGGCCGGCCTGCTGGGCCGCATCGAGGATCAGCCTGCTGTCTTTTACCGCATTGGCCACGCTGAAACTTGGCGTGTAGTTGCCTGCCAGCATGGCCGCGCTCTTGAGCTGGAAGTAGGCGCAGTCCATCGGCCCGTTGCTGACGACATCGACCACCAACGCCGGGTCGACCCCTAGTCCCTTGGCCAGCGCCAGGCTTTCTGCCAGCCCGTGGGTCAGGGTGAAGGCCCAGTTGTTCAGGGCCAGTTTCAGGCGGCTGGCCTGACCGGCCTCGTCTGCCACCCACAGGGTACGCTTGCCAATGGCGTCGAAGACGGTTTGTACCTCCTCCCGTCCGGCCTGGGGGCCGGAGGCCAGAATGATCAGCTGGCCCTGCTCTGCCGGCTGGCGCGTGCCCTGTACCGGCGTATCGAAATACACCAGCTGCTGCTGGCTGGCCAGCTGTGCCAGGCTGGCGGCGGCGTCTATCCCCACCGTGCTGAGCTGCAGCCATTTGGCCCCGGGCCGGAAGTGCCCGCTGCCGGCGGCCATGGCGGAGGCCACGCTGTCGCCGTCTTTCAGCACCGTCACGATGCAGTCGGCATCACGGACGGCTTCGGCCACGCTGGCGCAAGCCTGCAAATTGTCCTGCACCAGCGCCTGCGCCTTGGCTGCCGTACGGTTCCAGACCTTTACCTTGAAGCCCTTGCTGGCCAGGTTGCGTGCGACCGGTGCGCCAATCAGGCCGCTGCCCAATACGGCAATGGTGGGGGTGGTCGTGTTCATTGTGTTGTCCTTGGTGACCGGGCATTCCGGAAAATTCAAAATGGGTAATTAAATTTGGAATGATCGTTCCAGTTAATGTAAGATGCCGCTCGGCTGCGGTCAACCCATATGACATTTTTTTTCCGGGTGGTCCGCGATTTCCATCGCTTGCCAAGGACAAAACAGATCAAAAATGAGTAATGCCAACAAAATTCTCGGTCACCGTTTGCGCGTCGGCGTGGTCATTCCGTCGACCAATACTTCCGCCCAGCCGGAAATGGACGACATGCGGCCGTACGGGGTGACCAACCATGTGGGCCGGATGGTGATAGTGGACCAGTCGCTGGTGGCCGAGCCCGGCTTCAACAGCGTGATCCAGGCGATGCGCCGTGCCACGGAGCCGGCGATCAAGAGCCTGCAGGACTGCCAGCTCGACCGCATCATCGTGGCGGTGTCTCCCGATGCCTACTGGCGCGGCGTAGAAGCGCACGCGCAGATGCTGGCGCAGTTGCAGGACACCGCCGGCGGGGTCGGCATCACCTGCAGTGCTGACGCCATTGAAGAAGCCCTGGCCCGGCTGGGCGGTGTGCGCCGCATCGGCCTGATTTCCCCCTACACCGCCATTGGCAACGAGGCGGTCGCGCAGTTCTTTGTCGACAAGGGCTACGAGGTGGTGGCGCTGGCCAATCTTGGCGGGCAAAGCCCATCCCGAATCGCCGAGGTCAGCCTGCAGGATCTGCGCAATGCGGTGGACAACGCCAATGCGCCGGGGGTCGAGGCGATCGTGCAGGTGGGCACCAACGTGCCGATGGCCAGCTTTGCCCATACCGCCGAGCAGTGGACCGGCAAGCCCGTGATCGCCAACAACACGGTGTTGTACTGGCATGCGCTTCGCATGAGCGGCATCGATGACCAGTTCGATGGCTTTGGCCGTTTGTTCAGCTGTTGCTAACGGCAACTGTCGGCAGCACTAAGCGACCCACATCCATACAGAGAGCAATATGTCAGCCCAGATGAATACCTTGCAGGCCTTCCTGCAGCAACATATCCAGTCATCGTACACCCACACCAGTCCGTATCTGCGTACCCTGCCCGCCATGCTGCTGGCCCAGGTACACAGCCGGAAAAACGAAATTGCCATTGCCGATCAGGAAACCGAATACAGCTACGAGACCACCCTGCTGCACGCGGTCGGCATTGCGGCGGCGCTGCGCGCCAAAGGGGTGAGCTATAACGACTGCCTTGGCCTGTTTATCGATGCCTCGGCCGACCTGGCGCTGGCAACGTGGGGCATCCTGTTTGCCGGGGCGGCGTATCTGCCGCTGGCGACCGACTACCCGCAAGACCGCCTGAGCTATATGGTGAGCGATGCCAGGGTCAAGCTGGTGCTCACCAACAATCGCAGCCGCGAGCGCCTGGCTGGCGTGCTGTTGCCGGGCGTCAGCCTGCTCAATATCGACGATGTCGCCCCGGCAAGCATTACCGAGGTCGACCAGGTGCTGACCGAGCTGCTCGAGCAGGATGGCGAGGACCTGGCGTACGTGATCTACACCTCCGGCACCACCGGCAAGCCCAAAGGCGTGGCCATCTCGCAGCAGGCCATTGCCAATCAACTGGCCTGGCTCACGCACGAGGGCTATCTGTTGCCGGGCCACCGCATCCTGCAGAAAACGCCGGTCAGCTTCGACGCCGCGCAGTGGGAGTTGCTGGGCATGTGCTGCGGTGCCCGCGTGGTCATGGGGCTGCCGGGCGTCTACCGTGACCCGGAAGCGCTGATCCGCCAGGTCCAGCAACACGGCATTACCACGCTGCAAGGCGTACCGACCCTGCTGCAAGCCTTGAGCGAGCTGCCCGCCTTTGCCGATTGCGACACCCTGCACAGCCTGTTCAGCGGTGGCGAAGGGCTGTCGCGCAAGCTGGCCAGCAAGCTGCTGCAAATCCTGCCGGACTGCAGGCTGGTCAACCTGTACGGGCCGACCGAATGCACCATCAATGCCACGCACTATCGCATCGACCAGCGCAGCCTGAGCCAGGAATGGGAGATCGCGCCGATCGGCCTGCCGGTGGCCGGGTTGCATTACCAGGTGCTGGATCCGCAGCTGGCACCGGTGGCCGCGGGACAGACCGGCGAGCTGTTCATCGGCGGCGCCCAGCTGGCAAATGGCTACCTGTTCCGCGCCGAGCAGACCGCGGAGAAATTCCTTTCGCTGCCGCTGGATGCGGCGTCCCCGCAGGTCAGGATGTACCGCACCGGCGACCTGGTCCGGGTCGATCCGGACGGCGTGCTGCACTTTGTCGGCCGCACCGACAATCAGGTCAAGTTCCGTGGCTACCGTATCGAGCTGGACGAAATCCGCCTCGCCATCGAGAACCATGACTGGGTGAAATCGGCCGCCGTCTTCATCAAGGAAAACGCCCGTAGCGGTCATGCCCAGCTGATCGGTGCGGTGGAGCTGAACCCGAACGAGGCCAAGCTGATGGATCAGGGCGCGGCCGAATCGCATCACCAGACCAAGGCCAGCCGCCACCAGATCAAGGCCCAGCTGTCCGGGCGCGGCTTCCGCAGCGAGGCCAGCCTGGCAGGCAGACAGCAGATCGCGCTGCCGGGGCAGCAGGAAACCGCCGCCCAGCGCGAACGCGTGTTCGCCCGCAAGACGTACCGTTTCTTCAACGGTGGCCCGGTGGCCGCAACCGACATCCTGCAGCTGCTGGCGGCGCAGCCGGAAGCGGCGCCATCAGCCCGGCTGGCGGATCTGGACGCGAGCAGGCTGGGTGAAATGCTGCGCTATCTGGGGCAGTTCAGCAGCGAAGAGCGGCTATTGCCGAAATTCGGCTACGCCTCCCCCGGCGCGCTGTACGCCACCCAGGTGTATATCGAGCTGAACCAGGTCGCCGGCCTGCCCGCCGGGTACTACTACTACCACCCGCTGCAGCATCGCCTGTACCTGCTGGCCGCCAGCAGTGCTACCGAACCCCGCCTGCGGCTGCACTTTGTCGGCAAGATCCCCGCCGTGCGCGAGGTCTACAAGAACAACATCCTGGAAGTGCTGGAAATGGAAAGCGGCCACATCCTGGGCATGCTGGATCATGTGCTGCCGGGCTACGGCTACGGCCTGGGTCAGGGCCGGCATACGCCGGAGGTGCTGGCCCAGCTGGATTGCCCGGAGGAGCACGACTACCTCGGCAGTTACGATATCGTCGCGCTGGCCGAACGTATTGATGACCTGGCCGTCGACATCTACGTCCAGGCCCAGCAAGGCCGGATCCACGATCTGGCCGAGGGTAACTACCTGTACCGTCAGGGTCGGCTGGACAAGGTCTCCGGCCACCTGATCGAGCAGCGCCACGTCATCGCCATCAACCAGCAGGTCTACCAGCGCGCCAGTGGCGGCCTCTCCTTCGTCAGCCAGAGCCAGGAGCCGTGGCGGCAATACCTCGACCTGGGGCGCAGCCTGCAGCGGGTACAGATGAACCGCCTCGGCGTGGGTACCATGTCGTCCGGCTACAGCTCCAAGAGCGGCAACAACCTCGCCACCGCCCTGCGCCTGAACGACATTGTCGGCGATGCCGGCCGAGAGTCCGGCCCAAGCTACTTCTGCCTGTTCGGCAAGGTCAGTGCGGCGCAGCTCAGTCATCAGGGCATGGATGAAGACGCGGTGCACATGAAAGGTCCGGCCGAGCTGATTCGTGCCGACCTGCTCAACAGCCTGCCGGACTACATGGTTCCCGGACGCATTGCCATCATCAACCAGATGCCGCATACCACCTCGGGCAAGGTGGATGTGCAGGCGCTGAAACAGTGTGCCGATTTCCAGCTGGCGGATCAGGAGCAGCCGCATGTCGCCGCCCGTACCGCGACAGAGCAGGCGATCAGCCAGATCTGGTGCCACATCCTGCAGCTGGAAGAGGTCTCGGTGATGGACGACTTCTTCGCCCTGGGCGGCAACTCCATCCAGGCGGTGGCCATTGCCCGTGCCATCAACCGCCAGTTTGCGGCCAAGGTGCCGATCCAGCTGCTCTTCAGCGCGCCGACCATCGAGAAACTGGCCCAGGCGGTCAGTGGCGGTGACATGCAAACCGCCAGCCGCGCCATTGCGCTGGCCGGCCACGATGGCTCCCTCGCGACATTCTGCTGGCCGGGACTGGGCGGCTACCCGATGAACCTGCGCCTGCTGGGCGAAGCCGTGGCCGGTGAGCGCCGTTTCTATGGCATCCAGGCTCACGGCATCAATGCCGGCGAAACCGCCTTCGACAGTATCGAGGCGATGGCGCGCGAGGATGTGCAGCTGCTGCGCAGCCTGCAGCCGCAGGGGCCCTATGCGCTGTGGGGCTACTCCTTTGGCGCCCGGGTCGCGTACGAGGTGGCCTACCAGCTGGAACAGCAAGGTGAAACCGTCAGCCAGCTGGTGTTGCTGGCGCCGGGCTCGCCCCGGCTGTCCCATGCCGAACCGGTCAGCCGCGACGAGCGCGAGCTGTTTGCCAACCCGGCGTTCCTGACCATTCTGCTGTCGGTGTTCGCCCACGACATCGACCCGGCCCTGAACGCAGACTGCCTGCTGCGCGTCGACAGCCGTGCGACCTTCATCCGCTTTGCGGCGGAGAAATTCCCCGCGATCGACCGCACCCTGATCGACGCCATTGCCAATGTCGTGGCCGTGACCTACTCACCGGACTACCAGATCGCACTGGCCGACAAGCCCTTGCGTTGCCCGATCTCGGTGTGGCGGGCCCGCGGCGACGGACCGTCCTTCATCGCCGACGGCGAGCAGGCCGGGCTGCGCATCCGCTGGCACGACCTGGACGTCGGCCACTACGCGGTGCTGAAAGCGGAAGGCATTGCCGCGATGCAAGCCGCCGTACTGGCTTGAACGGGAGCGTACCCATGCCTCATGTCGTCATCCATTATTTCCAGGCCGAACTCTCCGCCGCCGCGCTGGAGCGCGTTCAGCAATCGCTGGTGCAGCTACTGCAGCAGGAGCTGTCATGCCCCGCCGGGGCGGTGTCGATCGATCTGCAGCCGGTCGCGCCGGCGCAGTGGCCGCAGCAGGTCTACCAGCCGCTGATCGTGCCGCGCATGGCCGAGCTGCTGCGCCGCCCGGACTACCGCTATTGATTCACCCTGCCCGGCAGCCCCGTGCCGCCGGGCGCCTCACCCACCGTTCAAACAGGAATTGTCATGACTCAACACACCAAGCCGGCAGGCGTCCTGCTGCTGCTGGCCATCCTGCTGCTGTCGCTTAACCTGCGGCCGGCTATCGCCGCCATCGGCCCGCTGATCCAGTCCATCAGCCACGACGCCGGCGTCAGATCGGTCGGCATCAGCCTGCTGACCACCATCCCGGTGCTGATGATGGGGCTGGGCGCCATCTACGCCGCGCGCATCCGCCAGGCGCTGGGCGAGCGCGGCGGCATCACCGCCGGCAGTGCCCTCATCGCCGTCGCCTGCCTGATGCGGCTGTGGGCGGACGACCGCAACGGCCTGTTCCTCAGCGCCGCGCTGGTGGGACTGGGCATTGCCGTGATCCAGGCGCTGCTGCCGGGCTTCATCAAGCGCAACTTCGGCGCCCGCACCAGCAGCGTGATCGCGCTCTACTCCACCGGCATTGTCGCCGGCGCCGCCATCGGCTCCGGCACCGCCTCGTGGCTGGAAGACCAGCTGGGCTGGCTGTCCACCCTGGCCAGCTGGTCGCTGCCGGCGGCGCTGGCAACCGTGTTCTGGCTGCTGGCCTCGCTTGGCAGTCAGCACGAAGGCCGCAGCAACGTGCAGGCCGCGGCGCGCAGCGTGCCGTTCTGGCGCATCGGCCGTTGCTGGTCGCTGCTGCTGTTCTTCGGCATCGGCACCGGCGCCTTCATGCTGGCGATGGCGTGGATCTCGCCGTTCTACATCGGCCTGGGCCTGGGCAAGGCGACCGCCGGCCTGCTGCTGTCGGTGCTGACCGTGGTCGAGGCGCTGACCGCGCTGTGGCTGTCGTTCGCCATCGGCCGCTTCCCCGACCGCCGCGGCCTGCTGCTGACCTCGCTGCTGCTGGTCGCGGCCGGCTTCCTGCTGCTGATCGTGGCGCCGCTGCTGGCGCCCTACTTTGCCGTGTCGCTGCTGGGCGTCGGCATCGGCATCCTGTTCCCGCTGTCCATCATCGTGGCCATGGATCACCTGAAAGATCCGACGCTGGCCGGCAACTTCACCGCCTTCGTCCAGGGCGGCGGCTTCATCATCGCCAGCCTGGTGCCGCTGACCGCCGGCAGCCTGCGCGACGTGTTCAACGACCTGTCCTACATCTGGCTGCTGATGAGCATCGCCAGCCTGGGCATGCTGGTGCTGGCGGTACGCTTCTCGCCGGCCAGCTACCAGCAATTCCAGCAGGACCTGGCCGAGCTGCAGGCGGGCGAGCTGAAACCGGCCTGATCCCGCACGGCCGCCTGACGACCAGTGCCGCAAACGACAACGCCAGCGTTCCGACGCTGGCGTTGTTTTTGCCCGGACGCCCAAGGTTGGCCGCTTGCCGCGGGCAAACTGCGCGGGCAGGGGCAACTGCTATAACTCAGTTACCAACAAGAAGAAATTCATCTCTGCAGCCGGGGTGTCGCCAGTGGCTGGCGGACACGTCCCGAGGGGCGAAGGAGCCATCATGGCCAGGAAACTCATCGACTGCCGCGAACACAGCGGCAGCCCACCACAATGCACCGTCTCGATTGCCGCCGACAGTGAAGACGAACTGCTCGCCGCCGCCGTACAGCATGCGGTCACGGTACACGGCTATCCGGACACACCGGAAATGCGCGAGCAATTGCGCCAGATGTTCAAGGACGAGCCCGCCGCGCACTGACACCCCGCCGGCACGGCAAACCACAAGCAACGGCTCCCGCGGGAGCCGTTGTCATGTCTGACGACGGTTGTTCGGTGGCCCAAAAAGGTTGGCCGCAAGCCGGCGATGGCTTGCGGCCAACCTTTGTGTTCATCCGCAGTGAACGTTGGGCCTCCGGGTGGGCTGACTCCCCGGATGCGCCTGCGGCTTATCCGGGCTACGTAAAACCCGATTTACCTCGACAGACCCGTCAGCCAGCACCGAGCCGAGGCGCCCCGCTCCCGTTGGTGCCGGCCGTAAAAACGGCCGCCGGCCCGGAAACAAGCCGCCCTCTGTCCGCGCAGCGTATGGGCGGCGCCGGGCAGGTGACCGTTTTTGCGGGAATTCCGGCGCCTTCGGGTCGCCTTTTCTTTGCTTCCTTTCTTTTTGGCGAAGCAAAAGAAAGGGAGCCGCTACCGCGCGGAAAGCGGCAGATAAAAACCTCCGCGCAGCGGATACCCCAAGTAGAAACAAGGTTGGCCGCAAATCCGTGGTGGCTTGCGGCCAACCTTTGTCATTCATCCTCGGTGAACGTTGGGCTTCGCTGCGCTCAACCCAACCTACGGGCTGATTTGTGCCACGGAAGCACACGGGAAGACACGGACAAAGGCAAAAGCGGCTTTGGCTGCGAAACTCGCGACAAGGAATGAAAACCAAGGTTGGCCGCAAGCCATTTCAATCGCCAGCCAGCACCGAACCGGCGCGCCCCGCTCCTGTTGGGGCCGGCCGTAAAAACGGTCGCCAGCCCGGAAACAAGCCGCCCCCTTTTGAGCGCAGCGTATGGGCGGCGCCGGGGCGGTGGCTGTTTTTGCGGGGATTCCGGCGCCTTCGGGTCGCCTTTTCTTTGCTTCCTTTCTTTTTGGCGAAGCAAAAGAAAGGGAGCCGCCGCCGCGCGGAAAGCGGCAGATAAAACATCCGCGCAGCGGAGTCGCCAGATAGAAAAAAGGTTGGCCGCAAATCCGTGACGGCTTGCGGCCAACCTTTGTTGTTGCTGTATGGTAAACACTGGGCTTTGCTGCGCTCAGCACCAACCTCGAAACCCGACTTGCCGTGTTGTACTCAAGCCAAGCAGCCATGCTATTGCAGATAGCCTGAGCTTTTCCACCTATCTAGGAAGACTGGCGCATCAAAATTGCCATTTTCAAATTCAATATGAATATCACTCTCATGGCAGAAATTAAATTTAATTCCTGGTAAGAAAATAATCATATCACTACCCCCAAAAGTTCCTAATCCATTTTGTTCCATCTTGTGAATCAAATTGGAAAGCGATAGTAGGTCAATTTCTTCTTCTTTCCATGGCTGATCATCATAGTAATATATTCCCCATGAATATCCGAATAGTACTTCACACTTCAGCATTCCTTTTTCGCTGAAATACCCAATCAGGAAATTCAGCTCCTGCCATAAAGCATCTCTGGCTAGCACTATCGTTACGATTTCCATTATGAACCTACTCTAGTAATTTCAAGCAAAACCATTTTGTTAAATATGGAGCCATGAAGCCAAAAAATGATCTAACAGGAACCCATAAAAATCACATCACAACACACGCACACACTTCTTGATCTATAAGAGCACAATCAAAACCATTAACAAAATTAAGAATCACACCAAAGTCATACTCAAAAAACTCACTATCACTCAAATGAACCCATGCAATTTTTTTTCCATAAAACATCTCTAAAAATCCAGATGACATTTCTGCACTATCAAGATCAGGTATTTTACCTTTGCTATGACAGTATTCTTCAAAGTCACGAACAGTAATTTCACCAGCGTCAATTGCCATTTTCAAATTAATAACATCAGTATCATCGACCACTTGATTAATTACTATTAATTCAACTCTACCCATAAGTTGTAATTCCAGACGTCTACAATCAGCATCTGAAAATGGGCATTCAATCACTCCAATCCTCGTATAAATGTCAAATTCTCGCACAATTTTTCTTGCAATCATAACTATTCCTTATAGATAGCACGTAGGTTGGACTTTGCTGCGCTCGGCGCCAACCTGATAACCCGTTCATCATACCGACAGTTCATGACAAAAGGGCAAGCCCTCATCAGGCTTGCCCTTGTTCACATCCCCTTGCGGCCAACGTTGGCCGCAAGCTACCCCACCCTTACAGCGACGGCAGCAGCCCGTCGATGGCGAAGCGGTTGTACTCGGCGCGCTGGATCAGTGCGCAGGCCTTTTCGATGTCCGGCGCGAAGTAGCGGTCCTTGTCGTAGAACGAGACTTCGGCGCGCAGCATGGCCTTGGCAGATTCCAGCTGCTCGGCGGCCTTGTTCGGGGCGCGGAAGTCCACGCCCTGGCAGGCGGCCAGCAGTTCCACGGCCAGGATGCCGGCGGTGTTGTCGGCCATGTCGCGCAGGCGGCGGCCGGCGAAGGTGGCCATCGACACGTGGTCTTCCTGGTTGGCGGAGGTCGGCAGGCTGTCCACGGAGGCCGGGTGGGCCAGCGACTTGTTCTCGGAGGCCAGTGCCGCGCCGGTCACCTGGGCGATCATGAAGCCGGAGTTCACGCCGCCGTTGTTCACCAGGAACGGTGGCAGCTTGGACAGGTTGCTGTCGATCAGCAGCGCCATGCGGCGTTCGGACAGCGAGCCGATTTCGGCAATCGCCAGCGCCAGGTTGTCGGCGGCGAAGGCGACCGGCTCGGCGTGGAAGTTGCCGCCGGACAGGATGTCGTTGTCTTCGGCGAATACCAGCGGGTTGTCGGAAACGGAGTTGGCTTCCACCAGCAGCACTTCGGACGACTGGCGGATCTGGGTCAGGCAGGCGCCCATTACCTGTGGCTGGCAGCGCAGCGAGTACGGGTCTTGCACCTTGCCGCAGTCGGCGTGGGAATCGGCAATCTGGCTGCCTTTGCCCAGCAGCGCGCGGTACTGCGCGGCGGCGTCGATCTGGCCCTTGTGGCCGCGTACCTGGTGGATGCGGTCGTCAAACGGGGTGCGGCTGCCCTGGGCGGCTTCCACCGACATGGCGCCGGCCACGGAGGCGGCCACGTACAGGTCTTCGGCGGCGAACAGGCCTTCCAGTGCGAAAGCGGTGGAGGCCTGGGTGCCGTTCAGCAGCGCGAGGCCTTCTTTCGGGGCCAGCACGATCGGTTCCAGACCGGCGGCGCGCATCGCGTCACCACCGTGTACGCGGTCGCCGTTCACGAAGGCTTCGCCTTCGCCGATCAGCACCGCGCTCATGTGCGACAGCGGGGCCAGGTCGCCGGAGGCGCCGACGGAGCCCTTCTGCGGGATCACCGGGTAGATGCCCTTGTTGAACAGGGTGATCATCGCTTCCAGCACCAGACGGCGGATGCCGGAGAAGCCGCGCGACAGCGAGTTGATCTTCAGCGCCATGATCAGGCGCACGGTGGAATCCTTCATCGGCTGGCCGATGCCGGCGGCGTGCGACAGCACGATGGAGCGCTGCAGCAGTTCCAGCTCGTCGGCGGCGATCTTGGTGTTGGCCAGCAGGCCGAAACCGGTGTTGATGCCGTACACGGTGCGGTTCTCGGCCAGTACGCGCGCCACGGTGGCGGCGGAGGCGTCGATGCCGGCGTGGGCGGCCGGGTCCAGCGCCAGTTGCACGGAGGCGTCACGGGCGATCAGGCGCAGTTGGGCCAGTGTCAGCTTGCCCGGGGTGATGGTGATGGTGGTCATGATGGTCCTTCCTTTGCGCGGCGGCAGTTTGGCCGCGACAGATGTGTCGGTGCTGCGGCCAACCTTGTGGGCTGGCCGCACGCGGATTTACTTGATCATCGGCAGTTTGAGGCCGAAGCGCTTGGCAGCGGCAATCGCCTGCTCGTAGCCGGCGTCGGCGTGGCGCATCACGCCGGAGCCGCAGTCGTTGACCAGCACGCGGGCCAGGCGCTCGGCGGCGGCGTCGGTGCCGTCAGCCACGATCACCATGCCGGAGTGCTGCGAGTAGCCCATGCCCACGCCGCCACCGTGGTGCAGCGATACCCAGCTGGCGCCACCGGCGGTGTTCAGCAGCGCGTTCAGCAGCGGCCAGTCGGACACGGCGTCGGTGCCGTCCTTCATCGCTTCGGTTTCGCGGTTCGGGCTGGCCACCGAGCCGGTGTCCAGGTGGTCGCGGCCGATCACGATCGGCGCCTTCAGTTCGCCGTTCTTGACCATTTCGTTGAAGGCCAGACCGGCGATGTGGCGCTCGCCGAGGCCGAGCCAGCAGATACGTGCCGGCAGACCCTGGAAGCTGATGCGCTCGCGCGCCATGTCCAGCCAGCGGTGGGTGTGCTTGTTGTCCGGGAACAGTTCCTTGATCTTGGCGTCGGTCTTGTAGATGTCTTCCGGATCGCCGGACAGCGCCACCCAGCGGAACGGGCCCTTGCCTTCGCAGAACAGCGGACGGATGTAGGCCGGCACGAAGCCCGGGAAGTCGAAGGCGTTCTTCACGCCCTTGTCGAACGCGACCTGACGGATATTGTTGCCGTAGTCGACGGTCGGGATGCCCATGGCCTGGAAGTCCAGCATCGCCTGTACGTGCACCGCGCAGCTCTGTGCCGCTTCGTCGGTCAGGCGGGCGTGCAGTTCCGGCTCGCGCTGCGCATCTTTCCACTGCTCCACGGTCCAGCCGATCGGCAGGTAGCCGTTGATCAGGTCGTGGGCGGAGGTCTGGTCGGTCACCAGATCGGGCTTGATGCTGCCGGCCTGGGCGCGTTTCACCAGCTCCGGCAGCACTTCGGCGGCGTTGCCTAGCAGCGCGATGGACACCGCTTCCTTGCGTCCAGTGTGTTCCTTGATCAGTTCCAGCGCGTGGTCGATGTCGCGCGCCTGCTTGTCGACGTAGCGGGTACGCAGACGGAAGTCGATGCTGCTCTGCTGGCATTCGATGTTCAGCGAGCAGGCGCCGGCCAGGGTTGCGGCCAGCGGTTGTGCGCCACCCATGCCGCCGAGGCCGGCGGTGAGGATCCAGCGGCCTGCCAGGTCGTTGTTGTAGTGCTGGCGGCCGGCTTCTACAAACGTTTCAAAAGTACCCTGCACGATGCCCTGCGAGCCGATGTAGATCCAGCTGCCGGCGGTCATCTGGCCGTACATGAACAGGCCCTTGCGGTCCAGCTCGTTGAAGTGTTCCCAGTTGGCCCACTTCGGCACCAGGTTGGAGTTGGCCAGCAGCACGCGCGGGGCGTTGGCGTGAGTCTTGAACACGCCGACCGGCTTGCCGGACTGCACCAGCAGGGTTTCGTCTTCGTTCAGCTCTTTCAGCGACGCCAGGATCTGGTCGTAGCACTCCCAGTTGCGTGCGGCACGGCCGATGCCACCGTACACCACCAGCGCCTGCGGGTTCTCGGCGACGTCCGGGTCCAGGTTGTTCTGGATCATGCGGTAGGCCGCTTCGGCGATCCAGTTCTTGCAGTGCAGTTCGGTGCCGTGCGGGGCACGGATTACGCGGCTAGCGTCAAAACGCGGGTCAGTCATGGGAGTTGCTCCTATCGGGTCTTGCTCTGTCAGGTGTTGTTCACTACGTAAGCCGCCGCCGGTTTGCGCCGCACAGCGGAATGCTGTCAGCGCCGCAGTTGGCGCGTGATCGACCATGCCAGGCGCGCGGCGGCCTTGGCGCCGTGGCTGTCCTGGTCAAAATTGGGGTTGAATTCCACCAGATCGGCACCCACCAGCTTGCCGCTCTTGGCGATCTTGCCGACCAGCGCTTCCACCACGCTGATGTCGACGCCGTAGCCGGCCGGGGCCGACACCGCCGGCATCTGTGCCGCCGGCAATACGTCGAGGTCGATGGTCAGGTACACCGCGTCGACGCTGTCGATGAACTCGGCCAGCTGGTGGCGGGCATCGGCCAGCTGCCAGGCGGTCATGTCGCTGTCCAGCCGCCACTCGGCGCCAAGGTTGGCCGCAGCGTCGAACAGCGCGCGGGTGTTGGCGGTTTCGGCGACGCCCAGGCACAGGTAGCGGAAATGCTGGCCGCGCCTGGCGCACTCGGCGGCGATCTGCGCGAACGGGGTGCCGCTGGTGGCTTCGTCGGCGGTGCGCAGGTCGAAGTGGGCGTCGAAGTTGACGATGCCGATACGCTTGTCCTGATGCGCGTCGGCGAGGCCCAGCCAGTGGCCGAAGGCGGTCTCGTGGCCGCCGCCGAGCACCAGCGGCAGGTGGCCGGCGTAGACGATGGCGCTGACGCGTGCGGCCAGCCGCTGGTGCGCGGCGTCCAGATCGCCGTCGTCGCAGCTGATGGTGCCGGCGTCGTACAGCGGCAGCGTCGGGTGATACGCCAGATTGGCCAAGGCGCGGCGCAGCGCCTGCGGGCCGGCGACGGCGCCGGTGCGGCCCTGGTTGCGGCGCACGCCTTCGTCGCAGGCAAAGCCGAGGATGGCGATGCCGGGCGCGGCGCCGGCGGCCAGCGGCTGCACCACCTGGTGCCAGCGGCGCGCCGCGTCGCCTTCGGCGGCGTCAATGCGGCCAGTCCACATGCTCATGTCGATAGTCATGGTTTATCCCTCGTGCTGCACCACGCCACGGAACACGCGGCGGGTCAGCGGGTTGGTGCCGAGGCCGTACACGATCTCGGCCGGATGGTCGATGTCCCACAGCAGCAGGTCGGCGACAAAGCCGGCGGCCAGCTGGCCGTGCGTGGCGCCGCGACCCAGCGCCTGTGCCGCGTGGCGGGTGGTGCCGCGCAGCGCTTCTTCCGGCGTCAGGCCGAACAGCACGCAGGCCTGGTTCATCGCGAGGCGAATGGAGGCAAACGGGCTGGTGCCGGGGTTCAGGTCGGTGGACACCGCCATCGCCACATTGGCCGCACGCAGTTTCTCCACCGGCGGTTTCTGCGTTTCGCGCAGGAAGTAGTAGGCGCCGGGCAGCAGTACCGCCACGGTGCCGGATGCCGCCAGCGCGGCCACGCCGGCGTCGTCCAGGTATTCGATATGGTCGGCGGACAGGCCGCCGAACTCGGCCACCAGCGCGGCGCCGTGCAGGTTGGACAGCTGCTCGACGTGACCTTTCACTTTCAGGCCATGCGCGCGGGCGGCTTCGAACACCTGGCGGGTCTGCGCCGGCGAAAAGCCGACGCCTTCGCAGAACACGTCCACCGCTTCGGCCAGCCCTTCCTGCGCCGCGGCGGGGATGATCACCTCGCACACGTGGCGGATGTAGCCGTCGGCATCGCCGGCGAATTCCGGTGGCAGCGCGTGCGCCGACAACAGCGTGGTGGCCACTTCCACCGGCAGCGCGGCTTCCAGCCGGCGCGCGGCGCGCAGCTGTTTCAGCTCGTCGGCCAGCGTCAGGCCGTAGCCGGACTTCATCTCGATGGTGGTGACGCCTTCCTTCATCAGCGCCTTCAGCCGCGGCAGGCTGACCAGCGCCAGCTCGTCCTCGTCCAGGCCACGGGTGGCGCGCACGGTGGAGATGATGCCGCCGCCTTCGGCCGCGATCTGCTGGTAGGGCACGCCGGTGAGGCGCTTTTCCCATTCCGCGGCGCGGTTGCCGCCGTACACCAGGTGGGTGTGGCAGTCGATGAAGCCGGGGGTGATCCACGCACCCTTGGCGTCGCGCACCTCGCCGCCGCCGGCGAAGGCGGCCAGCGCCTGCTCTTGCGGCAGCACTGCGTGGATGCGGCCGTCACGCAGCCACAGCGCGTGACCGTCCAGCGCGCCGTAGGGCGCAAGGTTGGCCGCGTCGAAGGTGGCGAGACGGGCGTTGATCCACAGGGTGTCGCTGTTGCTGCTCATGGTGGTGTCCGCTGTTTTGCGATGAATTGTATATACATTTAGTTGATCGCAAGGCGGGCGTCAAGATTTTTCTGCGACGGGATTGTTGGCAGTGCGCGACGCGCCGGGTCGTCAATCTGGCAAAAAAGCCAATAAAAACAAAAGGCCACGCGCTGGCGTGGCCTGTTTCCGGTTGTTGCGTAAATGTATATACATTTACTATTTGCGTACCCGCGTCTGCGAGCGCAGCTTGTAGCCGGCGCCGGGGTGCAGCAGCCGCGCGAAGCTGACCAGGTGCTTGCCGGACCAGGTGCGGCGCAGCACGCGCAGGCAGGGCTCGCTGGCCTGCAGCCCCAGCAGGCTCTGCGCCTGCGCATCCGGCAGCACCGCCTCGACGGTGTGCTCGACATCGGTCAGCGGGCAGGCGCGCATCAGATAGGCGTTCGGCGTCTCGCGCTGGAACTGCTGCGCCAGGTAGTCCGGCGCCCATTGCGGATTGATGTAGCGGTCTTCGAGCTGGATCGGGGTGTCGTCCTCGAAGTGCACGATCAGCGAGTGGAACACCGGCATGCCGACGCCCAGCGCCAGTCGCAGCGCCACTTCCTCGCTGGCGGCTTCCTCGCGCACGAAGTGCACCTCGGCGCGGTAGGCGTGGCCGCGGCTGGCGATCTCCTCGGCGATGTTGTTCACATCCAGCAGCGGCGATTCCGCCTTGCGTTCGGCGACGTAGGTGCCGTCGCCGGCGTAGCGCAGCAGCACGCCGGCCTCGGCCAGGTCGCGGATCGCCTTGTTGACGGTCATGCGCGACACGCCGAATTGCTTCGCCAGCTCGACCTCGGGCGGAATCTTGGCACCGGGGGCGAAGCTGCGGCTCTTGATACCGTCTAGAATGAAATCGCGGATGCGCAGGTAGTGCGGCTTGGAGGCGGGTTTGGGCGTGCTCATGCGGCGATTGTAAGCTGAAACGGGCGGAAAAAGGCGCGGCCGCCGGCGGGCGACCGCGCGTGGTGCCTCAGTCGAGGTGGGCGGCGAGAAATTGCAGGCTGCGGCCGTGCGCCAGCGCCGCGGCGCGCTGGTCGTACATCGGCCGGCCCCAGCAGTTGAAGCCGTGGTCGACGCCGGCGTAGTCGTGGAACACCGCGTTCGGCTTGTCGGCAAACGCCGCCTTCACCGCCGCCACCATGTCCTGGCTGATGTGGCCGTCCTGCGCCGCGTAGTGGAACAGGATAGGCATGCCGATGTCGGCGGCCACGTCCAGGTGCTGCTGGATGCCGCCGCCGTAGTAGCACACCGCGGCATCGGCCTGGCTCAGCGCCGCGGCGCGATAGGCCAGCTGGCCGCCCAGACAGAAGCCCAGCGTCGCCACCTTGCCGCTGACCTGCGGCAGCTGGCGCAGCGTGGCCACCGCCGCCACCACGTCGCTGGCCGCCAGCGCGGTATCTACCCGCTGGTAGTAGCCGAAGGCCTGCTGGCTGCCGGCGTCGTCGTAGGCGAGGTCCACGCGCGGGCTCAGTCGCCAGAACACGTCCGGCGCCAGCACCACGTAGCCGTCCAGTGCGTACTGCTCGGCCACGGCGCGGATGTGTTCGTTGACGCCCCAGATCTCCTGCACCAGCACGATGCCGGGGCCGCTGCCGGTCGGCGGTAGCGTCAGGTAGCCGGAGAAGGTTTCGCCTTGTGCGGTTTGAATGTCGATCCAGCGTGAATTCACGGCATCACTCCTTATGGGGTTGGAACGCGGAACGCCGGCGGCATGGCGCGCTTGGCAAGCCGGCAGAAACTGTTGCATTGTAGCCGTCACACCGCTACTACGCCTGCAAGGATGTCATCATGACCCACCCTGTCCATCCCGACCTGCTGCCCGCCGGCGTGCGTGCCATCGAACTGGCCCCCGGCATGCCCGGCCTCGCCTT
Source organism: Vogesella sp. AC12 (assembly GCF_024437575.1). Lineage (NCBI taxonomy): Bacteria > Pseudomonadati > Pseudomonadota > Betaproteobacteria > Neisseriales > Chromobacteriaceae > Vogesella > Vogesella sp. AC12. Next base: position 120,229 of record NZ_JANFNU010000009.1, read on the forward strand.
CAGTCACCCGGATTTCAGCGCCGTGTTCAGCCTGTACGGCGGCCAGCTGCTCGATTTCATCCCCGCCGGCGGCCAACCGCTGCTGTACCTGTCGCCGCAAGCGCAGCTGCAGCCGGGCAAGGCCATCCGCGGCGGCATCCCGCTGTGCTGGCCGTGGTTCGGCCCCCACCCCGGCGACAGCAGCCGCCCGCAGCACGGCGTGGCGCGCACCGCGCTGTGGACGGTGAACGCGGTGGTGCGCAGCGACGACGGCTTCCACCTCAGCCTCAACGGCCCGCGCGAGGGCGAGCTGCAGGCGTCGCTGACGCTGCTGCTGGCCCCGCAGCAGCTGACGCTGACGCTGACCACGCGCAACCTCGGCAAGACGCCGCAGCCGCTGAGCCAGGCGCTGCACAGCTATGTCGCGGTCAGCGACATCCGCCAGCTGCGCCTGCAGGGCCTGGCGCAGGCGCCGTACCACGACAAGCTCGACGGCCGGTTCAAGACCTGGCCAGACGGCGACTGGACACCGCAGGCGGCTACCGATGCGGTCGTGGCCAGCGCCGCGCCGCTGCAACTGGACGATGCCGGCTGGCAGCGCCGGCTGCAGCTCTCCAGCAGCGGCAGCGCCAGCACCGTGGTGTGGACGCCGTGGCAGCAGGGTGCGGCCAAGCTGGCCGACCTGCCCGCCGACGGCTGGCAGCATTTCCTGTGCCTGGAGGCGGCCAATGCCGGCGCCGACGCGCGGGTGCTGGCCGCCGGCGAGGCGCACAGTCTGACGCAGCAGCTGCGCGTCGCGGCGTTATAATCGCGCTTTACCTGATACACCGGAGCGTGACGAGTATGCTCAAGCCCGATCGACTTGATCGATTCCTGCCGCAGGTGTTCCCCAGCGGCGTCAAGGTCAGCAGCTTTGCCAAGCACTGCCCGCACTGCAAGAAACTGGTCAAATCGCCGGCCATGCACGGCGTGGCGCTGCTGGTGGTCGACCGCGTGTTCATCCTGGCGCGCGCCGAATGCCCGCAATGCGGCAACCGTTTTGAAGTGAAGTGCATGTTCGACGACAGCAAGCAGGTGCACCCGGTGCTGCTGCCGACGCTGATGGTGCGCTGGCTGATGCTGTGGCACGCGCGGCAGCTGCGCCGGCGCGGCATCCCGCTGAAACCGCTGGCGACCGTGGTAGATGACGAGGTGGACGCGGTGGTGACGCAGGAGCGCGTCGGCCTGCTGCTGGCCGACAGCGAGGTGACCAAGTCGCCGGAAACGGTCGGCAGCTATCTCGGCCTGCCGATCGTGGCGTGGATCGAATACCAGGGCCAGCGCTACAACTACGACCGCGCGGTGCCGGAAGAGGGCCAGTTCCGCCTCAGCCAGTACGAGGCGCTGTTTGACCGGCGCTTGATCTACCGCCGCAGCGGGCACTGAGCGGCTTCCGGGCGATCATAAAAAAACGGTGGCATGCAGCCACCGTTTTTCATTGCGGGATCCGTTGCGGCCAACGTTGGCCGCAGTGAAAGCGGAGTACGGTCTCAGGCGCCGTAGTCGCCCCACACCGTCTGCATCGCCGCCGCCGCCGCCAGCGCTGCGGTTTCGGTGCGCAGGATGCGCGGGCCGAGCTTGAGCGGCGTCCAGCCGCCGCCGATCGCCGCCGCCTCTTCCGCCGCCGACAGCCCGCCTTCCGGCCCCGCCATCAGCCACGCGCGCGCCGGCGCTTTGGCGATGTCGGCCAGCCGCTGCGTGCCCAGCGGCGACAGCACCAGGTGCGCGTCGCCGTCCGGCTTCGCCGCCAGCCACTGCTTCAGCGTCAGGATAGGCAGCACCTCGGGGATGGTATTGCGCCCGCACTGCTCGCAGGCGGAGACGATGATCTCCTGCCAGCGTGCCAGGCGCTTGTCGGCGCGGTCGCCGGCCAGCTTGACGATGCTGCGCTCGGTCATCAGCGGCTGGAACACGCTGACGCCCATCTCCACCCCCTTCTGCAGCGTGAATTCCATGCGGTCGCCGCTGGAGATCGCCTGCGCCAGTCCCAGCCACAGCGGCGACTCGCGGCTGCTGTCGTCGAAGCGGCTGATGTCGCAGTCGGCATCGCGCTTGGCGATGGCGGTGAGCGTGGCTTGGTACTCGCCGCCACGGCCGTCGAACAGGGTGATGGCGTCGCCTTCTTTCAGCCGCAATACCTGTACATGGCGCACGACATGGTCGGGAAGGGACAGCGAACGCAGGCCGGCGAGGGGTGTGGCAACAAAAAACCTGGGCATGGTGTGTTGAAAGTCTGTGGTGATGGCGGTATTTTGCTTGTTTTGCTGCAATTGCAACAACCACTGTTTTCAATTCGCCCCCGCGGGGACGGCTTGAGGTGCGGGCCCACCGGCCTGCCAACCGTGTTAACCCGTCCGCTGACCGGCGGACGCGCCAGGAGAAGCGCATGCAGGTGGTCGACGAGGTCATCCGTACCGTTCGTAACGTGGCCCAGACCGAGGTCATGCCGCGCTTTTTGCGCGTCGGCAAGACGCGCAAGGACGACGGTTCGCTGTTTACCGAGGCCGATCTTGGCTGCCAGCAGGCACTGCAGCGCGACCTGCCGCTGATCCTGCCGCACCCGGTGCTGGGCGAGGAAATGACGCGCGAGGAACAGGACGCGCTGTGGGCGGCCAATCCGGACGGGCTGTGGGTGGTCGATCCCATCGACGGCACCACCAATTTCGTCAACGGCCTGCCCTACTTCGCCATCTCGGTGGCGCTGATGGTGAACGGCATCAGCGAGCTGGGCGTGATCTACAACCCGGTGGCCGACGAGATGTTCTACGCGCGGCGCGGCAAGGGCGCTTACCTCAACGGCAACCGCCTGCCGCTGAAGACCACGCGCAACAGCATGGGCGACGCCATCGCCGCGGTGGAGATCAAGTACCTGCGCTCCGGCAAGCTGGCGGCGCGCATGAACAGCGTGGCGCCGTTCGGCAGCCAGCGCAGCATGGGCTCGTCCACGCTGGACTGGTGCTTCCTCGCCGCCGGCCGTTACGACCTGTACCTGCACGGCGGCCAGCGGCTGTGGGACTACGCCGCCGGCGCGGTGATCCTGGAAGAAGCCGGCGGCCGCATCGCCAGCCTCAATACCGATGACTACTGGACGGACACGCTGTGGAAGCGCTCGGTGATCGCGGCGCTGGACCCGGAGCTGTTCGGCCACTGGCACCGCTGGGTGCGCGCCAACCAGTAAACCGGCGGATACCCGGAAACGATGCGGCCAACCTGTTGCAAGGTTGGCCGATTTGTTTGCTTGGGCTGGGTGTGAGCTTACGGGGCGGATCTCAGTGCTTGTTCCCGCCAGCTCGCCTGCCAGCGGCGATACCAGTTTGCCGCCTGCTCGGCATCGGCAGGGGTGCTGATACCGAAGCGATACACCCACGATAGCGCGTACAGCGCATCTTCGTCGTTGTGTTCTGCCCTCGCCTGCAATGCTTGCAATGTCGCGGCCTGTGCCGGGCCCTCGGCCTGCAGGAGGGGGGCCAGTGCGCTACTGCCTGCCACCTCCAGGGCGATGGCCTTGTCCAGCCATTGCCGGGCTTGAACCTTGTCCGGTGACACCCCCCTGCCCTGCGTGTACAGCACGGCCAGACAGAGCTGTGCCCAGCCGACCTCCTGGGTAGCAGCACGTTGCAACCATTGTGCTGCCAGCGTGTCCTGTCGCGGCACCTGTGAGCCATCCAGATACAACTTGCCCAGCTCCAGCTGGGCGCTGGCATCGCCGGCGCTGGCGGCTTGCTGATACCAGTTCAGGGCCGCGTCCAGGTCGGTGTGGCCGCTGTCGGCATCGGCATAGAGCCGTGCCAGCGCCAGGGCGGCTTCGGCAACCCCCTGTGCCGCGGCCTTGCGGTACCAGTCAATGGCCATGGCGGTATCCTCGCCAACACCCCGGCCAGCCTGATACAGCTCGCCCAGCGCATGCTGGGCCGCTGGCAGACCTTGCTCGGCCGCCTTGCGGTACCACAGCGCGGCGAGGCCCTCGTCTTCGATGACACCCAGACCCTCACTGTGCAACTTGCCCAGTAAGTACTGCGACAGGGCCATGCCACCGTTGGCCGCTTTGCTTATCCAGTCGGCAGCGGCCGCCGGATCCTGTGGGACGCCGTTTCCCTCCAGGTACAGCAGGCCCAGGTTGTGCTGGGAGCTAGGGAAACCCTGTTCGGCGGCGAGGTGGAACCAGCGCGCCGCTTCGGTTGCATCCTTGGTGATGCCCAGCCCGTCGCGGTACATCACACCGAGGTTATGCTGGGCATCCGCAAGGTTTTTTGCTGCCGCCTTGCGGAACCAGCGCATGGCTTCGGCTTCGTCCTTGGCAACCCCTTGGCCATACAGGTACGGCACCCCCAGATTGAACTGGGCAGTGGTGTACTGCTGTTCGGCGGCAAGGCGGAACCAGCGTGCTGCTTCGGCTTCGTCCTTGGCCACTCCTAGGCCATCACGATAGGCCACCCCGAGGTTGTACTGCCCGATATCGGATTTTTGCGTTACAGCCAAGCGTAACCAGCGGATGCCTTCAACCGTATTGCCAGTGACACCCCGACCGTTGAGATACATGCCGCCTAGGTTACCTTGCGCATCGGCATACCCTTGGTCAGCAGCCAGTTGGAACCAATCTGCGGCAGCGCTGAGATCTTGGGCAACACCACGTCCATCGTAGTAGAGCGTACCCAGTGCAAATTGGGCTTGGGCCAGATGCTGGGCAGCGGCCTGATGGTAATAGCGGATGGCCGAGGGCATATCGGTCGGCGTGCCTAAGCCCTTGTCGAAAATTACGCCGAGGTTGTACTGGGCCACTGCACTCCCTTGGGAAGCAGCCAGCTGCAGCCAGCGAGCTCCCTCTGCGTAGTCCTGCCTGATGCCATTTCCTTGCAGGTATCGAGTGCCGAGGCGGGTTTGTGCCTCGGCATTACCCTGTTCGGCTGCGACCTGCTCGGCGCTCTGGGCGGGGGGCGTGGTGAGGGCGGCGTGCGCGGCAGCGGGTAACAGCAGCGCGGACATCAGCGCCGCCAGCGTAGTGAGGGCTTTCATTCGGCAAGATCCTGAAACAGTCGGCAGTGAAACAGGCGTACAGGATACGGGAAGCGCTGGCTGAGTTGAATAATTTTATGACAAAAGGCTGCGGCCAACCTTGGGCAAGGTTGGCCGCGATTTTTATTGGGGATCAAGGCGACGGCGGTCGCTTTGCAGCCTTGTCAAACCAGATATCGGCCTCGCGTTCATCCCTTGGCACGCCCTGACCGTTCAGCAACATTGTTGCCAAGCTGAACTGCGCCTCGCTCAGCCCCTGCTCGGCGGCCTTGCGGTACCACTGCACCGCCTGTTCCGCACTCATGGCAACGCCTTGCCCGTAGCGATACATATTGCCCAGATTGTTCTGCGCCGGGGCATAGCCCTGCCCGGCCGCCAGCCGGTACCAGTGCACGGCCTGGGACCAGTCGTAGGGAACCCCGCGCCCTTCGGCGTAGAGTTTGCCCAGATTGTTGCGGGCGACCGCGTCGCCCTGCGCGGCGGCCTTGCGATACCAGCGGGCCGCCGCGGCGTCGTCACGCGGCAGGCCCTTGCCGGCGTCATACATCTGGCCCAGCACGCGTTGCGCCCGGGCCTCACCTTTTTGTGCCGCCTGCTGTTGCCGGCTTGCCGTCAGCAGATCCTGCCGGCTGAGGCCTACGTGGTTCTCGAACAGGCCGTTCAGGCGCCATTTGGCATGGGTATCGCCTTGCGCCGCAGCCTTGAGGAACCAGCTTTCGGCGGCGGCGAAATCCATGTCGACCCCGCGCCCATGCTGCAGCATTTCGCCCAGATGGGTCTGCGCCGATGCCAGCCCTTGCTCGGCGGCCTTGCTGTACCACGTCACGGCCTCGGTGGCATTCGGGTCTACGCCCCGCCCGTACTGGTACATCTGCCCGAGGCTGTCCTGTGCCGTGGCCAAACCCTGTTCGGCAGCCTTGCGCAACCACGTTGCCGCGTCGCTGAAACTCTGGGTGACGCCCTGGCCATTTTGGTACTGCAGGCCCAGTTTGTATTGAGCGGCGGCCATACCCTGTTCCGCTGCCTTGCGGTACCACCCGGCAGCCTGATGGATATCACTTGGCAGACCCTTGCCCGACTCGTGCATCAGGCCGGTCAGGTACTGGGCATTGGCATCGCCTTGCTGTGCGGCCTGCCGGTACTGATGGGCGGCCAGGATGGTTTCCCTGTTGAGGCCATTGGAACTGAGGAATAGGCAGTGCAGATTGAGTTTTGCTTCCGGATGGCCTTGTGCCGCGGCTTTGATGTACCAGCGTTCGGCTTCGGCAAAATCCATGGCTACCAGTTTTCCATACTGGTATGCGGAACCGAGTTCATTCTGCGCTTGCGCCAATCCCTGCTCCGCGGCCTTGCGATACCACGCCAGCGCCTGGGCCGGATCGGGCGTCGTGCCATACCCGTACAGATACAATCTTCCGAGATAGTACTGGCCGTCGGCGTCTCCTTGTCGTGCCGCCTTGTGGAACCAGGAGAAGGCTTCGGTATGACTTTGCGCGGCCTGCTGGTCTTGCAGGAGCTGAATGGCGAGGCTGACCATTGCTCTGCTGAGGTTTTGCTCGGCGGCCTTGCGGAGCCAGACAAGCGCTGTATCGGTATCCTGCACTGTCCCCTGTCCGGAAAGATGGAGCAGGGCGAGGTTGAACTGCGCTTCCCCCAGGCCCTGCTCGGCGGCCTTGCGATACCACAACACGGCTTGGGCAAAGTCTTGCGCCACCCCGTCACCCTGCTGATAGCGCCACGCGATATTGAACTGGGCTCTGGCATTACCCTGTTCGGCCGCGATCTGTTCGGCGCTCTGGGCGGGGGGTGTGGAGAGGGCGGCGTGCGCGGCGGCGGGTAACAGCAGGGCGGACATCAGCGCCGCCAGCGTGATGAGGGGTTTCATTCGGCAAGATCCTGAAGCAGTCGGCTGTGAAACAGGCGTACAGGATACGGGAAGCGCGGGTTGGGCTGAATAATTTTATGACGAAGCAATGCGGCCAGCCTTGGGCAAGGTTGGCCGCATTGTTTTTGGCGCATGGGATGGTCTGGCCGGCGCGGATGCTCCGGGCCGGCCGATGATCCGCATGGCAGCGCGCCTGCTCAGTGCGCGGGAGCTTCCAGCACCGCCAGCAGCTGGCGCAGGCCGGCGTCGAGCGCGGCATGGGGTTCGGCGGGCAGCGGGGCGAGGATGGCCGCCATATTGGCGACGTGGGCGTCCAGCGCCGCCTCGACCAGTGCCAGCCCGTCCGGGGTCAGCCGCACCAGCAGGCTGCGCGCGTCGGCCGGGTTGGGCAGCCGTTCCACCAGCCCGCGCTCGGTCAGCAGCTGCAGCTGGCGCGTCATGGTGCCGGAGGACAGCATCAGGCTGGAAAACAGCGCGGTGGGTGCCAGGCAGTACGGTGCGCCGCTGCGGCGCAGCGTGGCCAGCACGTCGAATTCCCAGTTGCAGATGCCGTACTGGCCGAAGGTGTCGTTGAGCCGCTTTTGCAGCTGGCCAGCGCAGCGGGCCAGGCGGCCGATCAGCGCCATGTCGCGGGTGTCGAGGTCGGGGCGCTCGCGCTGCCATTGCGCGCGGATGGCGTCCACGGCATCGGGGGTGTTCAGTGTGTCCATGCCGGCTCCGGATAGCTCGTGTTCAAGACAAATATCTTGAATTGAAGATAAATTGGCGATACGCTGATTATATCTTGAATGGGAGATAAATCCGTGATGCCTGCTTCCCGCCTGTGGCGCGATACCCTGCTGACCGCCGTGGTGCCGCTGATCTGGGGTTCCACCTATCTTGTCACCACGCAATGGCTGCCGCCAGGCCTGCCGTTTACTGCCGGCGTGCTGCGCGTGCTGCCGGCCGGCCTGCTGCTGTTGCTGTGGACGCGCCACCTGCCGCAGCAGCAGGAATGGCCACGGCTGCTGCTGCTGTCGCTGCTGAATATCGGCGCCTTCCAGGCCTTGCTGTTTGTCGCCGCCTACCGCCTGCCCGGCGGCATCGCCGCGGTGCTGGGGGCGATCCAGCCGCTGCTGATGATGGCGCTGCTGTGGGGGCTGGAGCGGCAGACGCCGCGGCCGCTGGTGTTGCTGGCCGCCTGCGCCGGCCTTGCCGGCATGGCGGTGCTGCTGAATGCCGGCAACGCGCGCTGGGACAGCATCGGTGTGCTGGCTGCCGCCGGCGGCGCGGTGGTGATGGCGCTGGGCATGTACCTGGCGCGGCGCTGGGGCAGTAGCCTGCCCTTGCTGGCGCTGACCGGCTGGCAGCTGGCGCTGGGTGGCCTGATGCTGCTGCCGGCGGCGCTGTGGCTGGATCCGCCGCTGCCGGCGCTGTCTGCGGCCAACGTCGCCGGCTACGCCTACCTGTCGCTGGTGGGTGCGCTGCTGGCTTACGGCCTGTGGTTCCGCGGCCTGCGCCTGCTGCCGCCGGTGGCGGTGTCGGCGCTGGGCCTGCTCAGCCCGGTGGCGGCGGTGATCCTGGGCTGGGTGGCGTTGGGGCAGCGCCTGCACGGCTGGACGCTGATCGGCATGGTGACGGTGCTGGCCAGCGTGCTGTGCGTGCAGCTGGCCAGCCGCCGCCGCCCGGCGCGGGCGGGGTGAGTGGCCCCGTCAGTCGAGCAAGCCGCCCGCCACGGGCGGCTTTTTTGCGTCGCTGAGGGGCTGGCCGGCGTAGTGCCGGTGGCCGTCCGTGCAACGGCATACCGCACGCCTTCCGCCGTTATCCGGGAGACGATTCATCGTCCCGCAGCGTGATCTCCACCCGCTCCTTGCCCTTGCCGACGTTCTTGCGTTTCAGTGCGATGCGGCCAACCTCTGCGGTGCGCTGGAGGTGGGTGCCGCCGCACGGCACGCGGCCGTAGCCGGCGATTTCCCAGTAGCGACGCTCGCTCGCCGCATCGGCAAAGGCGCTGGTGATGGGCAGGTTGGCCGCAATCAGCGCATCGATGCGGGTCTGCAGTGCCGGCAGCTGCGCGCTGATCGGCTGCGGCAGCGCGAAGTCGATGCGCGCCTTGTGCTCGCCGATGTGGGCACCGATCTTCTCCACGCCGGCCAGCGTCTGGCAGATGGTTTCCAGTACCAGCTCGGCGGCGAAGTGCAGCCGCATCAGACGATAGCGGCGCGGCCAGTCGATGCGCACCGTCACCGCGTCACCGGCTTGCAGGCTGTGGCCGGCGGCCAGGGTGTAGACGATGTCGCGGCCGAGTTTTTCCGCCTGCAGCACCGGCAGGTCGGCGATGCTGCCGCTGTCGCTCTCCTGGCCGCCGCTCTCGGCGTAGAAGATGGTGGCCTGCAGCGTGACGCGCGCGCCGTCCACCGTGGCGACCTGCGTGGCCAGCTCGCACCGGTACGGGTCGTCCCAGAAGGTTTTGTGCGTCATGGCTGGGCGTGCCCACCGGCCAGGCGCTGGTAGATGTCCGGTTCCACCTTTTCCATGATGCGTTGCGGCGCGCCCAGCGCGGCAAAGCCGTACTGCGCGTACAGGCCGTGGGCGTCGGCGGTGGCCAGCATGAAGCGGCGCAGGTTCTGCAGCTGCGGATGGGCCTGGATGTAGCTCATCAGCGCCTTGCCCACGCCCTGGCCACGCACGCTGTCCAGCACGAACACGTCGCCGAGGTAGGCGAAGGTGGCGAAATCGCTGATCACGCGCGCAAACGCCACCTGCCGGCCGTGTTCGTCGTAGCCGCCAATGCACAGCGAGCCGTCCAGCGAGCGCTCGAAGATGTCGCGCGGCAGGCCGCGCGCCCAGTAGGATTCGCCGCTCAGGTAGCGGTACACCATGTCGCGGTCCAGTCGCTGCTTGTCGGTATCGAATGTGATGGCCATGTCTGTCTCCGGTAGCAGCCTGTCACGCTACTGCCGGCTGGCCGTGGCGGCAAGCGCGGTGGGCAGAACACTGTGTGAAGCAGCCTGCCAAAAGCAATGCGGCCAACCTTGCCTCAAGGTTGGCCGCATGTGGTTGCCGTGCGCCGGTTTACGCCTGCTGCAGGCGGCGTTGCTTCCAGTAGCTGAGCAGCCCGGCGCCGGAGTACAGCGCCAGAGCGCTCCAGATCAGCGCGAAGCCGATGGCGCGGTCGTTGCCGAACGGCTCGTTATACAGCCATACCCCCAGCAGCAGCTGGATGGTGGGGCCGAGGTACTGGATCAGGCCGACGGTGGCCAGTTTCAGCCGTCGCGCACCGCTGGCGAACAGCAGCAGCGGAATGGCCGTCACCACCCCGGCGCCGAGCAGCAGCAGGTCGGTGGCGGTGCCCTGCTGGCCAAAGGCACCCTGCCCCTGCCAGTTGAACCATAGCAACGCGATGGCGGCCAGCGGCGTCATCAGGAAGGTCTCCAGCGCCAGGCCTTCCAGCGAGGGCAGCGTCGCCTTTTTGCGCAGCAGGCCGTAAATGCCGAAGCTGCCGGCCAGACTCAGTGAAATCCATGGCGGGCTGCCGGCGGTCAGCGTCAGCCAGCCCACCCCCAGTGTCGCGAAGGCAACGGCGGCAGCCTGCGGCCGCGTCAGCCGCTCGCCGAGAAACAGCCGTCCCAGCAGTACGTTGACCAGCGGATTGATGAAGTAGCCGAGGCTGGCCTCCACCACGCGGCCTTCGTTGACCGCCCAGATATAGATCAGCCAGTTCAGCGACAGCATCAGCGACGATACCGCAAAGATCGCCACCCGCCGCGGATCGCGCAGTGCGGCGAGCAGCCAGCCCCAGTTGCGCTGCAGCAGCAGGATCAGCGCCACGAACACGGCCGACCACACGATGCGGTGGCACAGGATCTGCAAGGCCGGCACGTCGTGCAGCGGCTTCCAGTACAGCGGGAACAGGCCCCAGATGAAAAAGGCACCGACGGCATACAGCACGCCGCGCGAGGTTTCCTGACGGGAGGTAGACATGGGAGGCACCGCAAAGGTTGGCCGCAGGCCGGCTTGTGGCCGGTAGCGGCAGGGTCAAGGGTGCACTCTACCGCCCGCCGACTGTCTACTCAATGGCGGGGGCGGAACGCTGTGTTCTGCCGCCGCGGCCGGCCGCGCATGCTGCACTGGCACATAAGCCGCACCGGGCGTGGTGAAACGACAATTATGTTGACGTTTACGTTTACGTCACCTAGTCTGCGCCCAGTAGTCCGGCCGCCATCTGCGCGCGCCGGGCACGGCCACAAAAAGACGCCACAGGCGCTACAACTAGAGATAGAGATTGCCAGCAAGCGCCGCTCACAAGGCCGGCCTCGCCCCGTTGCCACAAGCACAGAGAATGATGGAGGAGAAACCATGTCGATTCGCCATGTCGCACTGGAAGACAAATACACGGCAGCTACCGGACAGGTATTGCTGAACGGCATCCAGGCGCTGGTGCGCCTGCCGATGATGCAGCAGGAGCGCGACCGCGCCGCCGGCCTCAATACCGCCGGCTACGTCACCGGCTACCGCGGCTCGCCGCTGGGCAACGTCGACCAGACCATGCAGAAGGCGGAGAAATACCTCAAGGCGCACAATGTGGTGTTTCACCCCGGTCTCAACGAGGACCTCGCCGCCACCGCGGTATGGGGCACGCAGCAGGTCAACATGTTCGACGGCGCCAAGTACGAAGGTGTGTATGCGTTGTGGTATGGCAAGGGCCCCGGCGTCGACCGTTCCGGCGACGTGATCAAGCACGGCAACGTGGCCGGCACCAGCAAGCACGGCGGCGTACTGCTGATCTGCGGCGACGACCACGCCGCCAAATCCTCCACCTTCCCGCACCAGTCCGACCACATCCTGGCTGCCAGCATGATCCCGGTGCTGTCGCCGTCCGGCGTGCAGGAGGTGATCGACTACGGCCTGCACGGCTGGGCGATGAGCCGCTACTCCGGCTGCTGGGTGTCGATCAAGGCGATCACCGACACCATCGAAAGCTCGGCGGTGGTCGACATCAGCCCGGATCGCGTCAACTGCGTGATCCCCGACGACTTCCCGCTGCCGGCCGACGGCCTGTCCATCCGCTGGCCGGACACCCCGCTGGCGCAGGAAAAGCGCGTGCTGCACCACCGCCTGTACGCGGCGCTGGCCTACGCCCGTGTCAACAAGCTCAACCACGTGACGCTGGATTCGCCGAAGGCGCGGCTGGGCATCATCACCTGTGGCAAGTCCTATCTCGACGTGATGCAGGCGCTGGACGACCTCGGCATCGACGAGGCGCTGGCCGCCGACATCGGCCTGCGCATCTTCAAGGTCGGCATGGTGTGGCCGCTGGAGCCGGAAGGCGTTCGCGAATTCGCGCAGGGCCTGGACGAGATCCTGGTGATCGAGGAAAAACGCCAGATCATCGAATACCAGCTGAAGGAACAGCTGTACAACTGGCGCGACGACGTGCGCCCGCGCGTGGTGGGCAAGTTCGCCGAGAAAGGCGAATGGGCGCTGCCGCACGGCGACTGGCTGCTGCCGGCCGCCGGCGAGCTGACCCCAGCGATGATCGCGCGCGCCATCGCCAGCCGGCTGGCCAACATCTTCGACAGCCCGGTGATCCACGACCGCCTGAAGTTCTACGATGACAAGGAAGCGCAGCTGGTGCAGCCGCGCGAGGCGATCAACCGCATCCCGCACTACTGCTCCGGCTGTCCGCACAATACGTCGACCAAGGTGCCGGAAGGCAGCCGCGCGGTGGCCGGCATCGGCTGCCACTACATGGCGCACTGGATCGAGGGCGACAGCACCAAGACCTTTACCCAGATGGGCGGCGAAGGCATCACCTGGCTGGGTCAGGCGCCGTTCACCACCACCAAGCACATCTTCACCAACCTCGGTGACGGCACCTACTTCCACTCCGGCCTGCTGGCGATCCGCGCCGCGGTGGCCGGCAAGGTCAACATCACTTACAAGATCCTGTACAACGACGCGGTGGCGATGACCGGCGGCCAGCACGTCGACGGCTATCTCGACGTGCCGATGATCACCCGCCAGGTGCACGCGGAAGGGGTTGGCCGCATCGTGATCACCAGCGACGATCCGGACAAGTACCGCACCGCGCACGGGCTGAAGGAAGGCCTGGCGCCGGGGGTGGAAGTGTTCCACCGCCGCGAGCTGGATCGCATCCAGAAAGAGCTGCGCGAGCTGGAAGGCGTCACCATCCTGATCCACGACCAGACCTGTGCCGCCGAGAAGCGCCGCCGCCGCAAGCGTGGCGAATTCCCTGACCCGGACCGCCGCATCTTCATCAACGAGCGCGTGTGCGAGGGCTGCGGCGACTGCAGCAAGAAATCCGGCTGCCTGTCGGTGCTGCCAGTGGAAACCGCGCTCGGCCGCAAGCGCAAGATCGACCAGAGCAGCTGCAACAAGGACTACAGCTGCGTCGAGGGCTTCTGCCCCAGCTTTGTCAGCGTCTCCGGCGCCAAGCTGAAAAAGTCCGGCGGTAACAAGGCCGGCCTCGACCATATGGGTGTACTGCCGGAACCACGGCTGCCGGTGCTGCACGAGCCGTACGGCATCATGATTACCGGCGTCGGCGGTACCGGCGTGGTCACCATCGGCCAGGTGCTGGCGATGGCCGCCCACCTCGACAACAAGGGCATCACCGTGCTGGACATGGCCGGCCTCGCGCAGAAAGGCGGCTCGGTGTGGTCGCACGTGCGCATTGCCGACAGCCAGGACAAGCTGCACGCGGTGCGTATCGCCGCCGGCGACGCCAACCTGGTGCTGGGCTGCGACCTGGTGGTGACCGCCGCCGAGGAAGCGCTGGCCAAGATGCGCGAAGGCTTCAGCCACGTGGTGGTCAACAGCTACGAATCGCCGACCAGCGCCTTCCTGAAGAACCCGGACGTGCGTTTCCCGGCGCGGGCGATGAAGGACGCGATCATCGAATCGGTCGGCGGCAGCCACTTTGCCGAGGTCAACGCCACCCGCATCGCCACCGCGCTGATGGGCGACGGCATTGCGGCCAACATGTTCATGCTCGGCTACGCCTGGCAGCAGGGGCTGGTGCCGGTGTCGCTGGAAGCGATCATGGCCGCCGTCGAGTTGAACGGCGCCGCGGTGAAGTTCAACCAGGATGCCTTTACCTGGGGCCGTCACGCCGCGCACGACCTGCAGCGCGTGGAAACGCTGGTGTCGCCGTCGGCGGTGGTGCAATTCGTTCCACGTGAAACGGTGGACGGCGTGCTGCACCATCGCAGCAAGGAACTGGTCGCCTACCAGGACGAAAAACTGGCCGAGCGCTACAAGGCGCTGGTGGCCAGAGTACAGGCCGCCGAAGAGCTGGCCCGTCCCGGCAGCAGCGCGCTGGCGCTGGCGGTGGCGAAGAACTACTACCACCTGCTGGCCTACAAGGACGAGTACGAAGTGGCGCGGCTGTACAGCGACGGCGTGTTCCAGCGCGAGCTGGCGGCGCAGTTCGACGGCGACCTGAAGCTGACCTTCCACTTCGGCGCCAGCTGGATGACCGGCCACCAGCCGCGCAAGATCAACCTCGGCCAGTGGGCACTGAAGGCAATGGCCATCATCGCCCACGGCAAGCGCCTGCGCGGCACCGCGCTGGATCCGTTCGGCTATCAGGCCGACCGCAAGCTGGAGCGGCAACTGATAGTCGAGTTCGAGACGCTGGTGGACGAGCTGTGCGGCAAGCTGACCGCGGCCAACCTGGTCACCGCCACCGAGATGGTCAAGCAGTACGAAGGCATTCGCGGCTTCGGCCATGTCAAGGACGCCGGCCTCGCCAGCGCCCGCGGCAAGCTGGCGGAACTGCGGCAGGCGTTCGAGGCGTTACCGCACACCGGCAAGGGTGCGGTGGCGTAACGGGCAATGTTTGAGGGTGTTTGAGCGGGCCGCTGGCCCGCTTTTTTTATGGCGCGGCCCGCCTCCAATCCCGCGCAGCAGTACTGGCGCAAGCTGCCGGCCTTCTTGTCGACGGCAAGCAACATGGCGAAAAGCGGGCCACGCTCCGGCCTGTTACTCGTCCGGCATTAACGACAAATGCGTAATTCTTTGGCATAATTCGGGGCTTTGTCCCGCTCCGGAGCCGCTGCCATGACCCTTCCCGACCTGCTCGCCAGCTTCGCCTCCGCCTTCAACCAGGACCAGCGCCTGCTCACCCTGCAACTGGGCGACGGTAGCCGCTGGGACGAGGCGCTGCTGCCGCTGGCCTTGAGCGGCGACGAGGCGCTGGCCGGCGATTACCGCTTCCGTGTCGAGTGCCTGTCGGCGGATGACGGCATCGAATTGAAGTCACTGCTGGGGCTGCCGGTGCGGCTCGGCATCGCCGGCGCCGACGGCCGCGAATCGCTGCGCTGCGGCGTGGTCAGCGCAGCCGAGACGCTGGGCAGCGACGGTGGCTTTGCCCGCTACGCACTCACCATCGAACCGCCGTTTGCGCTGCTGCGCCTGCGCCAGACCTCGCGCGTGTTCCAGGATGTATCTGTGGACGCCATCGTGCGGCAGCTCTTTGCCGAGCACGCGGCGGCCAACCCGCTGTTCGCCGCGGTGCAGGAGCTGGACTTCGCGCTGGCCGGCCCGCTGCCCAGTCGCAGCTACTGCCTGCAGTACCGCGAATCCGACCACGACTTCATCTGCCGCCTGCTGCGCGAGGAAGGGCTCAGTTGGCGTTACGAGCACCTGAGTGGCGTGACCGAGCGAGGTAGCGCAGCGTCGCGAGGGAATATCCCGCAGGTCAAGCTGCTGGCCTTCGACGACCCGTACAGCCTGCCTGCGGCCAACCTTGAGCGCGTGCGCTTCCACCGCAGCGATGCGACCGAAGAAGAGGATGGCCTCACCCGCTGGGACGGTGCGCGGCAGATCGTCAGCGGCAGCGTGGCGCTGGCGACTTACGACTACCAGCCGGTGGCCACCGGCCACAGCGGCGACGAGACCGCGATCGAGCAGGGGCTGGATGGTGCCCGCCTGCAATCCAGCCTGCAGCACTACGACGCCCCCGGCGCCTACTACGCCAGCGATGCCGAGCAGCTATCGCACTACGCGCGGCTGCGGCAGCAGGCGCACGATGCGCAGGCCAAGACCTTCAGCGGCGGCGGGGTGGTACGCGGCCTGACCGCCGGGCAGTGGTTCCGCCTCGACGACCACCCGGCGCACCAGTGGGACGCACCCGAGCAGCGCGAATTCGTGGTTACCCGCCAGCGGCTTGCCGTGCGCAACAACCTGCCGGCCGAGCTGGCCCGCAGCCTGCCTGCGGCCCTGCGGCCAACGTTGGCCGCAGGCGACGAAACTGGCAACGACGCGCCGTTCCGCAGCGAGTTCGACGCCCAGCGCCGCGGCCTGCCGCTCACCCCGACCTACGCCGCCACCCGTCACGCCAAGCCCACCGCGCGCGGTGCGCAGACCGCCACCGTGGTCGGCCCCGCCAACGAAGAAGTGCACACCGACGCCCACGGCCGCATCAAGGTGCAGTTCCACTGGCAGCGCCCGGACGAGCACCCGGACAGCGGGGCCAACCTTGACGAACGCTCCAGCTGCTGGCTGCGGGTGGCGATGCCCAGCGCTGGCGCCGGCTGGGGCCACCAGTTCATCCCGCGCCTCGGCCAGGAAGTGCTGGTCGACTTCATCGAAGGCGACATCGA